>NZ_CP045403.1:1917000-2543500 GCF_009363695.1 Bacillus sp. THAF10 | reverse complement strand
AAGCCACTCATGGACTTTATGATCAATTTGGAGAAGATAAAGTAATCGATACACCACTTGCTGAATCTGCAATTGCAGGTGTAGCGATAGGTGCGGCAATGTACGGCATGCGTCCGATTGCAGAAATGCAGTTTGCTGACTTCATCATGCCTGCAGTTAACCAAATCATTTCAGAAGCAGCTAAAATCCGTTATCGTTCTAACAATGACTGGACATGTCCACTTGTTGTTCGTGCTCCTTATGGGGGAGGCGTACACGGTGCATTGTATCACTCTCAGTCTGTGGAAGCAGTTTTTGCTAACCAGCCTGGTCTGAAAATCGTGATGCCTTCTACTCCTTACGATGTAAAAGGTTTATTGAAAGCAGCAATTCGCGATGAGGATCCAGTACTATTTTTCGAGCATAAGCGCGCTTACCGCTTAATCAAAGGCGAAGTACCAACGGATGACTATGTACTACCAATTGGAAAAGCGGACGTAAAACGCGAAGGAGAAGACATCACTGTTATCACATACGGATTATGTGTACACTTTGCACTTCAAGCGGCAGAGCGTCTTGCACAGGACGGAATTTCCGCGCACATCCTTGATCTTCGTACTGTTTATCCATTAGACAAAGAAGCGATCATGGAAGCAGCGTCTAAAACAGGTAAAGTGCTGTTACTAACAGAGGACAACAAAGAAGGAAGCATCATGAGTGAAGTTTCTGCCATTATCGCGGAAAACTGCTTATTTGACCTTGATGCACCAATTATGCGCCTTGCTGGTCCTGATGTACCTGCAATGCCATATGCACCAACGATGGAGAAATACTTCATGGTTAACCCGGATAAAGTAGAAAAAGCAATGCGCGAGCTAGCTGAATATTAATTTTTAATAGGTTATAGGTGTTTGATGGTAAAAAGTAATTTCTAGCTGTAGATTGGAGCAAAAGGCGTGAACTCTAGTGGGAAAGTAGCACAGGCGAAGCTGAATAAGCTGAAGGTCATCCCGCAGAAAGCCTAGCCTTTTGCAGAGATAAACAGCGGCGGTTAACAGAGCGTTTTGACAAAAAAGGGAAGAGTGGACCGGCCAACTTCGGATGACTCTTCTTAATGAACAAAGGAGGTCCCATCATGGCAGTTGAAAAGATAACGATGCCACAGCTTGGTGAAAGTGTGACAGAAGGTACGATTAGTCGCTGGATCGTAAGCGTGGGCGATAAAGTAAACAAATATGATCCTCTAGCCGAGGTAATGACAGATAAAGTAAACGCAGAAATCCCTTCTTCTTTTACAGGAACAATTAAAGAGCTTGTAGCTGAAGACGGAGACACTCTAGCAGTTGGAGAAATTATCTGTTATATCGAAACAGAGGGTGGCGGGGAAGCGGAAGCTACTGCTGACACACCAAAAGAAGAAGCGGCACCAGCTGCAAAGGCAGAAGCACCAAAAGCAGAGGAAAATGATGCAGATGCACCAAACAAGCGTCGCTATTCTCCAGCAGTTCTTCGCCTTGCACAAGACAACAATGTGGATCTTGAGCAAGTAAAAGGCACTGGTGCTGGCGGACGTATCACACGTAAGGATATTCAAGCTGTTATTGATTCTGGTAACATTCCAACAGCAGACAGCAAACCAGCTGCAGCAGCTCAAGCTCCAGTACAAGAAGCACCAAAAGTGGCTCCAGCAGCACCGTCTGCTCCAAGTGCGCCAAAAGCAGCACAACCAGTGAACGTACCAGTAGAAGCTGGTGACATTGAAATTCCTGTAACTGGTGTACGTAAAGCAATTGCAGCAAACATGTTACGTAGCAAACACGAAGCACCACACGCTTGGACTATGGTCGAAGTAGACGCAACAAACCTTGTGGACTACCGTAATTCCATCAAAGGCGAATTTAAGAAAAAAGAAGGCTACAACCTTACTTTCTTCGCGTTCTTCGTGAAAGCCGTTGCGCAAGCACTAAAAGAATTCCCACAAATCAACTCTATGTGGGCTGGCGAGAAAATCGTCCAAAAGAAAGACATCAATATCTCCATCGCAGTTGCAACTGATGACGCATTATACGTTCCAGTTATCCGCAACGCTGACGAGAAAACAATCAAAGGCATCGCTCGAGAAATCACCGAGCTTGCAAACAAAGTTCGTGCAGGCAAGCTGACTTCCGCTGAAATGCAGGGTGGAACGTTTACGGTTAACAACACAGGTTCCTTTGGTTCTGTTCAGTCACAAGGAATTATCAACTACCCACAAGCGGCTATTCTACAAGTTGAATCGATTGTAAAACGCCCTGTGGTAATGGATCACGGTATGATTGCGGTGCGTGACATGGTTAACCTATGTATGTCCCTTGATCACCGAGTACTTGATGGCCTTGTATGCGGTCGCTTCTTAGCTCGCGTAAAAGAAATCATTGAGAAAATGTCCAAAGAGAATACGTCTATCTATTAATAGAGCACTTAAAAACCGGCGAGGCACCTGATGACCTCGGCGGTTTTTTTACAAATAAATGAGGAGGCTGAAAGAATGGAACGTACCTATAAAATAATGACCTTCAACCTTCGTGTACTTGTACCATCGGATCCTTTTCCATGGCGTGATAGAAAGCATTGGATTAGAGAAACCATAGTGGAGTATCAGCCTGACGTAATTGGTCTGCAAGAGCTCACCCCACCAATGCTAACTTGGCTTACAACGGAATTCCAAACAACCTACGAGATTTTCCCAGTGAACAGAATAGATTCTGATTCAGAAGGGGAATTCCTTGCTATTCTTGCGAAGAAATCTAGCTTTACAATGGGGGAAAAAGGGGCGTTCATGCTATCAGAAACACCAAATGATATCGGCAGCATGGGATGGGATGCCCATTACCCACGAATTTGTAACTGGACGGAACTTCATAAAAAAGAAACAAACGAGCCCATCATGACCATTTTCAATACCCACTTAGACCATATTGGCCAATTAGCAAGAGAGAAGGGTTTAGCGCTCATCCAAAACATGATGAAGAATACGAAACTGCCAACCCTGTTAACAGGAGATTTCAATGCAACCCCTGAAAATACTGCCTTAAAGGCGGTGAATGGCATGCAAAGCTGTTACAGTACATTTACAGAAGAACAAATGGAAAATAGCCTGACTTTTCATAACTACAAGGGTGGTACAACGGGACAGCCAATCGATTATATTTTTGCAGGTACAGGCACAAGGATAACCCAAACCGCAATTATTAAAAACAGCTATGATCAGGGGTATCCGTCCGACCATTATCCAGTAATCTCAACAATTGATGTAACAATCTAAAATAACAAAAGTTACAGCATCAAATAAGTATGCGTAGCTTTTTCTTTTGTTTGCCCTCCTAATATAACTATATTAAAATAAATATAAGAACTTTTTAAAAATTTAAATTTGTAAGCGATTACGCAACTGAGGGAACGAGGGGATGAAACATGAGTAAAATAAAAGAAATGAAGAATAATAGTTTCCCAAAAGCAACTTTAGAAGAGTGGGAGGAACAGGCAGAAAAGGCGTTAAAGGGGAAGCCTGTTTCCAAGCTTTATAGTGATACATACGAAGGAATTACGAGAAAACCAATTTATACGGAAAAAGATACAAAAGCAGTGCAACAGGCAATCAAATCGAAAACTGACTGGAGCGTTTCTCAACAATTGTATCCTGCTACTAGCTTAGAAGAGACAAATGCAAGGCTAAAACAGGAGCTTGCAGAGGGATTACATACCATTCACTTTTCTACCTTTCCTGCTTCAGACCCATTAGCGCTTTCTATCACAAACAAAGATGACCTAGAAATGCTTTTAAAGGAAATCTCGCTAGATAACCTTGATATACAGGTGTATACAGGAGAAGATGCAACACCCATTTTACGTGCATTACATGAAAGTAACTTACAATCCTCTAAGCTGAAGGGTGTAATAGGAGTAGATCCAATTGGTGAGCTTGCTGTTACAGGTATGCTCATTCAACCTCTAGATGAACTATATGATCTCATGAAAACGAATGTAGAGTGGAAAAACACACATGCACCGTCCTTAAAAACAATCTACCTTCAAGCTTCCCCTTATCACCATGGTGGAGCAAATGCTGTGCAGGAGCTTGCTGCTGTTATGAGTAGTGCCGTGGAGTATCTGCACGCGTTGACCAAAAGAGGGCTGTCCGTAGACGAGGCTGCAAGTGAAATAGTTTTCTCCTTTTCGATTGGTAGTGACTTTTTTATGGAACTTGCAAAACTAAGAGCGGCAAGAATTCTTTGGAGTAATATCGTAGAGGCGTTTGGTGGAAGCAAGGATGTACAAAACATAACCATTCACGCGACAACATCCAAATTCAATAAATCCAATTTGGATCCTTATGTGAACATGCTCCGCACAACAACAGAGGCGTTTTCTTCGGTTGTGGGTGGCGCTGACAGTTTAAACATCGATAGCTATCAGCTTGGAGAGGATACTTTTTCAAGACGTATCGCCCGAAACACGCACTATATCCTAAAGGAAGAAAGCTTTTTATCAAAGGTAGCGGATCCTGCAGCTGGCTCTTATTTTGTGGAACACCTTACAAGTAAGCTTGCTGAGGAGGCATGGAAGCTGTTTCAACAAATCGATGGTATCGGCGGAATGGTGAAGGCACTAGAATCAAACTTCCTTCAGGATCAAATTGATGCGGTGAAGAAAAAACGTCTACAGGATGTTGCAAGCAGAAAAAAGGTCCTAATTGGCACAAACATGTATGCAAACATAAAAGAAGATCTCAAAGAGCCGGAGTTAGCAAAAATAATAGAAAGAAGTGACGTTTATCCCGCTGTAAAAATAAGGGCTATCAAACCTGTTAGGCTATCACAATTCTTTGAAGACCTCCGCTATCAGGCAAAAGCTGCTGAAAGGAGAACAGGCAATACACCTAGTGTGACACTCATCAATTTAGGCGCCCTTGCCACCCACAAGCCAAGAACTGATTTCGCGTCAGGATTCTTCCAGGTTGGTGGACTCGCACCTGTAATTAGCCCCAGCTTTGAGAATCTAAACGAATTAGTTTCCTGGGTAGAAAAAGAAAAAATAGCAGGTCATCTTTGTATTTGTGGAAGTGATGACACGTATGCGGAATTACTAAACGAATCGCTAAGCATTCTTCAAGCACCAAACCGCAAAATAATGCTAGCAGGACTTCCGGATACACCGAGACAAGAAGAATTAAAAACATTGGGAGTTTCTGATTTTATTCATATGCGGTCCAACTGCTATGAGCAATTATTCACGATTCACCAAGAAATGGGGTTAGCCGAACATGAAGCCTGATTTTTCGAAGCTACAATTAAATACCAATTCAACCGTCCAAGCCGTTCCTCTAACTTCAACCGCTGTAGAGGAACTATTATACGAAACGAATGAGCAAATAAAATTAAAATCACAGTATGACGAAAAGGATATCGATCAAGCAGAACACTTAGGGACTCTACCTGGTATTGCACCGTATCTGCGTGGACCATATCCAACCATGTATGTGAACCGCCCATGGACCATTCGCCAGTATGCAGGTTTTTCAACCGCAGAAGAAAGTAACGCTTTTTACCGCCGTAACCTAGAAATGGGCCAAAAAGGGTTATCTGTTGCATTTGACCTTGCCACACACCGTGGGTACGATTCCGATCATCCGCGGGTCGAAGGAGACGTAGGAAAAGCAGGTGTTGCGATCGACTCAATCCTAGATATGAAAATTCTTTTTGACGGCATTCCGCTAGATAAAATGTCCGTTTCTATGACGATGAATGGTGCAGTTCTACCAATCATGGCTTTTTATATCGTAACAGCAGAAGAGCAAGGCGTTAGTCAAGAAAAGCTATCAGGTACGATTCAAAATGATATTTTAAAAGAATACATGGTACGGAATACGTACATTTATCCACCGGAAATGTCGATGCGAATTATTGGGGATATTTTTGCCTACACGTCCAAGCATATGCCAAAGTTTAATAGTATCAGTATCTCTGGTTATCATATGCAAGAGGCAGGGGCTCCTGCAGATATTGAGCTTGCCTATACGCTTGCGGACGGTCTTGAATATGTTCGGACGGGACTGGATGCGGGAATTGACATCGATAAATTTGCCCCTCGATTGTCGTTCTTCTGGGCAATTGGCATGAACTTTTTTATGGAAGTCGCGAAAATGCGTGCCGCTCGTTTCATTTGGGCAAAAATGATGAAGGAGTTTGCACCGCAAAATCCGAAAACGATGGCACTGCGAACGCACTCGCAAACCTCAGGCTGGAGCTTAACCGAGCAAGATCCATTTAATAATGTAACCCGTACATGCATAGAGGCTCTAGCAGCTGCTAATGGCCATACACAGTCCTTGCATACGAACGCGCTAGATGAAGCAATTGCACTTCCGACAGATTTCTCTGCACGAATTGCCCGTAACACCCAGCTATACCTACAGGAAGAAACAGATATCACGAAAGTAATCGACCCTTGGGCTGGCTCTTACTATGTGGAAACCCTAACAAAAGAGCTTATTGATAAAGCCTGGGCTCATATTGAAGAAATTGAAGAGCTTGGTGGAATGGCCAAAGCAATTGAAACTGGCCTGCCGAAAATGAGAATCGAAGAAGCATCTGCTCGTCGTCAAGCAAAAATAGACTCTGGAAAAGAGGCTATTATCGGCGTCAATAAATTCCGCCTCGAGAAAGAAGACATGGCTATCGAGGTTCTTGACATAGACAATGCCGAGGTTCGAAAAAAACAAATTCAACGCCTTCAAGAACTGCGGGAAAACCGAGATGAGACACAAGTCATTTCTGCACTAGAAGCACTAACAGATGCAGCGAAAACGGGACAAGGAAATTTACTCGAGCTTGCCGTAGATGCAGCAAGGGCGCGAGCAAGTCTTGGTGAAATTTCCGATGCGATTGAAAAAGTTGCAAATCGCCATCGTGCGGTTATCCGTTCCATTAGCGGTGTTTATAGCAGCGAATTCTCCAATGAGGAAGAGATGAGTCAAGTGAAGAACAAAATTGAAGAATTTCTAGAGCTGGAAGGAAGAAGGCCGCGAATCATGATTGCCAAAATGGGGCAGGATGGCCATGACAGAGGAGCAAAAGTAATTGCTACTGCCTTTGCCGATCTTGGTTTTGATGTGGATATTGGGCCTCTTTTTCAAACTCCAGCTGAAACAGCCTTGCAAGCAGTGGAAAACGATGTCCATGTAATTGGCATTAGCTCGCTTGCAGCAGGTCACAAAACCCTGCTTCCACAGCTGGTTGAGGAGTTAAGAAAACTTAACCGTGAGGACATCATCGTTGTAATAGGTGGTGTCATTCCTGCCCAGGATTACGAATTCCTATACGAGAAAGGCGCATCAGCCATCTTTGGACCAGGAACAGTGATTCCGAGAGCTGCAGAAAAAGTACTGGAAGAAATTTACGAACGCCTCGGCTATGAGGAAGTGGAAGAAGCTCATGACTAAAAAGAAAAAAGTGTTGCGCAAGGTCGAAAGGGATGCTGATGATATAGTAAAGGGTATTCGAAAAGGTATTCGCACAGACCTTGCGCAGGCAATCACTTTAGTCGAAAGCAATGCAAACAGGCACTTTGACAAAAGTCAGGAGATTATCCAGCAAATCATGCCAAAAACCGGTAAGTCAATTAGAATTGGGATAAGTGGTGTGCCAGGTGCTGGGAAGAGCACCTTCATTGAAGCGTTTGGCCTTTATCTCTGTGAGCAGGGCCATAAGGTGGCGGTGCTCGCTGTTGATCCTAGTAGCTCCAAAACCGGTGGTAGTATTCTAGGAGACAAGACACGGATGGAGCAGCTCGCTCGCCACCCTAGAGCTTTTATCAGGCCCTCCCCCTCTAGCGGCACCTTAGGTGGGGTGCACCGGAAAACACGTGAAAGCATTCTGTTATGTGAAGCGGCAGGCTTTGATGTCATCCTAGTGGAAACGGTTGGGGTAGGTCAAAGCGAGGCTCTTGTTCGAGATATGGTCGATTTCTTCCTCCTTCTCGTCCTCACAGGAGCAGGAGATGAACTTCAAGGCATGAAAAAAGGAATAATGGAGCTAGTGGATGCAATTGTTGTCAACAAAGCGGACGGAGAAAACAAAGTAAGAGCTGAAAAAACCGCCCACGAATATAAGCAGATTCTCCACTTTCTTCAGCCCGCAACAAATGGATGGGAAACAAAAGCATTTACCTGTTCGGCATTGCATAATGTGGACATTGATAAAGCATGGATAACGGTGGAGAGATTTCTTCGTACGACAAAGGATTCTGGTGAGTTTCAAAAACGCCGGGAAGACCAAAAGAAAACATGGTTTTACTCTTCCCTAAAAGATCACATCGAACGGCTGTTTTTCGAAAGGGACAGCGTAAAAAGGGAGCTTCCCCATCTAGAGGAGCAAATCGCACGAAATGAGCTTTCCGTATCGCTTGCCATTAAAAATCTGCTAGAAAAATCGTAACATAAAAAAAGGAAAGCGTTGGGGGACGCTTTCCTTCCATCGGGAGTATAGGGTCATGGTCTGGATGATATACTGTTCTATACCCGAATATGGAAAACATAAACCTTTATTGTTTTTTTATTTTAAAAAAATTGGTATGATAGAGGTAGTTAAAAACTTGAGGTGATCAGCATGAATATCGATTTTAATATGTTTATGAATGATGTTGTCCGTACTGCCCGCGAAGAAATGGACAGAGCAGGGTACGAGCAGCTTAAAACGGTAGAAGACGTGGAAGAAGCATTTGCACGTAAAGGAACCACCCTAGTGATGGTCAATTCCGTGTGTGGTTGTGCTGGTGGAATTGCCCGCCCTGCAGCAACACATGCCGTCCATTATGATAAACGTCCAAACCACCTAGTAACGGTATTTGCAGGACAGGACAAAGACGCAACGGAAAAAGCCCGCGACTATTTCGAAGGCTATCCGCCATCCTCTCCGTCCTTTGCCCTTTTAAAAGACGGACAAATCATCACCATGGTAGAACGTCACGAAATCGAAGGACATGATCCAATGTCCGTTATCACAAAGCTGCAAGGCTACTTCGAAGAGCATTGTGAAGAGATTTAATAGATAGGTAAAAATCGAGCACTCCAGTTGGGGTGCTCGATTTTTTTGTGTAAGAGACGTTCTAGTTATCAGTTCGACAGCAAGAAAAGCTTGGAGCGATGAATAGAAGCACACCTCCCATCTTGGAAACATCGTTTTTGGTATGTTTTCCCTATCCAAACAGGTATATAATAAATTGGTAACTTAAGAAAATCTTAAGAAATTCCCTCCATAATATTTAAGATTTACCATATATGATGTGTACATAGAGCAAGAAAGGTAATGGTGAGAGATGGTAAACTATACGGTACTTGTCGTGGATGACGAAAAAGAAATTAGAGACGCAATCGAAATTTACTTAAAAAACGAAGGAATCAAAGTTCTGAAAGCTAAGGATGGCATCGAAGCTTTAGAACTCTTGCACGAAAATGAAATCCACCTAATTTTAATGGATGTGATGATGCCAAGACTTGACGGAATTGCTGCAACACACAGAATCAGAGAAGAAAAAAATATTCCAATCATCATTCTCAGTGCAAAAAGTGAAGACACTGATAAAATCCTCGGACTTCAGGTAGGAGCGGATGATTATGTAACAAAGCCATTTAACCCGATGGAACTAGTTGCCAGGGTAAAATCTCAGCTTAGAAGATACGTGACACTTGGTACCTTTGAAGGCATGAAAAAAGTCATTGACCTAAATGGCCTCACCCTAGACAAAGAAGCGAAAGAGGTAGCCGTCCAAGGCGAACCGGTAAAGCTAACTCCTATCGAATATAAAATTGTCGAGCTTTTGATGACAAATGCCGGGCGCGTTTTTTCCATTAACGACATCTATGAGCGGGTGTGGAAAGAGCCGAGCTATAACGCAGAAAACACGGTAGCGGTACATATTAGAAAAATTAGAGAGAAAATCGAAATCGACGCAAAAAATCCAAGATATTTAAAGGTGGTATGGGGGATTGGGTACAAAATGGAAAAGTAGATTGGTGACATTCTTCGTTGCACTGATCTTCGTAAGTTCATGTAGTGGAGCTTTATTTTATATGGCTAACAAGCATAGATTCTATGAAAAAAATTATTTTTATACAGGTGAATTTAATACAGAATTTAGTAAATTTCATAATACACTTGCTATTGAGGAACTCACACCATTAACAGTAGAAAAAGTGATGTCTCAAATAGAAGTCACAAAAGAGGAAATTGAAGACCACCGTTACCGTTATGGATCACTAGAGGATCAGCTTGCAAATATTCGTAATCAATACGAGGAAAGAATTCGAATGGCAGAGGATGGGGAGTCATTCGAGGATGAAGCCGAATTAAAGAAAGAACTAAATCAAAAGCTAGAAGACATTCGCAATAATTTTGAAAGTGATGACCATATCAAAGAAAAGATAGTTGCAGAAAAAGAAAAAGAAGTGAACCACTACTTTGAAAACGAGGAAAACTTTCAATTTGCAGCTTCTCTATTTGAAGATGATTTTGTGTATTACATCGAAGAAGGAGAAGAGCTTCATACGAATGCGAATTTTTCAAATTCAGAAACCTTGAAAGAAACCTTTTCTAAAAACGATTTTCAATATTCCACTGAGATTATTGTGAACGGAAATGATTATTTTAACTCTTATAACTGGCCGTATGAAGACTGGTTGTATCAAGCAATCTATAAAGCTCGTGGTCAATCTAAAGGGGAAATAGGCGTACCAAAAAATCTTTCACCAAACAGTGATCTTCTTCACGCAAAGGAAAAATACGAGCAAGATAGAGTATGGTTCTGGAGATTAGGAGTGGGATCTATCATGCTTATGCTTCTAACCATTCCAGCCCTATGGAAGCTTGCGAGACTTCCTAAGGAACTTGGAAGAATGGAGAGATTGTATCTTAGAATACCGATAGATTTTCGCTTAGCAATCGCTTTTGCCACATTCATGTTCGCTGCCATTAGCTTTTATTGGATAAATAATACGATTAATTATGCCATTAGCTTTAGAAATACAGCAGGGTTAACGGAACTGATTATTAGTATTACATTAACAACTTTTTTAGGCTTTCTTTTTTACGAACAAGTGAGGGTATCGTTGGCAGGAATAACTTCATGGAAAGCAGCAAAAGAGGTTTGGGAGAAAAGTGTTCTCGCAATAGTAAGTAAATGGATTAAAGCATCCGCTATAAAAATATACCAATACTTACAAGCAGCATTTTTGCAGAAATCTGTTGGAGTACAAGCGGTAAGCTTACTTGCTATTATATTCTGTTTAGGACTTGCTTGGTTTTTATTACTCTTAAATCCATTAACCTTTATCTTCTATCTGCTGCTAATCATTTTTGTGGGAGGTTCAACACTCCTCGTATTGCTAAGACAAATCGGGTATTTAAATAAAATTTCAATTAAAATGGATGAAATGGCAGCAGGGAAGTTAGGGGGTAATTTAGATGTGCCCGGTAACTCCGTTATGGCAAAAATGGCAGCAAATCTAAATCAACTTAAGCAAGGTGTGACAGTTTCTCAAAACGAACAAGCCAAAAGTGAACGTCTGAAAACCGAACTCATTACAAACGTAAGTCATGACCTTCGTACGCCATTAACCTCCATCATCACCTATACGGAGCTTTTGAAAAAGAACGATATAACTGACGACGATCGGGCCGCGTACCTAGAAATTATTGACCGCAAATCCCAGCGTCTTAAAGGCCTCATCGACGACCTGTTCGAGGTGTCCAAAATGGCCTCTGGAAACATCGAACTCATAAAAGCAAAAGTAGATATCAATCAACTCTTGCAGCAGGCACTTGCGGAATATGGGGATAATCTAGAAAGCTCTAATTTGCAATTCCGTGTCCACACACCAGAGACGAAAGTATTCGCCATGGTGGACGGCCAAAAAATATGGCGAGTGTTTGATAACCTAATAGGAAACATCATTAAATATTCTTTAGAACATTCCAGAGTATATATCCAGGTGCAACAAGTAGAAGGAAACGTAAAAATTACGTTTAAAAACGTATCAAAGTACGAATTAAATGATCAAAGTGAAGAGCTGTACGAAAGATTCAAGCGTGGTGACACGTCCCGTAATACCGAAGGCTCTGGCTTGGGGCTAGCCATCGCAAAATCCATCATCGACCTGCACCAAGGCTCCCTTTCCATCGATACGGATGGCGATTTGTTTAAAGTAACCGTCATATTGAAAGTGGTGGATTGATCATGGACTTTGTGCACATGTACGAAACGTATTATGACCGGGTATTTGCGATAAGTCTTTCCATCATGCGAGACAAACAGCTCGCAGAGGACAATGTTCAGGAAACCTTTTTGAAGGCTTTTAAGAAAATGGAATTCCTTGAATCGATAGAAAAGATAGGAGCATGGCTTACTGTTATTGCCAGGAGAACGGCCATTGATTACTTTAGAAAAGTAAACAAATTCAACGGAATTCCGCTAGAGGATTTTATCCTTGATCACCTTGGGACAGTATCATACACTTCAGTAGAATCCTTAGTGGAAGCTGATTTTTTAGAAGAACTAATCATGGAAACAATGGTACATTTCCCTCCTGAAGATAAAAAAATATTAGAATTGAAACTAAAAAAAGGCTGGAAGGAAAAAGAAATTGCCGCCGCCTTAAACATGAATCCTTCTACCGTGAAATCAAAAATTTATCGCGCAAAATGTAAGCTCAGGGAGACGCTCAAAAAAGAATTAAAGGTGGCCTAAAAGAAGCAAGGAACACACGACGGAAGTGTTCCTTGTTTTTTTGTTGTCTTATTTCAGAATAATAAAAATATACAAACTACATTTATTTTTATTAATTATATTGCATATTTATTAGTGTGTGTTAAAATACATTTATTCGAATAAACATACATCTATTATACTGAGAAATTAGTAGGGGGAAATTAACGTGAAAAAATGGTTATTAGGTTCATTGATTAGTATTTTAACAATTAGTATGCTATCTGCTTGCGGTACAGCTGGCAATGGTGCTAATTCTTCAAATGGGGAAGGGGATGGGAAAAAGGTACTGGTAATGGGAACCTCCGCAGACTATCCACCTTTTGAATATATTGATACAGAGAAAGGCGAAGAAATTATTGGCTTTGATGTGGACTTGGCAAAAGCAATCACAGAAGAGCTAGGCTATGAACTGAAAATTGTCGATATGGAATTTGGTAGTTTGATCACAGCAATGAAAGCAGGCAATATTGACATGATTCTCGCCGGTATGACACCAACAGAAAAGCGTGAAAAGCAAGTGGATTTTACGGATGTTTATTATAACGCTCACAATATGATTGTGTCTTTAAAAGATAGCAATATAACAAGTTTAGAAGATTTGAAAGGAAAAACTGTTGGGGTGCAAATGGGCTCCATTCAATATGATAAAGCAGAAGAAATCGCGAAAGAAGTAGACATGAAGATTGAAAATCGCGACCGCATTCCTCAAATAGTCCAAGATATCAAAACTGGCCGTTTTGATGCAGCTGTTATTGAAGATACCGTTGTGAAAGGCTTTATGGAAAAAGATCCAGAGTTAACTGGATTCACACTAGAGTCCGATGAAAAAGGCTCCGCTATTGCTCTGCCAAAAGGTAGTGAACTAACAGAAGAGTTCAACCAGGTTCTTAAGGAGATGGAAGAGAACGGAGAGATGGAAAAACTTATCAACAAATGGTTTGGTGGAGAAGAGGAATAAGCACACGTTGAAAATCAAAAGGGTGCAGCTTTCGCCCTTTTGATTTTATTTTTATAAGAGAAAGGAATGGTCACACTTGACGATAGGCTTTTTGGATTTTAGTGCCATCTCAGGTTCCACCGATTATATTTTAGGCGGTATCGGAGTTACCTTACAGGTTGTAACACTCGCTGGTATTATCGGGTTTATCATTGGAACACTTCTGGCATTATGTAAAATTGGCAGAATAAAAATACTCGCTATCATTGCAGATATTTATACATCTATTTTTCGGGGAACCCCACTTGTTCTGCAACTCATGCTCATTTTCTTTGGGCTTCCACAAGCAACTGGCATCACGCTTGAGCCTGTCACTGCCGCTATTCTGGCGTTTGGATTGAATTCTGGTGCCTACATCTCTGAGGTCATTCGTGCGGGCATCATGGCTGTGGACAAAGGACAACGAGAAGCAGCAATGGCGCTTGGCATTCCGTACCGCCAAATGATGAAGGACATCATTCTACCGCAAGCATTGAAAAATATTTTACCAGCACTCATGAACGAATACATCACGCTCACCAAAGAGTCTGCCATCGTCACCGTTATTGGTGTAATGGACATCATGAGACGCTCCTTTATGACAGCATCGAACACATATGCTTTCCTTGAGGCATTTATCTTCGCGGGCCTCATCTACTACGGACTTGTGATGGTCCTAACATTTATTGGCAAGCTCATTGAAAGGAGAATGAGACGCAGTGATTAAAATAGATAACTTACACAAATCCTTTGGCGAAAATGAAGTGCTAAAAGGGATATCAACAGAAATTAAAGCTGGAGAAGTGGTTGCCATCATCGGACCATCTGGTTCAGGGAAATCCACCTTTTTGCGCTGCATGAATTTGTTGGAGGAATCTACCTCCGGACAAATCTGGATAAAGGAGGAAGAGGTTGCCAATAAGAAAACAAACATCAATAAAGTTCGACAAAACCTCGGAATGGTGTTTCAACATTTTCACCTTTTTCCACACAAAACAGTGCTAGAGAACTTAACGTATGCCCCGGTTTCTGTAAAAGGTCTAACCAAAAAAGAAGCGGAAGCGAAGGCGCTGGACCTTCTTTCAAAGGTGGGACTTTCTGAAAAAGCACACGAATACCCAAGCCGCCTATCTGGTGGGCAAAAACAACGTGTAGCGATTGCTCGGGCACTTGCAATGGACCCAGAAGTGATGCTCTTCGATGAGCCAACCTCTGCCTTAGATCCCGAAATGGTCAAAGAGGTATTAGAAGTAATGAAAGCCCTCGCTCAAAGCGGCATGACGATGGCGATCGTCACCCACGAAATGGGCTTTGCCCGTGAAGTCGCTGATCGTGTATTATTTTTAGATGAGGGAAAACTAATAGAAGAAGCCACACCAGCCGAATTTTTCACCGCACCGAAAACCCAACGTGCTAAAGAATTTTTGGATAAAATATTTTGAGGCAAGGGGTCGTTTCAAAAGTATAAAGGGAGATGAATGTTCATGGCTAAAAATGTTATAAGAACGGCCACATTTGGGATGGGTTGATTCTGGGGAACAGATGCCCGGTTCGGGTATTTACCAGGAGTCATTCGAACAAGGGTGGGCTATGCAGGAGGGACGGCAGCCAATCCAACCTATAAACAGATGGGCGATCATACGGAAACCCTAGAAATTGATTTCGATTCTAGGCTTATCAGCTTTGAAGACATTGTTCGTCTTTTTTGGAACTCCCATAATCCCGCCCGTGGCACGTATAAAGGGAGGCAGTATCTTTCGTTATTTTTGTACCGTGATGAGGAAGAGAAGGATGTATTACTGAGTGTGCGTGCGAGCTTAAGCGAACAGATCGAAGGGAACATCGGTACAGAGCTCCAACCGTTTACTTCCTTTACTTGTGCGGAGCAGCGCCACCAAAAATACTACCTCAAAAGATACCCAAAAGCATGGGAACTACTGCAGCAATATTATGGTACGGAACAGGCTTTGGTAGATTCGACTTTAGTCGCTCGCTTAAATAGCTTTGTGAAGGGCTATGGAACTTTGGCATCATTAAAAGAAGAAATCAATACGTGGGAAATTCATGAAAAAGATGAGCTTTTGAGGCTCGTTCGTGAATTGAAGTGGTAAAAGCAGCTGTCGTGGCTGCTTTTTGGTTTGTTAAGGGTGAAAGTGGTTGGCGCTGCCTAGGCGGCTGCCTCGGATATCAGCCGAAATGTGGTTTTATCAGCCAAAATATAGGTTTATCAGCCACAATAACAATTTATCAGCCGCCACAGAATTTTATCAGCCAAAATAACAATTTATCAGCCAAAACGGTACCTTTATCAGCCATAAATCAATATTCGACAAGAACCGCCACCGCCCTTTACTTCCACGAGAACCATCCCCCCTCCTCATAGTTACTTCCAACAAACAACAAACTATAGTAAACTGAACATATGAATAAAAATTAAAAATATTCATATGTTCAAATAAAGAAGATAGGAGGCGTACCGATGGTAAAAGGCTTTACCTCAAAAGAGCGAGAGCTCATCAAATCAAAGCTACATGAAAAAGGGAAGCAACTGTTTCAGCGATACGGATTGAAGAAGACAACCATGTCCCAGCTGACAAAAGCAGTAGGCATTGCCCAGGGCTCCTTTTATATTTTTTACGAATCAAAGGAGGAACTTTATTTTGAGATCCTTGAACAAGAGGAAGCACAACTCAAATGGCAAATCCTTCAGCATATTGAAAGTCCGATGAATGCCAATGCATTTAAAAACCTGTTAATGACGTCCGTTACGACGGTGCTTAACAACCCATTTATCCAGCATTCATTTCAGCAAGAGCATATGGAACAAATCATCCGAAAGCTACCAGCAGACAAATTGGAGCAGCATATTCAAAAGGACACTGACGATCTTCAGCCGCTGCTCCTTAAATGGCAAGAAGAAGGAAGTATGGAGAAGGTTTCACCAGATGTAATTACGGCCGCCTTTCGTTCGTTTGTTTTAATATCCCTTCACCAAAAGGAAGTAGGAGAAGAACTTTTTCAGCCAGCTCTTGAACTAATGGCAGAAGGATTAGCTCAACGATTATTTAAGGAGTGAGAAAATTGATTGAGGTATGTGAGTTAAGCTTTCGTTATAAGAAGAGCGCCGCACCTATCCTTAAAAACATAAGCTTTGAAGTAAAAAAGGGCGAGATTTTTGGGTTTCTAGGCCCTTCTGGAGCGGGGAAAAGTACCGCACAGAAAATACTCATTGGTCTCTTGAGTGATTACTATGGTTCTGTAAAAGTTTTTGGGCAAGAAATGAAACAAAAAAAGAACAATTTTTATGAACAAATCGGGGTTGCATTTGAGTTCCCTAATTTTTATCACAAGCTCACAGGTCTCGAGAATCTCCGTTTGTTTCAAAAACTGTACACAAAGGAAACGGTGCAACCAGAGAGCTTGTTTGCGCAGGTGGGCTTAACAGAGGCGGCTAATCTCCGCTTTGAAAAATACTCCAAAGGCATGAAAATGCGCCTGAATTTTTGTCGAGCCCTTTTAAACGATCCGGACATATTATTTCTAGACGAACCCACATCAGGTCTAGACCCTAATAATAGTAAGCTTTTAAAGGATATCATCCTTGCCAAAAAGTCCGAGGGTAAGACCGTTATTCTTACCACTCATCATATGCATCTTGCAGAAGAGCTCTGTGATAGGGTTGCTTTTATGGTGGAAGGGGAGCTCGCTCTAATCGATACACCAGCAAACTTAAAGAGGCAAGGAAAAGAAAAAACAGTGATAGTTGAATATGCGAAAAAGGAAAATCAGCAAGAAAAAGCTAGCTTTCCATTAACCAGCATTGCAGGAAATAGCGATTTTCTCCGACTATTAAACACAAAAGACATCTTAAGTATCCATACTCACGAAAAGACAATGGAGGATGTGTTTATCGAAGTGACTGGTAGGAAGCTTACGCCATGAAAATGCTCTGGACAGACATCCGATTTCAATACAAGCATGGCTTTTATTTTGCCTATCTGTTTATGGTTTTGGTGTATGTGCTGTTACTTGCTTTTTTACCCAATAGCTACCAGCAAGAGCTGACGGTACTTATCGTCTTTACCGATCCGTCTGTTTTGGGATGCTTTTTTATTGGCGGCATTATTCTTTTAGAAAAAAGCCAAAAAGTGTACGGACCATTATTTATAACAGGCTTATCTATTGGTAGCTTTCTTATTTCCAAGATTCTTTCCTTAGCCCTAATCTCCGTACTATCTAGTCTAGCAATCATGCTTTTTGTGCATCAATTAACCTTTCATATTTTTCCATTTGTAGTGGGGGTCGTGCTGTCTTCGATTGTGTTTACGCTGTTAGGCTTGCTTTTAGCCGTGCGAGTCCGAACGGTTAATCAGTTTTTATTTTCTTCACCACTGCTTATAACAGTATTCTTTCTTCCAGTTGTGAGTATCTTTGTTAGCTGGGATTCTTTCTTGTTAAAAGTTTTGCCAAGCTACGGAGGAATTGTGCTGATTCAAGGTGCCTTTCAAACTTTATCATGGCAGGATTGGCTATATTCAATTTCTATACTTTCCATATGGAGTGTAGGACTGTTTTATCTGGCCACATATAGCTTCAAAGTACATGTCCTTCATAAAGGGGAGGGAGTGACATGAAAATGATGTATCAGCGCATGTTGAATGACGCTAGGTTAATTAGTAGGGACGGAATTCTGATGGTAGGAATTTTCGCTCCACTTTTGATTGCTGTACTTGTTCGCGTGCTTTATCCTTACGCTAATCAGTTGCTGCAGCAATTTAGTGGGTTAGTGCTCTCGAGTTATGTGGAGCTAATCATGGGAATCATCTTTTTGATGATACCAGCGATGCTAGGAATGATGACAGGGTTTATGCTGTTAGATGATCGTGATGAGGGGTTATTGGACTATTATGCTATTACTCCATTGCAAAAAAGCGGATATATTCGGTACCGTTTGGGAGCTAGTTTTACGCTAAGCTTTTTCTTGTTTTTTGCCGTTCATGTTATCACTGACAAAGTAGAGATTTCTTTGTTTCAGAGTCTCATCATCGCGACCATCTTTGCACTCGAAGCTCCAATATTTGCTTTACTTTTAGGAATGCTCGCAGCAAACAAAGTAGAAGGGCTGGCACTCTTTAAGGTGATGAATGTCAGCATCATCACCCCAATTATAGCCATGCTTGTGCCCGGCCTTTGGAAAATTCTCTTCATGCTTATCCCAACCTACTGGCCAGTCGCAGCACTCACTACCGTCAGCACCAACCAATTTATTCCCATCTGCATAGCTGGGCTAGGCATACATTTAGTGCTTCTTGTTTTCCTTGTAAAAAAGTTTTAAAGCCGGGTTCTGAAAGATTTTTTTGATATTCATAGATGCGCAATTTTCCGACAATTTTTGATTTTATGCTACAATTAGGTAGAAAAAAGTCATAATTTGGAGGATTATTATGAAATATAATGCAGGGATCTTAGGAATCGGGGCAAACATACCAGAAAAAATTGTAAACAATGAGGAAATAGCGAAACGTTTTGGGATTAAGGAAGAAGAAATCATCCGAAAGACTGGCATCATGGAACGTCGATACGAAGAACCTGAAACAACGCTAACAGAAATGAGTGTAATCGCTGGAAAACGTGCAATAGAAGATGCAGGGGTTGACCCAAAGGAAATTGATTTGGTCATTATCGGTACAAATACGCACGATACGCATATTACGGCAGCATTGGTACAACATGAAATTGGAGCGGAAACCTGTGCTGGCCTCGACCTGCATTCAGGATGTTCAAGTTTTATCACTGCTCTAGCAACCGGTGCTCAGTTCGTTCAAACTGGACTATATAAAAATGTTCTGGTTGTAGCTGTCGATAAATGTTCAAGCCTATTAAATCCAATGGACAAAAAAACTGCGCTTATATTTTCTGATGGAGCAGCTGCAGTAGTGGTTGGCCGTGTTCCTGAGGATAAAGGCATTCTTGGGATTCACATGCAAATGGATGGAAGCGGTGGCAAGTATCTTCACCTTGATGAAAACAAAAACATCAAGATGGATGGTCGTGCCGTATTTGAATTTGCCGTTGAAAAATTCCCTGAAGCGGTAAAAACAGTTCTGAAAGTATCAGGACATCAACTCGAAGAAGTAGATTTTATCATCCCGCATCAATCTAACCTTCGTATCATTGAAACAGGATTGAAAACAATGGAATTCCCAATGGAGAAAGTGCATACCCATACCATTCAATACTATGGAAACTCTTCAGCACCAACCATTCCAATTGGCCTTTACGAAGAAGTGAAAGCAGGCAACATAAAAGAAGGCGACCTTGTTGTTCTAGCTGGGTATGGAGCAGGACTAGGGTGGGGCGGCATTACACTAAGGTGGGGGAAATAAAACAGAGGGACGACTCTTTCGCAAAACAGAAAGAACCGTCCCTTTTTTGGTATTTTGACAGGATTTCAGTAACATTTGGTGTTGTTTATAATGAACTTGGGTAGCTGTGGGGTTAGCAGGGGAATCAAGGGTGAGCTCCAGCAAGGTTATTGGGAGCTTAGCATGCTCCAAAATCACTTAAGAGCGAAAATTTTGATTTGCGAGCGAAATTCCTCGTTTAAGAGCGAAAATAAAAAATTGCGATCGATAATTTACATTTGCGAGCGAAAAAATGAATTTACGAGCGAAAATCTAATTTTATGAGCAATAGTTAAAATGTGGAAAATCCACCTCGAGTCATCTCCAACTTCTCACTTCCTAAAAACCATCAGATCCATCCCTCCCCCCCAAACCTCCTCTGCATAGAAAAAGCTGGAAAACGCAAACTATTCCTTAGAAGAATCTAAAGGGAGGAATGGGTATGAAAGTAGCGAAAATGTTGGTGGGCATTATTATGGGGGTAGTTTTGTCCCTTCAGCCACTGCTCATCCATGCAGAGGGTCAGAGTTATAAAACTAGAGCAGAGATCCCACAAGAATACAAATGGGACCTGCAAACTCTTTATAAGAAGGAATCCGCTTGGAAGAAGGATGTCCAGCAGGTAAAAAAAATGGCAGAACAATTTAAAAGGAAGGAAGAAAAGATTGTCCATGAAGACCAACTTCACAGTCTTTTAAAAGAATACTTTGCCCTTTCAAGAAAAATGGAGAAAATCTTTGTTTACGCTCGAATTAACCTGGATGTGAACATTAGTGATACGAAAGCACAAGCACTTGCCGAAGAAGGGGAGAACATGATGCTGTATGTGGTAGAGCGGACGGCATGGTTTTCAAACGAAATTCAGGAAGTGGACAAAGAAAAATGGGCGGAGCTAATGCAAAGTGAAACACTTCAACCATACCGAAACTTTCTAAAAGAAACATACGACGAGAAAAACCACTCACTGCCACCGGATATGGAGCAAATGCTGATAAAAACCTTGCCAATGGTCAATGCGCCAAGCGAGCTCTTCAAAATGATGTCAAAGGATTTGGTGTTGCCAAGCTTTAAGGTAAATGAGAAGGAATATGAACTCTCCGCACCGCTTTATGCTGGCTACATGTCTGGTAAAAACCGCGATATCAGAGAGGCTGCATTTAAAACATACTACGGAACGCTCGAAAAGTATCAGGACACCTTTGCTTCCATGCTATCCAACACGGTAAAAGCCAATAACTTTTTTGCCTCGACTAGAAAGTACCCATCGTCACTTGAAGCGCACTTGGAAGGAAACCAGGTCGACCCAAAAGTGTATGATCAGCTCATTGATACCGTAGAAGAGGGCCTCCCGCTTTTACATCGCTATCTAAAACTGAAGGAAAAATACGTGGGAATCGATAATATGCATATGTATGACCTTTCCGCGCCTTCTCCATATACCAAGGAGGAGAAGGTGCCCTATGAAGTGGCGAAAAAGACGGTGATAAATGGCCTCGCTCCAATCGGCTCTGATTACACCAAAGCACTTTCCGCGGGACTTAACGCCAACTGGGTGGATGTTTATCATACCTCAGGAAAAGCAACTGGAGCGTATCAAATTGGCTCCTTTGATTCTCATCCATATGTGCTGATGAATTATCAAGGTCTGCCAAGTGACGTTCTAACATTGGCTCATGAAATGGGACATGCCATGCATTCCTACTTTTCTAATAAAAATCAGCCGTATCAGGATGCTCGCTATGTTACCTTTACGGCAGAGGTAGCCTCCACTCTGCATGAGCACTTACTGCACAAACAGCTAATGGAGGAGGCCAAAACAAAAGAGGAAAAGCTTCATGCGTTGTACCAATATTTAGAGGATTTTCGAGTGACCCTTTTCAGACAAACCCAATTTGCTGAGTTTGAAAAAATCATTCATCAATTGGCACAAGAGGAGCAGCCCTTACATGCAGAAGCCTTGAAAAAAACGTACTATGATTTGAATAAAAAATACTACGGAGAAGCGGTAGAAGTCGACCAAGAAATTTCGATGGAATGGGCACGAGTACCCCACTTTTTTCATTCAAGCTTCTACACCTATCAATATGCTACTAGCTTTGCTGCCTCAGCAGCCTTAGCAGAACAGCTAGAAGAGGAGGGGGCTCGTGCACAAGAGAGAATACGGAAGGAATTGTTCTCAGCTGGTGGCAGTCATCCACCTATAGAAATTTTAAAACGTGCCGGGGTGGATATGAGTAAAAAAGAACCAATCGAAGAATCGTTAAAACGCTACGAAGAGCTAATCAATGAGTTCGAAAAGCTGTTAGAATCCTAAGTAAATGACATGGCTGCTTTGTTAGAGCCATGTTCTTTTCCTTGCTATTTTTCATCAAAATAGTAATATGTGAGATATTGAACAAAACGGAACGGCGGGAGAGCTAGAAATATGAAGAAATTTAAAATTGGTTACCGGACAGCCAAAACTGCATTAGGTACCGGAATCGCTATTAGCATTGCCCAGTTTTTTGAGCTGGATTTTTACGCATCTGCCGGAATAATCGCGATCCTTTGTATCCAGAATACAAAACGAAAATCACTTAAAGTTGCATGGGCACGATTTTTTGCCTGTTCCTTGAGCCTAGCATTTGGGTTTGTTTTTTTTGAATCACTAGGCTACAATCCTGTTTCCATTGCCCTTTTATTATTATTTTTTATCCCCATAACGGTAATGCTGCGAATTACAGAAGGAATTGCCACAAGCTCGGTAATTTTATTGCATGTCTATTCAGTGGAAGCCTATTCCATCGGACTTGTTATAAATGAAATGAGTATCATCTCTATTGGTATTATCGTAGCGCTTATCTTGAATACCTACATGCCAAGCGTTGACAAAGAGCTTAGGGAGTTTCAGTTCAGAATTGAAGATAACTTTCATAAAGTGTTTGCGGAAATTGCGCACTATCTCAAGGAAGGAGACCGGGGGTGGGATGGCAAAGAAATTTCAGACACCAACTTAATTTTAAAGGAAGCGAAAAGCCTAGCATTCCGAGACGTGGAAAACCATTTCAAACGTGAAGAAAATCATTATTATCATTATTTTAAAATGAGAGAAAAACAACTAGATGTGATGGAAAGGATGCTTCCCATCGTTGCCACTATTGAGCAAGATTTTGAACAAGCAAAAATGGTGGCTGATTTCATTGAGGATCTTGAAGACGCCATTCACGGGGGAAATACAGCTTATCGATTTTTACACCGCCTTCGTGAGATGCGTGAAATTTTCACAGAAATGCCGCTGCCACAAACCCGAGAAGAATTCGAATCAAGAGCCTCCCTTCGTCACCTGTTAAAGGAAATTGAACAATACCTTATTATTAAAAGTGAATTCATTGGCTTAAAAAATTCCTGCTAAAAGTATGGAAAGAGCATCTTTCAACCACACTAAGCTTAAAAAGAGGCAGGTGGAAGAAAGATGTTTCTTTTTTCACTTATTTTCGCATTAGTAACCTCGCCATTATGGCCACTTGGACCAAATCCACTCCCTGGAGATCCATACATTATCGTCAATAAACAAACGAACCAGCTTGCCTACTTTCAAGGTGAGGAATTAAAGGAAGTCCACCTAGTTGCCACCGGGAAATCAGAAGACCTCACTCCAGAGGGTGAATTCAATATTATCGTCAAAGCGATTAACCCTTACTACCGGAAAAAAGACATTGCTGGTGGTGATAAGAAAAATCCCCTTGGTACGCGGTGGATTGGCTTTGACGCCGAAAATACCGATGGAAGGACGTATGGTGTGCACGGCACCAATAGGCCAGACACCATCGGAGGCTATGTGACACAAGGGTGTATCAGACTCGAAAACAAACATGTAGAAGAACTTTTCAATAAAGTGCCCGTAGGAACAAAAATTTGGGTAGTAAAGTCGTGGAAATCATTTGAAGAATTAGGCAAAGAAAAGGGAGTCATGAAATAAATTGTAGAGCGGCCAAAGCAATTTGTGGCCGCTCTTTTTTTGTGAGTGAAACAATTACCAAAAAATTCTAAACAAAAAAGAAATGTTGCGCTATAATTATTTTGATGGAAGATAACTAGAAAAAGAGGGGAATAATGGATGGGCAATAAGCAAAAGAGGGCAACTGCAAGGGTAGTTGTAACATGCTAAAAAAATTTATATTTACAGGCGTTTTGCTCGCAATAGTTAGTTGGGCAGGGAATATGTATTACTACAACTCCCAACAGCTAGAAAGACCAATAATGATGAAGCATTATTATGAACTACCAAAGGAACACATCGATTTTTTCCGACTGCACTATATCACAAACAAAGTAGAACAGATGGACATCGCTTGGGTAGAATTTCCTGAACTCGGCGAACATCATCTAGCTATCTCCTCAGACCAATCCCACGATCAAGGGAACTATTACCAAAGCCATAAAATAAAGACACTTCACCTTACTACCTACCATGATTCACTTCCAAAGCAAAAGGAAGATATTATCCTCACAAAAATGACCGCTCATTTTACCAATGGTGATTCTCATACCTATGAGATTGGAGAAATCGTCTTCAAAGAATCCAATAGAGGTCCTTTTCAGTTTAGAGGTAGTGGGGGTTCATCAGATGGAACAGGCTATGATAATATGTCTTCTTCAGAAATGGGGCTCGAAGTGACGGATGTGACTATTCGTGGTCATGAGAGACTAGGGAACTTCTCCCTTACCATTAATAAACAAGAGTTTGAACCAAAAAGTAAGGAGAACGGTATTACAACAATGAAGCTTCAAGGAAAAGAAGAAGCACTTCCTATAAGATTTCTAAATGTGAAACACGCCTTTTCATTTGAGTCAGATGATCCGAATCGATTCCACTTTTACTCGATCATTCCTATCATAAATGGACTGAAAGAAAACGGAGAACCCTTCAAGCAAGATTTCCATGCAAACTATGAGCCTTATTTTTCTGAAAAAGAGTTAAAACAATACATGAAAGCAGCAAAGGAGAATAACTAATGTATGATACATATAGAGGTCTAACAAAAATCCTATGGGGATTTGTCGTTGTGCTGCTAGATATCAATATCGAGTATGTTAGCATCATCCCTGATTTTATTGGGTATGGCATGATTGCTTATGGATTATCACAGCTACAGCTTGAAAAAGAAAGAAACTTTGCAATCTTTATCGGCGTACTTGCTCTTCCAGCCTTTGTCGTTCCAAACCCGAATATGCTCAATATGCAATTTCACGACAACGTAATGGCTACTTGGTATCATTCCGCACTTGGCATTCTTCACTTCGTCTTGATGGTGTTGATTATACTGAAGTTAATAAAAATGGCAGAGGAAAAAGGATTATATAGTATAGGAAAAAGAACTTCGAACCGCCTGAGAATATATGTTATATCTAACTTAGTAATTTTAACCGCAATCCCATTTGGCTTGAACTTTGCAGAGACACTGGGGATGTTCCTCATTATGTTAGTAATCTTTGTCTTTATTATGGAAATTGTCATGATTGTCTCCATTGCACAATTTCGAAGAGTAATTTAGCACAAACAATAGAAAAAAGACGAGCTACCAATCGGTGATGGATGTAGCTCGTCTTAATTTATCAATCTATTAAAAAAACATTGAAGCTCCTGCTAAAAGAGTTGTGATTAACATAACACCAATCATTAAATAAACAACAACCTTTTGGAATTTGCGGTTCATCATTGAGCAATTTCACTCCCTATCAATTCTGCTCTTCTTATTGTACAAGGTTTTTTTCCCATTCTCAAGCGAGGAATCTAATGGAATAAGGGAGGAATTTTGCAGAAAAAGTCGAAATGATATAAAGTCATATTGAGGGAGATACAACAGGGGGGAAAAACATGATTAAAAATGTAAACCATATCGGGATTGCTGTAAACTCCATAGAGACAGCGCTTCCATTTTATACAGAAACATTGGGGTTGACCTTTTTAGCAGTGGAGCATGTAGCAGCACAACGGGTGAGAGTAGCTTTTATTGATGCAGGAAACTGCAAGCTGGAGCTTTTAGAACCAACCTCACCTGACAGCCCGGTTGCAAAATTTATTGAAAAACGTGGGGAAGGCATTCATCATGTAGCACTGAGTGTGGATGATATTGAAGCTAGAATCCAGGAAATGATAGACCGTGGTATTCCAATGATTGACAAGCAATCAAGAGTGGGTGCCGGTGGAGCAAATATTGCATTTATGCATCCAAAAGCAAGCAATGGCGTACTGGTAGAATTCTGTGAAAAGGCGGCGACACACCATGACAATTGATATTTATGAAAAAATTAATGAACTGTATGACAAACGTCGCGAAGTAGAGCTTGGCGGCGGCGACGATCGCATTGATAAGCAACATGAAAAAGGGAAGCTAACAGCAAGAGAACGTATTGAACTTCTTGTGGATGAAGGTACGTTTGTTGAACTGAATCCGTTTATCGAGCACCGTTGTAATGATTTCGGTCTTCAAGGGAAAAAGGGACCAGGTGACGGAGTTGTTACAGGGTATGGAAAAGTTAACGGAAAACCAATCTACCTCTTTTCACAGGATTTCACTGTTTTCGGTGGGGCGCTAGGAGAAATGCACGCGAAGAAAATAGCCAATGTAATGGATATGGCAGCAAAAAACGGTGCGCCAATCGTTGGGTTAAATGACTCAGGTGGAGCACGTATTCAAGAAGGAGTACTTTCTTTAGATGGATACGGTCATATTTTTTACCGGAATTCCATCTACTCAGGCGTGATTCCACAAATTTCTGTAATAATGGGACCTTGTGCTGGCGGTGCTGTATACTCCCCAGCCATTACTGACTTTGTTTTCATGGTGGAAAAAACGAGCCAAATGTTTATCACAGGCCCTAAAGTTATTGAAACAGTGACAGGGGAAAAAATTAGTTCAGAAGGCTTAGGCGGGGCAAAAGTACATAACTCAATTAGCGGAAATGCACACTTTTCCAGCTCTTCAGAGGAGGAAGTTCTTGCGCAAGTACGAAACCTTCTAAGCTACCTTCCACAAAATAATGAAGAAAAACCAGAGCGAATTTCTTGCGAACAGGGTGATGATTATCGCCCAGATCTAGCAGATGCCATTCCATTTGATGCCATCAGACCATATGATGTACGCCTTGTCATTAATCAAGTAGTGGATGAAGGCTCCTTTATGGAGGTGCATAAAGATTTCGCGAAAAATATCGTCGTAGGTCTTGCCAGACTAAAGGGAGAAGTGGTGGGTCTTGTTTGTAACCAGCCAAAAGTAATGGCGGGAGGGTTAGATATTGATTCCTCTGATAAAGCGTCACGTTTTATTCGATTCTGTGATTCCTTTAATATCCCATTGATAACGTTTGAAGATGTTACTGGTTTCTTCCCTGGTGTGAAACAAGAGCATGGAGGTATTATTCGTCACGGAGCAAAAATACTCTATGCTTATTCTGAAGCGACAGTACCAAAGCTTACAGTCATCTTACGAAAAGCCTATGGGGGAGCATATGTTGCCTTAAATAGTAAATCTATTGGAGCCGATCTTGTATATGCATGGCCAAACGCAGAAATTGCGGTAATGGGTCCACAAGGAGCAGCGAACATTATTTTTGCAAGAGAAATTAACGAAAGCGCGAATCCGGAAGAAACGCGTGCCCAAAAAATTGAGGAATATCGTGAAAAATTTGCAAACCCATATGTGGCAGCAAGCCAAGGGATGGTAGATGATGTGATTGATCCAAGAGACACTAGAATAAAGCTAATTCAAGCACTAGAGATGCTCCGAAACAAGAAAGAAACTCGCCCTAACAAAAAGCACGGTAACATTCCATTATAAAAGGAGAGGTGGCAGGTGAAAGCTTGTCGCCTTTCTTCATGGTAAATAAGGAAAATCTCCCTTGTTTAGGGTATAATAGGATAGGATTCAAAAAGTAGTAGGAGGAACATACATATGATTAACAGAGATAGATTAGTGGAAGAGTTTTTAGAATTAGTGCAAGTAGATTCAGAAACAAAATGCGAAGCAGAAATTTGTAAGGTTTTAAAAGAAAAATTCTCTGCTCTTGGTGTACATGTCGTAGAAGATGACACGATGAATGAAACAGGTCATGGTGCTGGTAACTTAATTTGTACACTTGAGGGAACAAAAGATGGAGTAGACACTATCTATTTCACCTCCCACATGGATACGGTAGTCCCTGGTAAAGGAGTTAAACCATCCATTCAAGATGGATACATTGTTACAGATGGAACAACAATCCTTGGTGCTGATGACAAGGCTGGTCTTGCAGCAATGCTAGAAGCAGTAAGGGTTTTAAAAGAAAACAACATTGAACATGGAAAAATTGAATTTGTAATCACAGTTGGAGAAGAGTCAGGACTAGTTGGTGCTAAAGCACTTGATCCAAAAATGGTAACAGCAAAATTTGGTTTTGCTTTAGACAGTGATGGCACAGTTGGAAATATCATTGTTGCTGCTCCAACACAAGCAAAAGTAAAGGCGACGATCTACGGAAAAACTGCTCATGCGGGAGTGGCTCCTGAAAAAGGCGTATCTGCAATAACCATTGCCGCTAAATCAATCGCTAAAATGCCACTTGGCCGTATAGATGAAGAAACAACAGCAAACATTGGTCGCTTTGAGGGTGGAGGACCTACGAATATTGTTTGTGATCGAGTTGATATTTTAGCGGAAGCACGTTCACTAGTTCCTGAAAAAATGGAAGCGCAAGTTGCAAAAATGAAAGAAGCTTTTGAAACAGTTGCTTCTGAAATGGGTGGCCGCGCGGAAGTTCTAGTAGATATTATGTATCCAGGCTTTAAATATGCTGACGGCGATCATGTAGTTGAAGTTGCAAAACGTGCGGTATCTGATATTGGTAGAACGCCAGAATTACAACGCAGTGGTGGCGGAAGTGATGCAAATGTGATTGCTGGATTTGGCGTACCGACTGTTAATTTAGCGGTTGGTTATGAAGAAATTCATACTACGAACGAAAGAATGCCTATTGAAGAATTAATAAAAACAACAGAGCTTGTTGTAAGCATCATGAAAGAAGTAGCAAAATAAAATAGTTGGGAAAGCTTGGTGTAAAATGCCAAGCTTTTTTTCTTAGAGTGAATTATAATAATACAAAAGGCAGGGAGGAAAGTTATGGAATCGAAAAAGCTTGTTATTTTTGAATCAAGTAAAGAAGAGTATGGGATTTCAGTAGAGCATGTGATTTCAATTGAAAAACTAAGTGCACTTACAGTATTACCAGAAATGCCAGCATACTTAAAAGGTGTAATGAAAGTAAGAAACGAACTGATACCTGTATTAGATACAAAAAGAATATTGTTCTCAGATAATTTAACAGTCACAGACAAAACTCGTTTAATTGTGGTGCAAACTTCTAGCATTTCTGCTGGATTGTTAGTAGAAGATGCAAAAGAGATATTGGATGTTCAACCAGAAGCAATGCAGGAATTGTCCATGCTTGCACAGCATTCCACTCCATACATAAAGGCTATGGTGAACTTAGAGAGCCGATTAATTGCTGTACTGGATCCTTACACTCTTATTATGAATTTAGCGAATATTACCGAAATTGAAGAAGCTGTAGAAAAACATAAAGCTACAAACTAGTATTATAATGATTGTAATACTAAATAGGAATGATTGGTTATGAAAGAAACAGAAAAGAAAAAGCATCGTATTATTTTTCATGTAGATATGAATAGCTTTTATGCATCCGTAGAAATGGCCTATGATCCTGCATTAAAGGGAAAGCCCGTAGCAATTGCTGGCAACGTGGAAGAGCGTAAAGGGATAATTATTACGTGTAGTTATGAGGCAAGGGCTTTGGGAGTGAAAACAACCATGCCTTTATGGGAAGCTAAACAAAAGTGCCCTCAGCTTATTGTAAGAAAGCCAAATATTGATCGTTATCGAAAAAGCTCACAGGCCATGTTTGATGTATTAAGGCAATATACCGATTTGGTAGAACCGGTATCCATTGATGAAGGATACATGGATATTACGGATTACTCTGGAACGTTGACTCCACTACAAATTGCCGAAGAGATACAGAAACGATTACATTTGGAATTACTTCTCCCTTGCAGCATTGGGGTAGCACCTAACAAATTTTTGGCTAAAATGGCCTCAGATATGAAAAAGCCATTAGGAATAACGGTACTTAGAAAAAGAGAGATAAGTGAAATTCTCTGGCCGTTGAAAGTGGAAGAAATGCATGGTGTCGGAGCGAAAACAGCTGAGAAACTAAACTCGATATCTATTTTTACGATTGGCGACCTTGCAGCGGGCAACGAGGTACAGCTCAAACATCTCCTGGGGATTAATGGAGAGCGTCTTAAAAAGCGTGCGAATGGGGACGACAATCGACCGGTTGACCCCGATAGTGTGTCAGAATTTAAGAGCATTGGAAATTCTACTACGCTTCCAAAGGATACAGATAATGAACGTTCATTAGAACAGACCATCGATAAGTTATCCGTTTCTGTGAGTGCGAGAATGAAAAGAAAATCGGTAGTCAGCAGAAATATTCAACTGATGATTCGGTATGGTATTCACCATACTGTAACAAGAAGCAGAAAACTTGCGAATCCGATAGAAAATGCAGAACAAATAAAGGAAGCAGCGATGTTTCTTTTAAAAAAACACTGGAATGGTGAGCCAATTCGTCTTCTTGGCGTGACTGCTCAAGAGCTGGAAGAAAAAGATGACTCCTTTAAACAGCTTGATTTGTTTACTTATCATGAAGATGCAAAGAAAGAACCGCTTCATAGGACACTTCATGATCTGGAAAAGAAATATGGAAAAGGAATTATAAGAAAAGGGATCAAGAATAAAAATACAGCGGATGCTAACTCATCTGCAAAAATCACGACCAGCTTTCAAAAGGATTTCTTAGAATAATTTTTTGATTTTCTCGTCCGTCAATATTGATTGGACGGTTTTTTTATTTGGAGAAAAAGTTAATAATCTGTCCACTTGTTTTATATATATTAGGGAAGGAGGAAAACAACGATGAAGAGAATGCGACGGACTTCCCTTATAAAGAGAGGACCTTTACCTGTAAAATATGTTTTATTGATTACTTTCATTTTCTTTAACATTTTTACTGTTTTTAGCCTAATAGTAATTAATAAAAACCTTGAACCTACCTTGCGAAGTATTGCAGAAACAAAAGCAAGACAGATAGCAACACAGGCAATAAATGATGCAGTGGCAGAAACAATCGCAATGAGTATGGACCCTGAGGAGTTAATGATTGTGAGAGAAGGGGGTCCTGAAAGTGTGTTAGTTAGTACAAATTATCAACTGGTGAACAAGGTCGTCACTGATACGAACTCAAGTGTACAAAGATACATTGGCTACTTAGAAGATGGGAATATCGAGGCACTAAATCAGTATAATTTGGATTCAAATATAGACTATGAAGCTTCAAAGAAACAGCACGGAATTGTTTATAATATTCCTTTAGGGATGGCAACACAAACAACTTTATTCTCAAACTTAGGACCAAAGATTCCCATTAAGTTCGTTATACTAGGTGATGTTATATCTGATGTGGAAACAAAGGTTTTGGAGCCAGGTATTAATAATACTCTTTTAGACATATACTTAAATGTTAGTGTAACAATGAACATTGTCATTCCTTTGATTGAAGAACCAATTGAAGTAAACAATTCCGTCAAACTTGGAGACATGCTTATCCCAGGAAAGGTTCCATTATACTATAATGGAAACGGAAGCGGATCAGGAGCACCTGTGCCAATTATTTTGCCAGACAAAGAGCTGGAAAAAAACAATAATAATAATAATTAACTTACCTGTGGTCTCTTTCACAGGTATTTTTTTGTTGAGTGATATATGAAATCACATCCTCCTTGCATACTTTTACGACACTAGAAATAATGTCGAGATCATTTGTTACCTTTAAATCGATTAATCTCTTCGCTATTTCAAGACGAGATGCTTCTGCATTACGAGCCATGGTGCTGAGATTCCTCATCGTTTTGTAGAACATTTTTCATTCCTTGCATTCCTAATAAACATAAAGAAGTAAGCATGCTGAATGTGAAGACTGGTGCATTGCCTGAAGCATCTGTAATCATGAAATAGAAAAGAACAGCAAAGCCGGAAACAGCTAATAGTTTTAATACAAGGTAGAAAGATTTTTGTAAAGAGTTCATTAATAGTCACCTCATTCATATATTAGAACGTTTGTTCTGTTTTTATTATAAAGGAACAGATGTTCGGTTTGCAACTATTAATTGAAAAAATTTAATAGATTTTTTTGGACATAAGAAAAATCCCCTACACGAGGGGATTTTCTTCATATTATACTATTTATAAGCTTGGTTTCTAGCATTTCAGCAAGCTCCTTAAGGTTCTTTACTGTGTAGCCGCTCTCACTGTTTTTGAAAAGGTTAAAAGGATCAATACATATCGTTTGGCAACCAAGTCTCGCTGCTGGGAGAATTTCATTTATGTAGTTGTCTCCAACACTTAGCATTTCTTCAAAGGTAACATCACAATTTTCTGCAATAGCTTGGAGTTGTTTTGTGGTTGAGGTTGGTTTATTTGCCTCATAAACTTTAGCATCAAAGAAGGAAGTGAACCCAAGCTTCTTTAAAATGACATCGCTGTCAGTTTGCGGGCTGTTCGTCATGAGCACTAGCTGGTATTTTCCGTGAAGTTTTTCTAATACTTCTGCAAATTCCTTAAGTGGCTCTAAGACAAACTCATCGGTCATCATATGCTCTCTTGTTTGCAAAAAGGCAGCATACGTCTCTTCAGTAGACAGACCGTAATGCTTGGCGATTGATACCGGTACCCACCATAAATCTCCGATGCTAAGCATGTTAAAAAGGTCAAACTTTAGTGTTTCAGGATAAAGAGATTGGAGCTTTTGCTGTGTGATTTCCTCGCCATTCCAAGACCAAGCAGCCGTGACATTTCCATCTTGATGAGCCAGGATTAAGTCTTGTCTAGCATCATAGACTCTTCCAACCTTTAACGTATGTAAGTCATTTTCTACTGCAACATAATCATTTTCGAAGGCAGTCTGATGTTCTTGTGGTAGCATTTTTTTTAATAGATTTGCGTAATAGCTGAAATGATGCGTATCTTCATATAACGTTCCGTCTAAATCAAAAACAATCGTCCGAATATTTTCCATTAGAATCCACTCCTTTTATTGTCTATCCATATTGTACTATATTCCAGCTTTTTCTTATGCTTTTTTTACAATTTGCGTATAATGGAAGAGAGGAGCGGATGATGATGAAATTAACCTTTTTGGGGACAGGCTCAGGGATTCCAGCAAAGCACCGGAATGTCTCTTCTCTCTCCCTTCATTTAGATGATAAAGAAGGAACACTTTGGTTGTTTGATTGTGGGGAAGCAACCCAACATCAAATTTTACATACTTCCATAAAACCGAGAAAAATCACAAAAATATTTATCACCCATTTACATGGAGATCATATCTACGGACTGCCAGGCTTATTAAGTAGTAGATCTTTTCAAGGCGGAGAAACGCCGCTTACGGTGTATGGACCTAAAGGGATAAAAGACTACATCAACGTTTCATTGCGCGTGAGCATGACCTATCTAAAATATCCCTTATTAATAGAAGAAGTAGAAGAGGGTTTTCATTTAGAGACAGAGGACTTTACAGTAGAAGGAAACAAGCTGGTTCACGGCATTCCTTCTTATGGCTATCGCATTATCCAAAAGGACCTTCCTGGAGCCCTGATAATGGAAAAAGTAAAAGAACAACAGATTCCATCAGGACCACATTTGCAACAGTTAAAAGAAGGTAAAATGATTACCCTAAAAGACGGGCGTACTTTTGATGGCAAGGAATTTATTGGCCCTCCTAAAAAAGGAAAGGTAATTACGATCCTTGGAGATACAAGATACAACGAAACGTCTGTAGAATTGGCCGAAAACGCCGATGTGTTGGTACATGAAGCTACCTTCTCTGCAAAAGATGAGCTGCTCGCAAAAGAATATTTTCACTCCACCACTCTGCAGGCAGCAAGTGTGGCAAAAGCAGCGAATGTCTCGCAGCTTCTCCTGACACATATAAGTGCCAGGTATCAGGGCGAGGACGTTCAGATGCTCGTAAATGAAGCGAAGGAAGTGTTTCCGAACACGAGAGTTGTGCAGGATTTTGATGAGATTGAAATTAAATAAAAAGAGAAAACAGGTAAATTCAGATATGAATGATGCCTGTTTTTTGTTTACTCACAAAATTTATAAAAAATGGTAAGATTAATGCAACTTTTGGAAATCTTAATCGACTATTATGTGAAAATCCCAAGTAGGAGGTGCATGCATGACCTGGGAGAGTCTTTATACGGATTATAGTGATAAAATATATCGATTCATTTTATTAATGGTTGGTAACGAAGAAGTGGCGGAGGATCTAACGCATGATACCTTTATTAGGGTTGAAAATGCACTCCATAACTACAAGGGGAATGCAAGTCATTATACATGGCTTGTCTCGATTGCTAGAAATGTAACGTATGATTATTGGCGTCGAAAAAAGAAAATAAGGTTCTATTCGCTAACAAAAAGCCAGGAGGTACCATCAACTGATGTGCCAGAGGAGTTGTTGCTTAAAGAAGAAGCTGTTCAAGAGTTATATTACGCTATCAACAAACTCAAGCTGAATTATAGAGAAATTATTATTCTACGAAAAATTCAATTCCTTTCCATAGAGGAAACTTCCATTGTATTAGGGTGGTCAGAGAGTAAAGTCAAATCTACACTTCAAAGAGCGATAGAAGCACTGAGGAAAGAGTTAGAGAAACAAAGGAAAGGAGTTGTTGGTGATGAGCAGGAAGAAGCAAAATAATGACCATTTTACTGACGAGTATTTTGCTGAATTAGATAGTTGGACTAGAAATGAAGAAAGAAAAACAGCAACAAAAAAGAGAATAAGCAACTCGATTGGTAAAAAGCGTGCTTCATACCGTCCTTATCTAATTTCTTTTGCGACTGCGATAGTATTTACCATAATAAGTTTATCTGTATTAACAGACTTTTTTGTGGAAAAAGAGGAAACAACCATGAATAGTGAAACCATAGAAATGGATCGCAAAGATTTCTTTAGAACAAGCAAGCAGGATGAAAAGGTCTGGATAGCAACCATAAATAGTATCCCAACAATCATCCATTACGAAGATATGGAAGAAAAACAGTCTGGTGAGGTCACCATTTATTATGAAAAGATGGGTGAGGACTTATTAAGCATGGCTTTTCACCTTGATGGAACAACCTACACAATCATATACAATCTAAGCTACGAAAAGAACATAGAAGATGCACTTCGTTTCGCAGAAGATACAATTAATGAGTATAGAAAGAGATAAAATGGGGGGGAGAAAATTATGATAAAGAAGATAATCTGTAAAGACATTGAAAAGTCATTTAAAGGAGATGGAACAAAGACGTTAGCTTTACAAAGAACAAACTTAATACTTGAGAAGGGAGAATTTACGGCCATAATCGGGCCATCGGGTTCAGGGAAATCTACACTTCTAAGTTTAATAGGCACACTAGATAGACCGACATCAGGCACCATCTCTTACGATAAAGAGAACATCTATGCAAAAAGAAAAAATCACATAGCAGACTTGCGCTTTCAAGAAATCGGTTTTATATTTCAGCAATTTCAACTCCTTCCTACTTTAACCTCCTTAGAAAATGTTCTCACTCCAATGTTTGCAAGAAAAGTCCCATACAATAAAGTTCAACGTGCTAAAGAAGTTTTAGATCAAGTAGGCTTAAAAGACAAACTTCATTCCCTACCTTCACAATTATCAGGCGGACAACAGCAACGTGTAGCAATTGCTCGAGCTATTGTTCATAAACCGAGCTGGTTACTTGCGGATGAACCAACCGGCAATCTAGATTCGGAAACTGGAGAGAATATTTTTAATTTATTAAAAGCATTACATAAGGAGGAAAGCTGCGGTGTGCTATTTGTCACGCACGATCCTATCTTAGCTACAAAAGCAAATCGAATCATAACCATGAAAGATGGTGAAGTTATCTCTGACAAGGTAGGTTTACCTTTATGATTCGCTTTATTTGGCAAAACTGGTGGCGCCGAAAAGAGAGGTTCCTACTATTAATACTTGGGGCTTTTATTATTAGTGCGGGTCTTACGTACCTTATTGGATTATCCGACACGAATAAAGGGACTGTCGTAGAAACGTTGCAACAACGTTGGACTGCTTCCTATGATATTGTCGTGCGGCCTCAAGGGACAGAAAGTTTGACAGAAGAGAAAAAATTGCTGGAACCCAATTACTTAAGTGGACTAAGTGGAGGCATTAGCTTAGAGCAATATGAAACAATCAAGGGCATGGAAGGAATTGAAGTGGCTGCTCCCATTGCGATGATTGGTTATGCAGATTATCAGGTGAATTTCGGAAAAGTAGAACTGAATGAAGATGGTATTTATCGAAGGTCAACTATTACCACCATTGATAATGGATTAGAAAAAGAAACCTCTCTACATAACTACTATTTTCCTGTGAATGTTTGGGATATACATAACAAAGGGCCAGAATATGGCGTAGCGGCACCATATCAGGATTTAACTGTCTATTCCCATACGTTATTAGCTGGTATCGATCCGGAACAAGAAGCGAAATTAGTTGGATTAGATCATGCAATTATTGATTTAGGCAAAAGCAGATACTTTAAAAGTACAGATAAATATGCGTTCCATCAAAGTGGGGAATATCATGAATTTCCTATTATCGTAAATCGCCAAGCCTTTGTCGATAAAATGGAGAAAATAACGTTTGAGCGAATAGATATCGCCATCACAAGAGAAAATGCAGATGAAGTAATGGAAGATGTGAAAACAAATGGAGGGGTTAAATACCTAGATTCATTGACAGGACAAGCAGAACACTCCTTCACAGTTAGTGGTGAAGAAGCTTTTCATGAATTTGTTCGAAATATGACAGGTGTAGATTGGAATACAGGAAAGGTTTTTGAGGAAAGCAATAAAGTAAACACACTCTCTGGCATTGTTTTTAAGCCAACTTCCATAGAGTATCAAGAAATTGCAAGTCCTTCTAGCGACAGATGGCCATATGCTTATCAGGTAACACCAATAAAAAATGGGGAAGAGCAAGTTGGCGTTTATAAAAATCTAGAGACATATCGCAATCCCCAAGTAATGGCGGAAAACTTTCTTGATTTGCCAAAAATCAAGCCAAATTGGATTGGTTTTTACAATGCGAGCAAACTTTCTATTTCCAAGGACCCAACAAACGAGTTACCGATGGAAACGTATCGCCCTGCTACAGCTGAGTTTGTAATGGACTCAGATGGAATGCCAGTAAATCCACCAACACAGCTAAAGCCAAATGATGATCCCTATAGCTTTTTAACGAACCCACCTGGGATGTTGACGACAATAGAGGCGGCGGAAAAGTTACTTGGAGACAAGCCAATCTCTTCCATTCGTGTCAAAGTGGCTGGTGTTAATGATTTAAGTGAAGATAGTCAACAAATTTTAGAACATATAGCGGCGGAAATTGAATTAAAAACAGGTCTTAAAACAGATATAACCATGGGTTCTTCTCCTCAGCTAGCCTTAACCTTCATTCCAGGACTAAATGGAAAAGAAGATATTGGTTGGATTCAACAACCATGGGTGAATATTGGCTCCTCCATTTCAATATTCAGAGAAACCAAGATAGGTTATGTTGGCATTCTTGCTAGTGTTATTGCAGTAGCGGTTGTGTATGTATGGTCATCTGGGATTGTCCACCTTCTTGCGAGAAGAAAAGAATTTGCTGTATTACTTGCCATTGGCTGGAGGCCAAGTCAGTTACGATGGTTACTGCTTTCTGAATCTAGTATTATTGGAGCGTTTGTTGCATTCACTTCCTGGATGATGATGGGCATCATTTATTTGTCGAGCGACTCTGTGATTAACCTTAACAGGTTTGTTTTTACAGGAATATTCGGGCTCCTTGTCTATTTGCTAGGTGCAATCATTCCTATAGTACTTATTCAAGAAATATCGCCCTACGAAGCGATGCGTCAAGGGGAAATATCTATTGTAAGTAAACGCTTAGTCCAAGCAAAGGGAATATACGGAATGGCCTTCAATCATTTTGTAGGAAAGTGGAAGCGGAGTATTTTGTCTGTAATTTCCATTAGTTTACCCACAGCACTCTTAGCATTTTTTCTATATATCACTTTTAGACTAAGAGGAATCATGTACACTTCCATACTTGGTGAATATGTTGCTTTGGAAATTGGACCTATGCATTACACAGCAATCATTATTGCATTAATCATTGCCATTCTAACAACGTCTGAAATTATGTGGCAAAATGTATCGGAAAGACAAGAAGAAATTTCGTTATTACAAGCGCTAGGCTGGCGAAGGTGGAGTATACGAAAACTTATATTAGCGGAGGGTCTATTCAGTGGCATATTTGCGGCATGCTTGGGACTTTCTTTATCAATTGGATTAATCATTATTTTTTACGGAGAGCTTCCGTCCGAAAGCTTCAGCATCATTTTAGCAACAGGAATAATTCCGATAACTATAGGTTTGATGGGAACGATTCTGCCAGCGGAAAAAGCAGTAAACATTGTACCTAATCAAGGGATGCACGGAAGCATTTCGCATCGAAAAATGGTTGAAAAACGTTTGAAATGGACCTTAATTTTAACCTCAACTATCTTCTTTCTCACATTCGTGTTTATTATGATAAGGATCATCCCAAATATGGAGGTTGCTAGTAGTAGCGAAGAAATTAGCACGTCTTATAGTCCAACTTCCGGAACTATTATAAAGAAAGAATCTGTAAAAGATGTTCATGAAAAAACGTATGAAACTGAAGACGCCAATGAAGACCAAATAGAATACTCATTGGATTTTCATTCATCACAATCCTCCTTAGACACTACCATGAAAAAGGTCTTGGATTATTCTGCTTTAGAAGTAGAGAGCCAACGTCCTAATGATGCGGGAATGAAAAATATTGCCATTGAGTTTTCGTTTGAGATTTTAGAAGAACATACCTTATATGCAATGACATTAAAAAGAGACTTTTTGATTATAGCTGAAGGAGAAAAATATTGGCCAGTCGAAGTAACAGTATTAGAAGCAAAAGGTTGGGATGAGAAAGAGCTCTTATGGGGAAATAAAGATGGGAAAATCCGCGCAGTACTAGAATATTCAGTACCAGAGTCTATAGAAAACTTTAATTTTCTATTTAGAAATAATCATACAGGACCTGGTTTTATGATTAGGTTTGACTAACGGAAAGGACACACCATGCTAACATTTAAAGGATCACCTGACATAGAAACAGAACGATTGCTATTGAGAAAGTTTACTCTATCCGATACAGGGGCGGCCTTTCATCACTGGCTATCAGATACCAGGGTAGCAGACAACAGAGTGAGTGCGCCACATAAGAAATGGACAGAAACAGAAAATAGAATAGCAAAGATTGTTAAAAGTTATGAAACTACTTCTTTTTGCTATTGGGCGATCGAGCTAAAAGTAAGTGGAGAGCTTATCGGGGAAATTGACCTCTATGACTTTGAAGAGGATACTGGAAACTGTGAGGTCGGGTACTCGATTGGTCCCAGCTGGTGGAATCAGGGCTATGGGACAGAGGCGTTAAAGGCAGTAATGAAATTTGGGTTTATAGAAATGAATGTTCACAAAATATCCGCTGCACATAATACGGACAATCCTGCATCAGGGAGAATTATGCGAAAAGCAGGAATGGAAAAAGAGGGAACCATTAAACATATGATTCGTAACTATAAGGGTGAGTATAAGGATTGTGATGTTTATGGGTTGTTACAAGAATATTATAGTAGAAGAGGACTTTGAATGGGAGAATTTCAAATAAAAGAGATACTGTCAGAAAGATATTTTGCTAACCAAACTAGCGGAAGCCCATATATTGTGGCAATCGACGGATTAAGTGGGGCTGGAAAAACAACTTTTTCTAAAACACTTATCCAAGCACTTCAAAATAAAGGAATGAACACTTTTGTTTTGCATATCGATGACTATATTGTACCAAGAAGGAACAGGTACCAAACCGGTAAAGAGGAATGGTATGAGTATTACTTTTTGCAGTGGGATGTAGGTCAGCTTACTAAACAATTATTTGAGCCATTATACACTCAAAGCAACACAGTGACCCTCCCGTATTATGAATCTGCTACAGACAGCATTAAACCAATCAAAAGGTCCATCTCTCCCAAAAGTCTGGTAATTATTGAAGGTGTTTTCCTGCAAAGAAAAGAGTGGAGAGAGTTCTATGATTGTACTATTTATTTGGATATTCCAAGACAAGTAAGGTATCAAAGAGTCTTAGAAAGAGATTCTTATATAGGCGATTACCAAGCAAGATTAGATAAATACAATAGACGCTATTGGCCAGGAGAAGAATTTTACCTTCGAACAGAAAAACCGTTGAAACATGCGGATTACATAATCAACTAAAGTGGTGATAAAAGTGAAGCTTATTTTTAAGGAAATGACGAAAGAACACGCTGAAAACATATTGATGTGGAAATATGAAATACCATACGATTTTTATAATAATGATGTGACGGAAGAGAATATTTTTGAGATGATGAACGGGAATTATCGATGTTTTTTAAATGAAGAGGATGAAATAATAGGTTTTTTCTGCATAGGGGAAGCTGCAAGGGTACCGGCTGGGCATCCACTTGGAATCTATAAGGAAGTAGCCACAGATATCGGACTTGGAATGAATCCGAAACTCGTTGGAAAAGGACATGGAGTTTTGTTTTGTCAACATGTATTGGACCAGGTACAGAAAATTGAGCTTGGTTCTCCATTAAGATTAACGGTCGCTTCATTTAATAAAAGAGCTACCCACTTATATGAGGAATTAGGCTTTAAGAAGAAGGATACATTTCATAAAGGTACGGTTGAATTTATCACCATGGTGAAAACGGAGGAGGAACAATGCAAATAAAGGGGATAAACCATTTGTTATTCTCTGTCTCGAATCTTGAAACCTCTATCGCTTTCTATCAAAAGGTGTTCGGTGCAAAGCTTCTTGTGAAAGGAAAAACTACTGCATACTTTGACCTAAATGGAATGTGGCTAGCACTAAATGAAGAAAAAGAGATTCCTAGAAAAGAGATCCATGAATCCTACACTCATATCGCATTTAGTATAGACGAGTCCGATTTCAAAGGGATGTATGAACACTTGCTATCCTGTCGAGTAAATCTTTTAAACGGCCGGCCAAGAGATGAGAGAGACAAGCAGTCTATCTATTTTACCGATCCCGATGGCCATAAATTCGAGTTTCATACTGGGACCCTGCAGGATAGACTGGACTACTACAGGCAGAAAAGGCATATAGAGATTTTTGATTGACATATTAGTTTGTGAAATCTTGTTAAATTGTGAGGAACGTTAATTGATGAGAGTAACAAAAATCAAAAGAAGTCAGAAGTTACTGGGATAGTGTTTGGTTCAGCTTTTGATTTAGCGTTTGGGGCAATTTTTGGAGTATTAACTTACAATTATCAATGGTTATTGTGAAGGAAAAACTGTCCTAAATAGTAGTTATGTTAATAGCTCTCGTTTATGAAGTATTTTTGTGAAAGTAGTTATAATCGAACGTGCAGTATAACTGAATAGCGAGGAAATAATTGTTGTTAAAAAGGAAGTGGTACTTTGTCTGAAATTCAGTTTTTAGCCTCAACAAAGCCCTTTAATATTCCAAAGGAAATTGAAGAAAATAATGGCGGTTTTTTTGAAAATGGATTGAGCTTCTTTGTTCTTGATTTAGATTCATATTGGACTAAAATAGTTCAAGAAATTTTAACGTTGCCATATTTATATGAAGCAAGGGGATTGGGCAACAAGGACTTCTGGACTTATATAGATAAGTATATGGAGGTAGGAGATGTTCTTGAATTATATAGAATCCCTGTACAACAATGGTATCAGGAATCCATTCGAAATGTCTTAGAAAATCCAAAGCACATTAAAATCAATATTGGAAGCCGTACATATCAATATGAGTATGGAATAATGAAACTTAATGAAAAAAATTGGCTGGAAGAATTATCGCATCGGATATTAGTTACTGAGTATGGTGTTACAACAATTGAAAATTATTAGAGTTGAATTTTTATAGGTTTTTTTTAATCAATAATCTGGAGCGATTGTTAGGTAAGTCGTCACTCTTACTTTTATAAAAAATTTGGTAGTTAATCGATCAGCTTGAAAAATTGTAACGAGGTGAGCACTTATGGTAATAAAATTTATAGAATTAGAAGAACGAAAACTTTATGCTGCAATGTATTTTCTTTTTAAAGGAATATCTTTATTAGATGATGTAAATTCAACTGTTTTTGAAAGAATGGATTTTGAAAATGAAATAGAGAAAAAGAAATTATTAGAATTCACTGAAAAGATATTAAAAATCTCAGAAGCGAGGGCACGAATAGATGATGAATATAATTATACAGAAGATGAAAATGAAGCTAAACGTAGAGAAAAAACTGAGGACGAAATTTACGAATGGTTTGAAGAAAATGTCTTTAATGATAAGGTAAAATCATTTTTAAATTCCTAAACTAAACGGGCTTATCTAGAATATTTTACTCCGTGGATGTACCAGAGCGATCTTCAACAATCGGGGGCGTTTATTTAAAAATGCTTCCTTTTCGTTTATTTGGTCAATATTCTGGAGAATATAAAAGCACCGCTAATGCGGTGTAGATAATCGTACTAGAACTACAGAACTTTTAAAAACGTTCTCTGTAAATCTGAAAGTATAATTGACATCTCATTCATTTGACCATTCATTCAACTGCTCCTCAGATATTTCACCTTCAAAATAATTTTCAATTATTCCCTCTGAGTTAATTAAAAAGCTTGCAGGCAAGCGATTTCCAAAAAACTTTCAATTATAATCAAAAATTTTCCTGTAATAGGTTGCCTATTAGAAAAAAGTGGCTTATAATAAGTTTGTGAAACACTTCACAAACAACTTATTTTTTATTTTTTGAGCAATTTGCTTTTATCTTTATTTTTTTATTATTGTATGTGAAATATTTCACATACAAGTGAGTTATCATCGATGTGAAGTTTTTCGCAAATCTGATCAGCAACGGAGGTACGAACCATGAGTGTGACATTAGGAAACAAAATTGTATTGGTTGGAACAGGAGCGGTAGGGTCAAGTTATGCGTATTCTTTGATGAATCAGGGGTTGAGTGATGAATTGGTTCTGGTGGACTTGAATGAAGGGAAAGCGCGTGGGGATGTGATGGACCTCGATCATGGAGTGGTGTATGCACCGAGTTCCATGACGATCCGCTATGGAACGTATCAAGACTGTGAAGATGCAGCGATAGTGGTGATTTGTGCCGGCGCAGCCCAGAAGCCCGGTGAAACCCGTCTTGATCTTGTTAGTAAAAACGTGAAAATCTTTGAAAGCATAGTAGGGGAAATTATGAAATCAGGTTTCAATGGCATTTTCATAGTCGCTACGAATCCAGTTGATATATTGGCTTATGCAACATGGAAATTCTCCGGCCTGCCGAAAGAACGTGTGATAGGAAGCGGAACGGTGCTTGACACCGCAAGATTCCGTCATTTACTCGGGAAGGAGTTTGGGACAGCCCCAACGAGTGTGCACGGATACATCATCGGAGAGCACGGTGATTCCCAGCTTCCTGTTTGGAGTTCCGCCAATATTTCGGGCACACACATTGCTCCAAAGCTTTCTGAGGAAAGAAAACGTGAGATTGCCCAAGAGGTGCGAGATGCGGCTTACCGGATCATCGAAATGAAAGGCGCTACGTATTACGGAATTGCGATGGGATTGGCGAGAATTACCAAAGCGATTCTCAAGAATGAGCATGTAATCCTCCCAGTCGGAGCGATGCTCGATGGAGAGTATGGGATGGAGGATGTGTACATCGGGGTTCCAAGTGTCCTTCACCGTCAAGGAATTGAAAAAGTAATTGAACTGTCCCTGAATGAAGAGGAGAATGAGAGGTTTGCCGCGTCAGTTCAGACCTTGAAAAACATCAAGAATCAAGTTTGGAACTAAGTAAAACATCCATAGATTTTTCACAAAAAAGGAGTCTTTTACCATGCTTGCAGAAAGTTTTAACCCGTTTAATAATCTTGGTATGACAGCCTTAGTGGCGGCGATCCCAATCTTTTTATTCCTCCTGAGCCTTACGTTGTTTAAAATGAAAGGAATTTATGCCGCGCTTTTGAACCTGGGTGTGACGTTGCTTATTGCTCTCTTCATATTTAAGCTTCCTATCGGGGAATCCCTGGGAAGCATCGTACAAGGAGCGGTCCTTGGCGTATGGCCGATCGGCTATATCATTGTGATGGCAGTTTGGCTGTACAAAATTGCGGTGAAATCCGGTAAATTCGACGTACTGAGAGGAAGCATTGCCGGAATTTCACCCGATCAACGCCTGCAGCTCCTTCTCATCGGTTTCTGCTTTAATGCATTCCTAGAAGGTGCTGCCGGCTTCGGTGTACCGATTGCCATTTGTGCGGTCCTTCTTGTATCACTTGGCTTTAAGCCCCTGGAGGCAGCCATGCTCTGTCTGATTGCCAACGGGGCATCCGGTGCGTTCGGGGCAATCGGAATTCCGGTCGGGATCATCGATGCTTTTGAACTTGAGAATGTAACTTCCATGAAGGTATCAACGTTGACAGTTTTCACTCTACCAATCATCAATTTTACGATTCCCTTTTTATTGATCTGGCTGATGGACGGCATTAAGGGGATCAAGGAAATCTTACCTGCTATTCTGGTAACTTCTTCGACGTATACGGTCACACAAGCGCTAATCACGGTCACGATTGGACCGGAATTAGCCGATATCATCCCTTCATTACTCACAATGGGTGTACTAGCCTTATTCTTGAAAAAATGGCAGCCGAAAAACATTTTCCTCTTTGAAGGAAATGAAAGAAAAGTAGAAACATATTCAATCGGTGAAGTGGTGAAAGCCTGGTCTCCATTTTACTTACTTACACTCTTCATCATGATCTGGAGTCTGCCGATATTTAAAGGATTGTTTGCAGAGGAAGCGATCTTCCACTTTTCCCTTTTGAGTGGCGTGATCCCTGGCTCCTCAATCTCGGTGAGCATTGACATAATTGGAGCTACAGGAACAGCCATTTTATTGGCAGCCTTGACGACGATTCTCACGACCAAGACGATTGATGGAAAAGAAGGCTTTCAACTCCTTGGGAAGACCTTGAAGGAATTCAGTATACCGATTTTGATGATCTGTGCAATACTTGGAATTGCCAAGCTTATGACCTATGCTGGAATGACAACTGCTTTAGGGGAGGCGGTGGCGATGACAGGTCAAATTTTTCCATTACTATCACCAATTCTTGGTTGGATTGGGGTATTTATGACAGGTTCCGTGGTGAATAACAACACGCTGTTCGCACCAATCCAAGCAACGGCCGGCAACATTCTTGGAGGCAATTCCTCCCTTTTGGTTGCCGCGAATACAGCGGGCGGCGTCATGGCCAAGCTTGTCTCCCCTCAGTCCATTGCCATTGCGACTGCTGCGGTAGGGCAGACAGGAAATGAATCAGCACTAATGAAAATGACACTTAAATACAGCTTCGGTTTACTGGCCTTTGTATGTGTATGGACATTAGTATTGACATGGATTTTATAGAGATTTTTGTTCCAGTCTTACATCGTTTTTTTTAAAACACATCAAAATTAGAAAACTTTCTTGGATTTCCTGGTGATACTTGTTGCTACTATAATTCTAAATCCTTTTCATACGTAGTTGGTTGTAATATCTTATTCTCGATATAGGAGGTGGCCTTCAACCCCCACTGCCGCAACCGTTACAAGGTAAGCAGGGGGTATAGGTAATGATGGCCTTCCATATGCCGAAAGTTTACAGGTGGGAAGATACAAGATAATCATCTATAAGAGATGCAAACAAGTAAATATCAATGGAAAACGCGCTGTATTTCAAAAAGAAATTCTCAGTGCGTTTTTTGTTGTTATATCGACTGTTAAATGAGTATTCGTTTCTATATCTACTATGACAACACATTCCACTCTATCAGGTAGAAATAATTATTGCAGGGGTTGTTGTAGGAGTTTAAAGAAATCACTAGAAAAATATGTTAAAATATAGATGTTCATTATACTGAGCAGTTATCTCATCTTTATAGAGGAAGGCTTAGTAGGACAAGAGGAACAGATTTATGACTTATAAGTTTTAGATTATAACTCTGAAACAAGCTGAGGATATTGCTAATAAATGGCGTTATGATGGAGAAAATTCACTTAATGATAGGGAATTCAATGAAGAATATACAAATGATAGAAGGAGGGAGATTTAACATGCAATATGATGTTAAGAATGCTGAAGAATATTTAGAGATGCTTGAAGACGATTGGCGAAAAGAGAAACTTCTCGTTATTCGACAAATGATTTTTACATATGCACCAGAAATGGAAGAGGTGATTCGCTATAAGATGTTGAATTATGGTAAAGACGACAACTATGTGTTTGCGTTAAACGCGCAAAAACATTATGTCAGCCTCTATGTAGGTACAATAGATAAGATAGGAAATGCAGAAACGCTATTGAGGGGATATAGCTATGGAAAAGGCTGCATTCGCGTTAAAAAAACGATAAAGATTGAAGATACAGGACTGGAACAATTTATCCATAAAACCGTTGATATGTGGCGTGCAGGTGATGACACTTCTTGTTAAAACTGAATGACGTATAACGAATCTAGTTACTGTTACATCCCGAAAGTGACAAATGTTGAAACATTTCTTTAATAAGGAGTTGTGTTAAATGAATAAAAATAATAGCACAGAAATAAAACGCTCATCAAAAGCAGAAAACATTCTCACTCAGATCAATAGTGAAACTAAGCTAGGCGACTTACGAAAAATCGCGAAGGAAATTAAAAAAGATCACGAATTAGCTATGGAGCTTTGGGCATCCGGAGAGTTTTTGCCCAAACAATTGGCAATTTTAATTATGGACAAAAAACTTCTTTCTCAAGATGTACTAAATAAGCTTGATAGGGATATGCAGACTCACACCTGGGATGAACGAAACAAATTAATGGATTGGTTAATGGCTAATCAGCTCACGAAAGACAAGAAGAACATTGCGTTAATGGAATCATGGGAGAATAGTCCTTCTGCTCTTCAACGGCGGACTTTCTGGTATTTTCAAGGGCGATTAAGATGGACAGGACAGACTCCGCCTGAAAACACCGCAGACTTACTAACTGCAATTGAAGCTAATATCACGCAGGAAGAACCGGAAGTTCAATGGGCTATGAATTTCACCGCAGGCTGGATAGGCGTGCATGATGAAAAGTATCGAGATCGTTGTATTAAACTTGGCGAGAAAACGGGTCTTTACAAAGATGAAATGGTATCAAAAGGATGTACTCCCAATTATTTGCCGGAGTTCATTACGATTGAAGTAAACAAACGAGTTAATAGTTAGTTTCCTAGGAAAACGTAGTGGGAAGTCTAATCATTATAATAAAATCATATAAAAAAGGTTAACCAGAAATATATAGATTACTGGTTAACCTTATCCTACTAAGACATTTTAAAGGTTATTTCTTAAATGAAATAATTGTTTTGAGAGATGAGATGATCTGTATTTAGGCTCATGAAAAAATAAGGATCACGCTACTATTTCTTTTTATGTTTAAAAATCAGTGGTTCTTTTTTACTGAATGGCGTCATAATAGGGAAGTCTGTGTCTATTTGATCAAGAGCCCATAAAAATTGATGCCATTTTTGGATATCTCCTTTCACTATAATGGAAGAAGGAGAGGGTCGATTGTTTGAAGTGGCTAACTCATATAAGGTTTCTTTACTCATGATGACCATAACTTGATCCTCTATTAATTCATCCGATAAATAACGAAAGATTCCTCGTTTGATTTCTGTTAAGGCTCTTTCTTTCCGATCTGGAATAATGAAATTCAATTTGAAGTCATACTCCCCAGCGATCAATCCGTTTATTCGGATACTCAACATGTTCAATACTTGTTCAAGTGTCATGATATCCAAGACTTCTGTTGTGATGGTCGAGCGTTGTATTGGAATTATTCCGTAACGAAGTTCTTGAGCACCCATCAAGTACTCATTACGCCATGGACCGGATTCTGCGATGTAGCCAAGCTGCTCAAGTGCATCCGCACAAAGGTATTTGGCTTTCTTATTGGAAGGATTTGCAAAGATCACGTGTTTGGTGACTTCAGCGACCCATTGGTAATCACCTTCTCTAAAACATTCTTTTGCTTTTTTAATTACTTCATCTTCTCCTCCCATATAATTCACATATTTTTTGGATGACTCTTCCGGGAGAAGCTTGTTTAAGTCAACAGGGTTTCCGTTATACCATCCCATATATTTTTGGTACACCGCTTTAGAATTATGGTTGACAGTCCCATAAAAAGAACCATTAAACCACTCGTCTTTTAAACTGTCAGGAAAGTGTACCATTCTTCCAACTTGATCAATTGTGTACCCTTGATTGATTAACCTTAGTGTCTGATCATTGATATATTGGTACATGTCACGCTGTTTTTCCATATAATCGATGCAGTATTCTCTTCCGTGCCTTGGCCAATTATGCACTTCAAATACAGAGGTTAAATGTTCGCCAAATATCTCAATGGCCTGTTGGATATACTTGGCCCAGGCGACTGGATCCCTCACTTCAGCTCCGCGTAATGTATAGATATTATGAAGTGATGCTGTACAGTTCTCTGCAATACAAAGGCTTTTTTCTTCAGGAATAAACATATTCATTTCAGCCGGAGCTTCTGTATCTGGGGTGATTTGGAATTGCATTCTTACACCATCAATGACCTTCTCGACAAAGGATTCGTCACTGGAAGGTGAAATTTCTTCAGCAGAATTAATTAATGTCACAACACCAGTCGATACATACTTTCCAATACCACTGTCTACTTGCCCTTTTTCATCGCGAGGCAGCACCTCACCATACATGTAAAACCCTCTCCGCGACATGGCTACACCTGCGGTCACATTCTCTTCCAGGGCTGCACTTAAAAATCCGCTTGGTGCATAAATTTTCACATCATCCGTCGTTCCGCTATTAAGTACTCCATCAACACCACCATAATGATCGACATGGGAATGCGAAAAGATGATTGCACTAACGGGGAACTTGCCAAAATAGCTGTCTATTAATTGGAAAGCTGCTTCTGCGGTTTCTCTGCTTGTGAGACAGTCGATCACGATCCAGCCTGTCTTTCCACGGATAATACTCAAGTTAGCAAGATCAAATCCTCTGACCTGGTATATGTTTTCTGTCACTTGAAAAAGACCGGCCTTTAAATTTAGTTTGCCCTGATGCCATAGTTTTGGATTAATGGAAAAAGGTAGTTTGTCATCCAATAGGAATTCATAGCGTTTTAAATCCCAAACAGGAAAAAGCGAGTCATCTGCTTTGATAACGGGGAGAGAGACGCTTTTTAGCACATTATTCGTAGCCCACTCCTGTTCAATCTTAAGTCTTTCCAATGGCAGGTTCTCTTTTATTAATTGGTTTATCATTTGCGTTTTCTTTGTAGCGTCCTTGCGAAAAGGGGTAAATTCCGCCTCCATTCTCTTGTTATGGTTTTGCTCCATGTGATGTCACCTCCATGGAATATAGTATTCAGGTGAACTCTCCATCATACATAGGGGAGCGAACCTAACATGAGTTGGTTGCTTCTAGGTCCTAACAATGAAACCTTGTATGCCTTACGATACAGTCGGTTAATGTAGATGTTTAAAAAGGGGAAGAGTGGCTTTGACCACCTTCCCATCTATATTACAGGAGAATTATTTTGCCTGACCAATATCCATGAAATTCATTTCAATAGAGACATTAACTTCTACGTTTGGATAGACTTCTTCCCAACTCTTCTCTTTCCACTTCTGATAAGACATGGAATTACGTACATGACTGCCAATTCCAATAGGATCGACTTGTAGTTCTTTTGTCAAATTGATTAAATCGTTGGATTGTTTAATCAGTTTTTCATTAATCTTTTTTTCTAGCTCCTTTTGAATTTTGGCTGAGTCCAGCTTCTTCTCACCGGTATATTCCAGCACACTTCCTTCCATTTCAATTTGAATATCAACAGATAGGGGGCCATTTTTTTTGTTGTGCACATCCATTTTCTGTTTGGTTTTTCGGTAATTAAACATTAACTGTTCGGGAAAAACCCCTTGTTTATCTTCGGACTTTAGAATTTCAATACTAAGCGTACCTTTTGGAGTATCATCTCTCAACGCAAATAATATGGCGGACTGATGAGAAGGGAGATGGTGGATATATTTATCATCCTTAAACACCGCGTAGCCATCTATGCTGATATTTTGGTCGCTTATTTTAAAGTAAGGCAGAATAGGATCGATCCCATCATCGTAGAAATCTCTAATAAACTGATAGGTATTATAATTTATCCTATCATTTTGAGCGTTCAATTTTTCTACAAATGTTCGCAAATAGAGGGAGCTATTTGTTCCCTCTTTAGGCTGAAACATCAACAAATCCTTCGCTCTTCCTTCTGATACAGCAAAAAATACACGTGGTCCAAGGCTAGGGTCTCGCATAAACGTATCTAGGATTTCTTTAACCCCTGCCTGAGCCATTTCCTCTCCAAATAATGCTAGACTGATTTGTCCACTAACGAGCTTTAAATTAGACATATGATTAAATTTAATTCGGGAATCCTTACTTGATTTTGCATCGGTAGAAAGAAGCTTGTGTTGAAATTCGCCTTGTTTTGTAACACTTGGAAAATTGACGGTGACTGTAAACGGTTTTTCCCTATCCTCTGACAAATCATATCCAACCGCATCAAACATCCCTAATTTATCAATAATGTGTTTTTCGCAGCCTGTTAAGAGAAGAAAAGTGAAGATACATACGAATAGTTTAGGCTTTAACATTTACACCATTCCTTTTCTGAGTAGCTTGTTAACGGCTAATAGGAAGAGCAGCAAGATGGGCAGGAAAAAAACGACACCTGTTTCAATATAGGTAAACCATAATAACCACTGATCTACCTCGCGAATGACCTTTGGTATATAGGACACTAAGTATCCAAATGTAAGCATAGAAAGGACGATAAAATTAGGTTTTAATCTTGGAAATGAATGTTGTATCAATTCTTTCCCTGCCCACAGATACATGACGACCGTAATCAGAACTTTTAATGCAAAAAGTGAAAAGATTAGGTTTTCCACTCGTTCAATAAAAGGGAATTTTACATATTCAATTAATGTTATGACAGGGTATAAGTCTTTTACAATATATTCAAAGCTAAAGAAGCCAAAGCAAACAAAGCTGACTGACAAATAGATGAAGGTGGTTATACCATTGCCAATTAATAAGGCTTTCGTATATGGCTTTTCAACATAAGGAAAGAGGAAAAGACTCAATTCAAAACCAAGAAAAGCAGAGAAAATATTCAGCCCGCCTTTTAGAAGATCTTTGTCCCCTTGAAAGAAGAAAGAAGTCATACGAACAAAGCTGAACTCTGTTAAATGGGCGGTTAATAAAAGCATGGTCCATATGGTAAAGAAAAACAGAATGACCGTTGCCTTTCCTATTTGATAAATATCGCCTGATAACAGCAGATAGCTCAAAATGAAAAACATGAAAATAAAAACGAGGGAAGGGGTATCCTGGAAAAATAACATTTTCAATAATAATATGTATTTCTTCGTTACCAGGATTGCAAGAATGGTGAAATTACATGCTATCAATAGATACAAGGGGGTGAGTATCCACCTTGGTACAACTCCCTCAAGTATAGTGAAAATGGATTGACCCTTTCCCCATTTAAAAATCAGTCCAATTACTAGAATGATGATGGTTACTATCAAAGAAATAGGAAGTATGCCTAGCCAACCATTTGTTCCGAAGGCCTCGGCCGCAAGCCTTGGGACACTGAATAAAGTTACTCCGGATTGGATCATATAAATGAGTATGGCAATTTGAAAGGGATGCAGCTTTTCCTTCATTTGAAATCTCCTATTTTTTCATCTTATTAACTGTTTTATTGTAGGTTCTCACTTGTGTTGGACGTTCTTTAATGAACATGTATGGCGCTCGAATAATAGTGTCCAGCCAGTCCCTGAAAAAGGTCGGAGAGAACGGGATAAAGTAGGGAGCATTAATAGAGGTGAGCTTGGATAAATGTATCACGAGCAGACCTAAACCAAAAACAAGTCCCATATTCCCCAAAAAACCAGCTAGAAGGATAAAAGCAAAACGTACAATCCGGATGGATGCGCTCATCACATAGCTTGGAATAACAAAGGAGGAGATTGCCGAGACAGCGACCGCAATAATTAAAATGTTACTCGTAATTCCCGCTTCCACAGCAGCCTGTCCAATGACTATTCCTCCAACAATCCCGATTGTCTGCCCAATTTTGGTTGGTAGCCTCGCACCCGCTTCCCTTAACAGCTCAATGACCAACTCCAAAAATATTGCTTCAATAAGTGGAGGGAAAGGCACCCTGCTCCTTGACTCAATTAAGCTTGGTAACAGCTCCTGAGGGATCATTTCATAATGGAACGTAGTAACGGAAACATATACTCCAGTTAAAGCAACCGTAATGATGAGTGCAAAAAATCTTAGCAACCGGACAAAGGTCCCGGTAACCCAGCGCTGACTATAATCATCCACTGACTGAAAAAAATCAAAAAAACTTACAGGCGCACATAAAACATGGGGACTTCCATCAACAAGCCCAACAATTTTTCCAGCGATTAATTTTGATGCCACCACGTCTGGTCTTTCTGTTGTGTAAAATTGCGGAAAAGGGGAGAGAGGCTTGTCATCAATAAATTGCGTCAGCATGTTGGTATCAAGAATTCCACTATATTCGATGTTTTCAATTCTTTCTTTCAGCGTGTCTATTTCTCCACAAGGAGCGATGTCTTCTATGTACATTAACGTAACGTTTGTCTTGGTTATCTCTCCCACGCTTAATGTTTCCGCTTTTAGATGAGAACTTCTCACCCTCTTTCGGATTAAGGCAAGGTTTGTGTTCATGGATTCAATAAATGCTTCATGAGGTCCAAGAATAATGGATTCCGTCTCTGACTCTTCTATGCCTCGGTTATCCCCACCCTCTGCCTTTAACCGATACACTTTATCTTGAAAAGATAGAACAATATTCCCATTCAATACATCGACAACGGCTTCTTTATTGGTCGTGACTTCTTCAAGCTCCGACGAATCAATATGTCGTTGAACTTCATTTATGTCGCATACATTCAACCAATCCAATAATTCCTCTTTTAACGTAAGCTTATCTATTAGCTCCTTGAAATAGATGAATTCAACGTCAAGCTCTTTGAAAACACGGTGATGTAGATCCTCACAATTTTCAAATTGATGATGAATGTGAGCGAAATCCAACTCGTCTTCAACGATAGAAGATTCATGATAATGGGGATATTTAGTTGATTGTGAGGGATCCTCTGTCAATATCATCTGCTTCAGTTTAGTGAGATAGCCCATTTATTGACCTCTTTTACACGGTTTATATCTAGCTTGTACCAGTAAGTAACTTTTATTCTTTGCATGATGACCCTCCTTAAACCTTGGAAAAGGTTTAAGAATACACGGGTGAGCTTATTGATAAAGCAGTCTTTTTAGTTTCGTGCTATTTTTTGCTCTGAAAAAGGGAATGAGCGCTTTACCTAGAATTAGAATGTTATGTCGGTAAAGGCTGCGTTAGAAAGAATTCTGAACGTAGAACTAACGAACACATGGAATTTAAATGAAGTTTTTTGTAAAGGAGAATGATGATTGAACTTAGAAATAGGATTTATGCCTCATAAATGGATTTCTGACATTCCTGATGCCGGGGGTTATTTCCCTTTTGCAGTTGATGGCAAAAAAGAGTATATCGTTGATGTTACATTTAATGATGTTGATCCACTTGAATTTGTTTCTAATTGGATGAATGAAATCAATCAATTTCCTATATATGCCCTTGTTGAAGTATTTGATTTCGGACAAGAAGAATTTGAACAAGAATGCAAAACTAATACTATCGAGTTTGAAAAAACTAAAATCGAAAAAGAATATTATTATAAAGCAATCATTCAAAATTATAAACAGTTTAGAGTTATTTTCCCATACGCATATGGCAATGGAAGTATGAATAATTTGGCTTTATGGTCGTTAAAAAAGGATGTCTTTAGTTTTGGCGAAAGAGATTTTAAAACCCTTTTTCGAATGAAAAAAATAAATACTCCTATAGTTACTCTCCATGAAAATGACGGTGTATTTTGGGTTGGTTTTGATGGAATAAATGTTGTTGTAATAACAAATGATAGTCAATTTTCAACAATAGCGAATATCTCAAAAAAATTACCACCTACAACTGATTTTATTATCTCTGAATTTGAAGATTAGAAAATTTTATTGAACTAGGGCAGTTCTAATGGAAGAAGAAATAAGTCGATAAGGGTGATAACCTTGGAATGGAAAGAACTTAAAAATAGGAATGATATTGAGTATTTATTAGATACATTCGGGAGATTCCATGATAGTTGCTTAAAGGAATTATATATGTCGACTGAGAGCTATGTAGATGAGTATTTATCAATGGACATGTCAACAGATCTTGATACTAATGTCCGAATTCTATTCCAAAGACAGTGTGATAATCCTTCAGCAATTGAACTTCTTTTTGAAGGAGTAACTCAATTTCATATCGTTCCCAGTCCGATAAACGATGATTCAATCATTTATGAAGCGAAACTAATATTACACGAAGGTCTTTTTTATTGGGCTGCTGATGATGATTGGGAGCCAGATAAGTTTTTTCAAAGTGAAAATAGTTGGATTTCTTCAAAGTACCTTAAGTGGCGTGATGTAAGTTCGTGGATGGGTAAAAGAAGCAGATACGGCTTAATAACATCAGAATAATAGTAATTTCATATTCAATAATCGGTAGCGATTAATCAGAGTTTATATCTTATTGATGTATTAATAGTGTGTTTAGAAAGGAATTGAAAAATGTCTTACCACATAAGGGTTAGAGCAGGAGCGATTATAATTGAAAACGGGAGAATTTTATTAACGGAATATAACGATCCACGCAGAGGCGTGGTGTATGATTTTCCAGCTGGAGGGGTTGAACCAAAGGAGACCATTATGGAAACAGTAAAAAGAGAAGCAAAGGAAGAAGCGTGTGTGGATGTTGAAGTTGGGCCATTAGCCTTTGTTTATGAATATGAACCACAATTGAATGGTGAAAAATTTGGACCGACCCATACTTTAGTTATGATGTTTGATTGTACCTTACAAAATGGTACGGTTGCAAGAATGCCAGAAAAACCAGACCATAATCAAACTGCTGTAAAATGGTTACCACTAGAACAACTAAATGATATTCAACTATACGCAAATATCGGAAAGCAAATTCAGGATTATGCAATAAATAAAAGAAATATAGATTTAATAGAAGAATATAAACTTTAAGGCTCTAAACTAGTATTGCTTAATGAATTAGGTAAATATCGTAATTTTTAAAAGCAAAAAGGTTTTAGAACATTTTTGGTTTTGGAAAGACATTTAAAGAGAAATTGGAAGCTTTTTACTTTCTAATCGGACGCATTCCTTTCCCAAGGTATGCGGTTATTTTCATTTACTCGAAACTTTTTCATGAATTTAGCCGTAGAATTAATTAAATGATATTATTTACAACATGGGAATGAGGCGACACATGTATTATTTTATATTAATAATAGGTATCTTATTGTTATTCTTTAGTATTTTTTGGTTTGGTTTCATGTTCAAGGAAAATAAAATCACTATTTCAAATATATGTAAAGTACTATTTTCATTATTATTCGGTGGACTATTGCTAGCAATAACGCTTCCTAGCCTAAAGTATATGCTATTTAAAGAGTATGAAGTTGTAAAAGGGAATTGCACGATCGAAATAGATTCATCTGGGCGATCGAGTAGTGCAGCATTTAAAATGGTTGAAACGGACGATGTATTTTATTTTATAGATATCCCTGACTTGGATTCTTATGGAAGGGCAGTTCCTTACTATTGTGAGGTCACTGTGACAAAAGATCATGAGTTTGAAATAAGTTATAAAATTTATGATGCTAAATCGAAGAAGCTCATTCAAACAAGTGAATAGAGTTTATGTAGTTGATTACCTTGAAAAGGTAGTAATTTTCATCAATTGAAATTCGAAACTTAATTCTTTTCCTGAGTTAAAAGGCGCATTTCATAAATAAGGATTTGCGCCTCCTTTTGGAAAATTCAGAAAAGTACGAAGGGAAATATGATGGTTGGGAACGCTTGTTATTAAAGGGTAGGTTGATTTATTAAAAGAGGTGATATGGATTTGTACAAAAAATTAAGTAATATTGATTTTCGATATTTTATTGGGCAGAGGGTTATAGAAATTAACAAGGAAAAAAACGAACCATTTGGAATGGCTTTAGAAACGGGGGGATTGATTATTGAATGCCCTTGGCGGCTACGAATTGCGAATCAAATTGAGATTGGGTATTCTGACTGCATACATTCTCCAGGCGAATTCTCCCATAAAAATGTTGAAAAAGTACTACTTGATAAGAGAATAAAGAATATCTTTCTTTTTGAAGAAGTGTCAGATTTATTTGTAGAATTTGAAAACGGCATTTATCTTGAACTGTTTCACGACAGTAATTATTTTGAAGGATGGCAGTTAAGAGGTGACGATGGGTTTTACTTATTTTCTTTGCCAGGTGGATCCTATTCATATTAGACGAATGACATTGTAAAAATTAACTATGTAAAAAGATTGCAGTTGTAAAAAATGTGTTGAATATTAATGATTTAATGGTTAAATTTGGTGTATAATGTTTAGTAACAAGTAAATATGGGTGAATTCTAGGAAGAGGAGAGTAGTAATCGTGTCTTCGATGTAGAGAACCAGGGACGGTGGGAGCCTGGTACGAAAACGATTATGAAGCGCATCTCTGAGAAGGCTTATTGAAGTGAAGTAGGTAAGCCCGGTAATAACCGTTACATTTCAAGCTGGCTTATTAAAAGCAAGTAGAGTGGTACCGCGAGTCCAAACCTCGTCTCTAATTTTTAGAGACGAGGTTTTTTGTTTTTCTAATAATTAAAATGAGATATTTAAGGAGGCTTGTTGATGAAATACGAAGAATTAATTGTTTTATCCATTTATCATGCACTGATGAACAAGGGAGTTGACAAGATTACTAAAGAAGAAATTAATAAAAATTTGGAGGTACCACCGAAACAAGAAATGGGAGACTATGCTTTTCCATGCTTTTTGTTAGCAAAAGAATTAAAGAAGTCCCCCTTTCAAATTGCTCAAGAACTCCGTTTAAAGATTCATCATGAATATATTGAACATGTCGAGGCAGTTGGTCCTTACTTAAATTTCTTCTTTTCAAAACAAAAAACAGGGGAAGAAATTGTTTTAGAAGCGCTTCATCTTAAGGAGAAATACGGAAGTCTAGCTATTGGTAATTCTGAAAACATCACAATTGATTTATCATCCCCGAATATTGCAAAGCCTTTTTCAATGGGTCACTTACGGTCTACAGTGATAGGGAACGCTTTAGCAAATATAATGGAAAAATGCGGATTTACTCCTATTAAAATCAATCATATAGGAGACTGGGGTACACAATTTGGTAAGCTAATTACAGCTTATAAGCTGTGGGGAAGTGAAGAAAAGGTTAAAGCGGATCCCATTAAGGAATTGCTTGCTTTGTATGTGCGATTTCATGAAGAAGCTAAATTAACTACTGAACTCGAAGATAAAGGCCGCTTTTGGTTTAAAAGATTAGAGGACGGAGATCAAGAAGCACTTTCATTGTGGAGATGGTTCCGTGACGAGTCATTAAAAGAATTTGAACGAATTTATGAGCTCCTAGGAATGGAGTTTCATTCATATAATGGAGAAGCCTTTTACAATAACAAAATGGATGCAGTCGTAGAACAATTAGAAAAGAAAAAGCTACTGACAGAATCAGAAGGGGCGATGGTTGTTTCTCTAGAAGAATACGAAAGTCCTCCTTGCCTTATAAAAAAATCAGATGGTGCTACCTTGTACGCAACAAGAGATTTAGCTGCAGCATTTTATAGAAAAAGTGAATACGATTTTGCCAAAGCATTATACGTTGTTGGTGGTGAGCAATCTCTTCATTTTAAACAAGTGTTTCAGGTTTTGAAGAAAATGGGGTATGAATGGTCTAAAGATATGCATCACATTCCTTTTGGCATGATGTTAAAAGACGGAAAGAAAATGTCGACTCGGAAAGGAAAAGTTGTCCTTCTAGAAGAGGTGCTGCAAAAGGCAATTAAACTTGCAACGCATAATATCGAAGAAAGAAATCTAAATCTTGCAAAGAAAGATGAAGTAGCAAAGATGGTTGGGGTAGGATCGGTTATTTTTCATGACCTTAAAAATTATCGCTTAAATGACGTCGAGTTCTCTCTTGAGGCCATGCTTACTTTTGAAGGGGAAACAGGACCTTACGTACAATATACTTATGCACGAGGATGTTCCATATTAAGAAAAGGTCCAACAAAAGCCATGCCATCATCCTCTTACAAAGCCTTTGAAGATGATAAGGCCTGGGCAGTGTTATCCTTGTTAATGAAATTCGAAATTGTGATTGGTCAAGCCTACGAGCAGTTTGACCCTTCAAAAATTGCAAAATATATTATTGATCTAGCACAAGCATTTAACAAATACTATGGATCAGTACGAATTTTAGAGCAAGACGAACAACAACCAGCAAGATTACAGTTAGTAGAAGCCGTGACGATAGTCTTAAAAGAAGGATTACGGTTGTTAGGAATTAACGCACCGGAACAAATGTAAGTAGTTTATTGAAACACTACATCACTTCATAAACAAAATTGCGCTATCCTAGAACAAGGATTAGCCCAATTTTTTTATGAAAGGGTCATATTCTAGAATAAGGAAGGAATTAAAGCACTTATCTCGAATTGTAAATTATGCCAAAATGCAGGAGGATTGCAGGTTTGAATATAACTAAAAATCATGGATTAGAATTTCTAGATTTCATCAGTATTTCTGAAGAAGAGATGTATACATACCAACCATTAGCGGGTTCTTTTGCGGTTATTAAATGTAACGGCAAGTACCTTATGTGTTATAACGTGTGGAGAGAACAATGGGAAATCCCGGCTGGACGTAGAGAAGGGGATGAAACACCAAAGGAATGTGCGATCCGAGAGTTGTATGAGGAAACTGGTCAAGTAGTAAGTGATTTAGAGTTTAAGGGATTATTAATGTCAAAAGAAGCAAGTAGTGAGAAAGTGAAATTCAATCCAGTTTATTTTAAAGAGGTGGAAAACCTGCAGCCGTTTTTAGAAAATGAAGAAACCTCAGAAATAAAACTTTGGGACTTGAAAGAAGAATTAGGTTACGTAGACTCGGTGGATATTAGGATCTTTGAGTTTATATAATCATTCTTCTTTTTAGTTAGACAAAGGCAAGGAAGGGGAGCTATTTGATGATTTTATTAGGTGGAATAAGTGATTCAGGAGGAACAGATTCAATAGTAGATGGAGATACTTTTAAAAAGGCTTGTTACACGTCTGTAACTAGTCTTGGGGGAAGAGTGTTGTCATTTCAAGAACCTGTGGTTGCACAAAACTATTACTATGCAAAAGTAAGCTTCCCAAACGAGGAAAACCTTTATATTCTGTTAAACAGCATCTATCCTTTCATAGCCTATGCGACCTCTCACCGGGCTTACTCAATGACTTTTAAGGATCATAAAGAATTGACAACAACTATTCGCCACCTTTACAGTGATATGTACAGAGTACTTCAACAGGTGGAACTAAACGAAACCTTGCGACTAAAGGAAGCCAAGAGTGATATGGTTGTGTTAAACGAAAACACCCTCAACAAATGGGATATGGATAACATTAAATACTGGAAACCTAAAACGGTTGGTGAAGTTGTATTTAATTATTGGGATTGAGCAATGCATGGTTGAGTAAGTTAACTAAACGAAACGGTAGAGTGAGCAGTTATCCTTATTGTTGAAGATCCTGGTAAACGGACTAACTCTGGTAAAATAAATCATTAATAAGAAAGTAGAGTTGAAAACAATGGGAATGAAGGAAACCAAAGTTCCTGTCATACTAGAATATCTAAAAGAACATCAAGATGAAGTAGTGGAAATGATTACACATATTCAAATAAAGGAATACCATGTTGCGATTACAAAAGAGGATCAGCCAGACTTACTAAATGTAAAGAACTTTTATCAAACAGGTAATGGGAACTTTTGGGTTGCAGTGTGTGATGGGAAGGTTATTGGTTCGATTAGTCTGTTAGATATCGGAAATAAGCAATTAGCATTAAGAAAAATGTTTGTTAAGAAGGAGTTTAGAGGTCCTGCATATAAAGTAGGAAATCTTCTATTAAATCATGCTCTGCAGTGGGCTAATGAAAAATCAGTAAAAGCTATTTACCTTGGAACAACACCACAATTTGTAGCTGCACATCGATTTTATGAAAAGAATGGTTTTGTAAAAATAGATGTAGCTCAACTACCAGAGAGCTTTCCGGTATTAGAAGTAGACAAATTGTTTTATGAGTACCCAATTGTTTAAAAAACGTTAAAAGAATACATAAGCACTCCCGGTGATTATTTAGAAAATCCTTTTATATTTTTAAAATAAAAAAGTGATACAATTAACACATATTGGAGTTTCAAGAGGCTACTGTGAGGTAGTTTTTTTTCATTGTTAACAAAATAGTGTTGCTCAATCAATGGATCGTCAAAATTCAGGCGTATCACGCTTATTCTTAATATTGTTATACATAATCGAAGATAAATAAATAAAAAAGAGTACAGAATACTGATAAAATTAGTGCTAATAGTGGTTTAACAAAATGAATCCTTATCATTGGAAACATGACACAATTAAATAATATTGACCATCCCATATGCCAACCGTTATGGTGTGTAATTGTTCCTAACCTAACCCCAATCCATTCAAATAAGGTAAAAATAAGTATCCATTTTACTATATAGGTAATTTGTTTCTTAAAAGGATTAGGATAATTAGATAAAAAAACGAAGGAAATTAGAGTGTTTATGATGAGATTGTGAGCAAAATGAACATTCATTAGGCTAAAATGAGAATCTTCTTGCAGTTCCCATAAATGATAATGACTATGTGAGATAAATTCATACAGGAAAGTGGTTAAAGACATATATAGCATAGTGGGATAGTATCTTTCCCAATTTCTCCAATCAGCCTTTACTATAGAAAATATGATTACTAGGATTAAAAGGATCATATGCATCTTAATTTCATCACCTATTTTAGTTTAATCAAAGGTATACATGAAGCGAATGTAAAAATATGTAATAAACAGGGTTTAAAAGGTATTCAAAACGTACCACAGTGCGTAATATTCTCCCAAAAAAGTACATGTTTCATTCAATAAAAATTAAGTAACATTTTTAGTTGAAAAAAAGCAAAATAATAGCTTTCAAAGAATTTTGCAATATTCCTATTCGTAAAAGGAGGTTCGTTTTTATGAATATTTTAGTATTAGGAGCGACCGGACGTGTTGGAGGTCATCTCGTTACATATGCACTTAAAGACAAACATCATGTTACTGTGTTAGTTCGTACTCCAGAGAAGATTCAAATTAATAATGAACAATTAACGATCATTCAAGGTAATGTTTTAAAAAAGGATGATATTCTAAAAGCAATGCATGGGATGGATATAGTTCTTAGTGCGCTAAATACTGATGGAACCACCACTTTATCAAAAAGTATGCCACTCATTATCGAAGCAATGGAAAAGGAAGGTATCCATCGGCTTATTACTATAGGAACTGCAGGGATCCTCCAGAGTAGAATTACCCCAAATTTACTGCGATATCAATCAAGTGAATCCAAGCGTAAGTTAACACGTGCAGCGGAAGAACATCATAAAGTTTACGATTTGTTAATACAATCTTCACTCGATTGGACTATCGTCTGTCCTACGTATTTACCGGATGGAGAATATATAGGGAAATATCGGGTAGAACGTAGTTTTTTGCCTAAAGATGGAAATAAAATATCTGTGCCAGATACAGCAGAATTTACTTATAGCCAGATAAAAAGTAGGGAATATATAAAATCACGTGTTGGTATCGCCTACTAAAAATATTCTCTTATATAGCATGCTTATTGGATTCACTTTTTTAAATCTCATACCATTATTGGTGAGGGAGTGAGGGAGTGAGGGAGTGAGGGATAATAGTGAAGAACATGTTATTCAGACCTGTATAAAAAATGCATTAACTACTGTAGACATAAAAAAGGCAAGCAATGAGCCTGCCTTTTTATGTTCCACTTTATTACTCTTGGTATGTCTTACTTTTCCTAACCCTTTTGCGCCACACGAAAAATACAAGTATTCCAACTGTCGCAAGTAAGAATAGTATTGGAGAGTATCCAATTAGGAAGATTGCAAGCCATGAGAAGAAGGCCACGATGGAATTTATGGAGGCAGCGAAGGTCTGCTTAATTTTTTCACCTGTTTTAAGTTCTTCTTCGCCTTTCATTTCCGGTACATTGACAGAGACGTCGATAAATTCCATTTTTACCTCTGCATATTCCGTTTTATTATCTAAGTATTTCATGCGACCCATCACCTGTTCGATTTCTTCCTGTACGATGGATAAGTCATTTGATATCTTTAGGAGATCTTCTGTTTTTTCCGCACGGCTTAACAGGTCAAGTAGCCGTTCCTCAACCACTCTCTTAGCTTTCAACCTAGAGGTTAAATCCACATATTCTTCGGTTACATCCTGGCCGACTACTCTTTTTTCTTTCACCTTACCACTGTATTCTTCTACACCCTCCAAGAAGGATGTGAGAGATTCTGTGGGAATTCTAAGGGTAACCGATCCAAAATCTGATTTCTCATTTGATGAAAAGTTGACCTCCACCACGTACCCTTTTTCCTTGGTAACTGTTTTCTCGATCTCTTTGATGGAGCTGTCAATATCATCTACTTCCAAGGTGACAAAAGCGCTGTACATTACCTTCCGCTCATCGGGATTTTGTGTTGCTTTCTCTTCATCTCCTGCATCATCCATGGCAGTATTATTTTCTGTTTCGCCGATTCCTCCATAGGATTCTTCGGTTGCTCCATCATATTTACCTGATTCGCTCTTTTCATTGCCAGCACTGCATCCTGCAAGCAGCAAAATTACCAATGCAAGTCCGAATAATTTTCTCTTTATCATTTCATTCACCCCTTTGTAGCAATAGACGTGAATGATTAGAAAAAGTTCCAGTACATGGGTTTTTTTTGAAAATAGTAGACAAAAGGGAAGGGAAGCTAATGTTATCATTTGCATTAAAAAACCACACCTCCAATTGTTAGATGATTAGACTAACAATTGAGGTGTGGTTATTATTTCACTTCTTTAATCATTTTCCTTCTTCAGTTCATGCAAACGGTCTGGGAAGTTAGTGAAGATTCCAGTTACGCCCCAATCAATTAACTTTTTCATTTCATCCTTCTCATTGACGGTATACGGATGAATTTCAAGGCCGTGCTCCACGGTTTTTTGTACATATTCTTGGTCAATCATCGAGCTGTTCGGACCGATTCCGATAGCATATTTTTTAATAGCCTCTAGCTCTCCATCGGAAATTTCTGCTGGTGATGTATACCACATAAGCTGTACTAATTTTACAGATGGATCAATTTGGTTCATCTTTGTTAAGCTCTCTGGACTGAAAGATTGAACAAGCAACGTTTCTTTGTTAATTCCATATTTGTTTACTAATTCTATTAATTCTTCTTCCATACCTGGATACACTTCAGGTGATTTTGTTTCGATATAATAGTTTGCATTCTTTCCGAACTTTTTAAATACTTCTTCTAAAGTAGGAACCTTTAGTCCCTTATACGCTTTTTTAGCTTTGTCCGGATTTTCCTCATTGAACCAACTTCCTGCATCGAGTTTTTTGATTTCCTCAAGCGTGTGATCTTTTACTTGGCCAGTACCATTTGTTGTTCTGTCCAGTGTTTCGTCGTGCATGGCAATGAGGTGTCCGTCTTTTGTCATCTGAAGATCTATTTCAATATAGTCTCCATGCATTTTTTCACCCATTTTATAAGAAGTTATGGTGTGTTCTGGCGCATGTCCAGAAGCTCCACGGTGGGCAACATTCAAAATTTCCTTGCCTTTTTCAGAAGCATTTGCCACCCCTGCCCCCATAACGGATAAACTTAACGCTAGTGCACCAATTGTCATCTTAAAGCCTTTTTTCATGATGTTTCCACTCTCCTTTTGTTAGTAAACTACTCTCTCACTGTAACAAGGAAGAATGAACTTTCATTTACAGCACCGTAAATGGGGTGTAAATGTTTAATGACAAAAAAGCGATTTATCCATTTTTTTTGGAAATTAATGCACAAGGTTGAAACTAATCCCTTTTTTAATCGTAAATTATATAAAAGTAATGCGGTGAGGAGGCATTAATATGAGACAGCTTTTTATAAAACAGAAGGTATTCAGTCTAAGTGAGAAGTTCACAGTAAAGGATCAACAGGAGAAGGATGTTTATTACGTAAAGGGAAGTTTTATGGAAATTCCAAAGACATTCACTATTATGACTGCAGATAGTAAAGAAGTGGCACATATTACGAAAAAGGTGTTCAGTTGGTTGCCTCAGTTTAAAGTTGAGGTAGATGGTCAAGAGGTATTAACCATAAAAAAGGAGTTTTCCTTCTTAAAAGCACGTTATACCATTGATGCAGCAGGTATTGAAGTAAACGGAAATTGGTGGGATATGAATTTTGAAGTGTTGAAGCATGGTGACACCGTTGGGAAAGTAGGAAAAGAGTGGTTTACTTGGGGTGATAGCTACAAGGTTGAAGTTATCGAAGAAGAAATGGAAACCATCATTATTGCTCTCGTTGTTGCCATTGATTGTGTCAAGGCAGATCAATCGTCGGCTTCTTCTGTTAGCATTGGAGGAGATTAATAAAAATTTAGAGAAGAAACAATCCATTGAGCCAGGAAAATACCAGTTTCATAATGTCAGATTGAATAATGAGGAGAGGGAGCGGAATGAGAAAGTCAAAGCTACCAATCTATGCAGGAATCATCACTATCATTGTATTTTTCTTTATCGGATACATAACAAAAAGTGCTGTCCTTAAATTTAAGGTTTCCGTTTCTCATACAGAAATAGCTTTTTTACCGATTGTTCTTGGGCTCTTAGTCTGGTTTATTAGTGCTAGAGTAATGAAGTGGAATGCAGGAGGTTGAGAAAAGGTTGAAACCCTTCCTAGATAAATGCGTCTATTCTTTTGGAGGGGATTTGCTTGCATGGAAAAAAGATAGTTACTTTTCTGATTGTGCTGATGCTGTTAATGGTTATAGGCGTCACCATTACTTTACATGCCTTTTTGAAAGAAGAGCCAGAAATCCATACTGAACTGGAAGAGCATTTCGGACCGTTAGTGGATGATCAAATGCTTGGATTTATTATCAAGGTTGATCCGGATAAGAACCAACTTATCGTAGATATTTCTGAATGGAAAAAACGCCATGAGGATGGACCTACTGATAGTAAAGGTTATGAGTATGTAGCAAGTATTTCTGAAACTACTACTATTAAAACATCTGCTGGCGTGGATGTGGCTCTTGATCATTTAGAGAAGTTTCAAGTAGTAATCATTAATCCAGCTGCTCTAGATGAATACGAAGGAACACCACGTAAGATTATCGTGCTAAATTAAGTGAAGGGGCTGCTCAATACGCGAGCAGCCCCTTTGCTTGAACTTACTAATAGATAATATAATAGGTGATAAAGTAAATGATTAATGTAAGAAACGACCCTGAAAGGAGAGGCGTTAAGAAAAATGTAGGTTTTTCATGTTTGGGATTATAGCTCCCTAATAGACTATCAAAAACTGCCACCTCAGAATTTTTAGTTAATGCATCTCCAGATGAACTCATTATCATCGCTAAGATAATAAAGATACAAGAGCCTAAAAACATGGTATTCATTAAATCCTTATCAAAATACATAGATATGCCTACAAGTATCCCAATTTGGATAGCTGCTACAATCAAAACAAACAGTAAATACCGCTTCACAAGCATTCCCCCCTCTTTTTTTATTTATACGATTTAGTGGTAAAGGTAGTTTCAGGGAAATGGAAATAAATGAAACTTTTTTTCTGATTATTTCGTATATAGTAGTACAAAGGGGGAGTAGAAATTGTTTAATGACCTTAACCTAGAACTACTAACTGTAAAAGAGAATCTTCGGAAAAAAGCTAAGTACGAGGAACACATAAATCGGCTGCAGACCTATTTGCAAGAGGAAAAAAGAAAGAAAGCCCAACTAGAGTATCAACTACATAAGGAGGAAGAGGATGTTGCAAAGCTAGAAGGCTTTACCCTCGCGAATGTATTTTATACAATTACTGGGAAAAAGCTAGAAAAGCGAGATTCGGAGCAGCAAGAGGTGTTGGCTGCTAAATTGAAATTCACCGAGGCTGCCGAGACCATTGCAGATGTTGAACAAGAGCTTCAGGAATTTCAGGGTTTGTTGGAAGAAGTTGCGGATGCACAAAACAGATATCAAGAAATTCTCCTTGAAAAAGAAAGACTGATACATGATACGAATTCTGTTTGGAGTGACAAGCTTTATGCTCTAGCTGAAAAAGAAGCAGATTTAGAATCAAATAGTAATGAATATAAGGAAGCGATCGGAGCAGGCAGGATGGCGGAAGATTCCCTAAGACGGGCACTGTCCTCCCTAGACTCTGCAAAAAATTGGTCCACCTTTGATATGTTTGGTGGCGGGATGATTTCGACTCATATGAAACATAGCCGTTTGAATGAGGCAAAGTCCTATATCCATGATGCCCAGCGGAAATTGCGACTTTTTAAAGAAGAGCTGTTGGATATCAAGGAGCATTTTGACTCTACGATAGATGTTGGCGAAATGCTAACTTTTGCAGATTACTTCTTTGATGGTCTTATTGTTGATTGGATGGTGCACGGCAAAATCAATACAAGTCATGACCAAACGAGTGCAACGCTGAGTAGGGTGTCTAAGCTTGTTAGCAGGCTGCGGACGCAAAAAGAAAAGCTTGGGGAAGAGTGGCAAGCAGTTAGAGAAGAGCAACAGGCAATTTTGGAAGAGTCGAAGTAAGGAAAGTGAGAATTAAGAAGGTGGCCAAATTGGTGGTCGCCTTTTTTATTTTGCTTTATTGGTGGAGTGGGGAGCAGGTGATGCGCGTGCGGAAATAGTCGTAGTTTGTCGAATTAATTATAAATGAATGGAAAGCGCAAATATAATGAAATCAGCGCAAATAAAACAGAAACAGCGCAAATAAAACAGAAACAGCGCAAATAAAATCAGGAAGGCGCAAATAAAACAGAAACAGCGCAAATAAAATCAAAAAGGCGCAAATAAATTCATAAACGAACCTTTCAAGTTCATGCAAAATGTTGATATCGCTCTTCTAAATGTAATATTTTCAAAAAATACTGAAACTTCCTATTCCTTTTGCACGTAAAAGTGGGTAAGGGGGAGAGTTCTATGCAAATAAATTACGAGAAAAAGCACTTTTTCATCGTTGCAGCCATTGTTATGGCGCTCTTATCGCCGCTTGTCATTTGGTTTCTGCCATATTTGCTTCATAGAAACATATATGCAGACGGCACGGTGTGGGTAATCAAAACGCACGCAATCACGTATCGCTATTATGGTATAGCGGTCGTTTTATTAGTAGTTGCCGCAGTAATTTCGTACTTTTTAAAACCAACATTCCGTCTCATCATCTGCATTGCCTGTGCGGCATTAGCTGCATTCTTTATGTATGCGGGGCTAAAGCCTATCACAACAATTGGAGAAGCTGGAGTGACCTTAGTTACGAGTGAAAAAGTGGAATACAGCTGGAATGATGTGGACGAAATAGTCTTGACGTTGAATGATCAAACAAAAGAACAAACATTGGAAATTATATTTGATGATAATAATACACTACTCATTGATGAGGAAACGGAAAACCTACTCACACGATTCATGCAGTTAATAAAAGAGTATGACTTTCCATTAACCACAGTAATAGAATAAAGAAGAGAGCAATGAACTTCGAAAAGTTCATTGCTCTTTTTGATTACCACGCTCTGTCATATTGCTTCGGAGCTTCAATCTCCACCCCAAGCTCTTTAGCTGCTGTTTTTGGCCAGTAAGGATCTCGTAGCAGTTCGCGTGCCACAAAAATTAAGTCAGCACGGTTGTTGCGCAAAATTTCTTCTGCTTGAAGTCCTGACGTAATTAAGCCAACAGCACCTGTGTCGATGTTAGCGCCTGCTTTGATCGTTTCAGCGAAGGCTACTTGATAGCCAGGGAAAACATCAATGGCAGCTGGCACGACTGCACCAGAGCTAACATCTACTAAATCCACTCCCTGCTCCTTCATCCATTTAGCATAGGTCACATAGTCCTCAGCGGTAAGGCCTTCTGGATGATAATCATTCGCAGAAACACGCACAAATAATGGACCATCCCATACAGCGTTCACACCGTCAATAATCTCACGAAGGAAGCGGTAGCGGTTTTCTGCACTTCCACCATATTGATCCTCACGTCTATTTGTGAGAGGAGATAAGAATTCATTTATTAAGTAGCCGTGTGCGCCGTGCAGCTCGATAATGTCAAATCCAGCAGCCTTGGAGCGCTTAGCACCTTCCACGAATGCTGCCACCGTTTCTTGAATATCTTCTTGAGTCATTTCCACTGGTGTTCTCATTTTTTCGTTAAAAGCAAGTGCAGACGGAGCGTAAATATCCCCATCAACCATTGCTTTGCGGCCAGCATGTGCAAGCTGAATCGCTGTTTTTGCGCCGTGAGCGTTGATTTGTTTGTTTAGTTCATGGAAGCCTGCGACATGTTCATCACTCCAGATACCAAGGTCTTGAGCAGAAATTCGTCCTTGTGGCTGAACAGCCGTTGCTTCGACCATAATCAAGCCAACCTGCCCGACAGCTCGGGAAACATAGTGTGTAAAATGCCAATCCTCTACATGGCCATCCTCATTGTGACTCGAGTACATGCACATTGGTGACATCACAATGCGGTTTTTTAAGGTAACACCTTTTATCGTAAATGGGGAGAATAATGCTGTGTTCATTTTTCATTCCTCCTAAATTATTTCGAGTTCCTAAAATATTATAGCAAATGTTTTTCTTGCCACCAAAAGATGTGTTTTCAATTTTTGTACTTAGTAGTATGATAGGAGAAAAATAGATTGATAGAGAGGGTGGATGGGAGATGCATTGGCAAACAAAGGAGCAGCTGACAAATCTATTAGTATCCCTTGTCCAGCATGGCAGTGTCACCTTATCAGGAGAAGAGAAGCGACTGGCGTCTTTTATTTATTATCAGCTGAATCATCTGGATTATTTTCAGAATAATCCAGCAAATGCTGAACTGCACCGGATGGAGGATGGTCGTTCTTTTGTGACGGCGCTTGTCAAGCAATCAGAAGCGGCAGACACCATTGTGTTAGTCAGTCATTTTGACGTAGTTGGGGTGGAGGACTATGGTGTTTTAAAGGATCTAGCCTTTCAACCTCTAGAGCTGACTCGCGAGCTCGAGAACTACATTGATGTTCTTCCAAAAGAGGCGAAAGAGCATTTAGAGTCTGGAGATTGGCTGTTCGGCCGCGGTGTGATGGACATGAAAGCAGGACTTGCCCTGCAGATGTCTCTTTTAGAAAAGGCTATCGCAGAAGAGTGGGAAGTTAATTTGCTCCTTCTTGCGGTGCCTGATGAGGAGGTCAATTCACAGGGAATGCTACAGGCACTACCCGCACTAACAGAGCTTTCGAGGAAGCATGGTTTGACGTATAAAGCTTGCGTGAACTCAGAACCAATGTTTCAACGATACCCAGGGGACAATAATCTCTATTTATATACGGGAGCAATTGGAAAGCTTCTTCCAGGCTTCTTTTGTTACGGTAAAGAAACCCATGTAGGTGAACCGTTATCAGGGTTAAATGCAAACTTGATGATTTCTGAGATTCAGAGATTGATGGAGTGGAATACCGATTTATGTGAGCAAGTGGGAAAGGAGACGACTCCACCACCCACTAGCCTACTTACCAAGGATTTGAAAGAAGAATATTCCGTGCAAATTCCCCATACGGCAGTAACTCTTTACAATCTGCTATTTATGGAGAAGTCATTGCCTGAATGGGAGACGGAGCTTTTAACTATTGCCAAACAAGCAGCAACTAATATTGATCAGTTTTGCAAATTGAAAGCCCATGAATATAAACAATTCGCCTCGTTTAACGAGGTTCCGGTGAATGTTGCTGTTTATACGTTTGAAGAGTTGAAGAAAAAAGCAGAGGAATTATATGGAAAACATGAGCTTGAACTACGAATCGCGTCTGTGATCTTTGCTTATTCTCATTTGGATGAACGGGAACAGTCTATCAGAGTTGTAGAGGAAATCGCAGCTTTGTGTAAGGATTTAGGGCCAATGATTATCCTTTTCTTTGCTCCACCATACTATCCTGCGGTGGCAACAGAAGACGGAGCCCTTTTGGAGTCCGCTCGTTCCTTTATCAAACGCTGTCAAGAGGGAAGTGGCATTCATTTTTTGGAGCAACGCTATTTCTCAGGACTTTGTGACCTAAGCTTCATTGGAAAAGGCGATTTTTCTGCCAAAGACAGGCTACCATTTAACATTCCTGTCTACGGTGCAACCTACGCGCTACCTTTTGCAGATATGGAAGCTTTGCAAATGCCAGTATTTAACCTTGGTCCAGTAGGAAAAGATCCACACCAATGGACAGAAAGATTGAATGTCGCCTTTTCCTTTGACACCTTCCCACCGTTATTAGCTGATTTTGTAAAAAATTTATAGCAAGTAGAAGAAACTTATCTGAAATAGATAAGTTTCTTTTTGTAAGGCCATTTTCGTAAATTTTGTTGCGACTTCGTTTAGATAAGGCATCCGTAATCAATGTTGCTGTCGTGCTCTTTTCGTGTAAGAAGATTTAAACACGTGGCAGTTATTCTTAGCATGGAGATTAGAAAAAGTCTTAAAGCCGACATTTTTCTGGGTAAAAACAACAATCTTTTAGAAAAGAGCTTTTTGTGAAAAATATATTGAGTAATTGGTTAAAATTTGAAATAATTGGTATGAGCGTTATCTAGCTTTACTATTTAGTAAAGGGGAAGCGGGATGAAATTTAGTTTTTCTGTTTTAGTTTTGTTTCTATTAATACTAACAGCCTGTACCAGTACAAAAGTTGTGACAGAGTGGGAAACGGAAGTAATGAATATGCTGATTACGATCGCGTATGTTGGAGAAAGGCCTAACATAGATAAAGATGGTGTTACATTCGTGCCTTATTTAAAGTCGGAAAATTATGAATCCATCTGGATTAGTGATTCGAAATTTGAAGAGTACAGTTCTAAAGAAGCTCTAGTTAATATGAATGAAAATCTTAATCAAGGCAAGGTCATCGTCTATTTAACAGAAGAAAATGCATATGAAACCATTGCCCCTGCATTTGGAATAACAGGTTATGAAGAGTTAAAAGAAGGAGATTCTATCCAGCATGGTTTTTATCTTTGGAAGCAAAACGGAGAAGTGAGGATTGGCTTCGTTTTAGGGGAAAAAGGGAGTAAGGCTTGGAAGGTGTTTTTGGAGCATACCATTACGAATAGTCGAAATTTATAACGAAATGTCTACATTTATACAAAGAGGTAAATTTGGAATTGGATGTGAAAACATGCTAGAAATTAAAAACAAACACTTCGAACTTCAACAAGTTGCTAGCGGGATATATGCTGCGATTGCAAAGGACGGCGGTGGTGCTGCCAGTAATGCCGGATTCGTAGATTTAGGAGATCAGACATTAATTTTTGATACCTTTAATACGCAACAGGCTTCCAGTGAGTTAAAAAAGTATGCTGAAGAAATTTCTGGCTCCAAAATAAGTTGGGTGATTAATAGTCATTATCATGGTGATCATATTAGGGGTAATCAAGTGTTTCCTTCTTGTAACATTCTTTCTAGTAAAACAACATATACCAAGATGAAAGAAATACAACCCACACGAATATTGAGCCAAAAACAAGATCTTAAGGGTTTGAGAACTTATATATGTGCATTAGAAAAAACACTACATGAAACCCATGATCAAAAAATTGAATGTCAAATTAAATCGTTAATAGAACTTGAAAACTCATTGCCTACCTTAAACCTCACTTTACCCACCATTACCTTTCAAGAGTTTCATACGTTTAAAGGAAGCAATCTTTCTGCCATGTTGTATACGAAAGGAGCTGGCCATTCTCCTTGTGATTCTTTTCTTTACATCCCAGAAGAAAAAGTCATTTTCATGGGTGATTTGTTATTTGTTAACTCTCATCCTTCCTTATTTGAGGATTCAGATGTAGACAATTGGATTGCTACCCTTCAAGAATTATTAACATGGGATTTTAATACGGCAATCCCAGGGCATGGACCAGTTGGAACAAAAAATGACCTTGAACAAATTATTCAATATTTTACCGAATTAAAACATATCAGTTGTCGAGAAGATAATCCAAATCAACTTGAAATACCAGATCCATACAAGAACTGGTCACTTCCTGATCTATTCCTAAGAAACCTTAAGCAGTTGAGACAACTCTCAAAATGAAAAAAAGCAATCTGTTCATCCTAATAATCATGGTGGCTACCATCATGGAATTTGGTGTCATCATATGGATAGATTCCTATTTATATAAAGGGGTTTTTAACATCGGTATGATGCTACCAGTCTTGTCTATTCAACTGGTTGTTGCCTATAACTACTCAAAAGGAAAATTAAGAACCAAATGGCCAAAAGTAGCTGTTGGCTTGTTTTTTTGCGTAGGTATCGTTCTTTTTTTAGTAGGAAAACCATCCTACACGTTTGAGCAGGCAAAGCAATTGGTGTATGAAAAAGAAGAAGTCTCTCAAATTGTTGATTATAAAGAAGAGAGTTATCGAAATACGGTACCAATACATACGGACTAAACACGATTTTTCATTCTTAATCGAGACTATCATTTTGAAGCAGACGAGAGATTCTTTCTTGTAAATCCGCGTACAGGTGAAGTGATTGAAATGGAGCAGCCGTATTGGCACTAAATATAAGGGGGTATCATCATGTTTATTTTTATTTGTATCGTGGCAGTTATTGCTTCTGTCCTTCTCTTTCAGAAGCTATCGGTGAAAAATCCGTTTTCCAAAGGTGTAGGCATGGCGATTGCCCTATCTATTTTAGGCGTTGTTAGCCTTGCCCAAAACTACACACAAAGCCTTATTCCCGAAGCCAACGATGGCATGGGAATTTCTAATACAATGGCATATTGGATTATTGGTGACGTTCGCTGGACTCATGACATGTTTAAGTCAATGTACGAGCAGTCCATCTATCTTTCGTTAATTTTGATTGCCGCCTATCCGATTGTACTAGTCCTAGAGTCTAAGTTTAGAAGAAAAGTTATTTAGAAGGAGAAAGCATCATGACATCAACTGTTGTAAATTGGGGTCTATCTAAAGTGAAATTGACGTGGAAAGCTCAGCAAAGTCCTCCTCCAAGGGATCTCGTCACAAGTGTACATGGTTTTTGCTTTTTTGAAGGAAAGCTTTTACTCGTTAACTTGAATGATAGAGGCTGGGATTTTCCGGGAGGACATATAGAACAAGGAGAGTCGCCAGAAGCATGCTTTCAGCGTGAAGCCATGGAAGAAGCTTACGTTAGTGGAGAGTGTACCTTGCTCGGTTGTATCGAAGTTGATCATACTGAAAATCCGAATTGGAACAATCAAAGTCCTTATCCTATGGTAGGCTATCAAATGTTTTACTGTATGGATATTATTAGCTTCCATCCTTTTGAAGCTAAATTTGAATCCTTTGATAGAACCTTGATAGAACCTATGAAGCTAAAAGATTTTTATACAGGCTGGAATGCTGTTTATGAAGAAATATTAACGGAGGCCTGCAGGAGGTTATAAGATGAAATTAGCAGAAGCATTAATATTACGAGCAGATTATCAAAAAAGAGTCGAGCAACTGAAAAATAGGTTGCTGCAAAATGTCCGGATACAAGAAGGGGACGAGCCAAACGAAGATCCTAAGCTTTTGCTAAAGGAATTAACGGAGCTACTAGAGAAACTAAGACTACTTATTCAGCAAATAAATAAAACCAACCTTAAAACGAAATTTGATAAAACAGAATCTCTTTCTGACGCTTTAGCATCACGAGATTTAATTGGCCAAGAGCGCAAGATATACAGTGAGCTTCTGGAACAAGCAACAATGAAACTTGATCGCTACTCTCGTGCAGAAATTAAATTCATCACCACCATTAGCGTAAAAGAAATGCAAAAGCGCGTGGATGAATTATCTCAGAAATATCGTTTGTATGATGTGAAAATCCAAGAACTTAATTGGAGAACCGACTTGCTTTCTTCATAAGAGAAGCTGGTAACGAAAATGAAAAGGCGAATACCAAACCTTGCAGCAGGTCAAAGTTGCCACTAATGGTACGGGTTTCGGGGTGACCCCAAGAGGTTCAAGTCCTCCTTTAAAAATTTATACCCATTAATGTGACATCAGAACAATTTACATACAAAACTTACAACCTGGTATTGATTTTCGTTTTCGTGAGGGTGGAGTAGGGGAGTTTCTTATGAAATAGAAATAGATAAAATACGAACTACAAAGGGGATATCATGAGAGTTATTGCTTCGTTCATAATGTCTGTTGCCATTTTATTTGTTGGATTTTATGGAACAATCATTTTAATATTTGCCACGGGTAATGACGTATATGGTCTTGTTTCAGCAGCATTTGTAATGACATTGCTCATCTTTGCAAACCTATTAGTGTGGCAGCAGTTTTCTAAAAAAGCCGTAAAATATTCTTTTATGGGTTTACTTAGTATCTTTGTTCTTTTTGCTGCAGTGGAAGGCGGAAAAGCCTGGTACCAAAAATCCTTGAAAATTATGAGTGCCCAGGATGTCGACCTCACCCAATATGAACCTTTTCAAAATAATTCTATGGTTGCCGATTTAGGGGAAGAAGCATCTTTCCAGCTAGAAGAACCGCTACTGAAGTTAGATGGCTCAACGGCCCTATATCCTGTGTTTGCCGCTTTCGCTCAGGCTGTTTATCCAGAAGGAACGTATGAGTCTACTAGGAGTGAAGTACAATCCACTCAAACCTCAGGAGCTTGGGCTGGGCTTCTGAAAGAAGAAAGAGAGCTCATTTTTGTTCCAGAACCCCCAAGTACAATCCAGAGTCAAGCAGAGGCGAAAGATGTAGAGCTGATGCTAACGCCTGTTGGAAAAGAAGCCTTTGTTTTCTTTGTGCATAAAGACAACCCCGTAAACAATCTTACGGTGGAGGATATTCAAAGAATTTATACAGGTGAAATAACTAATTGGGAAGAACTTGGCGGAAACGATGAGCCTATCCTAGCATTCCAACGCCCAGAAGACAGTGGAAGCCAGCAAATGCTTCGTAAAGTAATGGGAGACAAACGCTTAATGGACCCACCAAGCGAGCAGAGAGTAGCTGGTATGGGTGGAATCATTGAAGAAACACTAGACTATGAAAATAGGAAAAACGCCATCGGTTTCTCGTTTCGTTTTTTCTCAGAAACAATGGTGAAAAACAACAAGATTAAGCACTTAAAGGTGAACGGAGTCGCGCCATCCATTGAATCTATTCAAAAAGACACCTATCCGTTTGTCAGCCCTTTCTATGCTGTGCATCTCTCAAATGCCACCAATCCTAATCTTGAATCATTTTTAGATTGGATTAAATCGGAAGAAGGGCAAGTGCTCGTCGAAAAGTCTGGTTATGTTCCTTACCATAGATAATTTGAAAAAAATTAGTGAACGGGGAGCTGTAAATGGAAACTAAAAAAATTCTACAAGTCACAGCACTACCAGGTTTTGAGCCAGAAATCGGCCGTCTTGTCTGGTGTATGGAAGATGTACGTCACATTTTATTGAAAAAGCTTTCTGGGATTAGCCAAGCTGCTCTTAATTATAAAGGCGACCATACTCATTCCATCGGAACACTGTTGTATCACATTGCATATGTGGAAGCCGGGTGGTTATACGGAGAAGTCATAGAAAAAGAATGGGACCCTGAAATTTCCGCATTGTTCCCAATCGCGAGCTGGTCAGAGGGAACGTTAAATCACTTTGAAGGCGAGAGCTTTACTCAGCATGCAGTACGCCTATCAAAGGTCAGGGCAGTTTTCCTTGCACACTTTCGCTCGATGAATTTGGAGGATTGGCGAAGAATGCGATCATTTGAGGACTATGATGTCACACCAGAATGGGTGGTCTACCACCTCATTGAACATGAAGCCAACCACCGTGGACAGATTTTTCAGATGATTAGGGAATTAGAAGTGACTAGTTAAGCAAGTGAAAGAGCAGGTTAATTCTATTTTGAATTAGACCTGCTTTTATTAATTACGTTAGCAATGTGTATAACCAAAAAGGAAAGATTTATGAAATAATGGGTAAATGGAAATGATATTTTTTATAGGACTAAAGAACGTCCTTCGCTCTATTCTTTTCCTTAGAAATGTGTAGTATTATAGGATGAAAACGAAGGAAGGGAATATTCTATGGAATTTCATGAACAACAAATATTGCCAGCAGTTCGGCAAATGAAAGATTTAGAGAAATTATTATTTAGCCCCTTTGAATACCTCATTGTATTAGACATACATTTGGCACAGTTAAAAAGCGTGCTTGCTCTTGCGAAAAATCATTCTAAAAAGGTATTTTTACATATTGATTTAATTCATGGGCTGCAAAGTGATGGGTATGCAGTAGAGTATGTTTGCCAGGAGTTTCGTCCTTACGGCGTGTTGTCGACGAAATCGAGCGTAATTATGAAGGCGAAGCAAAAAGGCATTGTTGCGATTCAGCGTATTTTTTTAATTGACTCAAGTGCAATGGAGAAAAGTTGTGCTTTATTAGAAAAGACGAAACCAGACTATATTGAAGTGCTTCCGGGTGCTTTAACGGAGATTATTACAGAAATGAATACGAGGACAGGTATTCCCATTTTAGCGGGTGGTTTTATCCGTACAGTAGAGGATGTGGAAAAAGCGTTAGAAGCAGGGGCAACTGCAATTACTACTTCAAAGAAAGAACTTTGGAAATATTATGGGAAAAATTATTCTGATATAAAAAATGATTGACACCGCTTTCACGAACGGTTAAGATGTTAGTTAAGTTAATAAACGTGACGGAGAAAAGCAGAGATCCACATTTCATTGTTTCTATTTTTTAAGGAAACGTATGCCGTGTGGATCTTTTTCTTTTAAAGGTGAATAGTCATTCATTTTTACTCCGTCATAATGAAAGCGATGAATCTGATTATGGAGGGATATATATGTCAGCATTTTTAGGAGAATTGATTGGTACCGCAATACTAATAATTCTTGGCGGAGGCGTTTGTGCAGGCGTAAGTTTAAAGAAATCGTTTGCCCAAAACTCAGGCTGGATCGTTATCACAATGGGATGGGGTTTAGCGGTTTCAATTGCAGTTTATGCAGTAAGTTCCATAAGCGGGGCACACTTGAACCCGGCAGTAACAATGGGACTTGCATTTAAGGGAGCATTCCCATGGAGCGATGTACCAGGTTATATTGTAGCACAAATGCTTGGAGCTATGATTGGAGCACTTATCGTATTCTTACATTATTTACCTCATTGGAAAGAGACAGAGGATCCTGGAACGAAGTTAGGTGTATTTGCAACAGGACCAGCAATTCCAAATACTTTCGCAAACCTATTAAGTGAAATGATTGGAACGTTTATTTTAGTACTTGGTATTTTAGCAATTGGTGCAAACAAATTTGCAGACGGTTTAAACCCATTTGTCGTAGGTTTCTTGATTGTAAGTATTGGTTTATCCTTAGGAGGGACAACAGGGTACGCGATTAACCCTGCACGAGACTTAGGACCTCGAATTGCACACTTCTTACTGCCGATCCCAGGAAAAGGGGGATCAAACTGGAAATATGCATGGATTCCGGTAGTTGGACCAATTTTAGGTGGTTCACTAGCAGGTTTATTCCATCAAGTTGTATTCGAAGGCAAAGAAAACGCAGCACTTTTATATGTAGCGATTGCAGCAGTAATTGTTCTAGCAATCCCTTATATGGTAAGCAAGAAAGATAAACAATATACAAATAATAGAAAAGCAGCATAAGGGGGAAGGAAACATGGAAAAATTTATTCTTTCATTAGACCAAGGTACGACCAGTTCACGTGCCATCCTTTTTAATAAGGAAGGAAAAATTGTTCATACTGCGCAAAAAGAGTTTACACAGCATTTTCCGCAGCCGGGTTGGGTGGAGCATAACCCACAAGAAATTTGGGGATCTGTTTTAGCGGTCATTGCAAGTTGTTTAAGCGAGGCGAATGTAAAGCCTGAACAAATCGCAAGCATCGGTATTACGAACCAACGTGAAACAACTGTTGTATGGGAAAAAGAAACAGGAAAACCAGTATATAATGCAATTGTATGGCAATCTCGTCAAACATCAGAAATTTGTGAAGAGCTAAAAGGACAAGGCTATGACGAAATGGTTCGTTCCAAAACAGGTCTATTAATCGATGCGTACTTCTCTGGTACGAAAGTAAAATGGATTTTAGACAACGTGGATGGCGCAAGAGAAAAGGCTGAGAACGACGAATTATTATTCGGAACCATCGATACGTGGCTTGTATGGAAGTTAACAGGCGGTAAAGTACACGTAACAGATTACTCTAACGCATCTCGTACATTAATGTACAACATTTATGAATTAAAGTGGGATGAGGAACTTCTAGAGATGTTAACAGTGCCAATGAGCATGCTTCCAGAAGTACGTCCATCATCTGAAGTATACGGTCATACAGTAGACTATCATTTCTTTGGTCAAAACATTCCAATTGCTGGTGTTGCAGGTGACCAACAAGCCGCGTTATTCGGACAAGCATGCTTTAGCAAAGGTATGGCGAAGAATACGTACGGAACAGGTTGTTTCATGTTAATGAATACAGGTGAAAAAGCTGTTGCCTCTGAGCATGGACTATTAACAACGATTGCCTGGGGCTTAAATGGAAAAGTAGAATACGCATTAGAAGGTAGTATCTTCGTAGCTGGTTCTGCCATTCAGTGGCTTCGGGATGGATTGCGTATGTTTAAAGATGCACATGAGAGTGAAGAATATGCATCTCGCGTTGCGTCAACAGATGGCGTATATGTTGTTCCTGCATTCGTAGGCCTTGGAACACCATACTGGGATAGTGAAGTACGTGGCGCAGTATTTGGTTTAACGCGTGGTACCTCGAAAGAGCATTTCGTACGTGCAACACTTGAATCATTAGCCTATCAAACAAAAGATGTTTTATGCGCAATGGAAGCAGATTCTGGAATTGAACTGAAAACATTACGTGTTGATGGCGGCGCAGTCAAAAATAACTTCTTAATGCAGTTCCAATCAGATATTTTAGGTGTACCAGTAGAGCGTCCTGTTGTAAACGAAACGACAGCTTTAGGTGCAGCGTACTTAGCTGGTTTAGCAGTTGGTTTTTGGAAAGATCAAAGTGAAATCGCGGCGCAGTGGAATATGGATCATAGTTTCTCACCAGCGATGGATGCGAATACAAGCGAAAAGCTATATGCGGGCTGGAAAAAAGCAATTGAGGCAACAAAAGCTTTTAAATAATTTTGTTTAGTGCTAAAATGAACGTAAGTTAATAATTCGGTAGGAGATTTGGAGAGACCACAACGCACTATGGAAGTAATTCCGTAGTGGTGTTTGTGGTCTCTTTTTTTGTACTTAAAAGGAGGAAATAACATGAAATTTTCAATTAGCGAGCGCAAAGATATATTATGTGGAGTGCATAAAAAGGAGTTAGATGTTATCATCATCGGCGGAGGAATTACAGGAGCAGGCATTGCGTTTGACGCTGCAAAACGTGGATTATCTACCATTGTATTTGAAATGCAAGACTTTGCGGCAGGGACATCAAGCCGTTCTACAAAGCTAGTACATGGTGGTTTACGTTATTTAAAGCAATTTGAAGTGAAAATGGTAGCAGAAGTTGGTAAAGAACGTGCGATTGTATACGAAAACGGTCCCCATGTTACAACGCCAGAATGGATGCTGCTTCCATTCCATAAAGGAGGCACATTTGGTTCATTTAGTACATCCATCGGTTTACGTGTATATGATTTCTTAGCAGGTGTTAAGAAAAGCGAGCGCAGAAAGATGTTCAGTTGCCAAGAAACGATGAAGAGAGAACCGCTTTTAAAACAAAAAGGCTTAAAGGGTGGCGGTTACTACGTAGAGTATCGTACAGACGATGCTCGTTTAACAATTGAAGTAATGAAAGAAGCAATTGTACAAGGTGCAAAAGCAGTCAACTACGCAAAGGTAGATAGCTTTTTATATAAAGATGGGAAAGTATGCGGCGTACGTGTAGTTGATTTATTAGAAGGTGATGTTTATGAAGTGTACGGCAAAAAAATTATAAACGCCGCTGGACCTTGGGTAGATACACTTCGTGAAAAAGATAACTCGAAAATAGGAAAAGTTCTTCAGTTATCAAAAGGTGTTCACCTTGTTATCGATCAAGAGCGTTTCCCACTAGGGCAAGCTGTTTACTTTGATACACCAGATGGACGTATGGTGTTTGCGATTCCGCGCGATAATAAAACCTATGTAGGAACAACAGATACGTTCTATGATAAAGATGCAGCGATTCCTAAAATGACGACAGAGGACCGTGCATATATCATCAATGCGATAAACTACATGTTCCCATCTGTGAAGATTACAGAGAAAGATGTAGAGTCAAGCTGGGCTGGTGTTCGTCCGCTTATTTATGAAGAAGGAAAGAATGCATCTGAAATTTCGCGTAAAGACGAAATTTGGACGTCCGATTCAGGTTTAATTACAATTGCGGGTGGTAAGTTAACAGGCTACCGTAAAATGGCAGAAATGGTTGTAAACTACGTCACCGCTTTATTAGAAAAAGAAGGCCACGGCTCTTACCCGCATAGCACAACGAAAAACATGCCAATCTCTGGCGGTCATGTTGGCGGCTCGAAAAAACTTTCAGCGTTTATTATGAAGAAAACAGAAGAAGGAATGGCATATGGTTTAACGAAAGAGGAATCAGAACACTTTGCGAAGTTCTATGGTTCAAACGTTGATATTTTATTCCAATTAGCTAAAGAATACAAAGAAGTAGCAGTGCGCTATAATTTGCCTCTAGATGTCCTTCTGAAACTTGTATACAGTATGGAATACGAAATGGCTGCCAAACCAATTGACTTCTTTATGCGCCGAACAGGAGCTCTCCTATTCAATATTGATTGGGTATACAAATGGAAAGACGCAATAATTGCTTACATGGCAGACACCTTAAGCTGGAGTAAAGAAGAAAAAAAGAAATATGCAGCAGAAGTAGAAGCAGCTTTAACAGATGCAGTTGTTCCTGTTGACCAGAAAGAACACAAAGCCGCATTAGCTTAAAACAGAACCACCTGTAGGAGAGCCTTCAGGTGGTTTTGCTATGTGTTGAAAAGCTATGTAATATGATTCGAAGATGTCATACTCCTCCCCGAGGGCGTAAATATCGGTAGAAACAATTCGTGCGGGCGCAATCTTGTAACAAGGATCAGCGCTCGTTTTTTATTTTGACGTCTAGTTTACCTAAATTAACTTATTGTGGAAATAATGGGAATTTGAGATGATGAAGTAAAATTGTAATTATGTAAAAAGGGGGTACGTTGTGGGAATACCTAAATATCCTGAAGTTCCAAAGCTTACAGATAAACAAATTGACGAGATAACAGAAATAGTGTTTTGGAAAGAGATTGAGCCTAGAAAATGCGATGCAATATTTGTATTTGGAGGTTCACACCCTGGTAATTGGAAGAAACCTTTAGAAGCTTATCAAAAAGGTTTAGGTGACTGTATTATTGCAACTGGTGGAAGTAGTTTATCAAATCTGCGACATCCTGAATGGGATAATATAGGTTTCTCAGAAGCTGAGGTCATTGTTAAGAACTTACTTGAAAATGGTGTTCCTAAAGAAGTAATTACCTATGAAACTTCATCTATGCACTCAATTGCAAATGTAACGGAAGCCAAGAAAATATTTGATTTCACATCAATAAATAGCTTGTTATTTGTTTGTAAAAGTATCGCTACTGGTAGGCAGTACCGTACTTTAGTAAAATATCTCCCGCCGACTATTAAATTTATACCGTATCCTTTTGATACAAGTTTTGATGGCCAAACGACTATAAAGAGAGATAACTGGATGCTAAATGAGAGGAACAAGTCCCTAGTGTTTGGTGAGTATTTAAGAAATATTATTTATGGAATGGAAGGGATGATAAATGCTCCTAGAAAACACGTTGCAGGACTGGAAGACATTGTTTTACATCACTATAAATCATTAGATGAAAGCTGATGAAGAAGATTTAGCTGAATTTTTAGACCCAGAATCAAAAGGTAACTCTATGTTTCCAGTTTTGAAATGGAAAAAATTATTGGTTTCTTCAGTGTTAGCAAAGCAAATGCTAGTATTTATGATATAGGTTTAGGAATGAGACCATATCAGTTTTTGTTTGCAATTGTTTAATTAATTTTAATAAACCATTTACTTAATTGTTTGAATATTGGATAATGTTAAATAATATTAAACGCGATGAAGAGAAGAGTAGGTAATGGTAATCATTCAAAGAGAGCTCCGTTTGGTGAGAAGGAGTAAGGATTTAATTACTGAAGCAAGCCTCTGAGCAGCACATTGGATCCATCTAAGTGATAGTGTGACAGGAGCTCCTGTTATAGAGCGAGGGTATATGTATGGTATTCATACTGTACCTAAAGAGGGTAATATGGAAACATTTTACCAAACTGGGGTGGCACCACGACGCGCAATAACTCGTCCTCAAGACAATCGTCTTGGGGGTGAGTTTTTTTATTGTCCAAGTTTAAATTCTATAAGGAGTGAGAATAAAAATGCGTAAAAAAATGATTTTAAAGTCGTGGAAATACCCTTCTATTTTATTGACTATTATTGGTATTTCTAGTATTGGGGAATGGGTGTATTTTTTAGCACTAAACTTAATTGTTCTTGATAAGATGGGGGTTCTTGCTGTCTCAGGTCTATATATACTAAGAGCTTTATCTACTTTATTTACTAACATTTGGTCTGGTAGTTTGATTGATCGAATGAATAAAAAGCATCTTTTAATGTGGCTTACTATATTCCAAGCAGTGTTTATTTCCCTTTTACCTATATTTTCATCTATTTGGACAATATACGGTCTTGTCTTTTTAATAGGTATAGCTAGTTCCATGGCTGGTCCAACAACTATGACTTACATAACTAAGTTAATTCCTCAAGCTCAAAGGAAACGATTTAACTCTCTCGTAAGCTTAATAGATTCTGGAGCGTTTGTTACCGGACCTGCCATTGCGGGCATCATATTTATGAGTGGTTCCCCTACTAATGCGATATATATTAATGCTATAGCTCTTTTTTTAGCAGCACTAATTACCATGTTCATACCTAATATTGAAAAAAATGATTTTATAGAAACAAAAGGCGAAAAACTAAGCTTAAAGGTATTGGAAAATGATTGGAAATTAGTTATTGATTTTAGTCGTAAACAAGTGTATATAATGGTGATTTATTTACTATTTAGTGCGGTAATGGTTTTAGCAACGGTTGTAGATTCACTGGAGGCAGCATTTGCTATAGAAGTGCTTTCTTTATCAAAGGGAGATTATGGATTCCTTGTAAGCATCGCTGGTGTTGGAATAGTTGCGGGCTCCTTTGTAAACATAATCATAGTTAAAAAAGTAGCTACCTCTTGGTTAATTGGTCTTGGATCCTTGATGGTATCAAGTGGTTATATGATCTATGCTTTGTCGGGTGAATTTTTGATAGCAGCCATTGGTTTTTTCATTCTATCATTTTCCATGGCTTTTATTAACACAGGATTTTACACGTTTTATCAAAACAATGTTCCTGTCGAGGTAATGGGGCGGGTGGGCAGTATTTATAGTTTCATCGGAGCTTTTTTCACCATTATTGGAACCATAATTTTTGGAATTATGGCTGAATTGATATCTATTCAGTTTGTTGTCATATTAGGAACGTTAATTATGTTTGGAGTAACGATTATATTATTTATCTTTAATACTCACCCCTCTAAAGCAGGTTTTTATACTGAAGAAACACAGAATCAAGCTTCTGAAACTGTTTAGGAATTTGGTATGCACTGGATGGAGAATTGCTTATTGAAGGAATTTATAGATTATGAAATAATTGGTATAAAGTGTTAAGTTCCTGTTATTTAGTTGAATAACACATAGTAGGAAAAATAGAAATTGGCTATATCCAGAGGAAGATGGGATAGAAAAAAATGAAAAAAACATTTGGTATTTTGATAATTGTTTCATTGGTTGTAACGGCCTTCTTTCTGCATTTTACCGAACAACAAAGTAATGTAGTTGATCATAGCCCTGGTGAATCTGCAATAGATTTTAAATTACAAACATTAGATAGTACTCCAACAAGACTTTCAAGTTATAAAGGAAAACCGATTATCCTTAATTTTTGGGCTTCTTGGTGTGAGCCTTGTGAAAATGAAATGCCGGAATTGGATAAATTTCATAAAAAATATACTGAAGACGTTGTTGTATTGGGTGTTAATATTACCAGTAAAGAAATTAGCGAGCAAAGTGTTCAGAATTTTGTTAATGAACTTGATGTATCATTTCCGATTTTACTAGATACAGAAGGTGTTTTTAGGCATTATCAAGTTATGAATTTACCTACCACCTACTTTATTGATTCAAATGGAAAGATTGTAGACAGTTATTACGGGGAATTAACGTTCGAGATGTTAGAACAATTTAAAGCGAAACTTAATTAAGTTTCTAAAAGGGGTTAGTATGGAAGAAATTACAATATGGTTAGCTTTCACTGGTGGATTGATCTCCTTTTTTTCGCCGTGTTGTTTACCTCTTTACCCAACATTCATATCTTATATTACTGGTATTTCAGTTTCAGATCTTAAGAAAAATGAACAAAAAATTAGAAGTGTAGCATTAAAGCATTCAGTTGCCTTTGTGTTAGGTTTTTCAATCGTTTTTTATCTAGTAGGGTTTTCAGCTAGTTATTTTGGAAAGGCATTTGTCCAGTACAATGAACTTTTAAGAATGCTAGGAGCTATTTTTATTATTACAATGGGATTATTTATGATAGGAATTTTTTCGCCGGAGTTTTTATTAAAAGAGAAAAGACTGCCCTTTGTAAAAAAGAGTGGAAATCTACTAAATTCATTTCTAGTAGGATTGATTTTTGCTGCAGGGTGGACACCATGCATCGGACCGATTTTTGGAGCAATAATATATGCTAATGTTCTATATCCAAGTGAAACATTTATAAACATAACAGCTTTCTCCTTGGGCTTTGGCATCCCATTTATCATAATGGCATTATTTATTTCTAAAGTGAAACTGCTAACAAAGTATTCTTCAGGTTTCTTGAAACTAGGTGGAATATTAATGATAGCGATTGGGTTAATTCTCTTTTTTAATAAAATGTTCTATTTGACAATTTGGATGAATAGAATAATAGAATTGTTTAAATAAGAAAAATTGGAGTAGTTTGGGTATCTTCCTATCGGGCGCGATCCTGTAACAAGGATCAGCGCTCTTATTATCTTTGGGCCAAATTGTTGAATAAAACTGAGTAAGGTGCAATTTATTTAAAGAAGGTAATAGGTTACTCAATAAAGAATAAATGTAGAAAATAAATATTTTGGGTGATGAATATTGTTTAGACTTGATTTTATCCGTAAAGAAGAAAAGAAGTATCATGATTTTTGTTATGAGAACTATAAATTATTTGAAGAAGGTTCTTGGTTATATAAACCAGTAAAAACAGTAATGGAATTGCTGCCCTTATTTGAAATTTTTGTTACCTATGAAAATGGCACAAGAGTTGAATAATTGCTTTTGTGGTGACGTTTTGATTGAATAAAGACGATATAGCAAGTGATTTTCTAATTTCTTAGAAGAAACAAATAAGCAAAATACTTAAATAAGAATGACTCAACTAACTGGAGCTTTTGAGGAAGACTTTTAAAGCCTTTCACTTAATCAACGATATTAAGTAAAAGGTATAAAGGATGTTCTTTCTGGCAAGAAGCGTTATAATACAGAGTGTTAACGGTAAAAAATAAATAATTTAAGGGGCTTTTTATGGAAAAGAACGTAGCTTTACATGATTTTATTGTAAATAATACGGATGCATTGACCGCTGCATGGTTTCAGTCGAAAAAAGCGAAGGAAGGCAGTATTTATTCTAGTACTATACCTACCATTGGAGAGAAGCTGCGTCAGCAAAATAAGAAATTTATTATAACTATAGCCCAAATTTTTATCAATCCTGATACGGATTCAATCTATGATGCTATTAAACAGTGGGCTTCTGATGTTGCGAAAGATAGAGTTTCCACCAATACGGAATTGAACGAAATTCTTCCCCAGTTTAAAGTATTCCGCCAGATTTACTGGAATAAAATTAATGAATTCGCTTCAGAACCTACCAACTCCATTACTTCTGAGAAGCTTTTAACATGGTCTAACCGTTTCCATTATGCGTTTGATCACGTTATTGAGGTATTTGTAGCAACCTATACCGCTTATCATAAATCAACACTCTTGGCTCATCAAGAAATGATATCAGAGTTAAGCTCCCCTATTATTAAACTGACGAATGACATCGGTGTTCTGCCATTGATAGGAAGCATAGATACACAAAGAGCAGTAGTCATTATGGAATCAAGCCTCAAACAGTGTCAGCAAAAGAATGTCGAGTGTCTAGTGATCGATTTATCCGGTGTACCTATTGTGGATACAATGGTAGCGAATCAGCTGTTCACCGTCGTCACCGCTTTAGAGCTAATTGGGGTGAAAAGTATTATGACAGGCGTTCGTCCTGAAGTGGCTCAGACGGCCATTCATCTTGGTCTTGATTTCTCCCATATCACTATATACTCTACGCTTGAAAAAGCTCTGGAGAAGTGGGAGTTTCGCAAAAGTACATCTGTATAATGAAAAATAACGAATGATAAATCTGACAAGCGCAATCCTAGATTAAGGATTGGCGCTTTTTTTTGGTCAAATATTAGAATTAGTCTTTCAACCAATATTGGATATTTATGTTAGTATTGTACATGAGTGAGTCCGAAAAAATTGCATACACCTTCTTAGTCAAAGGTTATATATAAAGGATTTATACAGACGGGGGAAATAGAATGATGGAACAAAAAATACTAGAATTACTTAACAACATCTATCCAATAGAGTTTACTAATATTGAACCAGTAACAAATGAAATGTATCGGTGTTTGGCAGTTCAAGGTATCTTCTTTGCTAGAATAACGAACTATAAAACATATGAGGAACAGTTAGAAGAAGTTACTTATACTAATTTCTTATATAATGAAGGATTTGGCGTATCACCGACGATATCTTCCTTGAACGGTAAACTAGTAGAAAGTATAAGACTTGACCAGGAATACTTAACTGTATTATACAAAGCTGCTCCTGGTAAACATTTACCAAGAACTCAATGGAATGCCAATGTGTTAAAAGAATTAGGTCGGCAAATTGGTAGATTACATCGTTTATCAAAAAACTATGAAAATGATGCGACGATTAGATATATCAAGGATTGGCATGAAAATGAGGAGTATGATTTTCTTAAATATATCCCTAAAGAAGAAAGCACGATTAGAGAAATTGCGCAGGAGATTTTATCTACTATAAAAAATCTGCCCCAAAGTCAATCAACCTATGGCTTGTTACACGGTGATTTATGGTTAGAAAATGTGTTGGTAGATAGTGACTTTAAATTTACTATGGTTGATTTTCAAGATTGTGAGAAACATTTTTATATATTTGATTTAGCTGTACCAATCTATAGTGCGATGGAGTATTCGTTTGTAGGCAACGGCAACATTGATGACTATGGCCGTTCTATTATTAAAGCAATTGTCGAGGGGTATCAAGAGGAAAATGATATATCTCCAGAGATGCTAGACAAACTTCCGCTATTCATAAAATTAAAGGAAGTATTTGAATACAGCCTCATGCATATGTACTGGAATAAAGAGAAGTTAACGGAGGAACAAATGAGAATAATGAATCATTTTAGATTAAGGATTGAACATAATCACTCTATAATACGTAATTAACAAAACAAATGGTTCTTGCTAGGTTTTCCATTCGAGCGCTAATCTGTAATAAGATCAGCGCTCTTTTTGAGTTTATTAAAGTTGTGACACCTATAGATAGGGTTATCTAAATGGTGATTTTTAAATGAAAAGAAAAAATATCAGTTGAAGATAAAAGTGATTCAAATAAAACACTAATGAAAAATAATAAAGTAAAAGATGTCACAATTTTGCTTTGCGTTCGACTGATTAGTTAGAAAGAGGGAAGTAGGTGAGGTAGAGGTTGGAGAAGGATAGGGAACTTCTCGTAATGGAGTGGTACGAACTGTATTATGATGACATTTATCGTTTTATTTTGTTTATGATTGGTGACAAGCAATGCTGTGAGGATTTGGTTCATGACACTTTTGTCCGTGCGCATATTGCGTATGATCGATTTGATAACCGTTCTAACGTAAAAACGTGGCTGTTCAGTATTGGAAAACATCTGGTGATAGATGAAATTCGTAAAAGAAAGCGCAGAAGATTGTTTTCGGTAATTACGTTTGATAAGGAGATTCCATCGTCCTTCAATATAGAACAGCATATCGTAAACAAAGAAACGGTAGCTCAACTATGGAAAGATATTCAACAATTAAAGCCTAACTATCGATTAATTATTATTTTGAAAAAGGTGGAGGAATGCACAACAAAGGAAATTGCAGAGATTCTTGACTGGTCCGAGGTAAAGGTTCGCAAAACATTATCAAGAGCAATGCAGTCGCTAAAAAAGATTAATAGGTTAAAAGGAGGTGTTCATGTTGAGTGAAAATTATCATGATGATCAGTGGAAACTTCTTAAACAAATAAAGTCAACCAGTTATCAAAAAGAAACAATAAGAACTAGAATATTAGATTCCATCCAAAATTCTACCAGCAATACTTCTAGCAAAAGTTATTTTCTATGGAAAAGCATGTTGGCTACTTGTTTGCTCTTTGTTATTTTCGGAGGCTTCCTATTGTTGACACTGTCAGAAAGCGGTCAACGAAATTCCTCAAAAGAAACGTTAAGTGAAGAGATCCAATTTAGTTGGGATTTAAAAGATGTATACAATAAAGAATCACACAATGGCTTGTCATTATATCGTGAAGATAATCCGATGCAGGTTGGAACTGTTCAGCAAGTTACAAATGAAGAGATGAATAATATTATTAAAAGCATACCAATGTATACAAATGAAAAGCTAGAACATTTTCCTTATCAGATCTCTATGTATATTGAGCATGTAAAAACAATGGATGTTGCCATACGATACCACTTCTTTATTTCACTCTCGGACCAAAATACGATTCATTTTACTTTTGATTATCCTAAGCTTGAGTATGCAGAAATTTTTACCGCCATTTCTACCTTGAAATTCAATGGAAAAGATCCATATAGATATAACCAACAACTCTATGTTACTCATGGTTATGGAAACTTGTTGTTTCCTGTCGGCTTGGAGCCCATTTCTATATCTCCAGGCAAGGAAGTGTATCACTGGGAAGGTGCTACTTTCGAGTCTTTTAATGCATATTTAGGAAAACTTGAAGAGGATCAAGGGAATTGGAAGAAAGAAGCTACTTCAAAAGAATCTGATACCTTTGTCTCAAGAGATGGAAATGAGGTAGTCACCATAACAAGAGACGAAAAAACAATAACTTATGAGTTTTTCTACCCTAATCGAGGAAACCAATAATGTGAGGAACCTATATAAACTAAAAGGGCACTATCCTGCAACATGGATGAGTGCTCATTTTTTTATATGCCATTTAATGGAGTACAAGGCAGGAGGATTTTGAGGGGAAGTCGAAGTTATTTTTAAGGTATGATTTTATCAGAATGTAACAAAAAAAATTTGTTAAGGATATAAGATTATGTCAAAAAACAAATTGGTTCTCAGTCCGTAGAGTATGTTGGATATGGTATAGTGGTGGTTCCTAAATGGGTAACATAATTGTAAAAGTGAAAAGTGATTTTACAACGGAATTTGGTAGTTGTAAAATCACTTTTCTTATAATCTGGTAATAAGATTTCCATTACGAGAGGTGAAGAATGTATGAAAGCTGTAGAAGTAACAGGTTATGGAGATGTAGATAAATTAGAGCTTGTACATAGAGACACTCCAGAACCGAAAGAAAATGAAGTGCTAATTAAAGTAAAGGCTTGCGCGATAAATAATACTGAAATATGGATGAGGGAAGGAGCTTACGGCACGGATTCTAAGTCAGGTTGGCGACCAGAGGGTGTACAATTTCCACGGATTCCAGGTTCTGATATTACGGGTATCGTTGAAAAAGTAGGGAGGGGCGTGGATGCGTCTATGCTTCAAAAGGATGTTGTTCTGTTTCCTTTTAAATCAAGTGGAGAAGAAGGATTCGAACATATTTCCGAGGATATGTCTTTTATTGGGTCAGAATTTGATGGTGGGTATGCGGAATATGTGGTGTGGCCGGCTCACCTATGTTATGAAATGCCACTTAGTGACTATGTAGAAAGTGCTGTTTTTTCTGTAAGTGGATTGACCGCTTGGCACATGGTAGAACAGATTAGAGTAAAAGCTGGGGAAACTATTATGGTAACGGGGGCAAATGGTGGTGTTGGATCACTAAATGTTCAAATTGCTGCTAAGGTCTTTGGAGCCAAGGTCATTGCGATAGTTGGTGACTTAGAGTTGGAAGAGAAATTAAAGGAATTAGGAGCAGCACATGTATTGTCTTATAAATCCAGTAATCTTGCTGCAGAAATAATAGAAGTGAATGGTGGTCCTGTTGACTCTGTTCTAGATGTTGTAGGGGACGCATTGTTCTCAACCTCCTTAGAAGTGCTAAAAAAGGGAGGGAAATTCTGTATATCCGGATCAGCTGGTGGACAGAAGACAGAACTCGATTTTAGAACCTTGTACTTAAAACATATTACCTTCTATGGCTCTGTTTTAGGCACAAGGGAAGAATTTAAACGGATGCTTCAAGCCATTTCTGAAGGGAAAATCAAGCCAGTAATCGATTGCACTTTTCCACTAGAAGAAGCGAGAGAAGCTCAAACGTATTTTAAAAAAGCAGGGAAATTAGGCAAGGTAGTTTTAATCCCTTAAAGTAAAGGGGATTAACTTAACTAGTCTCTTTTTTCCTCTACTCCAATCTTTAAAAAGTGAGGTGAAATTTATGGTGCGATTCAAGACCATGATTGCTAAATTACTGCGTCTCTTGCCTAATAAAGCAAAAAAAACACCCATGATACCTCTGCAGCAAGTAAAAATGAAAAAAGATATGATAGTGGAAACTACCATTCAACGAACAAAAATATCATTATATTATCCTTTGGAGGCAAAAACGAAAAAGTTCCCTGTCTACATCAATTTCCATGGTGGAGCATTTATTATGAACGAAAAGGAGATGGATGATCCTTATTGCCGCTTCCTTGCCAATCAAGCAGAATGTGTGGTTGTAAATGTCGATTATGGAAAAGCACCGGAGTATCCTTTTCCAAAACCAATTGAACAGGGCTATGAAGTTCTTCAATGGTTAAAAAATAGAGCGGATGAATTGAGTATTGATAAGGAGAAAATCATGGTCGGCGGGCAAAGTTCAGGTGCCAATATTGCAGCGGCCTTATGTCTTTACCTTGAAGAAAAAGGGGAAAACCAACCACTACTCCAAGTGCTATCCTGCCCTATGCTAGATTTTGTGACCTCGCATGCAGATAAGCCAGAGCCGGATAAATGGCGTGCACGTTATCCGCAAGTCGCAAATTTTATTAACATGTGTTATGTACCTGAAAAAGAACAGGCCGAGCATCCATTAGCATCGCCTGTTCATGCTGAGATATTTGGCCATTTAGCTCCTGCTCTCATTCTCATCGCGGAGTATGACGCTTTTAAACCAGAAGCAGAACGATATGCAGAAAAATTAAATGCAGCAGGGGTAAATGTTCAAGTTAAGTTATTCCAAGACTGTTATCATGCGTTTACACATCTCGGTCCAAAGGAAAGTGCGAATGAGGCATGGGGGTTAATAGCTAGAGAAATAAGAGCAGTTGTTGAATCCAATGAAAATTGAAACAAGAATAGTGCTTCACTAACCATAAAGCGCAATCCTCGAATAAGGATTAGCGCTTATTTTGCGATTGTTAAAATTAAACAATAATTTATTGTAGAAATTTATATATTATGAAATAATTGGAATTAAGGGTCTGGTTGAAATGTAGTGGGGAGATGGGGAAATGGAAGATGGGAAAAACCTTTTTTTAGTGCCTTTCCTAGGTACATGTTATTTATTTCTTAGCTTTTTATATTTGTATCTGTTTGATTTTCTAAGTGGCATCACATATGTACTACTTCTTATCATTCTATTATTTTTAAATGTTATTTTCATGGGTTTGGCAACGATTGTTCGACCTGTTTTTCGAGTATTCATGATTTCTAGTGTTTTTATGTTTTTATTATTTTTGTATGAATCCCCCCTATTTTTTTTGGATAGAACGAAGACAGTAAACTTTTTGTACGTTCCGACAGAAGAAGCTGTTAAGAATTCAGGTATCTATGTTATTAGTGTTCTAGAGGTGCAGTTAAATGAAAATGGGAAAATCTTTATGAAAAATGAATCAGACTTATTCCAGGTCCTTACCATTGATAACTTTAATCGTTACATCACTAAAAACAATTCCATCTTTGAGTTTCTTCATATCGTGAAAAATCAAAATGTGAAGATGGGGGAAAATTTAAAGATTTTAATAAAAGGATCTAATTCAGAAATCAATGATTATTTAGCTAGAGATGACATTAGGGGAGCAAGTTCTGGATTAGCATTAGTCCTTTCTTCTTTGGCAAAAGATCACGGATGGGATAATTCCCACCCTATTGCAGTAACAGGTGCAATTGATAAAAAAGGAAATGTTTTAAGGGTTGGGCTAGTACGAGAAAAGGTAATTACCGCAGCCAAAGACGGTCATTCCCATGTCATTGTCCCTGAAGTTAATTTAGAGGAGGCTCTTAAAGCAAAAAAGGAATATAACCTTCCTATCGTAATAGCAGGGGTAACAAGTGTAGAGGATGCTGTTAGAGTGATAGAAAAATGGAAATGAAAAAATAAATATTATTACAAACCTAAAATGCGCAAACCTAGAACAAGGATTAGCGCTTTTTTTATTGTGGCCAATAAGGATGAATTTTAGTAGTCTATTGACCTACTATTCGCGTGACACACCACTTACGACCTAAAGGAATTTTCATGACTGCCGCCGAAAGTTAATAGGGAGAAAAATGATGTTGCTGTCGATTTAGTCTTGTTTCATTCGTTGTATGTATAGAAGCGGACTTACACTCTGTCTTCAGGTTTAAAATTCTCTAAAATATAGGAGGTATGCAATATGAGATTTATGATGATTGTCAAAGCTACAACTGATTCAGAGGCAGGGGTATTACCAAGTCAAGAGCAATTTGATGCTATGCAGAAGTATAATGAGGAATTGGTAAAGGCAGGGGTATTGCTAGCAGCTGATGGACTAATGTCTAGCTCAAATGGAATCAGGATTTCTTATCCAGAACCTGGTGGAAAGCCTAAGATATTGGATGGTCCTTTTACAGAAGCAAAAGAATTGATTGCTGGATATACATTGATAGAAGTCAAATCAAGAGAAGAAGCCATGGAATGGGCACTTCGTATGCCAGACCCTCATGGTTTTGGCCAGGGCGAAATTGAGTTGAGACAGGTTTTTGAGATGGAAGAATTAACGAATAATGACGAATTGTTGGCGAAAGAGACAGCTCTTCGCAAACAAGTTAAGGAGCAGAAGCAAGGGTGAGTATGTCAAATACACATCGAACCATCAATGCAATATGGCGAATAGAGTCTGCAAAGCTTATCGCTGGGTTAACTAGAATAGTACGGGATGTTGGTGTCGCAGAGGATATTGCCCACGATGCTTTCGTCATTGCCCTTGAAAAATGGCCACAAATCGGAATTCCTGACAATCCAGGGGCTTGGCTTATGACTACGGCGAAGCGACGTGCCATTGATCTTATTCGCAGGACTAAGCTGCGTGATCAGAAGTATTCAGAAGTAGCTTGCAATACAGATTTATATACAGAGGATAACTTAGAGCTTTCTTTAGACGAGGAGATTGGTGATGATCTCCTTCGTCTGATTTTTATGACCTGCCATCCGGTGTTAACTCAGGAAGCGAGAGTAGCTCTTACGCTTCGTTTATTATGTGGGCTTACAACCGATGAAATTGCCCGTTCCTTTCTTACTGCTGAAACAACAATTGCCCAGCGAATAGTCCGCGCCAAGAGAACCCTTAGGGAAAAAGAGGTACCTTTTGAAGTTCCGACAGGAGAAGAACTCAAAGCTCGCCTTTTTGCTGTACTAGAGGTGATCTACCTTATGTTCAACGAAGGATATTCGGCAACCTCTGGGTATCAATGGGTCCGGCCGTTACTTTGTCAGGAAGCGTTAAGACTCGGGCGTGTACTCGCCGAGATTGCCCCTTATGAGCCTGAGGTGCACGGACTAGTCGCCCTTATGGAGATTCAATCTTCGCGTTTTAAATCTCGGGTTAACTCAAAGGGAGAACCGGTTCTTCTGATGGATCAGAACCGAGCCAAATGGGATTATTTGTTAATTCGTCGTGGATTAACGGCACTCGAGAGAAGCAAGAAGCTTGGGCGACCTCTCGGGCCTTACTCCCTGCAAGCTGCTATTTCTGCCTGCCATGCCCAGGCGCCTTCCGCTAAAGAGACCGATTGGATCCGTATTGCAGCCCTATATGAAGCGCTAGCGAGAGTTACTCCATCCCCAATTGTCGAATTAAATCGGGCAGTTGCTGTATCCATGGCTTTTGGTCCGTCCATTGGGCTTGAGATTATAGACGAGCTCTGTGCTGAATCTTCCTTAAAGGGATATCATCTTTTACCAAGTGTTCGTGGGGATCTTCTTATGAAGCTGGGAAGAATGGAAGAAGCACGTATAGAATTTGAACGTGCTGCGTCTATGACTCGGAATGAGCGTGAACGGGAACTTTTACTAAATAGGGTGGCTGAATGTGAATCTAGCACATCGGAATAATTTTTTTACCCAATTGTCGATAACATGGTTGCTCAATCGTTGTTATGGTGAGAGGAAAAATTAGTAGCTACAATTGCCCTCTATTGATAAAGGAGGTAAAAAAATAGTGCGATGTATGTTTATTGTCAAGGCAACAGAGTATTCGGAATCAGGAGTAAGCAACAGCAGGGAACACCTCGATGCCATGTTTGCCTACAAGAAAGCTTTGGCCAGCGAAGGAGTTCTCATTTCTGCAGAGGAGCTCCTTCCAAGCTCAACGGGGATAAGGATAATGTATTCATCAGATAGTGAAAAGCCGGAAATACTGGTCGGTCCCTTTCCATTTGTACATGAGATGGTAGCGGAATTTATCCTGGTAGATGTCCACTCATTAGATGAAGCGTTCCATTTGGCTCTACGAATGCCGGTTCCAAAGGGCCGAGTCGATTGTAAAATCGAGATTCGAATGCTCTCAGAAGATGATGGTTTTCTACATGACTCGAAAACTCTGGTCATGGAGGCCGATTTAGTGGACCATCTCCACATGTTAAAAAATATCTAAAAAAATTTCTACTCTGTCAATTTTATCAATGTCTATTCGTCGTAATGATACACTTAAAAAATGAAGATATACTAAAAGGAGAGTATGTAAAATGAATCAGGAAGTAACTGATTTTATTGAAGCCTTAAAAGAGCCATGGCAGGAAGAGCTTTCTTCCACCTTACGTGAGGTCGTTCACCAAGCTATACCAGATGTCCAAGAACGAATTCAGTATAAAAAACCTCATTTTTTGAAAAACGGAAAATACGCAGCTGTTATTTCCACATCGAAAAATGCAGTTAGTTTTACGATCTTTAATGCCACCGAGCTGAATCTTCCTGAGGGTAAGTTTGATGGTCCGCCTGAGAGAAAAACACTAAAGCTGTATGCAGGAGATAAAGTTGATTCCCAGCACCTAGTGTCCTTGGTCAGCCAAGCTTCAGGCTCACTTTAATGTTTATTTCAAAGCTAGGTTTATAGATGTTAATAAAAAATCATCAACACCAAGGCGCTTTCCTAATACGGATAAGCGTCATTTTTTTATTTTGAATCCCAAAAATTGCAGTAGCCAGGGGTCTTTAATTGTGATGGAGGGATAAAAGCAAAATAGAAGCATATTGAGAAATTTTTTGTTAAGGTATACTTTATAAAGAATTAGGAGGTATTGGATGTCAACATTACTTGAAGAAATTAAAACCTATAAGGATGTATTTAAACAAAAGGCTCCCGAGGAAAAGCAGAAGTTGATGGCGCAAGCAACAAAGGAATTAGAGGAATCAGGACTTGCCCAGGGACTAAAAGAGGGAGACAAGGTACCAGAGTTTAATCTTCCTGACGCATCAGGAAAAATGGTGTCCATTACTGAAGAGCTTTCAAAAGGACCGGTAATTCTGACATTTTACCGAGGTGGCTGGTGCCCTTACTGTAACCTTGAGTTAAAAGCCTATCAAAAAGAATTAGATTCCATCAAAAACGCTGGTGGGGAATTGATTGCCATCAGCCCTCAAACACCTGATGCCAGCTTATCTACCAAGGAAAAAAATGAGTTGGAATTCACTGTTCTTAGTGATGAAAGCAATAATGTTGCTGAACAATTTAATTTGGTATTTAAAATGCCCGATTATTTAATTGAAACATATAAGGAGTTTGGTTTAAGCGTTCCTGGACATAATGGAAACGATGATTGGGAACTACCTAAGCCGGCTACATTTGTCATTGATCAGACAGGTAAAATCATCTTTGCAGAGGTTGACTCTGACTACACAAAACGTGTGGAGCCGAGAAGAGTAGTGGATGTTTTAAAAAACATCTAACTCATCCATACAATTGATATTAGATATTTTCAGCTTGTAGACTACGTCTAGTTACTAGGCAGGTCTACAAGCTTTTTTCAAATAGGCATGTTAAAAAGTAAATTAATAGATTGAATGTTTGGATTTTTATTGGTATAATTTTCTTATTATTACGGAAGGGAGTGAGATTACGCAATGACAAATTTCATGAAGATAACCTTGGGAATTAATTTTATTGCCTCTCACTCATGCGGATTAAATTAATCAATATTAGTTGATTTGACATTTGTAGAGTTTCGGCAATGAAAAGCACAGGCTTTTTGTTAAAAATGAAACAATTGGAGCCACAGGGTTTTAGTATAACCCTGTGGTTTTTTGTTTGGTTTTTTTCAATAATTTCTTTTCAGTTGTTATTTTCCAATTCTAGGGGAGGTAAACAGAAGAATTTACTTTAGTAGATTAATTGGTTTAGGGGAACATGCAACAACGAGTGTTGACCTTTGGTGCAACACCCAAAATTTCTGTAATTGTATAGAAGGAGTGGTCTGTGTTTGTTGAAATTGAAACATCTATTTGATAATGCAGCGTTGGCTGAAATGTTAATGGAGAACTGGGAGTATGATCAAGAATCTTTTGAGTTATTTAAGTACTATAGAATATCTTCTAATGCCATTTACCCTTTTAAAGCGCAGGGTAAAGTACAAATATTAAGGTTCTCTCCTAAATCAGAAAAGACGAAAGAGAATATTTTAGCAGAGCTTGAGTTTATATCTTACCTTAATTCTCATCGGTATGGAGTACTAGAAACGGTTGTCTCACAAAATGGAGAGGAACTTGTTGAAGCACAGACTCCGTGGGGCGAATACTATGCTTCAGCCTTTAAGCGTGTAGCAGGTGTGCAACTAAACCAAACAGATTTATCGGATAACATCATCTTTATATATGGGAAAGCATTAGGGAAACTTCACCAGCTATCTAGTGAGTATGAACCTGTGACATACAAGCGTTGGTCGTACCAGGATGTGTTAAGTTGGATTCAACATGTTTTAAGTGATTTCCCAAATGAAACAGAGGCGTTAAAGGAAACAAAATTACTTCAACGTTATTTTGCCTCTATTCCTATCACAAAAAGGAATTTTGGTTTGATCCATTATGACTTTGAATTTGACAATGTGTTCTATGATGAACATTCTCAATCTTGTAACGTCATTGATCTTGACGATGCTATGTATCATTGGTATGTAATGGATATCGAGCAAGCACTAGATAGTTTGCAAGATTGTATTCCAGCTGAAGTGTTTCAGAAGAAAAAACAATGCTTTATGGACGGATATCGTACGGAATATGAAATTTCAGATGATATGCTCTCTTTATTACCAGCTTGTAGACGTTTTGCCAACTTATATGGGTATATTCGTATTTTAAGGTCTGTAGCAGAAAAGTGGGAAAATGAACCGGAATGGTTAGTAACTTTAAGAGAGAAATTAACAAACGCGATGAAAAATGAATCTTCTCTTTTTGGAACGGAAATATAATTTTTTGAGTATTTTCTTCCATATGGAAAAGGCAGTCTGACATACAGGCTGCCTTTTCTCTGTATTAATTTTCAAGTATATCCAGAAGTTGATAGGTGGTTTTTATTTTGCCTCCATACTACTCGTCAATATTCAACTGAATTTAGCGATTTTATTAAATTTACAGATAAATAATAATAAGTTAACAAAAAAATCTTTTAAACTCCGATATACTAGTATAGTAATTTTGATTAAATTCTAGTCAGGAGATGGAAGAATGAAAAAGTATGTAAATCTATCATTGGTGTTTGCTCTTGTACTCTCTATTTTTGTTCCTGTTAATGAAACGGAAGAGAAAGTGCATGCGACCACCAACAATAGTGTGGTAATTAACGAAGTTGCTTGGATGGGAACGTCATACAGTTACACAGATGAATGGATAGAGCTACATAACAACACAACAAAAAGCATGGACATAACAGGATGGTCATTAAACGCTCAAGATGGTTCACCCTCTATTGTATTAAACGGGCAAATTCCTGCTAATGGATTCTTTCTATTAGAAAAGACAGATGATCATTCTGTAGCAGGGGTAGCTGCTGATATTATTTACAGCGGTTCACTTGGAAATGAAGGTGAAAGTCTGGAGTTGCGGGATGCTAATGGTGTTTTAGTTGATTCAGTTGATGCTTGGTATGGTGGTGATAATACTTCCAAGGCTACGATGGAAAGAGTAGACGCGAATGGTTCAGGAACAGTTGCTGGAAGTTGGAAAACAGCTACTGACACTTATGACGGTGGATATGGTACGCCTGCAAATAGCTATACTAGTGGTGGTTCTAATGGTGGGACAACCGGCGGTAACATTTGTGGGGATACTACTGAACATTTAAACAATGTATCAAGTGAATTATTTGCTATCAATGTTTATTTTAATAAATGTGCTTTGACTGATTATGCGACAACGGGAAATCAGGCTAACTATAACGTTAATCTTGAAGACCGTTTAATTGAAAGATTAAATCAAGCCACTACAAGTATTGACTTTGCTACTTATGAAATTAACTTACCTCGAGTGGTTGATACTTTAATCAATAAAGCAGCAGAGGGAATTGATGTGCGTGTGATTGCGGATGCGAAGGATGCTACAGACCCTCATTATGCAGAGCGCTTTACCACCATGAGATTATATATAGAGGAAATGGTGCGAGGAAAAGATAGTATTGTTGGTACGAATGACGATATTCACGTTTTTTCTGATTCCCCCATGTTAGCTGTGGAGGATACGACATTAAGAGCAGAGCACGGATTGCCTTCTACTCCAGATGATTTTAAATATGGAACTTACACAATCGGAAGCACAGACTATACCGGATATTTGTTTGTTGATGGCGAACAAAAGACTGATGGGAATTATTACTCTCCTGGTGTACAAATGCACAATAAGTTTGCGGTAGTAGATGATAAGTGGGTATTCACTGGTAGTTGGAATTTCACCATCACTGGTCTTTATGGATCAGAAGAAAACATGGCAAATGGTGTGTTAGGTGGAAATCAGCAGCATGTAGTAGAACTTCATGCACCTGAAGTTGCAACTGCATATGAAACAGAGTTCAATGAAATGTGGGGAAGTAACACATTGATACCGGATCCTATCGTCTCGAATTTTGGAACAGGAAAGACAGACAACACACAACACTTATTTAATGTTGGTGGAAAAACAGTAGAAGTTTATTTTTCTACTGGAGACGATGCATTAGGCCGGATGAGAGCGTTAGTGAAAAATGAAGCGGACATGAACGCCTTCTTCACCATCTTTGCTTGGAGTGACCAAGGACTTGTGGATGAGTTAAAAAACAAATATGAAGGCTCTTACAATGACTTAGAAGGAACGCTTACCGGATTTGATGTGAAAGGATTGTTTGACCCTGGCTTCTGGAATCAATGGTGGAGTGCTAGTATAGATATGACAGGAAGAACAGCTAGTCAGACAAGTACAGATAATCCTAACACGCGTTGGGCAAACCCAGCACCAGTGTATCAAGGTAATGAGGACCGAAAGCTTCACAGCAAAACCATGATTATTGACGCAGATACAACAAGCGATCCAACTGTAGTAGTAGGGTCAACCAACTGGAGTAACAATGGAAATGACGTGAACGATGAAAACATGTTAATCATTCACGATGCAGCAATAACCAATCAATTTGTTCAAGAATTTAATGCTCGCTACCTGAATGCTGGTGGGAGTTTAAATTAATTCACAACAGCACTTGGTCATAGGTTCATGTTCCAAGTGCTGTTTTATTTTGGCTGATGTTTGACACGTTATTTAGAAGTCTTTTCCTTTAACCTCTCCGCCATTTCTTCGCCCATTTCGCGGGAGCGTTCCGTTGCGCCGGCGATGCAGGTTTCAAACGCTTCAGAAACGTGAAGCTCTTTTAGGACGCCAATCCCACGATGCGTGGTGCCACCAGGGCTAGTAACCTCTTTTCGCAAAACGTCAGCGTTTTTGTTGGATTCCTGCAGCATATGAGCCGCTCCAATCAGCGTTTGACTTACCAGCTGCTTAGCAACCTCTCGATCAAGTCCTTGAGCAAGCGCTGCTCTCTCCATTGCTTCTGCCACGAAATATACATAAGCAGGACCGCTTCCAGATACTCCGGTTACTGCATGAAGCTGGTTCTCTTCCACAATCGTGCAAAGTCCAATCGCAGAAAAAAGGGATTGCACGAGGGTGAGATCCTCCTCGTTTGCATAGCGTCCTTTAGCTATCGCGGTTGCAGAAAGCCCGATGGCTGCTGATGTGTTTGGCATCGAGCGGATCACTCGCAAGTTTTTTTCAAACAAATCCTCAATCACACTGCTTGAAATGCCTGCGAGCACCGAAACAATCAATTGATCCTCTTGTACATATTCTTTGATCGCCTGGATTCCGTCCTTAGCATCTTTTGGTTTCATTGCGAGAAAAATGACATCTGCCTTTTTTGTCGTTTCTTGTTTATTTTCGGTTGTTTGAATTCCATATTTCTCTTTTAATTGCTTGAGGCGTGCCTGGTCTTGTTTATTGGTTACAACGATGCTACCTGGTGTACAAATTTCTTTCTTTAATAATCCGCTCATAATTGCCTCTGCCATCGATCCTGCGCCAATAAATGCTATTTTCATTTTTGTGCACGCTCCTTTTTTAAAATAATAAGCTGTTTTTGAAAACTTTGGTGCTACTGCGTATAGTTAAGCCGCACGTAATTTACGTTGCTGTCATGCTTTTTTTCTTAGAGGGAGTTTTATACATGTGGCAACTTTTCTTCATAATGATTGGAAAAATAACAATCTTTTAGAAAAGAGCCAAATAAAAAGACCTATCTGTCCTATATGTAAGGACGGATAGGTCTTAATCCGCGGTACCACCTTGGTTGGTTGAAAATTCAACCCAGCTCTCAATCCCGTATCGTGGGAGAGACGATCAGGTTTTCCTGATTGTTCCTGGGTAGGTTCAAAAGTGCAGGGGATGAGGAAGCCTTCCAGCCGGTGAGCTTCCATCTCTTTCATTCTAACGCTTTTTACTGGTCCCATTCGTCACGTTCTCATTTTTAATTTTTATCATTATGCAACGGAAAGGATGAGAAAGTCAAGGGGAAAAATGTCATAGTGTAAAAATGGGCGGATTAATGGAAATTAGATGGTAGAGATGGAAGATGATGAATGGAGGTATCTAGTTGGTGATGGTAGCATGGTGGAGACTCTCGCGGGAATAAAGCGACAAGGTGGAGACCCAACAAGTGAAGCCGAGGAGGCTCCACATCGCCCCTCAGGACGCATAGCCATTGGAGAAAATCAACAGCGGTGTTGGACAAAGCCATTAACATAAAAGCTTTTTTGATAAGACGTTATTTCACTAAAATACAACTGGATAAATTTTATAGTTATTGAGGAATAAGGGTTTCTTTTTTTCTTTAATTAGTGCATTCTAATAGTAGATGGAGTTACATATAATTTTAATATCTATTATTTCGTTATAATTTTATTGCACATTTCTTACATAAAAGGGGATTACGATGAACGAGGTTTCTTGTAAGCAAGAGATAAAGCAAATTACTATCCCGACGCCATTTGCGGTTGGGGACGTACATACGTATATCATTATTACCGACAAAATAACACTGGTGGATGCTGGTGTGAAAACACATCATGCATGGGAAGTGTTCCAACAGGAGCTGCAAAAGCACGGGTTGAAGGTCTTGGATATTGATCAAGTTGTTATTACGCATCATCACCCAGATCATGTTGGGCTTTTGGACTACTTACCAGTCAACATTCCTGTTTATGGACATAAACGTGCACACCTTTGGATGACGCAAGATCAGCGATATTTTTCCGCACACGAGTCGTATTACAAAAAGCTCTTTAAAGAAATCGGTGTGGAGGAGCGTTTCTATCCTCTATTGAATTCCATAGATAAACCACTACGCTTTGCCTGTCACCGTGGATTAACTGCGTTTATTGGGGAGGGAGACCGAATAGAGGGTCTTCCGAATTGGCGTATTATTGAAACCCCTGGTCACGCCAGCAGCCATATCGTGCTTTTTGATGAAAAAAGCGGCATACTGATCGGCGGAGATTTAATTCTTGCCGATATCTCGCCAAATCCGCTCGTAGAACCACCTTATCCTGGTGAGGCAGAACGAAAGAAGGCGATGCTTGAGTACGTCCAATCCATTGAAAAAATGATGGAGTTACCGATTACTCGAGTGCTTCCAGGGCACGGAGAAATCGTGGGGGATGTCCCAGCACTTCTTTCAACACGCATGCTCCAGCAAGAAAAGAGAGCACGTAAAGTGGTGGAGTTTGTGTCAAAACAGCCAAGCACTGCCTATGAAATTTGTCAGTTCCTTTTCAAGTCCGTCTATGAAAAGCAACTCCTTTTAACACTGTCTGAAACCATCGGACAGCTAGACTACCTTTTAGACAAAGGCTTAATTACAGAGGATAATGACACTACACCTTTTGTCTATCAAGCAGGGGTGAGAGAAGAATGACTAAGTTAAATGGTAAACATATTGTGATTACAGGCGCGTCTGGCGGTATTGGAAAAGCGCTTGCTTTTGAGGTGGCCAAACGCGGCGCAATACCAATACTTTTAGCTCGCTCTTTAGATAAATTAGCACAGGTTGCCTCTGATATTGAAAAAGAATACGGAATAAAGGTGCGGTTTTATCAGCTGGACGTCCGCAATAATGCTGACATTGAACGGACCTTCCAATTGCTGTTGAAGGAAATTCCAACTGTCGATGTGCTCGTGAATAACGCCGGCTATGGAAAATTTGATGATGTTATTGATTTATCATTAGATGACATGAGTGGCATGTTTGAGGTAAATGTGTACGGCCTAATCTCGTGCACGAAAATGGTACTACCTGCGATGCTAAAGCAAAACAGCGGTCATATCATCAATGTCGCGTCTCAGGCTGGAAAAATTGCCACACCAAAATCCAGTGTGTATGCCGCCACCAAGCATGCCGTTCTAGGCTTTACAAACAGTATGCGCATGGAGCTTCATGATTCGAATATCCAGGTAACCTCCATAAACCCTGGACCAATCCGGACAGAGTTTTTCCAAATTGCAGACTCCACTGGTAGCTATCAGAAAAAGGTAGATAAATGGATGCTGGAGCCGGAATTCGTTGCTTCCAAAATTGCCGATGCCATGTTTACGAAAAAACGTGAGATTAACCTGCCCGGCTGGATGAACATGGCGAGCACGCTGTATCAGCTGTTTCCTGGTGTTATCGAAAAGGTTGGCGGAAAAGCTTTTCGACAAAAATAAGGCTAGGTGTGTAACCTTTTTTAGGACTTCTCGTCAAATCTGACAAGAGGTGAGAAAAATGAAAAAAATTAAGCTTGTTAGTGTGTTAGCCTGCTTCCTTCTTTTGTTCGGCTGCGGAACAGCTGGCGGAAATAACAACAATGGAAGCACAGGATCGAACGGACCGAACAACGAGCAGCCTGATGATGAGCCAGTAAATGACGACGTAGAAGCAGTAGAGGATTTAACAGGTTACATTGTATCTATAGCAAACGAAGGTAATGTTCGCATTCTTGTGACAGGACAACTCCCTAACAACGGAGGCTCCGGCCAGTCCGCAACCATGTACACATTAGAAGAAAGCACCACGGTAGAAAATTCTAATGGTGACGCGATGGAGGCTGGTGACCTAACAGTTGGGATGAAAGTGACAGTCTGGAATTCCGGAGTCGTCGCAGAATCCTTCCCAGCACAATCCGGTGCCATCAAGGTCGTGGTGGACGCAAAACAAGACGAGCATGAACAACAAGCTGTCGCCAAAGCCCTAGAGGAAGTAGAAAGCGGCATGCCGTGGCATGTAGAGGATGTATCTGCAGAACAAGACCACAAATACAAGGTAACCCTTAAGAATCTGCTGGATGATAGTGAACCAGTAGAGATAGAAGTGCAACTATAAAAGTACCGTATGTCCCCACAACTATCTTGTGGGGATTTTTGTGTTTTTGGGGATGCTTAAGATAGTCTTTGGAGGGAACAGAAAAACCTTAGATGCATTTTTGAAAAGCTTTTGAGCAAATTGGGGGAGGTTGCGAGGTTATTGTGATACCTTTCGAGCTAAATGCGGAACCTTTGGAGATATTGGACCTTTGGATGGCTCTATTCATCAAAAAAACCTCTCAAGATCCAAAAGTGATGAATAGAGAGGGTTCATACATCAACTAACCCAGCCCAAGAGCTGCATTGTAACCCGCGCCGAGGCTGCTCTGACTCGTTCGTCAGCAAATTATATCTCGTACTCCCCAGCCGTATCCTCTAGACCGCGACGGTTCTTAACCTTTTCCCAGCCCCACTGAAACACATACATCAAAATAGATTTTGCCATGAAAGTCATATAAAACTGATAGCGTTTCATTTTTTTCATCGCAGCTATGCCCATATACTCTATGAAGGACACTAAAGGATAAACAAAGATAGCATCAATAACAGCATTCAATAAAATGTATTGATGGAACTTCCCATAGGTAAGACGCAAAATCCATAGGGAACCTGCGAAAAAAGGACCGATAATAAAAGCGAAATTGCTAATAAAGTAAGGAGGGATTTTTTTGTAAACCGCCCACCAATTATATTTTTTCGCAAACAATCCTTCAATGGCAATAAAAATAGAAATGAATAAGGTTGAAGGTAAAAAGCGTTTTATTTGCTTCCAGCCCAAGAATGGAAGCGTTAGAATGGACATGAACACCATGATCCATAAAAGTAATTCAGAATGTTTTTTCATAGGAATTCCCCCACGCAGTTTGCTTTTTATGTTTAGGTTGCGTAGTGAGGTCCTTTTTTATAAGGAGTATTTTAAATGCACATCTGTTGCGTCTTCCTCTGCCATCACACGCTCCACATCCTCAACCAGTTTGTCATACTCTTCCTCACTCAAGGGAATAGATTCCAAGTCGTGCTGGTACTGTATAAAGCAATTACGAATCATTTTTTTTACCAAGCTTTTTTTCCACTTTGCTCACCTCATTCTGCCTCTCATTATAAAGCTTTTTCACACACAAAAAAGAAGATTGTCGAAAAATGTAGTGAAAATTACCATTGAAACCGAACGTATATTCGCTTATCATTAGGTATATACTACTAATGCGAACATATATTCTGTTTTAGAGAGGTGTAATGGTTCGTGGATATAGACTACAGCAAGATGCCTAACAACAAGATTTTATGTGTAGATATGAAAAGCTTTTACGCCAGCTGCTCGGCTGTCATGATGGGGCTGGACCCGCTTACCTGTTACCTTGCGGTGGTGGGGAACACGGAGCGGCAGGGGAGTGTCGTGCTTGCAGCGTCTCCGATGCTAAAGAAGGACTTTGGCATTAAAACAGGATCGCGCTGCTTTGAAATCCCAAAGGACGAACGCATTCATATTGTGAACCCTAAGATGGCAACATATCTACGCATTTCCACTGAAATTACCCGACTTTTTAATCGTTATGTACCGAAGAGTGCCATCCATACCTACAGTGTAGACGAGAGCTTTTTACAAGTGGACGGGGTGGAGACGCTTTGGGGAGATGCCACTACGATTGCTTACAAAATTAAAGAGGACATGGAGCGTGAATTTCAGCTTCCATGTGCGATTGGAATTGGCCCGAACATGCTGATGTCAAAGCTTTGTCTTGATTTAGAGGCAAAAAAGAAGGGCGTGGCGGAGTGGACCTATGAAGATGTGAAAAGAAAGCTTTGGCCGCTTTCCCCGTTAAGTGAAATGTGGGGAATTGGCTCCAGAGTAGAAAAAACCTTAAATAGAATGGGAATTTTTAATGTCGGCCAGCTCGCGAGCTACCCATTGGAGCTTTTAGAAAAAAAATTCGGCATAATGGGCAATCAGCTCTATCACCATGCTTGGGGAGTTGATTTATCGGAGCTTGGTGCACCCATCATCCAAGGGCAAATCAGCTTTGGAAAAAGCCAGATTTTATTGCGTGACTACCCAGATCCAAAAGAGGTGAAGCACGTTATTTTAGAAATTTGCGAGGAGGTTGCCAGAAGAACTCGTCATCATCGTAAGGCCGGACGCACCGTCAGCCTAGGTATTGGCTATAGCCGTGACGAGCTTGGCGGCGGCTTTTATCGCTCCCGAACAATGGAGCGGGCTACTAATATCACGATGGATTTGTACCGCACATGTCTCGAGCTTTTTGAAGAAAACTATCAGGGAAAAACAGTTCGGAAAATTGCTATTTCTCTCTCCAACATTGTGGAGGACGATGAAATGCAACTCAATCTCTTTGAGTTAGAGCAACCGAAAAAGCGTGACCTTGGCTATGTGATGGACACCATCCGCGGAAAATACGGCTCCAATGCGCTATTGCGTGCCGTCTCCTACACAAATGCCGGCACAGCTGTCTACAGAAGCAGGCTAGTCGGTGGACATAAAGCATAAAGGAGTGTCAAAAATGATACGAGACCGAGGAACCATTAAATGGACGTCCATGATGCTGCCAGAGCACGTCAAGCTCTTGCGCGACTGGACGAAAGAAGATACGTATGAAACCAAACCAGAGCTTGATGAGCAGCGCCTAGAAGAATTAAACGACCTATTTTGTGATGCGATGGAAACAGGACGGGAAGTCACCATCACCTATTTTGAAAAACGAAGATACCACCTCTTTGTAGGGGCAGTGCACCACCTTGATCCCCTCAACGAGCGCCTGCACGTTGTCGACAAATTCGGCGATGCCGGGTGGCTACGAGTAAAGGACATTTTGGATATTTCCTAGCATAGGCTATTACGGACGGGAGGTGCACCCGTCCAAACTTTCAAGATACAGCAGCTTCATTGCCTCGCAAATTTTATGATCAGCCTCTTGATTGTGAGTGCGGTTTGGCAAATCAATCGCTCCTAATGCATAAACAAAGGGATTCTCATGAAACTCTCCAATAATCCCAATATTTACTATCACATTCTCCAATCCACCTGTCATATGATTCAAATGAAAAGCCACAATACCCTCCACACTGCCTTGCTGGCGAACAAGTCCATTCATCAGAGGCAACCATAAAAACGGCCGATTTTGATAGGCTTTGAAGAGAGAAACCATTAATTCAAGTAATTCATTCAACTGTCCTTGATTTCGTTCATCTCTGGGATTAACAGTAACGAAAATACTAGGAAAAAATGATTGAATGGTGTGATTGACCTTATCCCAACCACCACAAAAATCGACTAACCTGCTAGCAACGAGACTGTCATGACAAGCAATCATCACTTCTACCGCATCGCGTAAAGCTAGAGTACTTCGATGCTGAAAATGGGGGTAAAGCTCCTTGCTATCTTCATTAGGATTGAAACTTATATTTTCCACCGCATCATCCCAAGAAAAAAGCTTTTCCTCTACCCACTTTGTAATACAAAATCCGATTGCCACCTTTGCTGATGACGCTAAAGGAACGACCATTTCCCGATTTAACGACAGAATCTTAGTTTGAGCTTGGTTTGAAAAGACTTCCATACCTACTTTGCCCTCTTTAATTTCCTGCAGTTTTTCTAATACATTATTCATCATGCTCACCTACATTTTTTTATAGAACAAGAAAATTTATGCTAAAATAGTAGAATATTGTAAAAATTTTAACATATACAAGAGGAGATAGATATGGAAATTTCCTTAAAACTTGCATCCTATGAAGACAAACCAATCCTTCAAAACCTCCTGCAACTCTACCGCTATGACAGCAGTGAATTTGACGGGCATGTGCTAAATCGTCATGGCCTGTATAACTACAAATACTTAGATCATCAATGGACAGAGGACTACCGCCGTCCGTACATAGTCAAAGTTAATGGAGAGATTGCTGGATTTGCTTTACTAATCTTAGGTGTGCCAAAAGAATTCACAAAACTTAGCACCTACGAGAATACAAATGTCATCAGTGATTTTTTTATCATGAAAAAATACCGTCATAAAGGTGTGGGCAAGACAGTGGCAGTTTCTCTTTTTGAACAGTTTCCAGGAGTATGGGAGATCAAACAAACATGTGAAAATAAGGCTGCCTATCAGTTCTGGAAGAAGGTAATATCGGACTATACAGAAGATGCAATCATACATGACGAGCTTTTGGAAAATAAGAAGTGGAATGGGCCAGTGATTGTTTTTAGAAGTGGGGAATAGCTTATTCCTATATTATTGGTAATAATGTTTTTGTTTTATATCGACGGCAATAGGTTTACAGCGAAAAGTGCTTTATAAAAGTAGTATCGCGACTTATTATCCATTTAATTCAGATGATCTTCAACTGATAGGTGGTTTGAGTTTTAAATCTGATAATAATGCAGGGACCACCGTCTTTAGTGTGGTTTCCAATACAGAAAAAGTAGGATACATAGAACTTAGTTTAGATGAAAAGTTTCAAAGAAAAGAGATAAACAAGGGGGAGAGAGTTACGTTCATATTCCCCTATAGTGAGCAAATTGACTTTCTAAATCCAACGGCATTTGATGAGGAAGGAAATGCGCTTTATTATTTTGGATATCCAAAGGGAGAAACTGTATTAAAACATGAAGATTTTAGGTGGCACAAAATTGAAGATGATAACTCAGGAGGATAAAACATGCCACAAACCGCACTAATTACCGTTACACACGACCCGTATGGTAGAAACATAAAGCTATTTCAAGAACTTCAAAGAACACTAGAGGATCTGTACTCGGAACTTTTCATCACCATAAGTGACCAATCCTCACAAGAACTAACGACCGCTTTGGAAGACAGTAAGTTTCAAACAAAACAGATTCCTAAATCAGGAGCTGCGAACGCACGGAGAGAAGCAGTGAAATTTGGACTAACCGGCCACAGTCCGCACTTTCATTATTGTGATTTTGATAGATTGCTAACATGGATAAAGCATCATAAGGAAGAATTAAAAAATTTGCTACATACAGAATCCCCCTATCACTATGTAATCTTAGGAAGAACAGCTAGGGCATTCGCAGCTCATCCCATTGAATGGATTGAGACAGAAAGAATCACCAATAAAATTTGTTCTTTAGAGCTAGGAAAAGAAGTGGATATTACCGCTGGTTCTGCGCTGTTTTCAAAAGAAGCGGCACAATTGATTAATACATATTCCTCTGAAAAAATGACAGATGCAGAGTGGGCAATGATTGTACATAGAATAGCGAAGAAGGAAATAGGATATCAGGCTGTAGAGGGATTGGAATACCAAGAAGAGCTAAACAGTCCGAATAGAAAAATGAGTGATTCTGAAGCATGGTTAACGCGATTGAAGTTGAGTGTGCTTATTAGTGAAACGGCGATCAGGACGGGTAAATAAAGAGCAGGAGCTTTTTCCTTTTGAGAACTTGAAACTTTTGTAAAGTAAAACCGTAAATAAAATAACCCAATTCATTATTTTGGCTTGTAGCAAGGAGGTAGTCCAATGGCGGAAACAATTCTGTACTTCATACTAATGATTCCAGTATATGGGATTCTAATATGGACCTATTTTTGTCCAGAAGATAGCATGTCATGGGGACAGAGATGGATGTATCGTGAAGAACCGGAGTTTTCTGAAACGGCCATTGGCTACACAAAACTATTGTCGGTTATAGGCATTTTCTTTATTACATTTATTCTCGTAAGCCCATACCTTCACCACACCATTCGTTTAGTTTTGATTTTGGGGATGCTGGGCTATATCATATTCAGATTATTAAAATATCGAAAAAAAGTATTAGATGAATAACACAGGGGGATTTCAAGTGGGAAGATTATTTTTTTATTCAGATCAAATAATGGAGTCTCCAGGGAATAAAGGCTAGATGAAATTTTGTTTTCTAGTGTGACCACAGAAACATTGAAAATCGGCTACATCCCGTCAACAGAGGATAAAGACAAAAGTTATTTTCAAACGAAAGTCCAATATTATCGGAAATATGGGGTTAAAGACATAATTTTCTTTGACCTGTATCAGGAATTTCATAGTGAAAAAATAGAAGAGTTGTTGAGCTGTGATATTATTCACCTTTCTGCTGGAAATCCCATTGCATTTAGACAGGCATTAAGGGCGCGGCAAATGGAGCCAGTGCTAAAAAAATATTTCGAGCAAGGCGGAACCATTGTTGGAGTAAGTGGTGGTGCTGTCCAGCTTGGAAAATCAGCGCATTTATTTCAACTATTTTCAGAAGGTTCGGTGAAAGTGGAACTCAATACGCTTGGTCTCGTAGACTTCGAGTTTCTTCCTCACTATAATCGTTGGGATGATCAGTTTAAAGAGGCAGTGAAGACATTTTCAAAAACAACCAACACAAAGATTTATGCTGGTAACGATGGGGATGGACTGATAGTGGAGGATGGAAAAGTAACATTCATAGGTGATATTCGGGTTGTAAATAGTTCTCCAAGGGGATGAAAAAGTGAGTTATGTGATGGAATTAAGAAAAATGGTCGGTACAAGACCACTGCTTTTATCGGGAGCAGTTGTATTAATTTTAAACAGTAAGAATCAAGTGCTATTACAGCAAAGAGGAAATGGGAGTTGGACATTACCCGGCGGATTATTGGAAGTCGGTGAGAGTTTAGAAGAAACAGCAAGAAGAGAAATAAAAGAAGAAACTGGATTGGAAATAGAGAAATTGGAGCTATTAGACATATGCTCTGGACCGGATTATTATATGAAACTTAATAACGGGGATGAGTTTTATTCCGTCACCGCCGTTTATTTAGCTTATCAAGCAACAGGTTCGTTAGAAATCGACTATAGTGAATCAAAGGACATGAGATACTTTCATTTGAACGAATTACCAGCGGAGATGAATGAAGCGAACCGTCGATATCTAGATACATATTTCAGAAAACTAGAGAGAGGGAGATGAAAAATGAAGCGATTTCTATTTTATTTCTTATCTACTATAGTGATAGGGTTCATCTTTTTTCTAGGATATGAATACCTAGGTACAGTAAGTGAGGAAGCAAAAAGAACCTACAATATGACGCCATTAGTCATTCTATCTACTATTTTTCCAATTCTTATGGGGATGCTGCTTCGCTTACCAAAGCTAATCATGGAGATCAAAGAAAATAAGCAATGGACATTTGATTGGATAAAGCTTACCGCCATTGGAATTCCAGCGCTTTACATTGCAGTCATTCCTCTCGTGTATATAACGTTTGAAATAAATATGTGGCTGGCATCAGAAATTATGTTCACAAGTAATACCACATTGATAACCATGGCTGGAGTTGTATTTGGATACTTGCTATTGGATAGTTTAAAAAAATAGGAAGGTAAGGGAAACGACTTGCAAATATACAATTTTAATAAAGAATCAGTAAAAAATATAACGAAATTCAACTCTGACTTTGTAATGTCACATCTTGCGAATACCATGAAGAAAACACAAATTGGGTGTATGCATCTAGGCCAAAATGGAATAGTTGGCTATCATCAAGCAACTGTTCCACAATTACTCATTGTTGTTCAAGGGGAAGGCTGGGTAAGAGGAGAAGAGGATAAATACCGAAGGGTGACACAAGGAAACGCAGTATTATGGGCAAAGGATGAATGGCACGAAACCAAAACCGAACAAGGACTTACTGCAATTGTAATAGAAAGCGAGGAGCTTAATATCTCATCATTATTGTCACTTCGGGATAACTTAAATGAATAAAAAATGATAGAACCAACAATCATCCATTTAGAAAAGTGGATGCATACATATGTACCTGAAAAGGATTTGTTTTTCTTGAAGGATGAGGATTTAATTATTCTGAAAAAGCACTTAGAAACGGTGTTAATTGTGCCTAAAGAAGAATTTTTTGCACACGCTTCCTACAAACAAATTCAGCTTGTCAATAGTTATGAATACTGGAGAATTGCAAAAGAGGTGCAACAAGTGGTCGTTGCCCATCCAAGCTGGTATCCATCACTGCCAAAGCCAATAAAAAACAGTCTAAATTGTAGCCAGTTAGAAGTTAATAGAGGATTAATCCTCCCCCTATCCCTCATTATAAATAAGGAATACATACCAAAAGAAAATATTTTAGAAAGAAATAAAAAACCATTCATAGTCCTTCAAAGACAAATGTGGGAAGAACTTTCATATTCCATGAAAATTAACATAGTAGAAAAGCTTGCAGCCGAAAAGGATAGCTGGGAATGTTACGAGCTTCCAGCAGGAGCACCAGCACATCTCCGAAAGTATGCAAATACATTCCCTTTAGAGTCAGGTAGTAATTGCTTATCTGCGACACTGTTTGCGATCTCAGCTCAAGAATGGTTGATTCATGAATGGGTGCATCCGCAAACGTTTTTAGAAGGCTTAAAAAATGCTAACTATGTGATGCAAAATGACGTTGAAGAAGTATATGTAGGAGATGTTGTGGTTTGGAAGGATAGTAGCGAAAATATTCAGCATGCCTCCTACCATATAGGAGACCAGATGTACTTTAATAAAGATGGGCAAACATTCTTTAATCCATGGAAGATAGTGTCGTCTAGAGAAGTTAATGAAGAATGGAAAGATTTTAATAGAAGTATTTATAGAAAGATGGGTACTTAATATATGCAAATAAGACTAGCAAAAACTAAGGACATCTCACAGCTAATCAAAATGAGATGGGACTTTACGATTGAACATGATGAAAGCAAAAGAAGTGCGAGTTTTGCAGATTTTGAAAAGGAATGCCAAGCTTTTTTAGAGAAAGCAATCATTGGGAAGCAATGGTTTATCTGGGTGGTGGAGGCTGATGAGAAGATTGTTTCACACATTTATATCGAGCTCATTCAAAAAGTACCTCGACCAGGCAGGATAACATACCCGTTTGCTTATATGACGAACGTATACACCATTCCGGACTATAGAAACAAAGGTTTAGGAAGTCAGTTGCTTGAACGGATCCATCAATGGGTTAAAGAGAACAACTATGAGTTTGTTATTGTCTGGCCAAGTGAGGAATCTATAAATTACTATGTGAAAAACGGCTATATTCGTTGTTCTGAGCCGATGGAATATTATCCGTCCTAAACACATGTGAACAAAGGGGATTATGATGAAGACAATTTCGACTAATGAAGACCTGTTAGAATTGCTAGATGAACTTTTAAAGGAGAACACTAGTTTTGACTGGGATAGTTTTTATATAGATAGGGAGAAGAAGGTTCCCTTTTTTGCCAATCATCCTGATGAAAATGTAGTGGCATATTTTGAACAGGGTTATTTTCTAGAAAGACAAAAAGTTCTGGAGTTAGGCTGTGGTCCAGGAAGAAATGCCATCTACTTTGCTGAAAAAGGCTGTGAGGTTGATGCGGTAGATGCATCCGCTGAAGCGTTAAAATGGGCAATGGAACGGGCAGATGAAAACAATGTGAACGTAAATTTTATTATGGAAAATCTGTTCAAGCTATCAATTGCTGAAGGAAGCTATGATGTTGTGTACGATTCAGGCTGCTTTCATCATATCGCGCCACATAGAAGGGGAAATTACATTAACCTAATAAAGCGAGCATTAAAGCCAAACGGATACTTTGCACTAAATTGCTTTGCAGTGGGCGGGAAATATGGAGGAGCAGATTTAACAGATTTAGAGGTATATAGGCAGCGAAGCCTTCATGGTGGATTGGGCTTTACTGAGGAAAAATTAAGAACAATTTTCCATCAGTTTCAAGAGCTCGAAATCAGGAAAATGAGACTAACCGAAAACAAGGATATTTTTGCGTTAGATGGATTGTTGACAGCATTGTTCAAGAAGAGGTGAAAAATGAGTCTCCTAGTGAATGAGTTTACGATTGAAAAATTATCCATCATTTATGAAGAACAAGCGAAAGCTTTGATTCTAAATGGGTTTCTAGACTACTTTAACGAGATTGATCATTCGTTAAATCCTGATGTGTACAGGTTGATGGATACATACTCTAAGCCGAAGCATGTGTTTTTAGTAGGTATGGTTAATGGCAGTGTTGTTAGTACAGGTGGCTTGCTAAAAGAAGGTCATAACTGTGGCCGTATTGTAAGAATGTCAGTTGCTCGTCATGTTCGACGCGCTGGATATGCATCAAAAATGCTGACAGCCCTTGAATTAGAAGCAAAGCGTTTTGAGATGAACATGCTATTGATTGAAACAAATGCGGAATGGGTAGGGCCAATCCGTCTCTATGAAAGATTTGGCTATGCCATTAAAGGATATGAAAATGGGCTAGTGCACTTTATAAAGCATTTATAAAATTGAATGAAATTTAACATGCAGGTGATCTTATGTGGAATATAACAAAAGAAGCAAAAGAAAGATTTGAAAAATGCACTCTACTCCCAATTCGAGAGTCTGCCGAAGAATGGGAACGCGCCTTGGAGGATGCAAAAGAAGAAGGGGAAGACCTATTAGCTGACTTAAAAGAAGAACTAGAAGAAGCAAGGGAGGAATTGTTGCAAAATCTCCCGTCGCAGTTTATATCATATGTAGAAGATGGTACTTTAAATCAACCAACACTGCCAAAGCAAGTCAGAGAAAATTATTTGCATTGGGTAGGAGAAGAAACAAAAAAATTTGAGCGGGTATTAGATGCTGCTGCAGAGCAAACCCAACACGCACTTACCAATCTAGAAACTTCTGTGCAAGAAGTTTTTGAAGAAAGCCTGCACGATGCAACGATTCAATGCTTGAAGCGAAAGGATAATTCGCTTCAAATTGATATCAATACAGATGGTGGTTTCTCCTCAAAAGCACTCATTCAGTTTACTTTTGAGGATATCATAAAGGAAGAGTTTGATGAGCCACTGCAAGTCGATCAATGGTTTATTTATTATGAGTTGCAAAAGGTAAGAGAGGGTTTTGCATTTCGTGTATTATTTGAATGTCCGAAAGCAGAATGGACCATTGTAGCAAAGAATATAAAAGCGGAGTATTTTTATCGTCCTGCCACCTACCAAAAGTTAAAAGATGAAAACAAGTTAGAAGAGACAACTCTTGAAGAATATCTGAAAACATTAAATCCAGACTTTGACTATTGGCTGATAACGCCTGATGTGAAATTGCCAATCCAATTAAATGATATTAAACAACTTAATAGAGAGAGCAATCCTTTTCATTTTATCTACACAAATGTATATGAAGACCCTTATGCCTATTTAGCAGAACCAATTGCTAAGGAAGATTTGGAGGCGACAGCTCTTAGTAGCGAGTTAGAGTTGCAGGTTAGGGCATGGAATACCATGTATGAAAATCCGATAGAACATGCTGACATTATTAACAGAGTTTTATCTAAAATAGTAAAAACAGAACAAAATGAGATGCTGTTATACGTGTATGTTAACCATTTTTATAAAGAAGGAATATTAATTGAAGCGGTAATTGAAAAATATCAAGATGATCTCAATTGCTAAAGGGTAAGAAGTGAAATGAAAATTATGAGAAACAGACAAATAAAGAAAATTGAAATACCTAAATGGGGAAATTATTTACGTGCTAGATGGCGTGAATGTTTTGCAAGCCATCTTTCAATTGAAGAGCAAAAAGCGATTTGGATGGATAATTTTCTGTGGCACTTATGTAGTTGGAAAAAGGTAAAATGCCTTGAGAAAGAAGAAGCAGTAAAAGCATTTCTAAATCAACCCAAGCATAAATGCACAATTTTTTATCAATTCATTGACGATGCGTACCTTCTTGAAAATGCTGATACTCTTTCAATCGAGGAACTACCATTTATCGAAAGCCACATGCACTTTAGTGATATGTATGTAATGGATTGGAATAATAAATGGACATTTATTATGACGCATGAAAAAGAATGTGGCCCATATTTTATTCGGAGGGATTAATTTTTTTAAACAAACACTCGCTTTCCAAAGAGGATAGGCGAGTGTTTGTTTAAACCAATATAACAACAACCATAGCGTAGTTCATACAGGATTTTTTACTCTATTACTTTAATTATTCTTGCTGGATTTCCACCAACAACCACGTTTTCAGGAACATCTTTAGTGACAACTGCACCTGAGGCAATAACCGCATTGTCCCCAATCGTTACACCGGGATTAATAATGGCACCGCCACCAATCCAAACATTATTGCCAATCGTAACTGGAATCGCATATTCTCTGCCTGAATTTCGCTCATTTGGATTCAATGGGTGGGTGGCAGTATAGATATGAACACCTGGTGCAAGCATACAGTTGTCCCCAAACCGGACCTCACAAACGTCTAAAATCGTACAATCGAAGTTAGCGAAAAAATTCTCACCAACATGGGTGTTATAGCCATAATCAAAGCGGATGTTAGGCTCCATTTTCACGATGTCACCTGTAGAACCTAATAATTCCTTTAAAAGCTGCAACCGTTTTTCTCCTTCTTCATCAGCGGTTTGATTAAAAGTTCTTACTAGGTTTCGAGCATGCTGCCTATCTCTCACTAACTCCAAATCTTCCGGACTATACATTTCCCCAGCGAGCATTTTTTCTTTTTCACTTTTCATATCAACTACACCTCAACACTTGTGATTGTTTGTCTAATGCTAACTCTATCCTAAAACAAATAAAAAATAAAATTTTCAAAATATTGAAACATTCATTAGGATGTTCCGTATACCTATAGAGGTGATATTTTCAAGGGGGTGCCCGTAGATGCTATTAAAGTTTGGCCTGTTTGTAATGACGGTTATGGTAATAATTTATCTTTCAAGATTCATCTTAAGTAAAACACTAAACATAAGGAAAGAGAAAAAAGGCCCTATCTTCTCCTATAATCACATAAACAAACTTCATGGCAAAATTGACTGGGGTATGAGGATTGCTTTTATCATTATTTATCCCTTCCTTTCTTACCATTTTATTTACGATAATCTGTCCTTAGGAAGATTCATCTTAGTATTGGTAATCTATATTGTACTGGACTATTCGGTACGCGCGTTTTTTGAATGGAAGTACTCTGAAAATCCAAAGCAATCTATCATCACAGTCGTAGAAATGCTAATTATCGTATTTTCTACCGCTATTGTGTTTCAATTTTACATAGTAAATATTTCTTAATAGAAGGTCGTGAACAGCTTGATTCGAAAGGCAGTAGGAGCCATTGTTACTTATAGAGACAAATTTCTAGTGGTCCATAAGAAGAAGATAAATGCCGGCGCTAAAAAAGAATCAATCAAGAGTGAATGTGATTTTGTCAAAGGGGGAGTCGAACCAACAGATTCTAGTCTGGAACAGGCAATGTTAAGAGAATTAGCGGAGGAAACAGGATCGTCTAATTTTCGACTTATCAAGAGATTCAACGAGAAAATCTGTTTTGATTTCCCCGTACATATCCAACAAAAAATCGGTTTTACCAATCAAGAAACCACGATGTTTCACTTTGCATACATTGGGGAGATCGCCACCCTAAAACCAATGGATGAAGAAATTAGCGACATTACGTTTTTAAATGAAGAAGAATTGCTGAAAACTCTCACCCATGAAGATACACGAGAGTTCTTTATCAATAATTTTGACTTTTGTTAGATTTTCAGTTCCAGATGCATCTCTATAAATGGAGGTGCTGAAAGGAGTACATATCTATGTCAGGTTCTTCAGTTAATCTAAGAGAAAATCCTTTACTAATAGGTGAGGTTGGAGGGAATCAAGTTGACAGTGAAATTGATACAAGACGAGAACGTTATAAATCTTGAAGAGCTTAAGTTAGTAGGCTTCAGAGTGTTATGTGCAGAAGATCAATACGCAAAAGAAATTCCTAAAACATCGATGATATTAACGAACCGTCAGAATGAAATTAAAAACGTGATCAATAAAGAAATCCAATATGGTGCATTTATAGTAGATACCCACGCAGAAAGCGAAGATGGATACTGGGTAGCTGTTGCAGTGGATAAGTTTGAGAATATTCCAGATGGAATGGTAACACTCAGGATTCCTCCACAGAGATACGCAACTGCAACGTACCACGGCTCTAATAAAGGTATTTTTGAGGCTTATGAACAACTACATAAATGGACTTTCGAGCAAGGTTTTAATAGATTAAGAGATAAATGGCATCTTGAGATGTACAAATCTTGGCAGGACCAGGCTAACCTTGAAGTAGAATTATTGGATACGATTGAATAAGAAAGTGGGGAAACAGTCTAATGGAGGAAAAATTATGGAGAGTAGGTACAACTTATATACCCGTCAACAATGTAGAAAAGTCAACAGAGTGGTATGTAAAGAAACTGGGTGCTGAGTTGAGTTTTCAAAATAAGGATAAAGCAATAGTAAATATAGCAGATCAAAGTATTTTTCTCGTAAGGGCTGCTGAAAACCAAAGCTCTAACTTTATAGACATTCATGGGTATGAGCACTTTGCTCTAACTTTTGAAGTGAATGGATTAAATGCCTTAGAAAAAATCCATGATGAGTTTATACAGAAGGGTATTAGAGTCGGTGAGATTGAAGACAGAGGTCATACTGGAAGTAACTTCGTATTTGAAGATCTTGACGGAAATAAATTTGATGTGTGGAGTGAGCTGAGTCCAGCTTTTAAGGAGAAACACTTCTAAAAATTTTCACACTAATTTGCTGAAGTTAAAATGAAAAATCCTGAAGAATTCTTCAGGACTTTTCGTTATGGCTATTCTTTTTTCTCAAAATATCCAAGTGCAAGAATCGCCTCAAATACTTCCTCTCCATCATCAGATGTCACTTCCACTACCTGTCCAGGCTGTAGAGCTAGGGCTAATACGCCTAGTAAACTTTTCGCATCCACTACCCAGTGTTCTTTTTTGAACAAAACTGTACCAGAATATGAACTAATAGTGTTCACAAGATTGCTCGCTGATTCAGCAAAGATAGGCTTTAAAACCGTAAGTACCATATGTACCATCTCCCTTGATAAATGTGATACTTTAAGTATAGAGAAAAAGGGGAAATCAACAAGGGGAAAATATTGATATCAATTGGAGAGAGGAGGCAAGCAAGTTGGATATTAACGAAAAAACACCACAAAGGCTGCTAACAAAAGCAAGTGGTTTTCTTGAAGGCTATACCCACACACTAAATCCATACATTGGCTGTGCCTTTGGCTGCTCCTATTGTTATGTCAGACAAAGTCCAGTTGGCTTGTTTCGGAAGCAGGAATGGGGAACCTGGGTGGATATTAAAAGAAACGCGCAGGACAAACTTGCAAAAGAATTGAAGCTTCTAAGAAAAAAAGGTCAGCAAATTAAAATCTTCATGTCCTCCAGTACCGACCCATATCAACCAGTTGAACACAAGGAAGAAATTACGAGAGCTTTATTGGAGGTAATGGTAGAGGAGCAACCAGATTTTCTAATGGTGCAGACGAGAAGTCCCCTAGTGACAAGGGATATGGATCTTTTGAAAAAGTTGGGGAAAAACGTCCTCGTAAGTATGACAATTGAAACGGATGTAGAAGATGTCCGCAAGCGATTTTCTCCTGCTGCCCCACCCATACCGGCAAGAATAGCGGCAGTAAAATCCTTGTATGAGAATGGTGTGCCAACACAAGTAGCCATCGCACCAGCCCTGCCTTTTTCTGATCGTTTTGCACAAAAGCTTAAAGGAATCGTGGACAGGGTCTGTGTGGATGACTTTACTGGAGATGGCAGTGGTGGCAAAAGGTCGGAGCGGTTGAATGTTCATGAAAAATATGAAGAAGGTGAAAAAACTTTATGGCTGAAGAAAAATGTCCAGCAATTGGTCTATGAAAAAATGTGCGAGGTCTTTCCTAAAGAAAAGGTGGTAAAAAGTCCTGAGGGATTTTTTCCTCCGCAGCCTCATTCACACCTATAGGTTTGTCTTAAACAATGAAGGTAGTGGTGAACTTTATGAAAGTAGACAGTATTAAATATCATGATGCATGTATAAAAGATAAAAGAGTGAAAAAGTTTCCATTCTTTATATTGAAATAAGTTAAACCATTCAACTGAAACCCACTCTAGTGTAGTTAAAAGAGAAGCAAAAGCAATGATAAAAACTACTGAATTAGGTTTAAGAAGCGCATAAAGTTGTAATCCAATAATGATAGTTGTAGGATAAACACCTGCCTGTAAAATAATATCGAATAACTCACCATGAGCTTTATCTACAGTATCATAAAAATCAAAAGGTGGCTCAGCAAAAAGAGAGTCACCTGCCACTGATAAAAGGAAATTAAAGAGATAAAATGCAATATATTCGGTTTTAAGTAGAGGATTTTTTCTTTTGTGTATAATATACAAACAAAATAAAACGATCAGAGTAATACTGAGGGTATAGATTTCATTTTTATCAAAGGAACTTGGGAGTATAGGTTTCATTATTTCTATAAAAACATTCATGATAGTATCTTTTCCTTCCTTAATATATTCTTCAACTCTTCAAGAAAGAAAATACTAATTGAAATGATCACCATGCCGAAAAACATATCAATGGAAGGATACCAACTATTACTTTTTGATTGAAAAACACCTAATAAAAGATATATTTTTTCTGCAACCACAACAAATGTAATCCACGTAAAGATGGATATAAGTTTTTTTAATTCTGTAGTTTTTGAAACATAAACATACAAAATCCAAATTAAAAGGATAGGGAGAATTAATCCATAGTGAAGTTTTATGGATAGAACAGCCCACCAGCCTTTACTTGCACTTAAGCGGTCATAAGGGGAAAAAAGCTTAAAATATGTAAATTGACATATTGAGGATGTGAAGAGAAACAGAAGAAAGAGCTCAAAACGATGAAAGTGATTTAAACACCATTTTAATGTGAAAACAAGCATAATAGAAAGGAAGAGAACCGTAAAAAAAGTTGGTATTAGCATAATCAACACTCTCAAGTAAGTATTTAGAGCTAGCCTATAAATTTATTTTGTTCCTTGTATAGATTTTGATACAAGTATTAACAAATTTTATCTAAGTTGTTAGTAATAGCCTTGCATTTTATCTTCTACATCCTTGGAATTAGTAATATAGAAAGAAAAAAGGTGATTCTCATGTTTAAAACAATACTCAACAGTACGACCTATCTCCAATTATTAGAAAGAAAACATGCAGATGAATTGTTTTATTTAATAGATGGCAGCAAAGAAAGCATAGGAAAATGGCTATCCTTTCCAACCAGAACAGAAGGGGTGGAGGACTGCACTACATTTATTGAGAAATCACTACAACGTTATGCTAAGAATAATGGCTACTGGGCAGGCATCTGGCACGAAGGAAGATTAGTGGGCTCCATCGGTTATCTGTACATAGATTCTGATGCAAAAAAGACGGAAATAGGGTATTGGTTAGGAAAAGAATACGAAGGTAAAGGTTTAGCTACTATTGCGGTAAGGGCGATGATCACGAATGCATTTAGGAATCTTCATCTGGAAAAAGTGGAGATAAACGTGGCTAGCCAAAACTGGAAGAGTCAAAGGATTCCGAAACAACTTGGCTTTAAAGAAGAAGGTGTCATTCGTAATTATGAATACTTAAACGGAGAATACCTTGACAGGGTAGTGTATGGGTTGCTAAGGCATGAATGGAAAATACGGGAGATGTCTTCAGAATCAAGTTAAGGACAAAAATGAGTGTCCAAATGAAAAGCTAGGTTTCGGACAATAATGAGCGCCCGAGTTTAAAAGAGGTCTTGAGAAGAGAGATTTCGGACAAAAATTGTCTTCCATATTGGAAAGAGGTCTTGAAAGCAAATTATTCGTAAAAAAAGAAGACTATGCACAAATATCACGAATTCCAAAAAAAATGACCAGGAGGATACACAGATGGACAGCATTATTTTCGATTTAGACGGAACGTTATGGGACTCTCGCGAAACGGTATTAGTCGCTTGGAACAAAATTTTAAAAAATCACAAGCAAGTGGATAGAGAATTAACCAGTGAGGATTTTAAAGCAACAATGGGGTTACAGATGCCTGAAATAGGGAAACGCTTTTTCCCGGATCTAGATGAGTCCACTCGCAACCAGCTTTTGAACGAATGTGGAAGTGCTGAGCAAGTGCTTTTAGAAGCAAAAGGCGGCCAGCTATACGACGGCGTGGAAGAGGTATTAAAGAGTTTATCAGAAAAGTACAAGCTTTTCATCGTAAGCAACTGTCAGGAAGGCTATATTGAAGCCTTTTACAAATATCATCAGCTTGACAAGCATTTTATTGATTTTGAAAATCCGGGAAGAACTGGGCTGTCAAAGGGGGAAAATATCAAGCTTGTTATAGAGAGAAATCAATTAAAAAGTCCAGTTTATGTAGGAGATACGCTCGGAGATCAAGAGGCTGCAAAGGCGGCTGGAATTCCTTTTGTATATGCCTGCTATGGCTTTGGAGAAGCTTCAGAATATGACTATAAAATAAAAAAACTGGAAGATTTATTAATAATCTTTTGATTTTAATGCACTAGCCCTACTTAGAAGGGCTAGTGCATTTTTTATATTGACGGGTCAAACAGAAAAGAGTATAGTAAAACCTGCAAATAGTAAAGGTTACGATTTGATTGGTGATTCTAGGGAGAGGACACCTTGTCACGCGCTATAAATCGTAATCACTACGATTATTAACAAAGCCGCTGTCAAAGAAGGAGGTAGCATGAATAAAGGAATTTTGTTAGCGATTGTATCTTCTCTAACGTTTAGTATCATGAATGTGTTTGTAAAGGCGGCAAGTGAAACGATACCAGTTTCAGAAATTGTTTTTTTTAGAAGCTTTATTGGCGTTTGCCTTATTTTTCTGTTAATGAGGAAGGCCAAAGTAGCTTTTTCAAAAAAAGGGATTCCAATGTTAATTCTCCGTGGTGCATTGGGTGCTTTATATTTACTCGCATACTTCTTCACCATTGCACATATTTCCTTGGGTGATGCCAGCATCTTGGCACACTTGTCCCCTTTCTTTGCGATTTTTCTTTCAGGATATTTTTTAAAAGAGAAGATGAATTTGCGAATGTTTAAGCTATTTCCGTTGTTCATTTTAGGGGCGGTATTGATTGTGAATCCGTTTAGTTTTCATTCCTATTCGGTGTTTGCATTAGTCGGGATTCTAAGTGCCTTTTTAGCGGCTTGTGCTTCGACCTCCATTCGCTATTTAAGTAAAAGTCATCATCAATATGAAATTGTTTTTTATTTTCTTGCAGCTGGAGCACTTGTGTCATTACCCCTAATGTGGAATGAATATGTGATTCCTACACCTATTGGGTGGTTTTATTTAGTTTGTATTGGGGTCGTATCCTTATTGGGGCAGCTTGTTCTGACAAGTGCCTTTACCCATGAAAACATCATGGTGGTAGAAATTGTACGATACATAGGCATCTTTTTTAATGTGATGTGGGGATTTGTTATTTGGGGAGAGACCTTAAGCCTGCTTACTTTGCTAGGTGGTGCACTGATTATCGGTGCGTCAATTGCGCTCTCTAGAGATAGAATGCCAAAAGCAACGATAGTCCCATTCGTTGTAAAAACAAAATAATAGATTGATAAGGAGAGAAAGTAAAATATGAAAAAATATCTTATTGGATTAGTAATGATCGTACTCGCGCTTCTTGTTGGGTGCAATAGCAATGAACAATCACAATCTCAAGAGCAGTCGGAGAAAAAATCTCTTACCATGTTATTTAGCTTTCCGTCTAAAACGATGGATCCACATCAGGATTGGATGGGAGTGAGAGCTGGGGTAGCGGAGACGTTGGTAAAAATAGATGAAAATCTTGAAATTCAACCATGGCTTGCTGAATCCTGGGAGCAAAAGGATGAAAGAAGCTGGTCCTTCAAAATTCGAGAGGACATCACATTTCATGACGGAACTAAGGTTGACGCTGAAGCGGTGAAGGCTTCCTTTGAGAGAGTGCTTGAAACGAACGAAGCGATTGCAGCCAGTCTGAAGATTGAATCGATGAAGGCAAATGGACAAGAGATTACGTTTATGACGAAGGAAGCTTATCCAGCGTTTCTTTCAGAACTTGTTCATACAAATGCCTCCATTATTAAAGCAGATGCAGAAAATATTGGAGAAAAGCCGATAGCAACAGGTCCTTTTAAGGTGAAAAGCTTTACCTCAGAAGCAGAGGTGAAATTAGAAAAGTATGAAGCGTATTGGGATGGAGCAGCTAAGCTTGATGAAGTAACTATCACATTTAACTCAGACGGAAATGTTCGGGCGATGGCCCTTCAATCTGGAGATGCGGATATTGCTTATCACCTGCCTCCAGAAACGTTGAAGCCGATTGAGAGTGCCGAAAATTTACGAGTGGAATCTGTCCCAAGTCTAAGGGTTCATTTTCTCCTCTATAACCAAGCGAAGCCAGCATTGCAGGATGAAAATGTTCGTAAGGCATTGGATCATCTCGTAAATCGCCCAGTCGCTGTAGAGGAAATCATGAGCGGTCATGCAACGGAGGCATTCGGACCGTTTAACCCTGATTTTCCTTTCGCAGGGGAAGGGACGGTCTCCTCCTATGATCCAAAACAAGCAGAAGCATTATTAAAAGAGGCAGGCTATGAAAAAAATAAGAATGGTCAGTTAGAGAAAGACGGGGAAGTGCTATCGCTTAAACTAGCTACCTATCAAGGCAGACCAGAGCTTCCGCTTATTGCACAATATCTTCAAGGGGAAGCGAAAAAAATCGGTGTCGAAATTGAGATTGTAACAATTGAAAACATAGACAGCTACCTTTGGGAGAAGCAAAAGGAGTGGGATATTGTTACCTATTCCAATTTAACTGCTCCACGTGGAGATGGCGGTTATTTCTTCAATGTGGCTTATTTACCAGAAGGGGCTTTGAACCCAGGGCAAATTGATATTCCTGAACTGAATAAAGTTACGGCAGAATTGAATCAAACTGCTGACAAGGGTAAACGAATGGAGCTTCAAAAAAATGCAGTTTCGATTTTGCAGGAGAAATTGCCACACTCCTTTATCATGCACCCTCACATTGTTGTTGGTGTGAATAATCGAGTGAAAGATTGGGCTCCAGGTTCAGAAGAATACTATTTAATTACTAATAAAATGGATGTGAAGAAATAAAAGAACAAGTGAAAGCATCTAATCGTGCTTTCACTTTTCTTCATGTAAAAAAAGGGAGGCAGGTGAGATGATGCGTTCGTCTCTTTCTATCATTGGTTCAAGGCTGTTGCAATTAATCGTCATGATACTACTTCTGTCGTTTATAACGTTTGTGTTGATGAAACTTACACCAGGTGATCCGATTGGTGCAGTATTACAAGTAGATGATGTGGTGTCTACCAAAGAAGATAAACAAAAAGTGATGGAGGAGTATGGCTTTGATCAGCCGATTCTAAAACAGTATGGGAACTGGTTACTTGACTTAGCACAACTTGATTTAGGGAATTCCATCATCTCCAAAAAACCGGTTATTGAAATAATAGTGGAAAAGTTGCCCGCAACATTTCTTTTGGCAGCAGGTGGTTTGACGGCACTATTGATCATTGCTGTGCCATTGGGAGTTCTAGGTGCCATTTATGAAGGGCGCTGGCCAGATTACTTGAGCAGAGTGATTGCCATGCTTGGAGCATCTATTCCAAGCTTTTGGCTAGGTTTGCTTTTTATCTATTTTTTCTCATTGAAATGGAACCTCTTACCTGTCATGGGAAAGGGAAGCCTCGCTCATTTTATTTTGCCATCCCTGACATTAGGGATAGCCATGGCTCCAATGTATATCAAACTGCTTCGAGAGAGACTCATTAGTACACTGCAAAGTAATTATATTGAAGCAGCGTATGCTAGAGGACTAAATAAACATCGTGTGCTTGTCTTTCACGCACTCAGAGGAAGTCTAATTTCAATTGTAACCATGTTTGGCTTAAGTATTGGCAGTCTTTTAGGCGGGATCACGGTCATTGAAATTTTATTCTCTTGGCCAGGGATGGGAGATCTGATTGTAAAAGCCGTCATGCAGAGAGACTATCCATTAATACAAGGCTATATTATTGTGGTGGGAGTTATCGTAGTGATGACAAATCTAATGGTAGATTTCATATACAACCTAATTAATCCGCAAATCAAGCTTGGGAAGGGGTGGGGATAATGGAGAATGCAGTAATAAAAATGAAGCAAGTTCGCTTCCTTCCTAAACGTCCACTGTTAATAGGGTTATTATTTACTCTGACTTTAATGACTCTTACAGTGTTTGGAAGCTATTTTCTTCCCCATGACCCTTTTTTGATTGATATGGGGAATCGGTTACAACCCGCATCTTCTAGCCATTGGTTAGGAACAGATCAGCTAGGCAGAGATGTCTTGTCAAGACTTCTATTGGGGGCAAAATTAACCGTTGGACTTGGTGTGCTTGCCATTATTTTTTCTATTTTGATTGGCGTTCCCATTGGCTTGTTTTCTGGCTATATTGGAGGGAAATTGGATGCGGTTTTTATGAGAATAATAGATGCCATCTTAGCTTTTCCTGACTTTATTCTAGCAATCGCCATTGCCGGGATACTTGGCCCGAGTCTTACCAACATCATTATTGCTATCATTTTAGTTCGTTGGATAGTTTATGCAAGGGTGGTGAGGGGGCTTGTGCTAGCTGAAAAGGAAAAAGAGTACGTAAAGGTGTCAAAAATAGTTCACTCCAGCCATACGAAAACCATCCGTTTACACTTGCTACCACAAATAATGCCAGAGGTGATAGCGATGGCAGCGGTGGATATTGGGAAAATAATCTTAATGATTTCTGCGTTATCCTACATAGGTCTTGGTGCTCAACCCCCTATTCCGGAATGGGGAGCGATGTTAAATGATGGCCGTGCTTATTTTCAAGTAGTGCCCGCCCTAATGATTTACCCAGGTGTCGCCATCATGCTAACGGTCTTAACCTTTAACCTGCTGGGTGACGGACTAAAAAGTAATTTTGACACGAGAAAAGGAAGTGATGGGAAATGAGCGAAGCATTATTAACCATAAAAGATTTACATGTAAAAAGTCATAGAGAAGGTCGTGAACTTTTGCAGGGAGTAAACATGGAAATCGCACAAGGTGAAATGGTGGGGCTAATTGGAGAAAGCGGATCAGGAAAAAGCTTAATCTCAAAAACTATCATGGGCTTACTTCCGAAGAAAATGACTGGTAGCGGAAAACTAACCTATAAACAAAGCAGCCTGAATAGTCCCTCTTCCTCAAAAAAAAGGAACATCCTTGGAAAGGAAATCGGCATCATTTTTCAAGATTACCGGGGAAGCTTTACTCCCTATATTCAAATCGGAAGTCAAATGGTTGAAACCATTCGCACTCATTTTCCTCTCTCAAAAAAAGAAGCAAAACGTCTTGCTTTAGATGCTTTGCACGAGATGGGCTTGGATGCCGAAAGGGTGTTTAAGAGCTATCCCTTTGAGTTGAGTGGAGGTCAAGTACAGCGGGCGGCTATTGCGACTGCCATTGTTTTAAAGCCATCGCTACTGATTTGCGATGAAATTACAACCGCGTTAGATGTATTGAATGGAGAAAAAGTGTTGAATTATCTTACCAAAATGAAAGAGGAGACAGGGTGTGCAGTTCTTCTTATTACTCATGACCTTACACAAGCCTACAAACGAACAGACAGAATTTATGTCATGGAAAAAGGCCAAATAGTGGAGGAAGGATTATCCGAAGCGATTCGGTGTAACCATCAGCATCCTTATACAAAAAAATTATGCGGCTGTCTGCTTTCTCTTCCGCATGAAAAAGAACTGGTAATGGTACCATGAAGCAGCTTCAAGTAAAAAATCTATCAAGCTATTATTCTCGAGATGTTCATGCACTTAAAAATATTTCCTTTCAACTGAATGAAGGACAAGCCTTAGGAATTGTTGGAGAAAGTGGAAGTGGTAAAAGTACTTTAGCCAAGGTGCTACTCGGTCTCCATTCCATCCATCACGGGGAGATTATCTTCGACGGTAAGTCTAGTCCACCAAAAGGCAAACACCTGCGACTTTATCGTAAAAATGTACAAATGATCTTTCAAGATGCCAACAGTACATTAAACCCGAAGCTACCTATTTGGAAAAGTCTGTTGGAGCCTCTTGATAATTTTAAAGAATTCACTCCTTCATTTTTAAAGGGAACAGAATTCACGAAAAAAGAAAAAGCAGAGAAACTACTAGAACTAGTAGGTCTAGAAAGTTCCATGGTCCATCGATATCCAAGCGAATTAAGCGGCGGACAAAAGCAACGAGTGAGTATTGCCCGTGCCATAAGCCTTGAGCCTTCCTTCCTTATCTGTGACGAACCAACTGCAAGTCTTGATGTCACCGTGCAAAAGCATATTTTACAGCTGCTTAAGGACCTCCAAACCAAAACCAATATGGCAATCCTTTTTATTTCTCACGACATAAGGGCCGTGTCTTTTTTGTGCGAAAACATCCTTGTCATGAAAAATGGAGAAGCAGTAGATCAATTTTCAATAAAAGATCTATACAACAAAGAAAGGCACCATTATACTCAGGCATTGATTCAAGCGGCCTCTTTGTAGCTTTTAACGAAAGGAATTAGGAAAATGGGAAATCATGCGTTGGCATTAAAGAAACACGAGACAACTAAAATATATGGTAGCCGGCAATATTGGGGTCTCGCATTTCCATTGATTATAGCCGGAATCTCTACTCCCATCATTGGTGCAGTTGATACGGCAGTGGTAGGCAGATTGCCAGAGCCTTCTGCTATTGGCGGAGTTGCTATTGGAGCGGTTATTTTTAACACGATGTATTGGTTGTTCGGTTTCTTGAGGGTTAGTACGAGCGGATTTACAGCCCAAGCGCAAGGAGCAAGGAATGATAAAGAAGAAATATTATGTTTAGTAAGACCGATATTAATAGCAGTTCTGCTCGGGGTGTTATTTATTATTTTTCAACGCCAACTTTTAACAATTGCGCTTCATATATTTGGTGGAAGTGCAGCCGTTTCCACCCTTGCAGCCTCTTACTTTTCCATCCGTATCTGGGGTGCGCCATTTATCTTGATAAGCTATTGCTTAGTTGGCTGGTTAATAGGGATGGGAAAGGTACGGTTATCGCTTGCAACCCAATTGATCATGAATCTCTTAAACATCTTATTAAGTATTCTCTTTGTACTAGGTCTAAATTTAGGTGTGGAAGGAGTGGCTTATGCAACGTTAATTGCTGAGATCTCGGCAGTGCTATTCGGTGGAATCGTCGTATTCTTCTTAAACAAAAGCAAATTATCTTTATTAACGGTCCAGGAAACAATACGATGGAAGGCAATAAAAAATATGCTAAGCGTCAATCGGGATTTATTTTTACGAACTATATGCCTTCTAATTATGACAGGGATCTTTACCTCGAAAGGAGCAGCACTTGGAGACGTTACACTTGCAGCCAATGCCATATTATTACAAATCCATTATATCATGGCGTATTTAGTAGGAGGCTTTGCGAACGCATCCAGCATCCTTTCTGGTAGAGCAATCGGGGGAGGAGATTCTCTCTTGTTTAAACGTATGCTCACTCTGTCAGTAATTTGGGGAGCCATAACAGCGGTTAGTTTAGCACTAAGTATGATTATTTTTGGAGAGACTTTAATTAGTATCTTTACGAACATGGATGATGTAAAACAATTAGCACTACAGCATATGTGGTGGATGGTAATTTTCCCAATCGTAGGTTTTTGGGGGCTGATGTTGGAAGGAGTCTTTTCAGGTGCAACAGATGCTACTTCTATTCGAAACTCCATTTTCTTCGCGTTAGTTCTTTTTTTAGTTGCGATATGGATGGCGGTTCCAACATTTCAAAATCAAGGACTTTGGCTCGCATTTGTTTTATTTAGTCTATCACGGTCTTTGTTTTTGTGGATGTACATACCTGGGCTGGTTAGAAGAATATCACTATAAAAACGGAGGTAAAAATAAAATGGAGCTGCGGAATAGGTGCAGCTCCATTTCATCATTTAGCGCTGCTCCAAATTAGTCATTTAATACTTGGACAGCGCGCACACAGGACTCAAAGTTTCCTTTATGGGACGCATCGCAATAAGGAAGCTTTTTCGAAAGACCACATCGGCATAAAGTGAATGCAGGCTTGTCCTCAAACTTATTTCCTTCTGCATCAATTAGTTCGACATCGCCAGTTACACGAAACCCACCGTTATCCAATACTTTGATCGTTACTTTTGACATTGGAAATCTCCTCCTTTATATAAAGATATTAGTATCGTACCTACAATTAACCATTTTGACAACAACAACATTCTATCCAAAAGGCTTCTAAGTTATAAACCCTGTACAAAATATGGTACAATCAGGCTAAGAATGAAACAGTTGGAGGCATGAAACGTGAAAGTAACGTTTACAGAAAAAGCAATAAATAAAATAAAAACAAAGCTTGATGCTAATGAGGGAAAAAGCTTAAAGCTTAAATATGATACAGATGGATGCGGATGTGTAGTTAGTGGGGTGTCTGCATTATGGATTACCGCTGAGCATGATGAGGACGATGTGGCTCTGGATACAAACCTTGGGCCATTGCTAATGGAAAAGTCCAAGCTTGTCTTTTTTGACGAAGACATGACGGTGGATTTTGTGGAAAGCGCTAATAGCTTCATGCTAAAATGCCCAAGCCAAATCCTGAATCCACGGATGAGTTTGTTAGTAGTGGAGGGCGGCGCTAAATGAGCAAACTAAATGCCTTGAAAAATGTAGCACAGTCCAAAACATGGGCGTCCTTTTTAAATCATAATCATCCATATAGCTTGTTGCATTGGTCCATTGGTGGCCTCAACTCAGAAGACAAGGACGTTTGGTTACTCCAGGATGAAGTAACGTTTGAGGTGCGGGAGTTTACTGATTTAGATGCAGCTGTGGTGTGGATTTCTGAAAATATGGATGGAATAACAGATGTGTTAGGGTGAAGGTTGAAGTCGGAGAGAATGGTTCTCCGGCTTTTTTTTTGTGGGAAGTAATTGTAATCTTTTTATTAAAAACGTATTCGCAAAAGGGATGTGTATCTCCTGAGTTCCAACTGGGACGACAAGTCGAAGAGACGTGGATCGCCGGTTCCGGCCATCAAACTGCATGCCAAACAGATTCGAAACAACAACGAGCGGAAAATACAATTCTCGAATGCCCTTCATATAAGTGCAAAGAAGTGTGTTCCATTGCATCAAATCATTGAGACTCCTTATGCCTTCCTATGTTTCTATTATCCTATATACTTTTAAAAAAGGAAAAAATTCCTAAAATAATCACCATTTCTCTCAGAATTCATGTTACTGTTGTATAGATGTTTAATATAGAAAGGAGATATCAAAAACTTGATAGTTTCATTCCCTCGTTCACTAGCCCTCCACTAAGACATCATGTGTTAGCAAGTAAAGTTGTAGTAAATGAAGAACAAAACCCCACTAATTTAAATGAAGAATGAAATATATCCAATTAAATTTAGAAACACAAAATAAATCCATAATCTCAATAGGGGATACTACTAATCTATGTGGGGAATGGTCGGTCGATCAGACTTTTACCTAGACCCAGATTTGTTATTCTATAGTATGGATACTTTCGGTGGGCAATCAGGTTCACCTGTACTTTATTCAGTAGATGTAATGATTGCAGTCCATAATGCTGGTTTTCTTTAACTGGGGGACGATCAATTAATGGTGACCCTAAAATTAAAAGAGACTTTACCACTTTATTTAATCAAATGAACTGGTTTCTAACTATAAGCGATTAACCTTCCAAGGAGGTTTTACTTTGATTAAGAAGACTCCTCATAAGAAAATACTATTGCTGTCTATGCTGATATTAGTGTTTTTTGTATTATTAAACGGAGTAAACCCTCAAAAAAATTCGTCTGTTGACTTAACCAAATTACCAGATGATTATTTCACGATTGATGGTTACATTGCTTCCAAGAGGCTTGATTCAATTTGGGTTTCAGAACAACCCGTCAGTTATAAACTAAGGGTTTTGGGTTACGTTACTTCTGACTACGGCGAAGGGACCATTGTTGTATCTCAACATCCAGACTCTGAGGAACAAGATATTTTTAGTACACTCAAGACTAATCAAAAAGTACGTATTTATGGTGATTATTTAAGAGAATCTTCACCACCTAAAATAGCAGCTTACTATATAGAGATAATTGATAATTAAAGAACCTCATTATTCCATTGCAAAACTACATGGTTGAGCAGAGTTGTAAATTTCTCACCTAATGTTACTAAAAGAAGCTCGGGGTTACCCCAGAGCTTCAGACTGTAGACACCTATCCCAGGTTCTCGAAGGTCTGGAGTGTATACTGTAAAGACCGAATTGTTTCCAAACTTGTGAATTTTTTATCTTCTAAAAATTGTCTAATAGTTTCGTCCATATTTTTCCTCTTCGTAGAATTAGCGATTTAGATTCCACGCCGTTTCTTGTTAAAAGGCTAAACGTCCTGATTTCGGCGCTTATTTTCAACTATTAGGCATTTTGTGAGGAATCTCTAGGAATGGTTCTCTTGATTATTTTTAAACCACGACTTGGTGGTGAATACAAGAAGAGGGAAAGGGGATTTGAATCTATCATATGGTGGTCATTCTTTTACGCCTTTATGAAGAACGGTGCTTTTAAGAAGGTGGATCATTTCTTTTTTCAATAACAATGGAGTATTCCTCTAAGTCGGCTTTCTTAATACTTTTCTGTAGCATATTTTTAAGTTTATCCTCATCTTCAGTTTCCTCTATTCTTAAATACACCTCAGAGCTATCCGTATTAACCATAGTGGCAAGAACATCATATTGGTTCCAAGCCTTATCCATGATTTCAGACATACGATCTGCTGCTTTTGGTTGCGTAGGCTCATATGTCGCATAGACTAAAAGTGCAGCAAAGCCAATGGATAAAATTAGCATCCCTAATTTTTTGTTCAAATTTACGCATCCTCCTCTCTGTATTTATAATATCCTAAATAAATTATCTTTTTGATTTATTTGAAAAAAATGTATTTAATTTGTCATATATTGTTTATTTTCCAATAATAGAATTATATTTTAACAATAGAAAATTATAGGAAGTTGTTAGAATATGAGATTTATTTTGAGATTAAAAGGGTACATTTAGGTACAAGTCGTAGATTTATGGCAGAAGCGGTTAGCAATAATAGAGTCCGAATAACCCCCAACGAAGGAAACCCACGGTACGCTTAGTATTCATCCCCTCTAAAATCCCCAAATAATCATCTTCTACAAACCAATTATTTACACTTAACCCAATCTTAACTATAATTATAGGTAGAATTTTCATAGAAAAGAGGAACCGGTATTGAAGCTCTTAGGGTGGATTATATTTTCAATAACTATTTGTTTTATAGCAGTTTCACTTCAATTGGAAGTGGGGGCATTTCTTATTCTTGCGGTCTTCCTAGGAGTGTTAATACGAATTTATACTTTGCTCTTAGAGATTAGAGAGAGATTATCGCAAATCACGAAGGATCCTGATAGAGTCAGAGAGGCGTATGAACAATACATGAATGATAGAAACTCAGGGATTAAAAGCGATTAGTCCACATGCATTAAGAAACTTACATACCATTAGAAATGAAATATTATTGGGGGTAACTGATGAACATAAAGAATCTGCCTAAAGAAATGGCCAGCTGGCTAAAACTATGCGTGCTTGGCCTGATGGTTGCAGTCATTGTAAGTGCTCTCATACTACAGCCCTTTACGGTAAAAGGAAGCTCAATGGAGCCTACTTTACAGGGAGAGGATCTGTATACAGATGAGAAAACTGGAGATCAAGTATTAATTTTCAAAAGTGGGTACATGGTTGGACTAGAGCCAGAATACAACGATATTGTAGTAATCGACAGTAGAATCGATCGAGAGCGGAAAATGATGGACAATTTTAGAGAAAGTCCTCTCATTAGCACTATCTTAAATGAAAAGCACGGGAAAAATTATTGGATTAAAAGGGTGATAGGAAAAGAAGGAGACACGCTTGAGTACAAACGGGGAGTCGTGTTTAGAAACGGAGAAGAGCTCAAAGAAGAATACATTTTAGAGGACATGCTGTTTCCATTTGAAGAAGTGACTGTTCCAGATGGGCATGTGTTTGTGATGGGAGATAATCGAAATGGCAGTAGAGATAGTCGAGAAATTGGCTCTGTTCCCGTGAGTAATGTCATGGGAAAAGTAGTGCTTCGTTATTTTCCATTTCAGAGAATTGATAATTTAAACTAAGTGGTCTTTTTTGTTCAAAATAACCTTACGAAACAACAGTCAAAAGAATACAAAATTTCCCAAGGGGCACGCTATTCCTAAACATATTTTGGAGTGGAGTACATGGCCTTGCTTTTGAAAATTTTCGTCATCTATATCGTAACTATCGCTATCATGCGCTTAATGGGGAAATCCACGATTATTCAAATGACCCCATATGACCTAGTAGCAATTATTATTGTGGGAACCGTAGCATCAGAGCCGCTTATTAGTACAGAATTTCTGCCAACGCTTGGAGCACTTACGGTGTTGGTTATATTCCATATTCTATTTTCAAAGCTCACACTGTGGCAGCTAGGAAATCGCTTTTTTCTAGGAGAGCCGACGATTTTAATTAAGCATGGCCAAATCATTGAAGATAATATGGAAAAAACACGGGTGTCCATCGCACAGCTATTATCCATCTTAAGAAGCAAAGGGTATCCGAAGATTTCGGATGTTGATTATGCGATTCTCGAGCCTATCGGGGAGGTTAGCATTATCCCAAAGCCAGAAAATACACCGGTGACTATTCAGCACTTAGAAATTTCTATTCATGATGAGGGACTGCCAATCTCGGTAATTATTGATGGAAGAATTCAAGAAAAGAACCTGAAATTATTGGATAAATCGAAAGAATGGCTATTGGATCATTTGGCTATCCAAAACATAGATGTAAAAGAAATTCTTTATGCTTATGTGAATGAAAAAACGAAAAAGCTAGTTATCAATAAACGAACAGGATAGAAATAGGCGTGACAATCACCAGGTGATGCTATATAATGAGAGTATCTTTTAACCAAAAGGAGTATGTTTTATGGAAGGTGTCGTTCTTAACTAACGTAAATTAATACGTGCGTGATGAGTGAAAAAGCTAGGCTGTGCCTAAGCTCTATTTGAGTATGCTTTTTACTCTGAAACGAAATGTTAAGAACACAGGTTTTGCGCCTACCATAAAAATAGCGATGTCAGCTTAAAATAGCTGCAAGTTAAATTTACCTATTTTTTATAACCAAAACGCAAAGAACAGTGTGTTGTTCTCTGCGTTTTTTTATATGTATTTTTTGATAGGCTTAAAAGTGATTTTTCATTTCTCCGCACGTATTAGTAGCTTTCTATTTAACCTGCTTACTAAACCCATTAGGAGGAAATACCGTTGAATATTGAAACCATTCAAGCACTACAGTTTACAGATTTAAAAAAAGAAGTAGCTTCTTACGCACTTTCAGAGCCAGGGAAGCATGCGATAGGGAATCTGGAGCCATCTTTTACGAAAAAGCAAATTGAAGCATGGCTAAATGAGGTAACGGAAGGGAAGAAAATTCTCGAAATTAGCTCAAGTGTTCCCGTTCATGGACTTCAGGGAATGGAATACATTCTAAAAAATATTCATAAAGGCGTTGCTTTTAGACCAGATCAATTCATGGCGCTGTATGATTTTCTTGAGACCATCGAAAAGCTAAAACGGTTTCTGAAGGATAAGGAATATGTTGCACCTGTTATAACCACTTATGTTTACTCTATTAGTGAATTGTCCCATATAGCAGCTGAGATTATCAGGTGCATCAAAAATGGAAGAGTGGATGATTATGCTAGTAAGGATCTTTTGAAAATAAGGAAACAACTCTCCACTATGGAGGAGCGAATCAAAACAAAAGTAGAACAGCTTATAAAATCATCTAAATATAGTAAATACCTGCAAGAAAGCATTGTAAGTTCACGAAACGGGAGATATGTCATCCCTGTCAAAAGCGCATACAAAAATCAAATAAAGGGGACGGTTCTAGACGTTTCTGCCTCAGGTTCCACCGTGTATATCGAGCCAGAAGAAATCACCATTCTGCAAGATTCTATAAGTATGTTGAAATATCAGGAAGAGGCAGAAGAGGAACAAATCTTATTCGCATTAACAGGATTAGTACAGGAGCATGAACAAGAAATAAAGCTTGCACTGGATTTGATGATAACCTACGATGTGATTTTTGCAAAAGCGAAATACAGCAGCATGATAAATGGGAATGCACCGCAAATTAATCAGCATCATGTTGTCCGATTAGTTTCTGCGAGGCACCCGTTACTTGGTGAAAATGCTGTACCGCTTAACCTTGTGTTAGGGGAGGAGTATGATGCTCTTGTCATCACAGGACCCAACACAGGTGGAAAAACAGTGACAATTAAAACAGTAGGATTATTAACGCTCATGGCTCAATGTGGCATGCACATACCAGCTGATGCATCGAGCGAAATTGCTATCTTTCAAAAAATCCTAGTAGATATTGGGGATGGGCAAAGCATAGAACAGTCGTTAAGCACGTTTTCTTCTAGGATAAAAAACATCATTACCATCTTAGAGGAAGCAAATCCACAAAGCCTGGTGCTGTTAGATGAGCTAGGATCAGGTACAGATCCTGCAGAAGGAATGGGAATTGCAACTTCTATTTTAGAAGAGCTTTATAAAAAAGGAACGACCATGCTTGCAACCACACATTACAGCGAAATAAAAGAGTTTGCCAATGAACGTGAAGGTTTCATGAATGGTTCCATGGAGTTTGATGTGGAAACATTGAAACCCACGTATCGATTGATTGTTGGCAAGGGAGGAGAAAGTCAGGCATTCGCCATTGCCCTGAAGCTTGGCATGCACCCTAAACTAATTGAACGTGCCCACCAAATCACGTATAAAGAAACGAAAGCGTACGAGGCACATGTGGAAAAACCAAGATTCGAGCTTGAAAAGCAATTGGCCATGAATAGTAAATATATCCACAAGATGAAGCATCCGGATAAGGAAAAAACCAAGCAGGAGATTGTTTTTAAAAAAGGAGACAATGTAAAAATTCCATCCATAAATGAGTTTGGTATTGTGCACAAGCCTGCAGATTCCCTTGGAAATGTAGAGGTGTTAGTCAAAGGGATGATGCAAACATTTAATCATAAGCGCTTATCTCTTTATATCAAAGCAGAGGATATGTACACAGAGGATTATGATATGGACATTGTGTTTGAGTCAAAGGAAAACCGGAAACTACGCAATCGAATGAAAAAGCGCCATATTGATGAAGTTATACTGGAAGAGTCAGAGGACTAACGTTTAGGCAGTGTTAACGGGAAGTAAACATTGTTATTTTGACGTATAGAAATGGTTACATTCACCAAAAATGAATGAATTTTTTGTATGATAAGCAAGTAATCCAATAAAACAAGCATTGCTCAAGGAGGAAGTTTATCATGAAAAAATGGTTACTAGCAATTGGATCTTCCGTATTAGTTTTAGCTTTTGCAACAGGATGTGCAGGCGAGAATAACAACATGAACAATGATACGAACACGGAACAAAACGAATCTAACACTGGTGAAACGAACGAAGAATAAAACAATAAAAACACCTTGGCAGGAGGCTGGCTGAAGCCAATCTTGCCAAGGTGTTTTTTAATCTATTTAGTTCACAATCGCTAAGGAGAACGCCTGAGGTCCTACTGGCACGTTATATGCCTGAACCTCAATGGTGTAAGTTCCACTTTGTGGAGCGTTGATGAACACATTTTCTACGTTGTTACGGCCGTCCCAGTTGTTATCATAAGGAGCGGTGAAGTCGTTACCAACGTATTTTGTACCATTCGGAGCAGTAATGACTAGATCCAAGTCATTTACTAGTGTAATGGAAGCACTTGTACTTGCAGGTGCATCAGACCAAACAAGTGAGATTTTCAATGGTTTCCCTGCAGTTGCAGAGAAAGTATAAGTTGCTTTTTGGCTTGTGGACAGTGAACTTGTTTCGTTTACATAGGCTGTATTAAGGGATTTATCAAGTGTTACACGACCCCAGCCTTGGTTAGAGTTAGGATAGCCAAGTCCAATATCTGTAGCTCCAGCAATTAAGGCTGCCTTTAGTAAGGAAGGTTTTGGTGTGATGCCTTTGTTTTTCACAAAATGCTCACGTAATTGCGCAACGTTACCAGCAACGATAGGTGTAGCCATTGACGTACCACCCATATAAGCATATTTGCTGTCATGATTTGCCCAGAAAGAAGAGTCTGGTGCAAGGGAAGAACGTGCAGACAAAATATAGGTTCCAGGGGCCATCACATCTGGCTTGATACGGCCATCTTTAGTTGGACCGCGCGAAGAAAATTGCGCAACATGGTTAATGTTATCTGCATAAGAACCAAAGCTTGGACGAAGATTTTCCGTTGCTCCTACAGTGATAGCATTTTTCGCTGTACCAGGAGCACTGATTGTTCCGCCATTTGGCCCTTCATTCCCAGCAGCAAACAGGACGGTCATATCGTTTTTCCGTACATAATCGTCTACGTTACGAGAATCTGTGGTATAAGCACCGTTAACTGGAGCACCCCAGGAGTTAGTATGAATTCTTGCACCAGCACTATACGCTTGGCTAAATAATGTGCTGAGGTTGGAAGGAAGTCCACCAAGACCACCACTGCTATCCATAATTGATTGGAACACAAGGTTCGCTTGAGGAGCCATTCCTTTGTTTGTTGCACCATTTCCTAGCACAGATCCAGCAACATGGGTTCCGTGTCCATGAGTGTCATTCGCGTTATTTGTGCGTCCGAGTGCATAAAGAGCTGTTATTTTTCCTCGGAAGGCTTCGTGCATGGTGCTGTCATTTTTCCCTGTATCTAACCCGGTATCTGCAACAGCAACCACTTGTCCTTGACCGTACAAGCCATAGCTATTTTGCGCAACATCTGCTTTGACAATTCCTCTAGCCACATCGTTCATCATTTTATACTCAGGCCTTGGAGAAATGTAAAGGACTTCGTTATTTGTCGCGTGCTTAATAATATCTTCAATTCCATTAAAATTCATATCTTTGTTTTTCCGCTTTGCATCAAGTGCAATAGCCTTAATCAACTTTGCATTACCTTTTTCAAATAGCTGGGGATCAATCTTATATAAAGGCAAGTAAGGCTCAACAGATTCCATATGGGCAATCCCACGTGCGGCCTTTTTCATATTCCCTTTGTATTGCACCACGTAGGCATAATCTGGTATGTAATCCAGAATCGTTGCACCAGTGCTTTCAAGCTCTTTACGAGTTTCTTCTAAAATAGGACCATCAAACTGGACAATATATAAATCGTTATTCTTTGGTACTGTCTTTAACTTCTTCTGCAATCCTGGAGGTATTTTTACATTTTCAGTGTTAACTAGAAAAGAAGCTTCCCCAAGTTTGCCGTTTTTTGAAACAGTGACATTCTGAGAAATCTTGTTGACCCCTTTAAAATCAAGCTCAAAGCTGCTGCTTGCTCCTCCTGTTGTAGGACTGCTTAGTGCGACACTTGAAAGAATTGCCGCAGCAGATAAAACGGATAAAAACACTTTCTTTTTCTTCTTCATCCAACGATCCACTCCTTTGCAAAAATTAATACACTCTTAATTTAGCATGGTAGAGGATGTTTTTATATTGGGAAAATTCAGATTAAAATACCGTATAATTCAAGAAATTGAGCGTTTATTTCCCAATAAAAATATTTATCTACAAATATGGTAATATATACATACAACATAATGAACTAAGGTGAGTAACCATGAAAATCTTTCTTGTAGAAGACGACAATCAATTGAGTAAGTTAGTTAGTGAGCATTTACAAAAATACGGGTACGAGGTACAGGTCCCTGCAGATTTTCAAAATATAGTGGAGAATTTTTCAGATTTTGAACCGGATCTTGTTTTATTAGATATTAATCTTCCTTACTATGACGGATTTTTTTTATGTCGAAGCATAAGACAAGTTTCTAATGTCCCTATCATTATCATCTCAGCAAGAAATTCAAATATGGATCAGGTGCTAGGCATGGAACTAGGTGCAGATGATTATATTACGAAGCCATTTACTTTCGATATCTTACTCTCGAAAATCAAAGCTACCTTCAGAAGAGTGTACGGTGAGTATGCAGAAAAAGAGGAACGTTGCCTAGTTGTTGGTCAGCTGAAACTAGACAAACAAGCACTTACCATAAATGTGAAAGACAACACAATCGAATTAAGTAAAAATGAATTTTTATTAGTGAAAAAGCTAATGGAACAGCATAAAACGTTTGTCACTCGCGAAGAAATGATGGAGATCGTATGGGATTCTATTCATTTTGTAGACGATAACACGTTAACGGTGAATATGACGAGAATCAAGAGAAAGCTAGCAAGCCTTGGACTAGAAAATGTTATCACTAGTAAAAGAGGAGTGGGCTACAAGCTGATTGTGCCTGTTGGTATCACACATGGATAGAGAAATAGTAAAGCGCTATCTAAAAGATAGGTTCTTTGCGATAATCATGTTTTTGGTTAGTAACCTCTCCATCATTATGTTCTTTCACTTATCAGAGCCCTCCAATAAAGAGGTAGTTTATCCCTTTATTCTAGGAATCTTTTTTTTGACATTCTTTCTTTTAGTGGATGGATTTCGGTACTATCAAAGTAACAAGGCTGTAAGTCAGCTTCTTCTCGGACAGTTTTCAGAGCTTCAAGCAATAACAGAAGAGCAGAAATTATTTATTGAACTTCTTCATAAGAATTCAGAGGCCTATTCAAAAGAGAAGAATGAACTAGTAGAAACAAATAAAGAACGCTTGTATTTTCTTTCTCACTGGATGCATCATTTGAAAACACCAGTTTCTGTCATAGATTTGCATATTCAAAATGAATCAAATGACCCTGAAAAATGGACGGGCATTCAAAAGGAAAACAAACGACTTCTAAAAACAATAGAGCAAGGACTAACAATGATTCGTATGGATAGTTTTGAAAATGATCTAGCGATTGAGAAAGTAGACATAGTCAAAAGCATTCGTGCGATGATCAATCAACATAAAAGTGAATGTATTCACCATTCTGTCTTTCCGGTAGTACTCAGCAAGCAGCCAACCGTTCATGTTCTTACAGATGCCAAATGGAATAATGTTATGTTAGACCAATTAATTTCCAATGCCATCAAATACTCTATCTCAAAAAAAGGTAACAAAAAAATGACGATTGAGATAGAGAGTACACCAGATGATGTATTGCTCTCGATTCATGACGAGGGTATGGGAATTCCAAGTTATGACTTAGAAAGAGTGTTTTCCCCATTCTTTACTGGTGAGAATGGAAGAAAAGTGCCAAACTCCTCAGGCATTGGCCTATACTTATGTAAAAAAATCGCAGAAAAATTAAATCATACGATTCATATACAGTCTGAACTAACCAATGGAACGACAGTCTCGATTAAATACCTTACAAAACTGTAAGGTATTTTTCCTATTGGTCGATGGTTGCAAACGAGATAAAAGACTACGATAGAAGCATCAATAGAGTGGAGGCAAAAAATGATGTCAGAATATATTTTACAAGCCAATAACATTGTCAAAATATTTGGCCAAGCAAGCGGAGAAGGGACAACAACTGCAGTCGATGGGATAGATTTAGCGATGAAGCAAGGGGAGTTTGTCGCCATCATGGGGCCTTCTGGGAGTGGGAAAACAACCTTGCTACACCTGCTTGGTGGAATCGATAAATTAACCTCTGGAGAAGTGCTCATAGAAAGGAGAAATCTTCAAGAGATGAAAGGAGATGAGCTTGCGGTTTTTCGCCGTCAAAAACTAGGCTTTGTGTTCCAGGATTTTAACCTGCTTGATAGCTTAACTATTCGCGAAAACATCCTCGTACCTATGGTGTTAGAAAACAAATCAATAGAGGATATGAACACAAAGGTATCCCAACTAGCTAACTTGTTTGGTATTGAGGATATATTGGAAAGGTATCCTTTTCATGTTTCTGGTGGGCAAATGCAGCGGGGGGCTGTAAGCAGAGCACTCGTGAACGAGCCGAGTATCTTACTTGCGGATGAGCCTACAGGTAATTTAGACTCGAAATCTTCCGCCGTTATTATGGAATGCTTTGAAAAAGTGGTGAATGAAATAGGGACGACAGTACTTGTAGTAACGCATGATGTTTTTGCAGCAAGCTATTGCAGAAAGATCATTTTTATAAAGGATGGCGCCGTTCATTCCACCCTCATTCGTAAAGGTGACAGAAAGCAGTTTCTTCATCAGATTATGGATAGTCTTGCGGTTCTTGGAGGAAGAAAGCATGACTTTTAAACAATTAGTATGGAAGATGGCAAAAAGCAATAAACAAAAATATATCTTTTACTACTTTTGCAACAGCTTTGCCGTCATGTTCTTCTTTCTATTTGCCACGATATACTTCAATGAAGCAATTCTGGCAACAAAAGAATTAGAAAGTATAGAAGATGTATTAATCATTCCTGGAGTGGCGTTAATTTTTTATACGATATTTTTTATACATTATGCTCATCGCATATTTATTAAAAGAAGAAAGAAAGAATTCAGTCTGTTTATGACCCTTGGTATGTCAAATAGAGACGTTCTCAAGCTCTTGTTAATGGAAAATAGCATGATAGCCTGTACAGCCTTAGTTACAGGAATCTTAGCAGGAACTGTACTTTCTCGATTAGTATTTTTAATACTAATCAACAGCGTTGGCCTGGATAGAGTTCCCTTTCACTTATCTTTTCCTATGTTTTCATACACCGCACTGACATATTTGTTGGTTTTTATTATTTCAATAGCAATGACTAGCTACACTCTCCTTTCAAGCTCTTTAACGGTAAACTTGAAAAGTGATCGGTATGTTGAAAATTTCAAGAATAGAAGCCCTCTTTTAGGCGCGTTTGGCATCTGTCTTGTAATTGGCTCCTCCATCTCATTGTATATAACGTTTTTAAATCCTGAGAATCAAAATGATAGTGATGGATTATTTTTGTTAATTTGGACTATCGCTATTATCGGTGGTCTCTACATCGCACTATCTCAGTGTATGAGTTTTATGGTTGATGTGGCGAAAAAATTTCCCTCCTATTATTTTAAGCGAGTGTTGTTTTTTAGTAGTCTGGAAAACAAATTTGGGAATATGACTGCTATCATGTTACTTGTTTCGGTCATGAGTATGGTGACTATTTTTTACACGTCGATGGTTTTGTTCTTTGTGGGATATGAAAAAGAACAGGTTCTAAATCGTAATCCCTATGATGTTGTCTACATTCAATCAGGATTAGATAACAACCTTTCAGATGAAGAGATACATCAGATAGTAGATAAAAAGAACAATCCACTAACCAAATACGATAAGATAAGAGGATTTTTCTACGAGGAAAAGGATTTGTATTATGAGGACGTCTACTACACTTTCTTTTTTCTGCCGTTCTCTGATTTTACACGGATCACAAATTATCAAGGCACTTTGGATGATAACGAATACATTTACTATATCAATGAAAATCCAGACTATGCCTACATGGATGAAAGCTACAGCAATGGAATTGAGATAACCAGTAACGAAAGGGAATTTCATTACTCATTAAAGGATTCACATATAAAAACAGCTCTAAATCTCTACCACACCAATTATTTAGTCGTAACAGATAGCGAATTTGAAAGCCTCCGTGCTACTCTCTCTGGAATGAACATGACCTTTCATCTCCTAAATATAAAGGATTGGCAAAAAAGTGAAAGAATGGTGGAGGAGCTTCGTGGAGCATTGAAGTTACAAGAGGACAGCAAATTTGGCGATTATGTATATTCAAAAATAGAAGATTATAACCGAACCATCTATTCCAATTCCATCATGTTTTTTGTTACGGTCTTTGTTGGAGTCTTGTTCTTCTTGGGATCTTTCTTTCTCTTATATTTAAATGTCTTTTCTAATATCGAACAAGAGAAGGAGCGGTTCCAAAAATTACACAAAATTGGAATCACTAAAAAAGAAATAAAACAGCTCGTCAACAAAGAACTAAGGATGCTGTTTTTCTTTGCGCCCATTCTTGGAAGCTGCTTAGCATTTGTATATATTCTTACCTTTGCGAAAGATGGTGGGGGATTAATGGAGAACCTTAACATGCTTTGGTCATTCCTTATCATGTCAGGCTCATATCTGTTTATTCAAGTCCTTTATTATTTTTATGCCAGTAAAAAAATGATGGAGAAGCTAAAGTTTCATTGAAAGGAAAAAGACGGGGGATGGAGGTCCTCCGTCTGAGGATTAAAAAGGTGCTTCAAGTCCTTTATTATTTTTATGCAAGTAAAAAAATGATGGAGAAGCTAAAGTTTCATTAAAAGGAAAAAGACGGGGGATGGATTTCCCCCGTCTGAAAATTAAAAAGGTGCTATCAACAACAAGGAAAAAGTCGGTTTTAAGATTTTTTTCAATTTTTAAGCGAAGAAAAATTGCCATGAATTTAATACTTTTCTATGGAAAGAGCACGACAGCAACTATTATTTGTGTTTCATAACTATACGCAGTAGCCTCAAAGTTTGCGAAAACAGCCTTTAAAAATCAAATTCCTTCACAATCCGCTCGGTTATTTTTTGATACCCTTTTTCATTCGGATGCAAGGCATCACTAAAATACTCCGTCGATTTTTCCTTTAAAATATGATTAGTTGAGATAAATTTTACTTTGTCATATTTTTTTACTACCTCTAGACTGTTACGATTCCAGCGTTCTATAATACGTTCAATCTGTGTAGAGTCTGGATAAGGATTATAGAGTCCAAGAAATAGAATAGGAGAGGAGGGGTTTTCCTTTCGTATCCTTGTTAAAATCTGCTCGATGTTTTCTTCATAATTTTTCGCTCCAGCTGCAATTTTCTTTTCATCTATTCCACTGAGATCTCCACCATTGCTTTGCAGCAGATCATTGGTACCAATAAAAAGAATAATATAATCTGCCTTTTGAAGATCCTGCGACACATTGGTGAGGTTCACCTGCTTCACCACGCCATCACTTTCCTGGCCACGAATCGCATAATTTTTCACTCTCACCACTATATTTTTTTCTTCTTCTAGAAGTCCTTCCAAGTTGTCAATATATCCTTGGCCACCATCATCTCCCACACCATGAGTAAGGGAGTCACCAAGGGCCACCATGCTCTCTTCTTTCCCAGTTGGGTTTTCCTTTTTATGAAACATTGCTGAAGAAATAAGTACAATTACTAAAAGTACTGTTACTAAGATGAAAGATCTTTTCATAGCTGTCCTCCTCATAGGAATTGGTGTTCCCTTTTTGGTTTTAAAATAAACAAATGGGTAGTGAAACTTTTTCATGTTGTTTATCGTTAAAGACGTAGAGGGGAGAGCGTAGGGATGACTAGAGTAATCTTATTTGGTATTAGCGTTATGTTTTTTGGTGCTTCAACAGTTGCTGCATGGTATCAAGGAAGCAATTTAGTGGATAGCCAATCAGAATGGAAGTATACAGCGGTGTTCTCAAAATGGCTGAATGGTACGGATTTGACGGCTGAGAATATCTCACAGCTAGATTTTTTTGTCTATTCCGTAAAATATCAGCCTGTGTTTCCGGTAATCATGTTGATTAGTTTTGTTTATATCCTGATTGCGTTAGGTGAGCGACTGTTAAAGAGGGGAGCATCTCTGTTCATTGGTGCGGTGGCGTTGTGCTTGTTTGTTGGAGCGGTGGTGGTGTCGAGATCTCCGACAGATGGTGCTAAGTTATTTATGGTAGCCCTGATTGGTGTTGGGGTTTGTTTGATTGGGTATTTGGTTTGGTTGTGGAAGTCCAAGAAAGTCGATGAGTTGTTAACATAGCAGCTGAATGAGGACAACAAGGGCCAATAAGGTTCTGGGGAAGTCTTCATAGAGGATGAATGAGGACAACAAAGCTCAAGAAAGCCGTGTGGATGTCTTCATAGAGGCTGAATGAGGACAACAAAGCCTAAGAAAGCATGTGGGAAGTCTTCGTAGAGGCTGAATGAGGACAACAAGGGCCAATAAAGTTCTGGGGAAGTCTTCATAGGGGCTGAATGAGGACAACAAAGCTCAAAAAAGGGGTAGAGTTGTCTTCATAGCGTTTGAATGAGGACAACAAAGCTCAAAAAAGGTGTAGAGTTGTCTTCATAGAGGCTGAATGAGGACAACAAGGCCCAATAAAGGCGGAGAGTTGTCTTCATAGAGGCTGAATGAGGACAACAAAGCCCAATAAAGGCGGAGAGTTGTCTTCATAGAGGCTGAATGAGGACAACAAAGCTCAAAAAAGGTGTAGAGTTGTCTTCATAGAGGCTGAATGAGGACAACCAAGCTCAAAAAAGGTGTAGAGTTGTCTTCATAGAGGCTGAATGAGGACAACCAAGCTCAAAAAAGGTGTAGAGTTGTCTTCATAGAGGCTGAATGAGGACAACAAAGCCCAATAAAGGTGTAGAGTTGTCTTCATAGAGGCTGAATGAGGACAACAAAGCTCAAAAAAGGTGTAGAGTTGTCTTCATAGAGGCTGAATGAGGACAACAAAGCCGAATAAAGGTGTAGAGTTGTCTTCATAGAGGCTGAATGAGGACAACGAGGCCCAAGAAAGGTGTAGAGTTGTCTTCATAGAGGTTGAATGAGGACAACAGAGCTCAAAAAAGGTGTAGAGTTGTCTTCATAGAGGCTGAATGAGGACAACAAAGCTCAAAAAAGGTGTAGAGTTGTCTTCATAGGGGCTGAATGAGGACAACAAGGCCCAAGAAAGCAGGAGAGAAGTCTTCATAGAGGCTGAATGACCACATCAACATTAAAAATCCAATTTTGGTGTTAAATATCTGCAAATTGCCGCTGCCTCTAAACCATAAATAGGGCAGCAGCAGAAAAATTACCTAAAATAAAAATTGATCAATTAATACACTTTCCCGTCCTTATTCACATAAACAGATTTAACAATTGTCCGTTCAAACGGGTTGCCATTCTTTGTGGTTCCCCTCACATCAAGCGTCATAGTATACACTCCTGTGCCTTTAAAATTCGGGGTTACTTTCCCATGTCCAGCAACCTTCATACCAAACGCAGTGTGAGGCTTTCCGTCCTTATTTATTTTTACATCTACTTTCATATCCTTGACTTTTTGCCCTTTATTTTTCAGCTCAAAAGTATTTTCCTCAAGTACAACATCCTCATTCAATTCTGTATGATATCCCACTGTCATTAGATAAGCGGCTTTGTTTTTGCTTACCTTCACCGTCCATTCCCCCTGTTCAGGAGTAGGAATTTGGAAGGTGTGGTGATGACCACCTTTAAAAATGCCTTGGTCCTCAGCATGAACAAAGTTCGTATATACTTTCCCAGATGGGCTAATGACTTTGATTTTCTGCGTTCGCTTGTCACTTAGCCAATCTAGATCTATTTTTTGAACGTTTTCCTCTACCAAAAAGGTTTCTTTTGCGCTGTTAGTGAATGTGCCACCTCGATTGAAGGCACTAATGTTTACCGGTTCTTCTTCAAAATAATCAACAGAAGCTGCAACCTCTGCAGATGCAATTCCTGCTGCTTTAGTGGTTGTCAGGTATGGTCGGAAATATTGAAAGGTTCCACCCTCTCGTACAGTGGTGTGATTCCAATTACTCACCCGTATTTCTGTGCTATAAGGAAGACGTGAGCTTGCAACAGTTACAGCTCCATCATTAGATCCATAAGCACTTAAGTATAGGCCACCCCAATAAAGGGAGGAACCGAAGCTGCCCCAGCTCGTTCCTGCCAAAGTATAGATACGGTTGCGAGAACGATTTGCGTGTTGATCTATCTGCGGACGATAGCTATTCATATAACCTGTTTGCAAGGAGTACGTTGCTGCATTTTTACTGCCTAAAATACTTGAAAGCCAGCTTGCCCAGCCGCTATAAGCAAGGTCAGCGAGCTGAGAGCCGAAATGCGGGGAAGACAAGGTGATGAGGTTAGAAACATAAGGGTATGCGCCGTAATGAACAAGGGCATTTTGGGCATCAATGCCGCCTTTACTATGTGCAATGATGACGATTTTCTTTTGACCAAAATGATTATAGATATCACGAACACGATTGTTAATGATTGCTCCGTTATCCCACATATTTTTATCAGGATGAATATCAATAAAAGCTGTTTGATAACCGTTACTTAATGCTGTTTGATACATATTGTTATTTTCCCACCACGTGCGGGAGGAACTATTGATGCCATGCACAAATACAAGCACAGGTTTGTTGGGGTCAACAAATCCAGGTGTATCTCCAACATACCATTGACCTGGAACGCCACCTGGATTATCTTTTCCACCGATGGTCCCAGCGTTTACTGAAGCAGGTAAAACTAAAAGAATAGTAAGCATTAACATCACCAACCTTTTCATTCCAACACTCCCTCTAAATAATTTAGGGGATATACTCCCCATCTATTCTATCGGAAAAGAGGAGAGATTAAGAATGAATTTTCTGAAAATGAGCATGAGGTAGGAGTGTATCACCATACTTAATAGGAAAAAGGATAGCTTTTCGACATATTCAAGCAGGAATTTCTCGTGCAGGAAAGAAATGTATGTAATGTGAAAGAAAAAGGTAGTACTTACTATCCAGAAAATACAGAAGAGGGAGAAAAGGATGATTTTTGTTATTTGGGCATTGTATTTGATTCTGTCATTAGGCAGTATTTACACCATTGTTGAAGCAGGGTCTTCAACGGAAATGGTAATTGGCGTTATCTTACTTATCATAAGTACCATTGGATTTATTGCGGCCTTACTTTATTACAAAAAGAAACGTGAAAAAAAGAATCGAGATAGCAGTTGGTGGGACTGCTGGTATTGTGATATTCCATTCTCGGGATCAACTGGTTCAGGGAAATCTAGCAGCATGGATTGCACAGATTTTGACTGCAATCCATTTAACTAAGGTGAAATTACGATGCTAGCATTAATGAAATCATTTTTTACTTTGGAGTTCTTTCCATGTCATCGCAGACGGGAAAGGTCCTTGGTTATCAGAGGAAAACAGTTTCCTATTTGTTATCGGTGCATGTCTATCCTTTTAGGGTATCTAGTAATCTTTCCGTTGTTTTTTATAGCTAGTACCCTATCATTTCTTGTAATGATAATTATAGGGTTTGCACTCATTTTTCCAATGGTATTGGACGGCTACACCCAGTGGAAGGGCTGGCGAATGAGCAATAATTTTCTTCGTGTTCTAACAGGATTGGTGAGCGGAGTGGGGATGTCTTTTATCATGGTAGCATGTATTGTTCAATTTCCGCGAGGTGTGAAGGCTGTTGCTGTTATGATTGAGGGTATTATTTAATAGAAAGGGTGAGGCTATGAGAAAGTTTCCTATGTCTCACCTATTTTCCGTTATGGTCGATTTTATAAGAATTGGAGGATGCGTACTCTCCATTCTTTTTATTTTAAGGCTATGTTAAAAAAGCATGTTCTTAACATGAGTTTCTAGCAGTTGATTGGAGTCAATGGCAGACACTCTTCTCGGAGTGACCCAGCAGGGCATGCCCGAGGAGGCTTACAAATCGCCCCGCGGACGCGGAGTCAATTTGCGGAAATCAACAGCGAAATTAAACAAAGCCTATTTTAAATAGATATTTTATATGTAGAAGACATATTCATAGATAGACAAGATTAGTGGAAGGGGAGAAGCAGCTAATGAAAGCCGTTGTTTATTCTAAATATGGACCACCGGAGGTACTTACATTAACGACTTTAGATAAACCTAAACCGAAAAACAATGAAATCCTCATTAAGGTAGCTGCAAGTGCAGTAAACGCAGCAGATTGGCGACTTCGCAAAGCTGAACCTGCTTTAGTAAGGTTTTTCTTTGGATTAACCAAACCAAAGCAACCGGTTCTTGGTGGTGTATTTTCAGGTGAAGTAGTGGAAACAGGTACGAATGTATCTCGTTTTAAAAAGGGAGATCAAGTATTTGGGTCAGCTGGCTTAAAAATGGGTGGTTATGCAGAGTATATTTGTATTCCTGAAACTGCTATATTATCTGAAAAACCTGTCAGCCTCACTTATCAGGAAGCATCATGTATTCCTTTCGGTGGAACAACTGCCATTTACTTTTTGAAAAAAGCAGGTATCCAAAAAGGGCAAAAAGTCCTCATTTATGGAGCATCCGGAGCGGTTGGAACTGCAGCAGTCCAGCTTGCTGTGCATTTTGGTGCTGAAGTAACGGGAGTTTGTAGCACTGCGAATCTAGAAATGGTTCGCGAGATTGGCGCAAAAAAAGTGATAGATTACTTGAAGGATGACCTAACTGCGTCGTTAGAAAGATATGATATCATCTTTGATACGGTAGGAAAAATGCCATATCAGGCACTCAAAGCAAGCCTAAAAGAAAAGGGAACTCTAATTTTATGTGGTGCCGGCCTTGGACAAATGACTCAAGGACAGTGGCTAAAATTACGGCATGGGATAAATGTTCTCGCTGGAGTTGCAAGGGAGAGACAGGATGATCTCCACTATTTGACGGCATTAGCGGAGCAAGGGGAATGGAAGGTTGTAATGGACAAATCATATAAGTTGGAGGAGATTGTGGAGGCACATCGGTATGTGGAACAAGGGCATAAGAAGGGAAATGTGGCAATTGTTGTGGGAGAGGAATAGCACTATTGAAGGCTATCTGCATGCTAAATTGCAGATAGCCTTTATCGGAAGCTTCGTTTGGCCAGTATAGAGGGGGGATGATAGAAACATTTGTCAAATGGACTTTATAATTGAATGAGTAGCAAATAAATTAAAAACAGCGCAAATAAACCCCTAGAAAGTGCAAATAAAATAAAAATAGCGCAAATAAAACCAAAACTCCGCAAATATACGTATATATGCTATCGCCACCGAATATCAAATACCACCAAAATACTAAACTTTGGAGTTTATTCTATCCATCCCTCGAGCCCTTACAAATTAGTTGCTTTTTTCACACGAAAACTTTGACAAAGTCCAGAATGTTCCACCTTCGACAATAGCGGTGCCGCCCTTATCCATGCATTCTTCCATGTTTGTTAAAAGATCTTTGGAATTTGTATGTACTTGCACAATTCTACCCACTCCTAAAAATAATAGGAGAGCCAATATTATGATAAACCCTCTCCACACATAAACATTCGCTTTTCTGATATGGGGGATTTCCTTAAATTGATAGCGTCCATTGAAAAACTTCTTCATATCCCAATAAACCATAGCATACTGAGCTATTAAAATAGTGAAAATAGCAAAAATGAAGACAAAGCGGTGCAAAGGGAAAAACATCAACAACACTAACACAGGAAGTACACTAGAATACAGGATGTAGATTTTTTGAGTTACATTCTTGGAAACTTGCTGAAGCATCTCATCATCATCAAGTAGCTCACCTGGTCTAAAAAAAGAAAAGAAAAGTAGTTTTTTATTTGGACTCTTCCTATTGTGGGCTTTAAAACGTACAAAAAATATACCATAAAAAAGAATAAATGAAACCATGCTTATCCCAAGCCATGAAAATGTTGGAAGCTTCCAATTGAATGCACCAGTTTCCGCAATAAATACATCAAATTGAAAAAAAACTAAATTCCAAAATTCAACGGCGTGGTAGGTAAAAAACATCATAAGCACCAATAAACCAATCGTCCAAAGCGGTAACTCCACACGCAAATCCTTATCCATTGTGCTCATCCTCTCCTTCTAACCAAAATAAATCATCCACTTTCACCTGCAAGTGTTTAGCAATTCGCAACGATAATGCAATAGAGGGGGAAAACTCTCCTTTTTCAATAAATCCAATTGTTTGCCTAGTCACTCCAACAAGATTACCAAGATCAGACTGCGAAAAACCATGTCTTGCCCGCAATTCCTTCACTCTATTACGAAGCATATACTCTACTCCTTTTGTTAACTTTACTGTACTAAATGTAAAGTATTATTAACATAATGTCAATAATAAGTAACACATGAAATCCCCCATGTAAAATTTACCTTCACCATACAATTTTTTTAGTAAAATAAAGGGAAGAAGGATTAATAGCTTATTCTGCAGCTATTATTGTCACAAAAATCAAATGTTAGGAGACCTACCCATGCAAATAAAAATAGACAAAATCGAAGAACAAGTTGTTATTGATTTTCTAAAAGATCATATGTACCAGCTTAGCTTAGAATCTCCACCAGAAAGTAATCACTATCTTGGCATTGACGAGTTGAAAAGGGAAGATGTTACTTTTTGGACAGCTTGGGAAGATGGAGAATTGCTCGGCTGTGGCGCGATAAAAGAAATAGAGGCAGGTCATGGAGAGGTAAAATCGATGAGAACTTCTTCCAAGCATTTGAGAAAAGGTGTAGGGAAGCAAATTCTCCTCAGAATCATCGAATCTGCTAAACTACGAGGATATCATCGAATTAGTCTTGAAACAGGCTCTCTACAAGCATTTATTCCTGCTCAAAAATTATATGAAAGCTGTGGTTTTACATATTGTGCTCCATTTGCTGATTATCAGGAAGATCCTAACTGTGTGTTTATGACATTATTATTGGAAGAAAATTCCGAAAAATAAAAAGGGATTTGTTGATTCTTGCCGAATTTTACTTTAAAAAGAAAAAGTAGTAAAGGTGGAGTTCGTGATAAACATTTCAATGACAGATGTAAAAGTTATTATAGAAAACCAATCGTTCTCAAAGAGGGAACAAAAAATTTTAGAGGTTTTATTATTGAACCTTGCTGCTCAAGCAAACGCCCAAACAATCGGGGAAGGAATGGCGTTAAATCCTTTGGAATTTTTTTCAGAAAAAGGCGAGCTACTCCATTATCGCTTTGCATGGCAAAAAGCAATCACCCAAGAAAAATATTCAGAATTTAAAGAAGGGATTCAAAGAAGGTTTAATAATACATTTAAGATGTGTGAATTACCTCAACCAGAAATTTCTTTCAAGGAAAATGCGTATGCTGAACAATAACAACAAGGGGTTTGCTTTTTAGAAAGTAAGTCTCTTTTTATGAAACATAAAAAAATTTGTTACGTACATATAAGATAAGAGGTGAATCAAATGGTAGTAGATCCTATTGAAAAAAAGCTTCGAGAAACGGATAAAAAGCGAAAGCGACTAACTATTTTAATTTGTGGATTGATTGGGTTATGTGCAATCTTTTACATGATTCGTTTCCCAGTTGCAATGGCAAACTGGATTGTTCCTTTTGAAGTTCAAAATCCGACTTATGTTCCATTGGATGTAGAGAATAGCTATGCTTCTACTGGTGGATGGAATACAGTGCAGATGGTGTATGAAAATGACAATCAGAAAATCAGAATATGGGCTTCGACAAAAGCGGGAACAAGCGCCTCTGAAACTACAGAAAAAGTGATGCTAAACGATGAAAAACAAGCAAATTATTCTGCAGAAGGTCTTTCACAACATCTCTCCTTTAGAAAAGGAGATGTCCTCTATTCAATCGAATATAGTGGAACAGGATTAGTAACAAAAGAAGAATTAATAAAAATGGCCAACTCCATTAACCAAAAATAAAGGAGGGGGATGCAATCATTCCCCTTTTAACCGGTGTCAATATATTCATTTAAAATACGCATCCTTCGCCTTCTTTACCACACCGCTCAATAAGACAATTCCGATGATATTGGGCACTACAATCAGGAATAAGAGTAAATCCAATAACTCCCATACAAATTTCAACCCGCCAACTGCTCCTATCACGATTGCTCCAAGGTACACAAACCGCATGATAAAACGAACTTTTCGCCCAAATAAAAGCTCTGCCTGACTTTCTCCATAAAAAATGATAACACCGACAGTTGCGAGAACAAAAAAGACTAAAAAAATGGAAATGGAATAAGAACTGAGCCAATCTGGCAAGGTGGTTTTGAAAGCGTAAGAAACCATGGAGGCTGCTTTTCCCACTTCAACCTCTTTCCAAACGCCTGTAATCAAAACGGTTAGGCCTGTTAATGTGCATATTAACAGGGTGTCAATCATTACTGCAATCATCCCCCAAAACGATTGCCTTACCGGATTATCCGTATCGGCTGAAGCATACGCGATGGCTGACGTCCCCATACCTGCTTCACTTGTATAAAGTCCTCGAGCTAGTCCCCAGCGCAAAGTCTGCACAACCGTAGCACCTGCAAACGTTCCTATTGCAGCTGTCGGAGTAAAGGCATCAGAGAGAATCATGGAAAAGACACTAGGCAACTTGGAAGCGTTCATTACAATGACAAAGAGGGTCAAGCCTACATAGGCAATAACAAAAATAGGGAGGAGCACTGCGCTCAATTTTCCAATCCGTTCAATGCCACCAAAAACAATCACTCCAGTTACAAGGGCTAGGACAATACCAATAATGATGAGGGACACATTATGCTCATGGTGGACCTGTACACTCACGCTGTTTGCCTGCACCATCACACTAGGTACCACTTCTAGCATCAATCCAAAAGCATAAAACCAGGCTAGTTTATCCCATTTTAATCCCTTTGATAAGTAATAAAAGGGTCCTCCAACCCATTTGTCGTCTTTATTTTTTTCTCGAAAAGTGATGCCTAGTACGAGCTCCGAAAAAATGGTGGTCATTCCAATCAAAGCAACAATCCACATCCAAAACAAGGCTCCTGGCCCACCGAACGCAATGGCGACTGGTACACCGACAATGTTTGTTGCTCCGGCTGTTGCAGAAAGTGCAGATGTAAACGCCGCAAAAGGGCTAATTCCACCCCCATGACTTGCCTTTTTTTTACCAAGCTGTCCGATGGTCATTTTGAAAATATGAGGAAAATGAAGAAAAGGAAGAAAGCCCATTCGAAATGTCAAAAAAAGTCCTGCCAACACAAAAAGCGTAATCATTGGGAATCCCCAGATAAATTCAGTAAACGTGGATAGATATTCTTTCATGGATAAGCCCCTCCTCCTTGTTAGCTTTTTCAACAAAGAGGAAAGTATTCTTACAAAACTAAGTCCATAAAGTTTAAGAAAAAGGGAATTGCTGCTGCAATTAGGAGTACACCAGCAATTAAATTGATACTCCTTAATATTTTTTCTTTAATAAAAGCACGAGCAAAATGAACAGTAAATGCCATATTCAAATTCCAAAGAAAAATGCCAAGAAGAATCGAAAGAGAGCCCACCAAAGCAACGTACCACCCTTTTATTGCAAGAGATTGAAGGGCCGACCCAAAAATACCAAACCAAAAAACGAAGTTAATGGGGTTAAACGCGGCAATGGCAAACCCTATGAAAAAAGAATTATTCCCAACTGGTTGTCCAAAATCAAGAATGCGTTTCTTTTTCAGATTTACATAAATCGTCGTGATGCCTAAATATAATAACAAGCTGCTTCCAATTCCATACATGCTGATTTGAACGAGTTCCAGTTGAAGAAACGGACCAAGACCAACTAAAATTCCAAGTAGAAATAAACAATCCGCTGTCATCCCACCAATCCCCACAAGCCAGGACGAGTAAAAACCTGAAGAAATCCCTCTTTTAATTATCTCAAGATTTATCGGACCAACTGGAGCGGCGAGACTAATTCCAAGCACGATAAACTGAAGCGCAATCCAAAAAATGTCCATTCCAAACTCCTCTTCGTAAAGACTTGTCCTTACGAATTATATGAGGACGAGCAACATTTTCATGCATAGGACCGCACATTATTTCGTATCTATTATTATGTATTCATAATCTAAGGGGGAATTGTGTGCAACCAACAGAAGTCAAAAGCTTGTATTCTTTGAAGGACGTTCCTCCATGGGGACATAAGATCTTTGACGATTTTACGAAGGATATGCTCTCCGACCTTCGTCCTTTCCCTTGTGTGCTTGGTGTAGAAGGGTTCAAGCAAGGATCCTTACGCTTTGTATTCATTGATAGTATTTCTTCCGATGAAGCCATGAAAAAGTTGGCCGCAGAGTTGAAAGGATATTTGAAAATCGCCAGAAGCTTAGGGAAAAATACATCTTTCGTTGCTTTTTTCAAGCCAGAAGCCGTCAAAACCTTAAAGGAGTATGAACAACAATTTTGGGAAGTATTAAGCAACCTACATCGTCTAGATGAAATGGAATGGCCACACCATATTCCTACTGATCCCGATCATTATCTTTGGGAATTTTCCTTTTGTGATGAGCCGATGTTTGTTGTTTGTAACACTCCTGCTCACAAAAAAAGAGCAAGTAGAAAGAGCTCTACTTTTATGATTACCTTTCAGCCAAGATGGGTGTTTGATGGAATCAGTGGGGACACCATCGTAGGGAAGCAGTTTAAGAAAATCGTAAGAGAACGTCTCGAGCAGTTCGATGAGGTGGAAGCCCACCCATCGTTAAACTGGTACGGTAATGAGAAAACGAGAGAATGGAGGCAGTATTTTTTAATGGATGACAATCAAACTCAAACAAGTAAATGTCCTTTTCATGCTTCATTGGAGAAAAAGCAAACGAAGGTCACTTACCAAGTAAATCACCTATTTGAGCATTTTAGAGTGGAAGAAGGCGTAGGAGGCACGCTTGATGAAGTAGTGATGGAACTGCTGCCAGTAAAAGGAACAGGGTATGTAGAAGTTCAAAAAGATGAACCGTTTAAAGCGCATCCTGCTCACACTCATCCTACCAACGAAATCCTACATATCCTCTCTGGTTCTGTGTCGATAGAGGTGGGAGGCGAGCTAATCTCCTGCAAGGGCGGGGACAGAATTTATCTTCCTAAAGAAACACATCATGCTTCGTTAGCTGGAATGGATGGATGTCTGTATGTGATTGCGGTGTTAAAAGAATAAAATGAAATTCACCTCCTGTTGAAAATAAGGAGGTGAATTTTTTGTTAATTTACATATATTAATTCTACAGGTCCATGGTCATCGCAATGGTCACCATGTACGTGATGTAATCTTCCGTTTACCAAATAGTCCAGATGATCGCCATGGGGAACCAGTTCATGTCCGCAATCCTTGTCATGGCGACAACCACAATTCATTGGTTTACATTCTGCTGGATTTGTTTCATTCACAGGAATTGTACATTCATCCCAGTGGCCGTTGTGTTCATGGTGCATATGACCATTATGCAAATAATCTATGTGATCACCATGCTTAATTTTTGTATGCCCACAGGACAAGCTATGTTTATGAGGATGATTTTCATGGATTTGATGATCGTTCATTTTTCGCACCTCCTTTACTTTTTCCGTTTTATTCTGTCCCAAAAGTATAGAAATTTTTTCATGAAGAGCAAATAATTGTAAATAATCTTGAAAGCATACATTTTGACATCGAGATTTTATCGTGTTAAATATAATAAGTAACTTTCAAATAAGAAGGAGAGATTCAAATGGCTAACACAACAACTAAATCTGCAATTGATATAATGAAGGAACGTCATTCCGTTCGAAAATACACGAAATTTGAAATGCCACAATCTGATTTAACAGAAATTTTGGAAGCGACCATAACGGCTCCGTCTTCTTGGAACCTACAGCACTGGAAGTTCCTTATCATCCAATCTGACAGCCAAAAAGAAAAGCTGCTTCCTTTAGCATATAACCAACAGCAAGTAGTGGACAGCTCCGTAACTATTGCCATTCTAGGTGATTTGCAGGCCAATGTGAATGCGGAAAAAGTATATGGAGAAGTCGTTAGCAAAGGCTTTATGAAACAAGAAGTAAAAGACATTTTGACTGGCCAAATCAATGGAGCTTACACAAATGAACAATTTGCCCGTGATGAAGCGGTAATGAACAGCTCCCTAGCAGCCATGCAATTGATGCTTGCCGCAAAAGAAAAAGGCTATGACACAGTTCCAATGGGCGGCTTTGATCGAGCAGCATTCGTAAAAGAATTTAACGTACCAGATCGTTACATCCCAGTAATGCTCATCTCAGTTGGAAAAGCAGATGCTGAAGCACACGGCACACTGCGTTTCCCATTGGATGAAGTTATTGCATATGAGACGTTTTAAGTAATGGTGGGGCTCACTCTTTTTTGGAGTGGGTCTTATTTTTACTTTTGGAAAAAGAAGCAGATCCTCGTTTTTTTGTCTACCTGAAGGAAAGAAAGAAAATCGATGAAAAGCGTGTGCCTATTGATCGGAAGAGGCGAGGGAACCTATTGAAATGATGGATAGAGCCAGTCTCTACATCAAAAAACTCCCTCCAAGCAAGAAAAGTGATGTCTAAAGCTTGCCTCTTCATCAAAAAACAAGCAGCAAGCGAGACAACAGTCATCTATAGCTAGCCCTTAACCCCACTCTCACTCATACAAATATCCAAAAATCATAGGCAGTCTTTCCCGCCATGCAGCCTCGTTATGTACGGCGTCCTCCACAATTTCAAAACGGACATTTTCCACCTTTGAAGCCAAAATATCATATACCGCCTGACTGGAATCCACATAGATTTGATGATTGATAAAGGAAGTATCTTCTTTTGTTCCAATGTCCATATAAAAACGTTCTAAGGCGAATAAGTCACTTTGACCTACATATTCCTCTATTTCTTTCTGGTTAATCCAATAAGCAGAAGAGATAGAAGCTACCTTCTTATAAATTTCAGGGTATTTACATGCGGCATAGGTTGAAATTAATCCTCCCATGGAGCTACCGGCCAACGCAGTTTCATTGGGGAGTGTTCGGTACTTTTCATCAATGAACGGCTTCAGTTCGTGGGTGATGTAGTCAATATATTCCTTTCCTTTCCCACCTTTTAAATTCTCATCATTGAACAAGCGTTGACCGAGTTCCTTATTTTCCCACGGTGCATATTCGTTAAAGCGTTCAAATCCTTCTTGATTGCAATCAATCCCAACTACGATTAACTCCAGGTCAGGCTTATTTTCCAAATACTCTTTGATCCCCCAGCTAACCCCGAAGCTTGCCTCCTCATCCAAAAACAAATTCTGCCCATCATGCATATATAAAACAGGGTATTTTTTATCGGATTGATGATAGTTCTGTGGTAATAGCACACTTATTCTTCTGTTCAATTGAAAAGGGGTAATGGTCACATGAAAATACTCTATCACAACGTTCACTCCCATATAGTTTCCTACTATTATATTAAATTTTCCAAAAAACAGATATACTAGATTATTATAAGGATAAAAGAGGCGATTACTATGCTTGACATCGAAATTAGAAGGCCAACAAAGGAGGATGTAGAAAACTTACATCAATTTTTCACAATAGTTATCACGGATACGTTCCAAAAAGAGGGCATTGGTGACCAAGTGTACGATATTCAACAAGAAATCGAAACTAAAAAGGCTTACATAAAAAGTGATCTAGAAAGTGGGGGAAACAAACGTTATTTTCTCATCGCTACTTTACATAACGAAATTATCGCTTCCATAGAATATGGACCTGTTAGTGAATTAATCATTGAATGCACACATGGTGCTTTTCAAGATTTAATAGAAGTGGGAACCGTCTTTGTTCATCCAAACCATCAACGGCAGGGAATTGGAGTCAGGATGCTTGAAGCGATGAATCAGCAGTTGAAAAAACAAGGAATTCGCGAGTATTGTCTCGATAGTGGGTATAAAACGGCGCAACAGATTTGGCAAAATATGTTTGGAGTTCCTGATTACTTGATGAAGGATTATTGGGATGAAGGATTCCACCATATGATATGGAAAATTAAAATCTAGATAAAAGAAAGGGAGAGCTGGTGTGCAGACTCTCCCTTTGAATTATTTTAGGTGCTTTCTTAACAACTGAATATGCTTTTGATGCTCCTGTAAAATAGCGGCGACCATATTTCTGCTTTCAAGGTCAAGGTCGCCTTTTACAAACTCTGCCATCATTTCTGAACCGAACTCTTCCCCATGTATGGCACCTTCCACAATGGATTTCCTATCTTTTGGATACCCTTTTACCTGCTGAAGTCGTTCTTGGAATTCTCCAACCAATCCTACATCATCCACTGCTGTGCCACCTAAATTTTGGATGTGCTCTGCTACAAAAATGGCGTGCATTTTATGATTTTGTTGGATATTTTGTAGCTCTTTTTTTAACTCAGCATCTTCCGCATGTTGAATGTAATGTTCATATGCATGTATTCCCATAAACTCGCCTTCTAAAAAGGCATTCAGTTCCTTTATCTGCTCGTCCTTCATACCTCAATCCTCCAATCAATATTTATAGGGTTTAATTTTGAAGGAGAATTTATTCAATTAAAAAAGCAGAAAGCCTAATAGCTCCCTGCATTACTCGTTACCAAATCCAATTTCCTCTAAAAACTCATCGATTGCCTTTTCATATTCTTCCCGGTTTTCTGAGTAGCTCATCGCATGCATCCCATTTCTGGCAACGTAGAGCTGCTTTTTTCCTAGTTTTTTCTCAAATAGCTGTTGAGTCATCATCAAGGGAATGAAATCATCGGGCTCACTATGGATGAAGAGAACAGGGTTTTCAATGTTTTCAATAACAGTAATTGGTGAGACATCTCGGATCGAATACTTATCACGAATTCGTAAAAACGTGTTTGCAATAGGCATCACGAGCTGCTTTGGTATGTTAAAATCCGCTTTCAGCCTGTAGGTGAGTTGTTCCTCCAGGTCAGAGAATGGGCAGTCTGCAATATAAAAATCAGCACCGTCCTCAATAGCTCCAGCATACATGAGGAGAGTGGCAGCTCCCATGGATTCTCCGTGAATTCCGATAACGGCATCCTCCACTGCGTGTTCCCTTACCCAATCGACTACAGCTTTTAAGTCATGCTTTTCATAAAATCCGTAACTCGTTGTTTTTCCACCTGATTTTCCGTGACGGCGGTGATCATAGAGAATAACGTTCCAGCCTCGTTTTAAAAAAATATTCATGTACTTAATGGAATTTAACGTGTTTTGTGTTACTCCGTGGCTAAGAATCATATATCGTTTTGATCCTGGTACATCTACCATTTCTCCATAAATGTTATATCCCAATGGAGATTGTATGGTTAGTTCTTTTTTCTGGATTTTTTCATAAAGCTCTTCCTGATAATGACCAAGCAATCTTTCCTTCTCCAAAATTTCTTCATTCGTTTTTTTGCGAATATACATGACTTTATTGGTGAAGAAAATACCAACGAACAAAATATAGGACAATAAAATGCCAAGAACAATGAACACTCTTTTTAGTTGACTCACATGAAAACCTCCATCTAGCTATATGATACATTTTACCATTTGGAAATGCTGGAGGGGAAATGGAATTGGAAAAAATTATTTGTTATTTCTCAAGACAGTAATAAAGCCATCCAAAATATCATGACTAACATAAAATCCTTTTCGTTTATAAAACTCTAGTGCCTTCTCATTGCCATTAGACACATAGATAAACAAATCATCCACATCGTCAAATTGTTTTAACCATTCCATGCTTAGCTTAAAAAGCTCCGATCCTACACCGTATTGGCGATAGCCATCTTTAATGTAAAATTGAGACAGGCAGCCCACATTCCGTTTCGCAACAGAATCCATGTCAAAGAAGGTGGCAAAGTCGTTTGAATATGCTTGTTTAGGTGAAACATTGGAATAAACATAACCAATAATCTGTTCTTCATGCTTTACCACCACCAAATAATTATGTATGGCCTTTTCAATAGAAGGGAGCATCCTAGTATCAAAATTCATTGTATCAAATCTCTCTGGAGCAATATGCGCTTTTGACTTTTGGAAAGCCATCAATTCATTGCATATCTCCCGGCACTCATCCGCTCTTTCTAGTGGTAATACCTCATAAACAAGATTCATCACGATTTCCCCTTTATAAATTTACTGAAAATTTAAGAAATAAAGCTTTAATTGTGGTAAAATATTACAAGTAGCCATTTGCTAAATATTAAAAGGCAGTTTTGCAGCTTGAAAAATAGTACAGAGATATTCATATTTTACTCTTCAAGGGTAATTTTTCGCAATACTGTTAGGTTGACAAGGGGGAACAAACATTGCTTTATTCTTTGGAATTTTACTTGTTTGTCACAGTTACAGGAGCATTTTGGGTTGGAGCCAGAAAACTTTTAACTGTTAATAAAAAGTTGGCAATTGGGGCGTTTGCATATATTGTGTTGCTTTGGGGGTTTGTATTGTTTCAAGAGTTGAAAGTATTATCCTTTCACAGCTTAGCTAAAGAATATATTCATGAAGAAACGACAATTCAGCAAATGACGATAAATGTGGTTGAGGGGGAAAGTAATGAAGTTGTAAGAAGCATTGATGTAAGTGATTCAGATACCATTCAAAAAATATTAGAGAATCTATCAGAAATTAAGATGCAGAAGCCTCAAAAAGAACAACAAATAGAATATGAATATTTGCTGTATTTTTTAGTGTCTAATCCTAAAGGAAATATGATGGAAACTACTAGCGTGACATACGGGGTAGGACAAAATCATTTTGATGACTACAAGATTATTAATGACGTAGACCATTTAAAAACGGTTAAAGAGGTTATAGAAGGACAGTAATTAAAGATAAAAATGTGGGTTGGTCCATTAGCTCAGAGAATATTGCACTGAGCTAGTATTTTAGAATATGGGTACGACAAAATACAAGGATGTTTCTTCCTTTTCATGATCAAATGTTTCAGGATAGGATTCAAAACAAAAGCTTTGATTTATTTTATATTCAATTGAAGAATCCTTCCTGATGAAATTTAAAACTGCTTCTATCTCCTCATCCTTGTTGGAAAAAGGAATATCAAAAAATAAGTAATCTCCTTTAGGAATGACAATTTTGTGAAAATCATGTGTAACACCAAACTCTGTTACTTCACAAGCAGCATAATACTCAAAGGATTTACTACTTTCATTTTTAAAACTCATGTATCCAATTGCCTCTTTCTTTTCAACAAGATTGCTTACTTCATCTTTCATAAACTTCTTTGAGAACTCTTCCCAGAATTCTGGCAAGTCCAACTGCTTCATTGAGGTAACGAGTGCTGGGTATTTAAAACCTACATAATATTTGTCGGTTGAGAAGCTTGTTAGTGTAAAATTCAATTTTGGAACTCCTTTCATAAAGGAACGTATTTTGTGAAATCACTAGTCATCTCTTTTTATTTTCCTAGAAAAGGAAGCAGCAAGTGATGCAAAAACATCTCCAAGAAAACTAAGGAGTGCAGCTATCAAAAAATCACCCCATTCGTCCTGTATTTCCTAATCTGATTTTAACATAAATATCCAAGCGAGGAGATGATGAAATGACCGATAAGGAAAAACCCTACCAAATGAGAGAGAGGCTTAAACAAGAGGAAAGCAAGCGAAATCCGGGTGGGGCTTTTAATGACGGAGTGACACGAAGTATTATTGGTAGCGTTTCTGATATGAGCTTAAAAACCCTCGGTATCACAATCCTTATTTTGCTAGGAATAATTTTGATTTTTATCATTTTTTAGAAAAAATTAGTAGACGTGTTTTCCTCTATGAGAGATAATCAATTTCTGGTTATTTTGAACATGGGGGGATAAGAATGAACCATCAAATCATTGCAAAAATACCATTAATAAAACATGCAGAAAATGTGAAAGTATTGCAAAAAGGGTTTTCTCATGATAAAAAATACAAAATAGATGATAAGTATCTCCTAAGGGTTTTTCCAAAAGAAGATGCTACAAACCGAAAACAGGAATTTCAAATTTTAAACGAGCTTTTTACTCTATCTGATTATGTTCCAGAGGCAATAGAATTTGGAGTATTGGATTGTGAGGATTGTGCTTATATGATTCTCGAATTTGTTGCAGGTGAAGATGGAGAAGTGGCACTGCCTTTGTTGTCAGAAAAAGAGCAATATGAGGTAGGTTTTAAAGCTGGATTGGAATTGAAAAAGCTTCATCAACTTCCTGCTCCAGTTGAAGCAGAATCCTGGTACACGGTGAAAAAACGCAAGAGTGACAAGTATTTAAATGAACTTAAAGACATGCCGGAAGTGGATAAAAGTGTTGTACATCTATTGGAAAATCACATAAAGATTAATGAGCATTTAATGATCGATAGGCCCAACACATTTCAACATGATGATTTTCATCCAAACAATTTAGTGTTTCATAAAGGTAAGTTTGCTGGCTTCATAGATTTTCAACAGATGGATTGGGGAGATCCGGTTCATGATTTGCATAAGCTAGGATTTTTTGCCATTCAGGTAAGTGTGCCCTTTTCCATTGGCGCCATTGATGGGTATCATGAGGGAAAAGAAATTTCTGATGAGTTTTGGCAGCTGTTCAGCCTTTATGACGCAATGCATGCCGTCGCGGCAATTGTGTGGGGAAAAAGAATGAGCGAAGAGCAGGGTGCTTTGTTACTTCGTTACTCATTAGCTAATATAAAGGATCACGATAATTTTGAAAAGAATGTGCCAAGTTGGTATCAAACTAGGTGAAATAGAGATGGTGCACCCCCTAAAAAAGCGTTGCCCGGAGAAACATGTGTCGAGCAGGGATGCTGCACGACCCAAAAAAGCGTAGTCGAGAGAAAAAGAGGTCGAGCAGGGATGCTGCACGACCCAAAAAAGCGTGGTCGAAAGAAAAAGAGGTCGAGCAGGGATGCTGCACGACCCAAAAAAGCGTGGTCGAGAGAAAAAGAGGTCGAGCAGAGGTGCTGCACGACCCAAAAAAGCGTAGTCGAGAGAAAAAGAGGTCGAGCAGGGAGACTGCACGACCCAAAAAAGCGTGGTCGAGAGAAAAAGAGGTCGAGCAGGGGTGCTGCTTGACCCAAAAAAGCGTGGTCGCGAGAAGAAGAGGTCGAGCAGAGGTGCTGCACGACCTCAAAGGTGCCAAAGCTCCCTTTAAAAGCCCACTCCAAACAACACAAAAAGCACGTAAAGGTAAACAAGATGTTTTTCCTCACGTGCTTTTTATTTTCAAGCATTTTAAGGCTATTTCTTTTTCTTTTTCGAAAGGTCAACAAGCGGTTTTTTTACTATTTTTTCAAGCTCCACATGAACATTCACATGACTATCATCGAAGTTGGTCACGCTGATTACTTTTGCTTTTCTGCCTTTGATTCTGAGCTCTTCGTTCACTGCTGGAATCTGTTTTCTTAACTGACTTAGAATACAATTTTTATTTTCAAGAAAGTAGACGTAATACACCTATATCCCACCTATACTAAGAGTAGACGAAAAGAATTTCGCTTTCTAAAAAATATGTACAAGTTGTGGGAACTAGAACGTAACATGGGAAAAAAATATGGAGATGATGAGTATGATACAAGCATTAACACTCTTTCTAATTGCTGGTCTTGCAGAAATAGGGGGAGGGTACCTCATCTGGTTATGGTTAAGAGAAGGGAAACCACTTTCATGGGGAGTTGTTGGGGGAGTCGCACTCGTGATGTATGGAATCATTGCTACGTTTCAAAGCTTTCCAACCTTTGGGAGAGTATACGCAGCTTACGGAGGCGTATTTATTGTGCTTTCTGTCCTGTGGGGGTGGGGAATTGATCGAAAAACACCAGATGTTTATGACTGGTTAGGAGCTGGAATCTGTCTAGTGGGAGTTTCTGTGATGCTGTTTGCTCCGAGGAGTGGATGAGGAACGAAAAAGCCGTATTTAAAAGTCAGGATAATACTTTCAAATACGGCTTACCATTCCATTATTGTTCAGAATTTTGACGTTTCGTTGGGTGGTTTGCACGCTCCACTTCTTCCGCTGCAACCGTCTGCTTCGCACTTTCAGCATGAGGCTGACCCTTTTGACTTGGGCCATGATGATTATTATGCTTGGACATCTCTTTAGGCTCCCTTCCATAGAAAATTTCCTTTCTAATATGGATAGGAAGTGGAACTTTTATGCACGAGGCTGTGCAATGGCACCGCCTTGTACAAGCTTATAATACTGACTTTCATATTGCTTATCTAAATGTGGTAACAGGTTCTCTAAAGCCTTTACCACTCGGTTTAGGTTTATTCCCGTTTCGATCCCCATCTCTTCTAACATATAAACAACATCTTCTGTGGCAACATTGCCTGAAGCACCCGGGGCAAATGGACACCCACCTAAGCCACCGGCAGAGGCATCAAAACGGTCCACTCCAGCTTGAAGCGCAGCAAAAACATTGGCAAGTGCCATGCCGCGAGTATTATGGAAGTGAGCGGTAATGAAAATCTCAGCAAGTTCTTTTTTCAAAACGGAAAATAATTCAAAGGACTCTAATGGGTTGGCCATTCCAACTGTATCTGCAACACTTAACTCATCTGCACCAAATGCAACAAACTGTTTGCATAATGAAACGACTCTCTCAACAGGAATTTTACCTTCGTAAGGACAATAAAAGGATGTGGAAATGCATGCGCGTACAAAATAACCTTGTGCCTTTAAATCACGAATTAAGGGCTCAAGCTCAAGCATGCTTTCTTTTGTTGTTTTATTTATATTCTTCTTATTAAACGTATCGCTAACTCCTACAAAAACTGCCGCATTTTTACACGACGTACTTTTTAGACGCTCAATTCCTTTTTCGTTTGGAACTAGAACAAAATTTCTTGAATCTTGATCATTGCAGCTCTCAATAACTAAGGCCGCATCCGACATTTGCGGAACCCATCTTGGTGACACGAAAGATGTAAGCTCCATTTCACGCACTCCTGCTTTTTTCAATTCTTGTATAAATTCAACTTTTGCATCTGTTGGGACGAAAGTTTTTAGATTTTGCAAGCCATCACGAGGCCCCACTTCAATGATGGTTGCTTTCTTTGGCAAATTCATGCTAGTAATTCCCCCTTATTAAAAATTTCTCCCTTCCTTCAATTTTACACAACCTATCGTAAGAATTATAGAAATTTTATAAAAAAAGAAGGAGTTTCGACATCTGTCTAGAAATTAGTCAGTCGAGAGGAGAGGAAATTATGTCGAATAAAGAAGTAGTAATTGTAAGCGCTGTCCGAACAGCGATAGGAAGCTTTGGTGGGGCATTAAAGGATGTTTCCGCTCCACAACTCGGAGCAATAGTTATTAAAGAGGCTCTTGCAAGGGCGGGAGTTTCTCCTGATAGTGTAGACGAAGTGATCATGGGGAATGTCTTACAGGCAGGGCTTGGCCAAAATCCCGCAAGACAAGCTGCTATGGCAGCAGGAATTCCTCAAGAAGTTTCATCCATGACCATCAACAAAGTATGTGGTTCTGGACTCAAAACCGTACATCTAGCAGCTCAAGCAATTATAGCTGGTGATGCTGATATAGTAGTGGCTGGCGGGATGGAGAACATGTCTCAGGCACCGTATTTATTAAAAGGAGCAAGAGACGGCTTTCGCATGGGCGACCAGAAAGTTGTCGATAGCATGGTAGCAGACGGCTTGACTTGCGCGTTCCATGATTATCATATGGGCGTAACAGCAGAAAACCTTTGCGAAAAATATGGATTATCACGCGAGGAGCAGGACGAATTTGCGGCAAACAGCCAACAAAAAGCGGTTCAAGCAATAGAAGACGGCAAGTTTACGGGTGAAATCGTTCCTGTTGAAGTGAAGAAGAAAAAGGAAATTTTGACCATTGATACAGACGAATTTCCTAGAAAGGGAACAACCGCTGAAAAGCTTGGTGGCTTGCGTCCTGCCTTCAAAAAAGATGGATCGGTAACAGCTGGAAATGCTTCTGGAATCAATGATGGAGCAGCTGCTGTTGTCGTGATGAGTAGGGAGAAAGCAGAGGAGCTTGGCATTCAACCACTTGTGAAAATTGTAGCAAATGCGAGCAGTGGGGTTGATCCAAGTATTATGGGAATTGGTCCTGTAACTGCTGTGAAAAAGGCCCTTGAAAAAGGTGCGCAAACAATGGAAGAAATGGATCTTGTAGAAGCAAACGAAGCCTTTGCTGCTCAAGCACTGGCTGTAGGACGCGAGCTTCAATTTGATCCGGAAAAATTAAATGTAAACGGTGGGGCAATCGCTCTAGGTCACCCTATTGGTGCTAGTGGCGCGCGAATTCTCGTTACCCTTATTCACGAAATGAAACGCCGTGACGCCAAAAAAGGCCTTGCTACATTATGTATTGGCGGCGGACAAGGTGTTGCTACAATCGTAGAAAATATTTAATCACAATAGAAAGAGGTGCAACGAAGATGAAACCTGTATACACATCCTTCACTGAAGCAGTTAAAGACATTCATGACGGAGCAACCATCATGGTAGGAGGCTTCGGTCTTTGTGGAATCCCGGAAAATTTGATCTTAGCCCTTGTGGAAACTGGGGTGAAAGACTTAACGGTTATCTCCAATAACTGTGGAGTGGACGAATGGGGATTAGGTCTTTTATTGAAAAACAAACAAATTAAAAAAATGATTGGTTCATATGTTGGGGAAAACAAAGAGTTTGAACGCCAAGTTTTATCAGGAGAGCTGGAAGTGGAACTAACTCCTCAAGGAACGTTAGCGGAAAAAATTAGAGCTGGCGGTGCAGGTATTCCTGCATTCTACACTCCTGCAGGCGTCGGAACACCAATCGCCGAAGGAAAAGAAGTACGTTCATTTAATGGAAAAGAGTATTTACTTGAAGAAGCGTTTACTGCTGACTTCAGTCTTGTTCGAGCGACAAAAGCGGATAAAATGGGAAATCTCATCTACAACAAAACAGCTCGAAATTTTAATCCAATGATTGCCGCTGCAGGAAAAGTAACGATTGCGGAAGTGGAAGAGCTTGTGGAAATTGGTGATTTAGATCCAAACCTCATCCAAACACCAAGTATCTATGTGCAACGCTTAATTGTTGGAAAACAAGAAAAGAAAATCGAACGCGTCACCACAAGAGACTAGCGAGGAGGGGAACAAACGATGACGAAAGTAAATAACCGAGAAAAAATTGCAAAAAGAGCAGAAAAAGAAATTGAAAACGGCTTTTATGTAAATCTTGGAATCGGGATGCCAACACTTGTTGCCAACTACATATCCGATAACAAGCAAGTCGTATTACAATCGGAAAATGGTTTGCTTGGTATAGGGCCATATCCAACAAAGGAACATGTTGATCCGGATTTAATCAACGCTGGTAAAGAGACGGTCACTGCCATTCCAGGAGCGGCCTACTTTGACAGCGCCGAATCCTTTGCCATGATCCGCGGTGGGCATGTGAACATCGCCATTTTAGGTGGCATGGAAGTTAGTGAAAATGGGGACCTAGCTAACTGGATGATTCCAGGAAAAATGATCAAGGGCATGGGCGGAGCGATGGACCTCGTTCACGGAGCCGAACGCATTATCGTGATCATGGACCATGTGAATAAAGCAGGGGAAGCAAAAATATTAAAAGAGTGCACCCTTCCTTTAACTGGTAAAGGAGTAGTCGATCGAATTATAACGGACCGCGCAGTAATCGATGTGACTGACCAGGGCTTAAAGCTTGTAGAGGTTGCAAGCGGGTTTTCCGTAGAGGATATCCAAAATACAACAGAACCTACCTTAATAGTTGATGAGCATGTGAAATTAGAAGCGTTTTAAATGTAAAAAAGCCGGTCGTCACTTATTTGTGTGCGACCGGCTTTATTTGCCTTAATTAACTCCCTTTTATCTGCGAAATAAAGCTACAAAAAGCAAAAATACACCAGTTAAGAACAAAATAATTCCAAATCCCCCGGTAAAAGGATTGAGCACCTGAAGCATACCTGCTATGTAAAAGCTTATCCCTCCTGAAACAACCAAGCCCAATGCAATAACGCCTATTTCTAAAACTGTTTTGTTATCAAATCTGCTAGCATTTACGATGATAACAAATAAAACGAATGCAATTATTATAATCCCCCAAATCCAGAAAAGCTCCATCTCTATCCCCCTTGCAAAATAAAAACCATTCTCTACATAAATTGTACCATATTCAACCATTTATGCTAATTATATTCTGAATTTTGTCACTTTAAATCGAATGTAGTGGTATAATATGGATTAAAAATCTTACATAGTAAAGGAGAAGCCACATGAAACAAATTATTGCCCTTGGTGGTGGCGGTTTTTCAATGGAACCAGAAAATCCACTATTAGATATCTATATTCTGAATCAAGCTGAAGCATCACGCCCGAAAATTTGTTTTCTTCCTACCGCAAGTGGTGACGCTCAAAACTATATAGATAGATTTTACCAAGCTTTTGAGAAACAGAATTGTGAACCTTCTCATTTGTCTCTTTTTCAACCACATACTAGGAACTTTCAAACTTACTTATTAGATCAGGATATTATCTTTGTTGGCGGAGGGAACACAAGAAACTTACTTGTGCTCTGGAAAGAATGGGGCCTTGACGAAATTTTGCACAAAGCCTACCAAAAAGGAATAGTTCTTAGTGGTATTAGCGCAGGTTCTCTTTGCTGGTTTGAAGAAGGCTTGACCGACTCCTATGGGAACGAGCTAGAAACGTTAGTGTGTCTAGGATTTTTGGAAGGCAGCCACTCTCCGCATTACGATGGAGAAAGCAAAAGGAGACCATCCTATCAAAATTTCATCCATTCAAATCAGTTAAAGCCGGGTATTGCAGCTGATGATGGTGTTGCTCTCCATTTTATTGATGGCAAGCTGAGTAAGGCTGTCAGTTCTAGAACAGAAGCGAAAGCTTATTATGTTAGTCAACTTCAGGAGAGAGAATTAGATACGATCTATCTTGGGAAAGAAACATGTTAAGGAGCTCATGTGAACAAAACGAGAAAGAAGAATATCATATGAATGGATTTAACTGGGTAGGCAGCCGAATGCATTATGTCGATGAAATTAGCATTTCAACTTATCAAGACAGAGTTACTTGTGGCCTTTTTGGTGGGAACTCCAATGCAGGGCAGTACAAAAATGAAGATGGTGCTCTTTTATGGCTGGATGAAAAGGGAGAATGGGAGTTTGCTATCGTGCTAGATGCACATTCTTCAGCAGAAAGTGCAGATTTGGTAGTGAAGACAATGGGAAAGAATAAGAAAGCCATTTTAGAAGTACTAAATCTACCTTTGCAAACAGTTTTCAAAACGTTATCACAAAAAATCCTAAGTATTTTTGATAGTCCAGATTTCCTCCTAAAATGCCAAAGAGTAAATGGAGAAACAGCTTGTCTCATTGCTTTTAGGAAATCAAATTACCTTTGGTGGTTTTCAGTAGGAGATTGTGCACTACTTATATACCATCCTGAACTAGCTCGACTTGGTGAATATCAATTGAATCATCGAAGTTTTTTCGAATGGGTGGGAAAAGAAAGCACGTTTCATAAAAAGGTACCTACCTACAGCACTGGTGTAAAGGAATTGCGGAGAGGCACCAATCATATCCTTTTAACAACTGATGGGCTCCTAGAATGTCCGAATACAAGCTATCACAAGCCTGAGAATATATTTGAAAAGTTTAAGGGGATGGATGTGACTTCAGGAGTTCACGTACTCTTACGTGATATTCAATTAAATAATGTGCGTGACAGTACCACGATCATTTCTTGGTCTATTGATGTGGTGGAAAGAGGGACATTGCCTAGTGATTATCGAGAACTGACAGAAAATCATAATAAAGAGGTGGATAAGAATGCAAGTTTTGAAGGGGAAACACACCTTTGACTTAGATAGTATGTTGAAAAAGCCACTTTTTGCCCACCTTGCTACGGTGGAGGAGGACACACCCAAAGATTCTCCTGTCTGGTTTCATTGGGAAAATAACGAAATATGGATTATTGGAACGAAGTCAGACTCCTTTCCCAAAAGGATTCAAAAAAACCCAAAGTGTGCGCTAGGAATTGTGGACTTTGATGTAAAAACGGGAAAAGTATTTCATGCAGGCTTCAGAGGTATTGGAAAAGTGGAACGTTTTCGCTCTGAAATTGTTTTCGAAATTATCTCGAAGTACTTAGGAAAAAATGAAGAGAATTGGGATTCCCGTTTTCGTAACCTTGACGATTCCACTGTTTTGATTCGTTTCACGCCACAAACAGTGGTGGTGAGAGATCAGTCTTATAAGGTTTGAACTTTTGTACTTAGCAATTTATAAAACATATTAAACATTTGTGAGGAACCAACATGAATTTAAAACAAACTGCAAAACAACTAGCAAACAAATATAAAGAAAATCCGAAGGTAGAGGCAATATTATTGACAGGCTCGGTAGCCAATGGGTGGGAGGATGAATTCTCGGATATCGAGTTACATATTTTTTGGAAAACTGCCCCTACCGATATAGACAGACATTTACCTATACAATCAGTAAACGGCACTGTTTTATCCTTCCATCCATTTGAAGATGATGAGTGGTCTGAATCGTTTATAACAGAGGGTGGGATAAAGCTTGAAATTAGTAATTTTTTGACCATTACAGTGGAGAACATTATTGATGATGTTTGTCATTTTTTTGATACAAATTACGATAAACAATGTATCCTTGCGTCACTTCATGATGGTTTACCTTTATATGGAAATTATAAGGTAGAAGATTTAAAGAGAAGGATACTTTTTTATCCGGAAAAACTTTCTCAAGCAATGATAAAAGAAAATTTATTTTTAGGAAATCGCTGGAATAACAGAAGAGCATTGATAAAAAGACAAGACGATACATGGAGTCAAACAGGAAGTTTTGATAAAACTGATGGGAGCTCTTTTTGGACTAAATAGGTTATATGTACATCATCCATCATTCAAATGGCTTGCAAACAAAACAAAGTATGACCATCACACCATATGACTTTGAAGAAAGGGTAAATCAAGTTTTGCTTAGTGATTCAGTTGTAGCTTTTGATTTATTAGAGAAACTTGTTCAGGAAACGGTCTTTCTTATCGAACAACACTATCCAGATTTGGACATCCAGGAACAAAAGATGAACATGATATTTTTGAAATAGGAAACGTTTTTTACATTTTTTAACTACCAAGCGAAGGAGAACACAATGGAAGTACGTCGATTATCATTAGAGCATCATCCAAGTGTCATCGAGTTGTTTGGAAAGGACGAAAAAAATTATCAATTCGTATTGAATGATTTGCTTGTTAGTCAATATGCGGCAACAAATGTTCAAGTGTTTGGTAGTTTTCAGAACAATAAATTAACCGCTATTCTTTTTCAAAATGAAGGAAACTTATTTTTTTATGAAAACACAAATCAGAGTGTTGAATGTTTTACACCATTCATAAAACAAGTGACTTATCATAAAATCTCAGGCCCAAGTAGAATGGTGGAAAAACTCGTACCCTACCTAAATATCACTCATGATAGCTCCTCATATATGGGGGCTGTTCATCAAATCAAAGCAAGTAGAAGGTATCCTGAACTCCGGATGAAGCGGGTGAAAACGGAAGATGAGCTTGGAATGCAGTATAACTTGTTTTCTCTAACTGAGGAATTTAAGGGAAGTCTTCCTAAGGACAAACAAGCCTATATAGATTGTGAAAAAATAAAGATAGTAGAAACGTCGAATAGAAACTACTATGTTGCAATAGATGGGAAAATGGTTGCTTGTGCAGCAACTGTAAAAGAGACAGAAACAAGTGCGATTATTATTGGCGTGTTTACAGATCCAGAGTTTCGCGGGAAAGGCTATGGCACAGAAGTATTAATAGCACTGTTTGATCAACTCTTAATAGAAGGAAAAGTTCCGTATTTGTTTTATTCCAATCCTGCTGCCCGTAGCGTTTATAAAAACCTTGGGATGGATGAAGTATGTGAATGGCGGGTTTTATATGTTTAAGAGGAGAGTAGAGCATGAAAGCAATGGAAATTGGGCAAAAGTGGGGAATAGAGGCAACAGAATTTCAAACATTATATGAAAGAGCATTTTTATTAAAGGATGGTAATCAAAAACGTTACATATTAAAAAAGCACTTTTCAGAAGACAAAAGCAATCTTGAAATAAATTTGCTCCAAAAACTTCATCAGGAAAATCCAATAATTCACGCCAAAGGGGTTTGTGGACCTAAGACTAGACCTTTTCACAGGTGAACAACAACAAATTACGTTTCCAAAAGAAAATAAGTATGATCGTGATCCGCAATCTGTTTATCCTTATATAACGTGGATTAGAGAAGGTTCTAGTCGTGATGCTTGGATAAAAGAAGGGGTGGATGGACAGGAAATTCTTTGGATAGAGAATATGGAGGAGGCACCTGTCCTTCACGATAAAACAGAAAGATGATGAACGCTATGTCATCATATTTTTCAGCTATCATGATTATTGTTTAACATTTTGCACCTGTAAAATCTCCACGGCAATTTTTCCAATTTGTCTTCCTAGACGTAAGCCTTCTTTATTATCTGCGTCAAAATGAACCCCAGCGTACAATCTTGATTGTGCGCTTGCTTCCGTTGTCGCTTTGATATTAGCTTCCTCTTCTGGAAAGAAATACGTCATTAATATGTCCGCTGCCCCTGCCAAACTGGCATGAGCAGACGGATATGCAGGAAAGCGTGGTGTATCTATGATCTTTGGAATATGCCTTCCATATTGATTAGGTCTTGCAACGTCCCACATATATTTTAGATACCAGCAGACAACAAAGACGTCGTTCAAGGTTGCATGAAAGAATCCTTGCATACGGGCACAATTTGGAGAGCCCATTGGATATTTTGCTGCATATTCATAGAGCATCGTAGAAAAACGTTCACCTATTTCACCAGTCGCCCAGTAACTTGCACTTTGAATTTGCTGAGGAGTTACTGAATTCACTGTACGTTCAACGAGTGCAAGCTCGGCATTCCAGTCAATTGTAAGCGGCGGTTTAATCTGCCATTGAATCTCTCTTCCAAAAGGATCGAAAAATCTATTTTCACTGTCCCTTTTTATGAAAAACATAGGCCAAAAGCCTGCTTGTGGTACACCAACAGGGGGAGACTGTTCCTCTTGATAGGGCCATGCTGACCAAAGTCTATATTCTGAACGCATCCTTCGCTCCACTCCTTCAAAAGTTCTTCTACTTTTTTATGAAGGAAAAGAAAGATATATGTTAGAAACAGAACGATACCCCACATGGAAATTAATTGGCTTTTCTTTTTGAAATTTCCTCTGTTACAACAAATGCTAAATCATCATTTCCAAACATGGACAAAACACCGAGAACGGTTTGATCAGGTATTTCACCAGCTTCTTCCTTAGAAACTGTTAATTCCAGTGCTTGTTGTAGGGCAGGGTTGTTCGTCTGATTTGGGTAAGCTTTGGAATAAAGTGCGATAGGGTCTAAATTGTGATTGATACACCACTGTGCAAATACGAGTATCATCATGTTTTCTTCTTTTTGATAATTTTCCACAATTGCAGCTTCTAAGTCTTTTTTATTCATCTGAAACATCCTTTCAAACTAGTATTTCTATTATAATTCAAGGAATGTTGGTTTCCAACTGATACTTCAGAACGAATAAGTAGATAACTTTTAGATACATTTAATAAAAACCGTGACTTTTGATGTATAATGAAGGAAGTTGAATGAGGGATATTTTTCCTATATTGGGGTGGAATAGATGAAAATGGAGGTAGGAGATTTACTTTTTGTGAAGGGAAATTGCAACGTAAGTCCTTTTATTCGCTTTTTCTTAAAATCACCGTACACACATGTCACTATTGCAGTTGATCAGGAGAATATTTGTGAAGTAGATTTACATAAGAAAATGGAAATTATGAAAAATCCTTACAAGGAATACGATCTCTATCGTTTGAAAACGAAGCTGTCAATTGGGCAACAAGAGCAAATGTTAGCCTTTATTCATAGAAAAATTTCAACATCGAAGGGCTATGACTGGTGGAGGTTAATTTCACTATGTGTGAAAAGATTTTTTCGCTGGAACATTATCATTCATGAACAGGATCGATATATTTGCTCAGAAATTATTGATAAAGCCTACCAGCATATCGGCATTGATCTAGTAGAAAATCTTGTAACTGGTGACGTTACACCTATAGATATTATGAAATCACAGCAGCTAGAATATGTTTCCTCCGTATATAAAATTAAGGAATCACTCTTTGAAAAAGCGAAAGAAAAAGCTAGTGGAAAGATGTAATACCATTTAACTTCATAATAAGGTCATTCACCTACCCTACCTGTTTTCCATAAGATATTGAAAAACTGGTGGGGTGATTTTTTTTATGTTTGGGAGGTTTTTTAGCAGAATTGTAAAGCCAAGGCTTTTTCCTGCACCCGTAAAAACGGTAGAAGGAACAAAATGGGGCTATATTGATGAAAAAGGTAAAGTTGTTTTAAAGCCAGCCTATGCTAATGCCAATGGTTTTCAACAAAACGGATTGGCGATAGTAAGTAAGAGAGAAGGAACTGGGATAATCAATCAAACAGGAAAGTTTGTGGTAAAACCATCTTACGCCACAATCTTGCCATTTACAGAGGGCAGAGCCATTGCGATGTTAAATGAAGGTGGTTCGGTAGTCATTAATGAAAAAGGAAAGGTCCTCACAGAAAAAAAGTACGATTACATCAGCCCATACCAGGGAGGACGGGCGGTTTATCAAGAAACCAAAAATGACACCACACGCTATGGCTATTTAGATTTGAACGGAAGAGTTGCCATCCCTGCAAGATATCTAAATGTTTATGATTTTAATACAGGAAAAGGACTTGTCCAAGTTAGAGAAGATCAGTATGCCTTACTGGATTCTACTGGATCCCAGCTACAAACGTTTCCCTATCAGCAAATGAATGGACTGAGTGAAGGACTCCTTTCATTTAAGAAAACCTACCAGGATAAAGCAGGATATGTGGATGAAACAGGAAAAGTCATCATTCCCCCGCAATTTGGAATGGCCCTCCCATTTCAGGGCGGAAGAGCGGTAGTGAATCAATCAACAGACTATCAAAATGAGTTCGGATTGATTGATAAAACTGGCAAGTACATCATTTCTCCAAAACATAATGACATGAATATTTTAGGTGGAAACCGTGTTTCAGTTGGAAAGGCCTTGAATCCTGAGGAACCCTTTGTTGGATCCATGTATGCCTTGGCGAATGCAGAGACAGGAAAACTTTTAAGCGAGTTTGTCTATAGTGAAATAGGAAACTATCAAGGAGAGTACAGTTCCGTAACCAAAGGACTACAGACGTTTTTTGTCGATAAAAATGGTCGACAGGTAAAATCTCTACCAATCGTTGATGGTATAGGCACTCTAACAATAGAAGGGCAACTTGTAAAAGCCTTTGTGGATCAGCGTTTATCTTACTATGATAAAACTGGTAAGCTTGTCTGGAGTCAAAACACAGAAATACCTTTAACCAAAACTGTTTCCGTAATGGAAGAAAAATACCGTCCAAACAAAGACTACCTCGTGTATTACCCGCAACTTCAAGGGATGGAAAATAAACAAGCAGAAAAGAAAGTTAACGAGTATCTTAGCGTTCAATCACAAGTCGTTCCCATTCCGCCTAACCAACAATTAGATTACAACTTCACGGGTGATTTTGATATCCAATTTTTCAACAAGAACCTGGTAATTCTTGAGTTAAGTGCGTACAACTATCCATTTGGGGCCGCGCATGGCATGCCAACACAAATGATGGTCCCTATAGACATTAAGTCTGGCCAAATTTATCAGCTGAAGGATTTGTTTAAAAAAGATAGTGATTATGTGAAGGTTTTGAGTGAAATCGTAGGAAAGCAAATTGCGGAAAACCCTGAAGATTATTTCCCCGATGCTTACAAGGGAATCCAACCTGATCAACCATTTTACGTTTCGAGTGATTCGCTATTTCTTTACTTTACTCCATACGAAATCGCCCCTTATGCAGCAGGGTTCCCCACGTTTGAAATACCGTTTAAAGAGATTAATAGCATCATTGATAAAAAAGGAGCGTTTTGGCGGTCGTTTCATTAACCTCAAACAAAAAACCAGCAGGCACTGGATAAGGGTGCCTGCTGGTTTTTTTAGATATGAGAATAAAAGAGAATTGCAATGTTATGTTTAGCGAATTTCTTGTGGGATTTTCAACCCAAGGGCTTCGGCTACTTTTGTTCCATATTCAGGGTCAGCTTTATAGAAGTGAGTTATTTGACGAAGTTTAATTTCATCACTTTCTACAGGAGCCATTGCCCCAACAATATTTTTTACTAAACGATTTCGCTCGTTTTCACTCATTAAGCGATACAGATCTCCCGCTTGCGTGTAATGGTCGTTATGATCATATGCGACACTCTCAGCAACACCAGAAACACTATAGGAAGCCTGCTTATCTTCTGGTGACTCCGTTGGTCCATTCAAGCTGTTCGGCTCATAATAAACAGAGTCCCCGCCATTGTCATCAAAGCGCATTTGACCGTCACGCTGATAGTTGTTTACTTCATTTTTTGCACGGTTTATTGGTAGTGCCTGATGATTGGCCCCAACACGGTATCGGTGGGCATCATGGTAGGCAAACAAGCGACCTTGCAGCATTTTATCAGGTGACACATCAATACCCGGAACCAATGTGCCAGGGGAGAAGGTGGCTTGCTCCACTTCCGCAAAATAGTTTTCTGGGTTACGGTTGAGCACCATGCGACCAACCTCCACTAATGGATAATCCTTTTGGGACCAAACCTTTGTCACATCGAACGGATCAAAACGGTAAGTATTCGCATCCTCTAGCGGCATAATTTGTACATATACCTTCCAGGATGGATAGTCTCCATGTTCAATAGCATGATATAAATCCTCTGTATGATGGTCTGGATTTTCACCAGCAAGTTTTGTTCCAACTTCCTCTGTAAGGTTTTTGATACCCTGTTCTGTTTTAAAATGGTATTTAATCCAAACTCCGTCTCCATCTTCATTTACCCATTTAAATGTATGGCTCCCAAATCCATGCATATGGCGGTAAGTGGCAGGAATTCCTCTGTCAGACATCAAGATGGTCACTTGATGCAGGGACTCAGGAGAAAGGGACCAAAAATCCCAAACTGCATTTGGGTTTTTCAAATGTGTTTTTGGATGACGTTTTTGTGTATGAATAAAGTCAGGGAACTTAATAGCATCTCGAATAAAGAAAACAGGTGTGTTGTTTCCAACAAGATCATAATTTCCTTCTTCTGTATAAAACTTGACGGCAAAGCCCCGTGGATCACGAACCGAGTCGGCAGAGCCATTTTCCCCAGCAACTGTAGAGAAACGGACAAATAATGGAGTTCGCTTGCCAACCTCTGAAAGAAATGCTGCTTTCGTGTAAGGTGTTACGTCATTGGTCACCTCAAAGAATCCGTGTGCTCCCGCACCTTTTGCATGAACCACTCGTTCAGGAACACGCTCACGGTTAAAATGAGCAAGCTTTTCAAGTAAATGAACATCTTGGATCAGGGTAGGTCCTCTAGATCCAGCTGTCATCGAGTTTTGATTATCTCCAACAGGTGCACCCCAGCTGGTTGTTAGCTTTTTGTTAGTAGTTTGCAATGATATCACCTCGTAATTAATGTGGTAGCTCGTTAACAATAATAACACTTATTAAAGAAAAATCAATATTAAATTATAATAATTATAAAGTAATATTTTTTATCAAAAGAGGCTGGTGATTTCTGATCATGCATTTTTTTGCTATACTACTAGAAAAGTAATGGAGTAGGGGGCTGTTCATAATGAAAAAGAAAAAGCAAAAAAGTACGGGGAATGCCGTATCACATAAAAAGGAAGAATCATTAACTCTTAAGGATCAACTAGAGGGAGATGTATTCTCTAAGCTGAAATCCATGAAATCTCAACTAGTAGAAACAGAACAAAAACAGAAGGAAGAAGCGGCTGCAAAAGCAAAGGAAGAGAGACGTTTGAGAGAAAAGAATAAAAGCTTTGAAGAGTTGTTTGAGGAGAGCAATCAAAATTGGCGGGAATTTAAGTAGAGGGTTTGAGGTGAAAGTAGGTGTTAGGGAGGTTACGGGCTGAGCTGGCAGGGTGGTTCTGCTGGCGAATTTAGTCAGTATGTGTCGAATGGCCTTTATCTGGGATCACATGGACAAAAAAATAAAAAAGTGGCTAAATTATTTCGAAAGTGGCTTAAATATCGAAAAGTTGGACAGAAAAAATCAAAGTTGGACAGATTAATTTCACATACAACCCTCCACACCAACATAAATAGGAGGAGCAGCCCCGAGCTGCCCCCCACATCTAGCTAAATCAGCAAAAACTTCCTAATCCCGATGCTCTTCATACACATTTTGCTTTAACAATTGCTTAAATTGAGCAAAATCATCTCCATAAAATTCAAAATCCTTAACTGCTTCCACATTTGCCTCCAGCTGTTCAACAGAGCTTGCACCTGGTATGACAGCAGCAACGGATGGGTGCGCTAAACAATATTCAAATGCAGCAGCCTCTAACGGACGCCCATCGGCAATTGTTAAAAGCTTGCGCACCAATTCCTCAAGCTCCTTTTTTGAATAAGCCATGTACCCTTTTTCAGCAAACTTTGTATGTAGCTTTTCGACCCCTTTATCAGACAACAATCCCTTCGCCAATGGCCCACGAGCAATGACACTAACACCATGCGTATCAAGATATTCTAGCCATTCCTCCGGCCGGGTATCGAGCATACTATACTGCATCATTACAGACACTATCGAGGATTTCTCTACAAAACGCTTGATCACATTCGGCCGAATGGAGGAAATACCATACTCACGAATCAAGCCTTCTGACTTTAACTCCTCAAACGCTTCAATGGTTTCCTCAAACGGATCATCTATGGTACCACCATGCAATTGATATAAATCAATGTAATCAGTACCTAAACGGGATAAACTATCCTTTACAGCAGATTTTATATGCTTTTTGGAAGGATCCCATTCCCAACCTTCTTTTCCTGGTGTCCACCTGTTGCCGGCCTTAGTTGCAAGTACAACCTGATCTCGCACTCCTTTTAGTGCTTTTCCCACCAACTTTTCATTCTCACCAAAGTCATACAAGTCTGCCGTATCAAAATAATTTATCCCTAAATCCAATGCTTTTTTTACAATATCGACAGCTTTCGTTTCCTCTGTACCTAAAGACATGCAGCCAAGTCCAACCTCACTTACTATTAAATCAGACCTGCCAAGACGATTTTTATGGAACAAAAAAATCCCTCCTTTTTTGTTATTTTACAAAAAAGAAGAGGGAGTCTACAAATTTGGAGGCTTATTTATCCTTCAGAGCATTGATCCAAGATGTGACATACACATGGTGAAGTGCATAATCCTTTAACTTTTGCCGAATTTCCCAAGCTTTTCCGACCATTACAATGCTGTTAGGGCGGACATATACCTTCATGTTGTCTCCTCCTAATCCTTGTATGGTAGAATGTATGAAGATAAACAACGCTACAGAACAAGGAGCGAGTGAGATGGATCATTTAAAAGAGAAAACCTTACACAGTGAAAAACTATTTTCAGGAAGAATTATTGATTTATATTTAGAGGATGTAGAACTTCCAAATGGAAAAACGAGCAAGCGAGAAATAATCAAGCATCCAGGAGCCGTAGCGGTGATTGCCTTCACAGAAGAAAATAAAATGGTGATGGTGCGACAATATCGAAAAGCAATGGAGCGTGTGTTAGTAGAAATTCCAGCGGGAAAGCTTGAAATTGGGGAGGAACCAGTTGTAACTGCCAAGCGGGAGCTCGAGGAGGAAACTGGCTACACGTGTGATGATTTGGAGCCCCTGATTTCCTTTTATACATCTCCAGGATTTGCCGATGAGCTTGTCCATTTGTATGTGGCAAAAGGACTAAGAGCAGATACAGAAGAGCACCATTTAGACGAAGATGAGTTTGTTGATTTATTGGAAGTGACGCTTGAAGAAGCACTTGAATTAATCGAAAAGAAGGAAATATATGATGCCAAAACGGCCTATGCGGTTCAATATTGGCAAATGAAAGAGCAGCTTGGAAAGTAGGAACAACCATGCAGGAATATTTTGCAGATTTACATATTCATCTAGGCAGAACGTCAAGTGGCAAGCCTGTCAAAATTACCGCCTCCAATAAACTTACTTTGGAGGCGGTTTTGGAAGAAGCACGTGATAGAAAAGGGCTAAACATGATAGGGGTCATTGATTGCCATGTACCTGAAGTGTTGGTGGAACTTCGAAATGCTGTTACCAATGGAGCGATGTCAGAGCTTGAGGGCGGGGGCATACAGGTGGGAGAGCTCACGCTAATTCTGGGAGCGGAAATCGAGTTATTCGATGAGAATTGTCAAGGGCTTATTCATGTTCTTACCTATATGCCAACGATAGAGAGTATGATTCGTTTTTCAAACTGGATTAGTAAAAGAGTGAAAAACAACACCTTGTCCACGCAGCGTGTTTATGAAAAAACAAAAGTGATACAGCAAAAAGTACGCGAGCTTGGTGGGTTGTTTATCCCAGCACACATCTTTACACCTTTTAAAAGCTTATATGGCAGAGGAGTTAAGAAAAGCTTAAAAGAGGTATTTGATCCAGCCTTAATTGACGCTGTGGAGCTGGGCTTAAGTGCCGATACCACGATGGCAGCAAGACTGAGTGAACTCGAAAACTACACGTTTCTCAGTAATTCAGACGCGCACTCCACTGGGAAAATTGCACGAGAGTATCAAAAAATACGGATGAAAGAGCCCACTTTTAAAGAACTGCACATGGCATTAAAAGAAGAGGGTGGGAGAAAAATCACGGCAAACTACGGCCTTAACCCTCAACTAGGAAAGTATTACAAAACAGTTTGTGAAAAGTGCTACCAAATGCCCAAAAGCGAAGTTGCTATCTGTAGTAGTTGCAGCCATCCCCGTTTTATTAAAGGAGTATCGACAAGAATCAAGGAACTAGCTAACGTTCCATCTTTAGTTGATTCTAGAGAGAGGCCTCCATACATTCATCAGGTTCCGCTTGATTTTATTCCAGGAATTGGACCTAAAACCTTAGAAAAACTAAGAAATGCTTTTGGCAGTGAAATGGGAATTCTCCATCATGCGTCTAAAAATGAGCTTGAAGCCATTGTTGGTGAACAAACAGCTTCCCTTATTGTGGCAGCAAGAATAGGAGAGCTTGATTTCCAGGCTGGCGGTGGTGGAAAGTTCGGAAGGATAGGCAGTAAGACAAAATAGATTTTTCTTCTTCACTAAGTCATACTTCCTAAACTCTATCATACAATCTAGTAAGCGTATGATAGGAGGAAACGAAGATGAAAAAACAGTCGCAGTTTACTATTCTACTAGGGCATATAAAAGAGCATTCCTCATTGTATTTATTTATTGTGGTTCTGTTTTTTATGGGAGTAATTTTTGGGGCCATTGTGGTCAATAGTATGAACTTTACACAAAAGCAGGATCTCTTAGGCTACATGAGCCGATTTTTTGGACAAGTGGAAGAAGGAAACTTTGCAAATACGAAGGATATTTTCTTCCAAAGCTATTTTCACAACATTAAATATGTGCTTTTAATGTGGGTACTTGGGATATCCATCATCGGATTGCCTGTCATTTTAATTCTTCTCTTTTTGAGGGGAGTAGTGATTGGGTTTACGGTTGGATTTTTAGTCAATCAATTGAGCTGGGAGGGATTCCTTTTGTCGTTTGTTTCCATCCTTCCGCAAAATATGGTTGCAATACCAGCCTACATTATCATTGGAACACTCTCTGTTGCGTTTTCATTAAAAATGATACGTCAGCAGTTTGTAAAACGAATACAGGAGCCGTTTTTTCAACATTTTCTGCGCTATAGTATGGCGATGGGATTGATTTGCGTGCTGTTGGTACCTGCTTCCTTTATTGAAGCATTTGCTTCTCCTGTGTTCATGAAATCAGTCATTTCTATGTTAAAATAAATATTATAATATAATGATTATAAATAATTCTCATTTGTGGAGGACCTTATTTATAATCATTATTTTTTTCTTTGACAGTTCCTTCCCCATTCGCTAAAATTAAGTAGAAAGCGAGGGAGGGACCAAAGAATGGAAAGTCGAATAGATCGTATAAAAAAACAACTGCATTCCGCTAGCTACAAGCTTACTCCTCAACGGGAATCGACTGTGAGAGTATTACTTGAGCATGAAGAGGACCATTTAAGCGCGGAAGATGTATACCTCCTCGTTAAAGAAAAGTCACCAGAGATTGGGCTTGCAACGGTATATCGTACATTGGAATTGCTAACGGAATTAAAAATTGTTGATAAAATTAATTTTGGCGACGGGGTATCCCGTTATGATTTACGTCAGGAAGGCGCAAAGCATTTCCACCATCACTTGGTTTGTATTGAATGTGGGGCCGTGGATGAAATTCAGGATGACCTGCTTGAAGATGTGGAAGCGATTGTGGAACGGGACTGGAACTTTAAAATTAAAGACCACCGTCTAACCTTCCATGGTATCTGCCATCGATGCCAGGACAATGTAACAGACGACCCTGAAGAGGGCGAACATACATAGACCTTTTCCATGAAGAACTGGAAAAGGTTTTTCTTTTTTCAGGTATAAAAATTCTCCAAGTTGACATACCCTCTAATAAGACAAGTTTGGAGGAGCGAAACATGAAGAATTTTATGGATTCATGCTATAATACTTTTAAAGTATTTATCCTTTTTACAGGGTGTACGGTATTGTTTTATTATGGCATTATGTGGATAAATCAAGAGTATCAAAATTATCACCGATACGATGAGCCAGAAGGTGCTGCGGTGAAAGTAACTAAAATGGTAGAGGAAAGGGATGAGGGCTGGTTTAAGCGTTTGCTTTTCTTTTATCATTACGGGGAGTAGAGAATATTGCAGGATGAGCTGAAAGATTTTATTCATTTTTTAATCGTGGAAAAAGGCTTAGCAAATAATACAGTAGTCTCCTATGAGAGGGATTTAAAATCTTATCTCCAATACATGGAAAAAGTGGAGTGTGTGGGAGATTTGAATAAAGTCTCGCGTTCTACTATTCTACAATTCTTAAAATTTTTGCATGATAAAGGTAAGTCCTCAAAAACGATTGCACGGCATATAGCTTCCATCCGGTCCTTTCATCAATTTTTACTACGAGAAAAAGTAACAGAACAGGACCCTACTGTTCATATTGATCGGCCAAAACAGGAGCAAAAGCTGCCACATGTGCTATCGGTTGAAGAGGTACAAGCGTTGTTAGAGGTGCCTGATGTGCAAAAGGTGTATGGGAAGCGCGATAAAGCAATGCTCGAGTTATTGTATGCAACAGGAATTCGTGTTTCAGAACTAATCTCATTGGATATTAGTGATGTTCACTTAACGATGGGATTTGTCCGTTGTGTAGGAAAGGGAAACAAAGAACGTATTATTCCACTTGGGAAGCTCGCTCAAGAAGCGATTTCTTTATATATAGAAGAAAGCAGGGGGCAAATAAAAAAGAAAAAAACAACAGATGCTTTGTTTCTTAATCATTTAGGAAATCGTTTATCCCGCCAAGGCTTTTGGAAAATTCTTAAAAAGCTAACACAGGAAGCTGGGATTCAAAAGGAACTCACACCCCATACGCTGAGGCATTCCTTTGCTACACATTTACTTGAAAACGGTGCAGATTTAAGAGCGGTGCAAGAGATGCTAGGTCATGCAGATATTTCGACTACTCAAATATACACGCATGTTACTAAAAACAGAATGAAAGATGTATACACAATGTTTCATCCAAGAGCATAAGACCACAACAATGTCTTGCGAAGTAGCAGGGACTGTTCTAATAAATAAAATGTCTGAACAGTCTTTTTTTCGCATTTTAATTGCAAGATTGAAAGCGCTTGTTTATACTAGGGTTTGAGGTCAGACTTCTGACAAGTAGAAGTGTCCTTATGTATGACTATCCTGTTTAAAAAAGGGGAAAATACATGAGGTGAATATATAGATCGTAATGGTAGGAGGTAATGTAGATGAGTTCGTATACATACAAACGTGTATTCCTTGTCGTAATGGATTCTGTTGGAATCGGAGAAGCACCTGATGCTGAGAAGTTTGGTGACAAGGGAGCCGATACGCTCGGTCATATTGCAGAAAGAATGAATGGTCTTAACATGCCGAATATGGCAAAACTGGGCTTAAGTAATATTGAAGAAGTAAAAGGTGTACCAAAAGCAGAGAAGCCGCTTGCATTTTATACGAAAATGGAGGAAGCATCTAGCGGAAAAGACACCATGACTGGTCATTGGGAGATTATGGGTCTTCATATCGATACACCTTTCCGTGTTTTTCCAGAAGGATTTCCTCCTGAATTGATTCAAGAACTTGAAGAGAAGACAGGGCGAAAAGTGATTGGGAACATCCCTGCAAGTGGAACAGAAATCCTTGATCAGCTTGGCCAAGAGCATGTTGATACAGGAGCATTAATTGTGTATACATCTGCTGATTCTGTGCTTCAAATTGCCGCACATGAAGAAGTAGTTCCGCTTGAAGAGCTTTACGAAATCTGTAAAATTGCCCGTGAACTAACTCTTGATGAGAAGTATATGGTAGGTCGAATTATTGCAAGGCCATTCGTTGGAGAAGCAGGAAACTGGAAACGCACATCTAATCGTCATGACTACGCACTTAAACCTTTCGAGCGAACAGTAATGAATGAATTGAAAGATAGCGGCTTTGATGTTATCTCTATAGGGAAAATTTCTGATATCTATGATGGAGAAGGGATAACAGAGTCCCTTCGAACAGTCTCCAACATGGATGGCATGGATAAGCTTGTTGACACAACGAAGAAGGACTTTACTGGAATCAGCTTTATTAACCTTGTCGATTTCGATGCGGTTTATGGTCATAGAAGAGATCCTGAGGGCTATGGAAAAGCACTAGAAGAATATGATAGCCGTCTGCCAGAAGTGTTTGAAAACCTTCAAGAACAAGATCTTTTGATTATTACCGCTGATCATGGAAATGACCCAACAGCTCCTGGTACGGACCATACTCGTGAATATGTTCCATTGTTGGTATATTCTCCTCAGCATAAAGAAGGAAAGCAACTGGATATCCGCAAAACCTTTGCTGATATTGGAGCAACCATTGCAGATAACTTTAATACAAAAATGCCAAAGCACGGAAAGAGCTTTTTACAAGATTTAAACTAAGGGGGACATGAACATGAACATAGATGCGATTAAACAATCTGCTGATTATATAAATGCGAAATTATCCAACACGCCTGAAATTGGCCTTATTTTAGGCTCAGGTTTAGGTGTGTTGGCAGAAGAAATTCAAAACCCAATTGTGATTCCTTACACAGAAATTCCTGAATTTCCTGTGTCTACAGTGGAAGGCCATGCAGGTCAGCTTGTCATTGGGGACTTAGAAGGAAAAACAGTTATTGCCATGCAAGGACGCTTTCATTTCTATGAGGGCTATTCCATGGATAAAGTAACGTTCCCTGTGCGCGTGATGAAGAAGCTTGGTGTAGAAAAATTAATCGTGACTAATGCTGCTGGTGGTGTGAACGAAAGCTTTGAAGCAGGCGATTTAATGATCCTTTCTGACCACATTAATAACATGGGCACCAACCCATTAATCGGACCAAACAACAATGAACTTGGTGCACGTTTCCCTGATATGTCTGAGCCATATTGCAAAGAACTTCGCAAACTGGCAAAAGACGTAGCGGAAGAAATCGGCCTAAAAGTACAAGAAGGCGTTTATGTTGGAAACACAGGTCCTTCCTATGAAACACCAGCCGAGGTTAGAATGATTCGTACTCTTGGTGGAGATGCAGTAGGAATGTCTACAGTTCCAGAAGTAATCATTGCACGCCACAGTGGGATGAAGGTGCTAGGAATCTCTTGTATTTCCAACATGGCAGCAGGAATCCTCGATCAGCCATTAACGCATGACGAGGTAATAGAAACAACAGAAATGGTAAAAGCAAACTTCTTACAATTCGTAAAAACAATCGTTAAAGGAATGTAATTTTCGCTTTTATTTTTAAATATTTTATAGCTGCTGAAGGTAGCAAAGGCGGAGGTCCCTCGGGAATGAAGTGATTGACTAGAGACATCGAAGCGCCAAGCCTGAGGAGGCTCATAAATCCCCCCTCAGGACGCGGAGCCATTTGAGCAAATCTACAGCGTTTAATAGTGATAATATAGAAAACAGAGGTGTTTCAGAATGAGAATGGTTGACCTTATTCAAAAGAAGCGTGACGGCAAGGAACTTACAACAGAAGAAATCCAACATATCGTTACAGGATTTACTGACGGATCAATCCCTGACTATCAAATGAGTGCTTTTTCTATGGCACTATACTTTCAAGGAATGAGCGACCAAGAGCGTGCGGACCTTACAATGGCAATGGTAAACTCTGGTGACACCATTGACCTTTCTGCTATCGAAGGAATTAAGGTTGATAAGCACAGTACTGGCGGAGTAGGAGATACAACGACACTTGTTCTAGCTCCTCTAGTGGCTGCAGTGGGCGTACCGGTTGCAAAAATGAGCGGACGTGGTCTTGGCCATACTGGGGGAACCATTGATAAATTAGAGTCTGTTCCTGGCTTCCACGTGGAAATTGATAACCAAGAATTTATTGATTATGTGAACAAAAATAAAGTTGCAGTAATCGGGCAAAGTGGAAACCTTACACCTGCTGATAAAAAGCTATACGCGCTTCGTGACGTGACAGCTACGGTAAATAGTATCCCGCTAATTGCCAGCTCCATTATGAGCAAAAAAATTGCTGCAGGTGCAGATGCCATTGTGCTTGATGTAAAAACAGGTGCAGGTGCCTTCATGAAGGATTTAGACGAAGCGAAAAAACTTGCAAAAGCAATGGTGGATATCGGAAACAATGTTGGCCGTAGAACAATGGCAGTTATTTCTGATATGAGTCAGCCTCTTGGGTATGCAATCGGTAATGCGTTAGAAATTAAAGAAGCGATTGACACATTAAGAGGTAAAGGACCAAAAGATTTAGAAGAGCTTTGCTTAGTGCTAGGTAGCTACATGGTTCTTTTAGCTGAAAAAGCTTCTACTTTAGAAGAAGCGCGTGAAATGCTCGAGGAGGTTATTCGCTCTGGAGCAGCAATTGACACGCTAAAAACGTTCCTTGAAGCACAAGGTGGCGACGCTTCTGTTGTGGACAACCCGGAAAAATTACCACAAGCGAAGCATGTCATTGAGTTAGAAGCGAAAGAAGCTGGAGTGGTATCAGAAATCGTCGCAGATTCTGTTGGAACAGCAGCGATGCTACTTGGAGCTGGTCGTGCGACAAAAGAATCCGAAATTGATCTTGCAGTAGGTATCGTTCTTAACAAGAAAATCGGTGACAAAGTGGAAGCAGGAGAATCTCTTGCAACCATCCACAGCAATCAAGAAGATATCGAGAAAGTGAAAGAAGCCCTATATGAAAGCATTAAAGTGGTAAACGGCGACGTAACAGTCCCACCACTTGTATACGATACAATTTCAGAGTAGTTTTATCATACAAGGCAGTCCTGCTTTTAAAGTAGGGCTGCTTTTTTTATATCTGCCAAAAATATTTCCTCTCCTTCCAAAACTTAGTATAAAACCTACTTTTTTGGAAAAAATGTGAAGTATGGAATATGATTGGAGGTCTAAGGATGAAAAAGTTTATAACCGCAATAATAGCAATTGCTTTTACTTTTTCCGCATTTAGTCCTGTTGCAGGGGCGGAAGAAAGAGGTGTGCAGCTTACTGAAAATGCAAAATCAGCCATTTTAATTGAGCGTGACACCGGACAAGTGTTATATGAGAAAAATGGACACGAGAAATTACCGCCAGCAAGTATGACCAAGATTATGACGATGCTTCTCATTATGGAAGCTCTTGATGAAGGTAAATTAACGTGGGATGAAAAAATTAGAACAAGTGAGTACGCTGCCTCCATGGGAGGCTCGCAAATTTTCTTAGAAGCTGGCGAAGAAATGACAACAGATGAGATGCTACGCGGAATTGCCATTGCATCCGGTAATGATGCATCTGTTGCGATGGCAGAACGAATTGCCGGGTCTGAGGAAGCCTTTGTAGAAATGATGAATACCAAAGTGAAGGAATTGGGTTTAAATAACACACTTTTCCAAAACCCAACAGGCCTACCAGAGAAGGACCATTATAGCACAGCAAACGATATGGCAGTGATGGCAAAAGAATTACTGAAATACGAAGCTATTACAAAATATACAGGTCAATATGAAGACTATCTCAGACAAAATTCAGAAAAAAAATTCTGGCTTGTAAATACAAATAAATTGGTTCGTTTTTACCCTGGTGTAGACGGTGTGAAAACTGGATTTACACAGGAAGCAAAATACTGCTTAACGGCCACAGCAAAAAAAGATAACATGCGCGTGATAGCAGTTGTGTTTGGTGCGCCGACTCCTAAAGATCGCAACGCACAAATCACCAATATGCTTGATTATGCATTTAGTCACTACAAAACTCATCCGATGTACAAGCGAAACATTGCCGTTGAGAAGGTGGAAGTAAGTAAAGGTGCAAGAAAAGAAGTCGATGCCGTGACTAGTGAACCCATTTCCGTTCTAACCAAAAAGGGCGAAAATGTAGATGATGTTGAAAAAGTTATTACAGTAGATGAAAAAGTAAAAGCACCAGTTAAGAAGGGTGACAAAGTTGGGACGCTTGTCTTGAAAAAAGGTGGCAAGGTGGTTTCAGAAAGTGACTTAGTTGCAGGCTCCGATAGTATGGAAGCGAGCTGGTGGCAATTGTTCAAGCGATCGATGGGTCATTTTACAAAGGTAGATTAACAAGAAGGTAGCTTTATCACACATTTTAGCGAAAGAACACTAGTTTTGTCTGTAGGCAGGATTTTAGAAAACAAATAGCGAAAAGGACTCACTGAACAAAGTTTCCACAAGGAGGAACGTACAGTGAGTCTTGCCGTTGATTTAGAAGTTAAACAAAATGTTCTTTGCATTCGCTTAGCAGGAGAATTGGACCACCATACAGCTGAAAACCTTAGGGAACAAGCTTCAGCGATTATAGAAAAACATCAGATTTCTCATATTCTTTTGAATCTCGAGCATTTGTCCTTTATGGATAGCTCTGGACTTGGAGTGATCCTCGGACGCTACAAGCAGATTAAGAGTAATGGTGGAGAAATGGTGGTCTGTTCCATTTCCCCAGCTGTTAAAAGGCTGTTTGAAATGTCGGGTTTATTCAAAATCATCCGCCTTGAAGAAAGTGAACAAAATGCCCTTGAGAAATTGGGGGTGGCGTAATGAAAAATGTCATGGATATGAAATTTTCAGCTATTAGTCAAAATGAATCTTTTGCAAGGGTGACCGTTGCCGCATTCATTATGCAGCTAGACCCTACTATGGATGAGCTGACAGAAATTAAAACAGTAGTTTCAGAAGCAGTAACCAATGCAATCATTCACGGCTATGATAATGATCCGAATGCTTTTGTTTATATTTCTGTTGAACTAGAAGACGGTGCAGTCCATATCACCATAAAAGATAAAGGTATGGGCATTGACGACGTGGAGGAAGCTAGACAGCCATTGTATACTACTAAGCCTGAGCTCGAGCGTTCTGGTATGGGGTTTACCATTATGGAAAACTTTATGGATCATGTAGAAATTCACTCATCTAAAGAAACCGGCACCTCCATCCATATGACCAAGTATTTAGCTAAGAGCAAAGCGCTTTGTAATTAAGGAGCCAAGCCTATGGATGTCGAGGTTAAAAACCAAGCACAAACATACTTAAAAGATCATGAAGTAAAAGAATTGATTCAGCGCAGTCAGGACGGAGAACAGGAAGCCAGGGACATGATTGTCCAAAAGAATATGCGCCTTGTCTGGTCTGTTGTTCAGCGGTTTATGAACAGAGGTTATGAGCCAGATGATCTGTTCCAAATAGGCTGTATTGGGTTGTTAAAATCTGTAGATAAGTTTGATCTTTCCTATGATGTGAAATTTTCAACCTATGCAGTCCCCATGATCATTGGGGAAATTCAACGATTCATTCGAGATGATGGAAGTGTGAAGGTGAGCCGGTCGTTAAAGGAGATTGCTAACAAAATCCGCAAAGCAAAGGATGAGCTCTCTAAACGATATGGACGGGTACCTACCGTTAATGAAATCGCTGAGTTCTTAGAAATAACAGCAGAGGAAGTGGTGCTTGCCCAAGAAGCTGCAAGAGCGCCTTCTTCCATTCATGAAACGGTGTATGAAAATGATGGTGACCCAATCACGCTGTTGGACCAAATTGCGGATCATTCTGAGCATCGCTGGTTTGACAAGATTGCATTAAAAGAAGCCATTGAAGAGCTTGATGAGCGAGAAAAGCTCATCGTATATCTGCGTTACTATAAAGACCAAACCCAAACAGAAGTGGCACAGCGACTTGGAATATCTCAAGTACAAGTAAGCCGCTTGGAAAAGAAAATCTTACAACAAATGAAAGACCGCATGGACGAATGATGTCCATGCGGTTTTTTATATTGCATTGCTATTACACTTTAGTAAAAAAAATAATAAAATTATTGACACAATTAAATATTTTTACTAAAATTTTCACCAAGAGTTGTAAACGTTTACTTTTAGAAAATTCCTTCTTTAGCTTACGACATTATCAAATTTCTAACTTAGTAAAATTTTTACTTATTTATGAATCCGTTTACAATGAAGTGCTTTAAAGAAAACAGAAGGGGAGGATATTAAATGAAAAATGTTTCAAAGCTATTTATCACACTTTTTGTTGTCGTGTTGATTGCTGCTGGTTGCAGTGGGGGGGACGATGCTTCTGGTAAAGGAGACAAGACCATCACTGCATGGGCTTGGAATGTTAATGTTGGTGCTTTAGAAGAAGCTGCAAAAAAGTTTGAGGAAGAAAACCCTGGATTTGAACTAAAGGTAGAGGATATTGGCCGCTTGGATGTATATGATAAATTATCAACAGGCCTTGCTGCTGGAGGAATTGGCCTTCCTGATATTGTCCTAGTAGAGGACGATCGTATCCAAGGCTATGTGGAAGCATTTCCAGAAGGATTTGTGAATCTTTCTGATAAAGGGTTTGATAAACATATAGAATTATTTCCTCCGTTCAAACAGGAGTTAACATCAAAAAATGGAAAAGTTTATGCATTCTCCTTTGATGCTGGACCTGGAGGCATGTTCTATCGCAGAGATCTTTTTGAACAAGCAGGGGTGGATGCAGAATCCATTGAAACGTGGGATCAGTTCTTAGAAGCAGGGAAGAAAATAAAAGAGGAAACAGGAGCTTACGCAATGCCTTTGGACAAATTCAAAGACGATCCAACTTTTCGCATGATGTTAAATCAACTTGATGCGTATTATTTTGATAAGGAAGGAAACATCGATTTGACGAATCCAAAGGCAGTACAAGCAATGGATATGTTAAAGAAATTCGATGATGCAGAGCTTATCAAGGATGTTGATGGTTGGAATGGGGTCGTATCCTCCACTATTGATGGATCGGTTGCTACTATTCCATTTGGTGCTTGGTATTATGGAACAATTGTGGATCAGGCAAAAGATTCAGAAGGTGATTGGGGAGTATTCTTGCTACCTGCTTTTGAAGAAGGCGGAAATCGTGCTTCCAACTTAGGAGGAAGTAGCTGGATGATTCCTGCAGCCTCCAAAAATGCTGATCTCGCTTATGACTTTATGGAGTTCTTTTCCACAAATGAAGATGTTCAATTAATGGCAATGGATAAATACGGTCTGTTCCCATCTCTTTCTTCCACCTATGATTCTGAGGTTTTCACTGGTGGAGTTGATTTCTTTGGAGGCCAGGATATTTGGAAGCTGTTTGCTGATGAGATGAGTGATGTTCCAACCGCTTATTATACAAAAGATTACTCTCTTGCGCTTGACGAATCCATCAAGGCTCAGGCAGATGTATTTAACGGCAAAAATCCTAAGAAGGCACTTGAAGAAGCTGCAAAACGTTTGAGTGATCGAACACAGCGTGACGTTAATTCGCACTAATCTGTCCTGAAAAATGGCTGACTAATAGTTTAGTAGACACTTCAAAGTAAAGTGGGGACTGCTGTTAAGTCAGCCACATTTGTTTAACTGCTAATTTGTATAATCTGTTTCCACTCCCTAAAGAAAGTAGGATGACTATGAGAACGAAATATATACCCTATCTATTTATTGCTCCGGCCGTTATCTTGTTCTCCGTATTTATGCTCTATCCCATCCTGCACTCATTTGTACTAAGTTTTCAAACAAGTACAGGCGGCGCGATGGAATTTAACGGTTTGGATAATTATAAACGTTTACTGACCGATCAAATCTTTTGGAAAGCAATGAAGAATACGTTCATTATTTTAATTATTCAAGTTCCTATTATGCTTTTCCTAGCTTTGATTCTGGCAACACTTTTAAACTCGGCAATGTTAAAAATAAAAGGATTATTCAGAGTTTCCTTTTTCTTGCCAGCTGTCACCTCATTAGTTGCTTATTCGATTATTTTTTCCATTATGCTAATGAATGATGGGGTAATCAATCAATTAATTAATGCCTTAGGACTGAAAAGCATCCCATGGTTATCAGATCCGTTTTGGGCAAAGGCTTCTTTAATCATTGCGATGACTTGGAGATGGGCTGGATACAACATGGTCATCTATTTAGCTGCACTACAAAATATCTCCGATGAAATATATGAAGCAGCAAGTATGGATGGTGCGGGGAAAATTAGACAATTCTTTTCTATCACCATTCCACAATTAAAACCGGTCATTCTCTTTACTGCCATTCTATGTACAATCGGTACGCTTCAATTATTTGATGAACCTTTTGTACTAACAAAGGGTGGACCAAGTGATGCAACATTAACTTTAGGGATGTATTTGTATCAAACTGGTTTCCGCTACTTCGACTTTGGTTATGCATCAACGATCGCCTATGTAATCGTTGTGCTTATAGCGATCGTTTCCTTTATTCAATTTAAAGTGACGGGGGATGACAAATGAAGAAAAATACGAAAGCATTAAACAAAGTATTCTTATATATTGGTTTAGGACTTGGTGCACTTGTCTCTCTTTTCCCTTTTTACTGGGCAGTGATAGGTGCGACCAATACAAGTGGAAAAATGTTCTCTAAGCCACCAGAATTATTACCAGGAAATCAGTTGATTGAAAATGTCACCAACTTGAACAACTCTATCGGGATTGGCAGGGTAATGTTCAATTCTATGTTTGTTGCAGGCACCTACACGATTATTAGCTTAATTGTTTGTACATTGGCAGCCTATGCGTTCGCAAAGTTTGAGTTCAAAGGAAGAAACATCATCTTTATTATCTTTTTACTTTCTATGATGGTGCCATATCATGCAACAGTTGTTCCGTTATTTAAAATGATGGTGGCATTTGGCTGGATTAATACATACAAAGCGTTGATCTTACCAAATCTCGCTTATCCTTTTGCGATATTTTTGATGAGACAAAATATGCTGGCCTTTCCAAACTCCCTTATTGAAGCAGGAAGAATTGATGGAGCTGGTGAGTGGAAAATCTTCTTCCGTATTGTGTTGCCTTCTATGAAACCTGCTCTTGCAGCAACGGCCATCTTCTTGTTCATGTTTCAGTGGAACAGTTTCCTATGGCCGTTAATTGCAACAGCAACGACTGATATGTATACAATGCCTGTTGCATTATCAAGTTTATTTGGACTTTCAAGAATTGACTATGGTCAGGTAATGGCTGGGGTGACATTGGCAACTATCCCAATTATCGTGTTCTTTCTTGCCTTGCAGCGTCACTTTATCTCAGGAATGCTTGGTAGTGCAGTAAAGTAATAGTAGAGGAGTAGATGGTAGATGCCAATATTCATAAATGAAGACTCGTTACAATTCCATCTTCAAGGAAAAGATTTCAGCTATCTATTTCATGTCATGGAAAATGATCAGTTGGAGCACCTCTATTATGGAAAAAAGGTAACGCATCGTAACAGCTTTTCTCATTTAGTTGTCCGGCCTAATGAAGACATTGGAAACGCAACCTTTCCTTTTGAAGGGAACGGCAGATATTCTTTAGAAGCCATCAAACAGGAGTATCCTACGTATGGAAGCTCGGATTTTAGAGAGCCAGCACTTCAACTTTGGTATGAAAATGGAAGTAGAATAAGCGATTTTCGATTTAAAAGCTTTAACGTTCAAAAAGGAAAGCCTGGTATTAATGGTTTGCCATCCTCCTATGTAGAGAATGATATGGACGCTACTACTTTGACCATTATTTTAGAAGATAGTGAACAACCAGCAACGCTTGAACTTTTCTACACGGTATTTGAGAAACAAAACATGGTGACTAGAAGCTCTAGATTAACAAACAATGGCCCAAAGCATATAGAAATTAATAGATTATTAAGCGCTAGTGTAGATTTTCCAACAAAAGATTATACCATGCTCCAATTGGATGGGGCTTGGATTCGTGAAAGACATCTCCATAAACGCGAGTTACAGCATGGTGTGCAATCGATAGATAGTAAAAGAGGAACAAGCAGCTCTCAGCATAACCCATTTATGGCACTTGCCAAAAGAGATACAAATGAAAACAGTGGGGAAGTGTATGGATTTAGTCTTGTATACAGCGGTAATTTTCTAGCTGGAGTAGAAGTGGACCACTATGAAACAGCACGAGCTTATCTTGGCATCAACTCTTTTGACTTTCGATGGCAGTTGAGAAAATTCGAAAGTTTTCATTCCCCAGAAGCATTGCTAGTTTATTCGGATAAAGGCTTTAATGGTATGAGTCAGTCACTGCATCATTTTTTGCAAAAGCATATTGCCCGTGGCATTTGGAGAGATAAAGAACGTCCTATTCTTATCAATAATTGGGAAGCAACTTATTTTGATTTTGATGAAGACAAGCTTCTTAGTATTGCTGATGTAGCTAGCGACGTGGGAATCGAGCTGTTCGTTCTTGATGATGGGTGGTTCTTAAATAGGAATGACGATACCTCCTCTTTAGGAGATTGGTTTGAAGACAAAAAGAAGTTAAAAAGTGGACTTCGTGGATTAGCGAAAAACATAAATGCACGAGGCATGAAATTTGGCTTATGGTTTGAGCCTGAAATGATTTCAAAGGAAAGCTTGCTCTATAAAAAGCATCCCGAATGGGTGTTGAAACACAAAGGATTCAAGCATGCACACGGGAGAAATCAATATATTTTAGATCTCACTCAAGAAGAGGTCAGGTGCTATATTTTAGATCGATTAAGAGATATTCTATCCTCAGCAAACATTGAATATGTCAAATGGGACATGAATCGGAACATGACGGAAATCGGATCAAGTTTTCTAGATAGCTCTCAACAAGGGGAGGTAGCACACCGATATATTCTCGGCTTGTATACGATGCTCGAGAAGCTTACAGAGGAATTTCCAGAAGTATTATTTGAATCGTGTGCAAGTGGAGGCAATAGATTTGATCCGGGAATGCTCTATTATATGCCCCAAGCCTGGACAAGTGATAATACAGATGCGATAGAGCGGCTAAACATCCAGTACGGCACTTCTTATGCTTATCCATCCTCTATGATGGGAGCACATGTTTCAAGTGTACCAAATCATCAAACTGGAAGAATTACAAGCCTGTTGACACGGTTTCATGTCTCCATGTTTGGTGCATTTGGTTATGAGCTTGATGCAACAAGTTTTACAGAGGAAGAAAAACAAGAAGTAGAACAGCAGGTGGCATTTTATAAAAAGCACCGACACTTGCTACAATATGGGACATTTTTCAGGCTGAAAAGTCCGTTTGAATCCAATGATACGGCATGGATGGTGGTTTCTCCTGATAAAAAGAAAGCCATTGTCGCTTTTTATAGAAAAATGGCAGTTCCTAATCCTAGCTTTGTTTCCATTCCGTTAGATGGCTTGGATTCTGATCAAATGTACCAGGTTCAAGGGGAGTACATCACCTATCTTGGAGATGAACTAATGAATATTGGACTTCAAGTTCCTCCGTTATTTACAGGTACAGGGAAAAACAATCAAACACAACTACTAGGAGACTATCAATCAAAGGTTTGGGTTTTGGAAGCGGTAGACGGGAGGAATACGGAATGACACTACCATCAACATTAATAAAAACAATGAATGAAACGTTTGATGCAAAAGGTCCATTTAGAATGTTTTTTGCTCCGGGAAGAGTAAATCTGATTGGAGAACATACCGATTATAACGGAGGCTACGTCTTGCCATGTGCCTTAGAAATTGGCACTTATGCTAGTGTTAAAAAAAGAGAAGACAGGCAGTTTCGCCTTTATTCAAAAAATTTCCCTGATAAAGGCATTATCTCTTTCTCGTTAGATGAGCTTTCCTATGAAGCAAAAGATGATTGGGCAAATTATCCCAAAGGCGTCATTCAGGCTTTTTATCATAAAGGTGTGAAGGTGACTGGACTTGATATTGCCTTTGAAGGAAACATACCAAATGGGGCGGGCCTTTCTTCCTCTGCGTCCATTGAACTGGTAACAGCCGTGATGTTAAATGAATTATTTGAGGCAGGGTTTTCCATGCTTGAGATGGTAAAGCTCGCTAAAGATGTAGAGAATCATTTTATCGGTGTTAATTGCGGAATAATGGATCAGTTTGCGATTGGTATGGGGAAAAATCATCATGCTGTAATGCTGCACTGTGATTCATTAAAGTATGAATATTTGCCATTAGAGCTTGAAAATTATTCGATCGTAATTGCTAACACCAACAAGCAACGAGGCTTGGCAAGTTCAGCCTACAATCAGCGTAGAGAATCGTGTGAGTCTGCCTTATCCAAATTAAAATCTGTCATTCCTCTTGAGACAGTATCTGATATTACTTTGGAGCAGTTACGGGAATATGGGCACCTGCTAGAAGCAACGGAGATAAAAAGAGTGCAACACGTTATTACAGAAAATCACCGAACGAAAAAAGCGGCACAAGCTTTGAGTGAGGGTAACCTTGCACTATTTGGTGTGTTAATGAATGAATCGCATCAATCGTTAAAAGAAGATTACGAGGTTACTGGTTTAGAGCTGGATACCTTAGTAGAGTTAGCAAGAGAACAAGAAGGAACCATTGGGGCAAGGATGACCGGAGCAGGATTTGGCGGCTGCACTGTCAACATTGTAGCAGACAGAAAAGTTAATAGTTTTATAAAGGAAGTAGGAAGAGAGTATCAAAAGAAAATAGGCTGGGAAGCAGAATTTTATATAGCTAAGGTTGGAGAAGGAGCGAAAGAAATCTTAATACATGAGGTGAGTTAGCATGGTGAACAGTGATATCTATGAAAAAATAGAAAGATTGCTTCAATATGGGCAAGAGATGAAGCTGTTTATGGAACGTGATAAAAACTACGTGCGCAATCGTGTTTATGGGGTTCTCAACTTGCCTGGAAGTAGCGAGCTTTCTTTTGAATTTAACCACTGTGAGGATTTTCATTATGATATTTCTTTTATTTTAAATTGGAGCTATGAAAATAATAGACTTTCAGAAAACACCCTAACTGAAAGAGACATTTTAGAAGCTCAATTGATGGATTGCCTTTTGGCACGGCCTTCTGAAATTGCGAGAACCTTCCAAGAGCGCTATAAGGAAAGCCCTAGGGCAGCGACAGAATACTTTTATCATATTAGTAAGGCGAGCAATTACATTCGTTTAGATCGAATAGCAGAGAATGTAGAGTGGAAAACAAAAACATCATATGGGGATTTGGATATTACAATCAACCTTTCCAAACCGGAAAAAGATCCAAAGGAAATTGAAAAACTAAAATCATTACCTAAAAACAATTACCCAGTTTGCTTGCTTTGTAAAGAAAACGAGGGGTACAAGGGGACACTAGCGCATCCTGCCCGTTCCAATCATCGAATTATACCTGTAACTCTTAATGGGGAAGAATGGTTTATGCAATATTCTCCTTATCTCTACTACCAGGAGCATTCGATTGTTTTTCGAAATGAACATGTACCTATGAAGATCTCAGGTGACACCTTTGGCCGATTACTTGAATTTGTGGAATGGTTCCCACATTATTTTATTGGATCGAATGCAGATTTACCAATTGTTGGAGGGTCCATCCTTTCACATGACCATTTCCAAGGGGGGCATTACTCCTTTCCTATTGAAAGAGCACCTATCTTAAAAGAGTATAGGAAAGATAATGTGACCATTGGGATGGTAAAGTGGCCAATGTCATTATTACGAATAACAGGTGAAAAAGAGGATGTTCTCAAACATGCTATTAAAGTGTGGAGAACTTGGCTTTCTTACGATAATCATGAGTTGAACATCCATTCACATTCAAACGAAATACCTCATAATACGATCACGCCTATCGCAAGAAGACGTGGAGAGTTATTTGAGCTGGATATGGTACTGAGAAATAATAAAACCTCAAAAGAACATCCGGATGGTATCTATCATCCTCATGCAGAGTTACATCACATTAAAAAAGAAAACATTGGTTTGATTGAAGTGATGGGGCTTGCTGTATTACCAGGTAGATTGAAGGAGGAACTGGAGCTGCTTGAGGAGTATTTAATTGCAGATACTCCTGTGCATCATTGGGAAGAAAAGATGAAAAAGCATTATGAGTGGTACAAAGAATTGAAGAAGAAATATAAAAATGTATATCCTGCTGACTGGCCAGTTGTTATAAAGAACGAGGTTGGTTATAAGTTTGAAAAAGTTTTGGAGCATGCTGGAGTATTTAAACAGGATGTTCATGGAATGGAAGCACTCGATCAATTTATAAACAGTTTGTAAGTAGGTGGGAGTATGAGAAAAAGTACCTTCAAAGGTCTAAAATGCGTGATTTTGGAAAATGAGTCAATTCAAGCGATTTTTCTACCTGATTATGGTGGGAAGTTAGCTTCTTTTATCGATAAGAAAAGAAACAAGGAATGGCTTTTTCAATCAAAAGAAGCATCACTTGAAATCCCTCCATATGGTGCAGATTTCAGTGCCTATGATTCTAGTGGCTTTGATGATGTTTTTCCTAGTATTGACCGTTGTCTATGTCCAGAAAGTGGTAAAGAGGTTCCAGATCATGGAGAGGTATGGGCTTTGCCATGGGAAATGGAAACAAAGAATGAGATTCTTTCTTTAAAGGTGAAAAGTCCAGTTTTTCCTTATATTCTTTGTAAAGACATACGTTTAAAAAGTAATGGTCTTCATTTTCACTATCGAGTCATCAATTTGGATAACGAGCGTCCGTTCTATTATATATGGACCCCTCACGCTCTACTCCATTGTTCTACATCAACTGAATTTCTTACAGAATCGCACATGAAAACCATCATGAGTGTAGAGCATGGGTCAGAACATCTTGGTGAGTGGGGGACCATCCATTCTTACCCTTTGACAACGTCAATCAAAACTGGTGATTTGCTTGATTTATCGAAAGTCGAGGCAGTTGAAGCTGGGAATTGCGAGAAGTACTATTTTCTGGAAAAAGCAAAGTCAGGTAAATGTGGAGTAAAAGATATGGCCACTGGAGCTTTTCTCATGTATGAATATCCACCTGAGAAAATTCCGTATCTTGCCGTCTGGAAAACGCAAGGTGGCTATCGTGGCGATTACAATATTGCCTTAGAGCCGTGCACAGGCGTGTATGACAATCTCTATGTTGCTCATGCAATCAAAAAAGCTTCAAGCGTGGAACCAGGAAGGGAATCTTCTTGGTGGTTTGAGATGAAGGTGGGAGGAGAATAACATGTATTTGGGAGTAGACTATTATCCAGAGCATTGGCCAAAAGAAATGCTCGAGGAAGATTTAAAGGGAATAAAAAACCTTGGGGCAAACATCATTCGTATCGGAGAATTTGCATGGCATTTGATGGAACCGAAAGAAGGCGAATTTGATTTTTCATTTTTTGATGAAGTGATTGAAATAGCTAAAAAACAAGAGCTTTCTATTATGTTTGGTACACCTACTGCCACTTTTCCAGCCTGGCTTGCCCATAAAGAACCGTCCGTCTTATCAGAAGATGAGAACGGCAAGAAGCGTGTCTTTGGAGGGAGGCGTCAATATTGCTTCAACTCAAAAGTATACAGAGATTATAGCGCAGCCATTACTCGCAAGCTGGTGGAGCATTATCATAATGAGGAAGCAATTGTAGCTTGGCAAATTGATAATGAATTTGGCCATGAAGGAAGTGATATGTGCTATTGCGCACAATGTCATAAAAGCTTTCATGAATTTCTTGCGCAAAAATATCACGCTATCTCTAATCTAAATGAAGCCTATGGCACCATATTCTGGGGACAAACCTATAATGATTTCTCAGAAGTGCCCATGCCAACGAAAACCATTACCACACATAATCCTTCGTTGGAACTGGATTGGGCTAGATTTCGTTCCTTTTCTGTTAATCGTTTTGCTCATGAGCAAACTGCTATTGTCAAAAAGTTAAAAGGGTCACATCAGCAAGTGACAACCAATGTATCAGGCGGCTTTTTTGATAAATGGTTCGATCATGAAGAAAACGTCAAGCCGATGGATTTTGTTTCATATGATAACTATCCTGTATGGGGTGGCCTAGCAGAACCAATTCCACCAGCAGCTATTGCCCTAAACCATGACTTTAATCGGGGCTTGCTCGATAAGAATTATTGGATTGTCGAAGAGCTCATGGGTGCACAAGGGCATAATGTCATTGGATATCTCCCAAGGCCAAATCAAGCAGCAATGTGGAGCTATCAAGCTTTTGCCCACGGTTGTACAGATCTTCTCTATTTTCGTTGGAGAGGAATGACCAAAGGTGCGGAACAATTCTGCTATGGTGTGGTAGATCATGATAACCATTATGGAAGAAAGTATAAAGAAGTCCAATCTGTTTTTGAAACGATTCGACCATACGAGGAAGTACTCCAAAGTCCTATCGAATCAGACATAGCTTTGTTATATGACTATGATAATATTTGGTCTTGGCGATACCAGACTCAAACAGAAAGCTATGATTTCATGAATGAGGCATTACGCCTTTACACACCATTCTATAACCTGAACACAAACATAGATGTGGTACCAACCACCAGAGACTTTTCGAAATATAAAGTGTTACTTGTTCCCACTTTACAACTTATTGACGAAGAACTAGGTCAACGATTAAAAGAATTTGTTTCATCAGGAGGGACGGTGTTCTTCAGTTACCGAACTGGAATAAAGGATAAAAATAATAACATTCATTTCCAAAAAGCTTTACCTGGATACGCTGCTGAAATATCTGGTATTACAATTCATGAAATTGAATCGCTTTCTGCCAATCAATCCGTTAAAATTAATGGAGAAGGCAAGTATGAAGGACGAACAGGTCAATGTACTACATGGAGAGATATTATTACACCTACAACAGCAGAAATTCTATATCGCTATGATGACCCGTTTTTCCCAGAGGCGGCTATTACGAAGAATACGTTTGAAAAAGGGACCGTTTATTACATCGGTGGAGGTATCGAAGAAGATATCTTAGAGGATTTCGCTGTTGAAACAATAAGAGACCATTCTATTCCATATCAGAATTCTGAAAAAGGTGTAGAAGTCTATAGTAGGAAGGCAAATGGATCAACCTATATTTTCTTGATGAATCACTCGGAAAGTGTGAAGACTTTTCAAGAAATAACGTTACAACCATATGAAAGTAAAATTGTAAAAGCTGATAGACAAAATCAAGGATAACGGTAACATATGTAGGGATGGGAGAATGCAATGGCAACCATTAGAGATATTGCGGAAAAAGCCGGTGTTTCAATTGCAACTGTATCAAGAGTGCTAAATCATGATGAAACGCTATCTGTAGCTGATGAGACGAAAAAACGTGTGTTTGAAGTAGCGCAATCGTTAAATTACAAAACGTTGCGTGAGAGGAATGTTCAACAACCCTCTTCAAAAGAAGTAATGAGAATAGGGCTAATTCACTGGTATTCAGAAGTGCAGGAGCTAGGAGACCCTTATTATATGGCCATTAGGCTCGGTGTAGAACAGGAATGTTTCCAACGTAAAATGGAACTTGTGAAGTTGTTCAAGCAAGGCGATAATTTTGAGACGGAATGGTTGGAAGGATTAGATGGAATCATAGCTCTTGGGAAATTTGGAGAAGCAGAAATAGACAGAATTTCAAAGGGTACCGATCACATTGTGTTTGTCGATTATTCTCCGAAAAATCAGGAGCATGACTCTGTAGTAAGTGACTTTCGGACATCTACACTTGAAGTCTTGGAGTACTTGCAAGGAGCAGGGCATACGAGAATAGGGTATATCGGCGGTGTTGAGTACCTTAATGGCACCGAGAAAATTAAGGATGAGAGAGAACAGACTTTCTTTGAATATATGTCCATGCGCAATTTATATAATCCTTCTTTTCTTCATACAGGTAAATTTACAGCAGAGGATGGGTATCGCCTTATGAAAGAGGCGCTTTCTATGTCCGAACGTCCCACAGCATACTTAGTTGGAAGTGATTCCATGGCGGTAGGATGCTTAAGAGCACTTCATGAAAAGATGGTAAGGGTTCCTGAGGAAATCTCCATTGTAAGTTTTAACGATATCCCTACTTCAGCATTCCTTCATCCACCATTAACTACGGTAAAAGTTCATACTGAGTTTATGGGTGAGACAGCGGTTGAACTTCTTTTAGAACGGATGAATACAAAGCGCTCCATTTCAAAAAAAGTGGTTGTTCCGACAAAATTGATGTTACGTGATAGTGTGAAGAACATAATAGAATAGATAGGAAGCCCACTGAATCGATCATGCAAAAAAACGATTCAGTGGGCTTTTTGTACTTTTAGGCGTGGAAATTCCTGGCGTGCATTTTTCCTTTGCATGGTAAATCACCCAGTAACCCATACTACACATACATAATAATTTGGCAGGGTGTGTTTGGAAAATGGAAAAACCGTTGTACATTCGCCTTCATCATCGGATTCAAGCTCGACCTGAGAAATTAGTAAGGTTGGAGGATATTGCACAGTTAGTAGCAGAGGAAGAAATCATTAATAAAGTTAGCGGATTAGAAATTTACAAGCTATCAGCCAAAGATAAATCGATAAAGGTGTTAGATGTGATGAAAGTCATGGAAAAGCTGCACCAATTAGATTCTAGCCTTGATATTCAAACATTTGGTCCTGCCCAAACAATTGTAGAAATTCCATACAAGTCAAAACAATTCCGACCGATGTTTTTCCTTGCTGTTTGGCTCCTATTATTTCTTGGTGCAGCGCTTGCCATCATGAATTTTCATGAGGATGTAAGTATGAGAGTCGTGCATCAAAAGATCTTCAAAACCATTACAGGTTTGGATGATGAAAAACCATTATTACTGCAAATCCCGTACTCTATCGGTTTGGGATTAGGAATGGTTTTGTTTTTTAATCATGTGTTTAGAAAAAGGATAAATGAAGAGCCAAGTCCCCTTGAAGTAGAAATGTTCAATTATCAACAAGACTTAGATCAATATGTCATCATGCATGAACAAAAGGAGAATTCAAAAAAAATTGATGACCATTAACATCATTTTTGTTGTGTTTTTAGGATTGGCAGGGGGGCTGGCTGTTGGTTCAGGGTTTGTTGCATTCTTAGCAGTGTTAGGTATCATCCCAAGGCTCACACAGCTTACCAAAACAGTGAAATTTCTGCATAGCTACGAATGGGGAGTGATTGGAGGGGCACTTTTTGGAAGCTGGATTAGTTTAAATCATGTTACATTTCATTTTCCCTCCTTTCTAGCTATCCCTATCGGTTTGTTTTGCGGCGTTTTTATTGGTCTCCTTGCAGCAGCTTTAACAGAAGTGCTCAACGTTTTACCGATTTTGGCAAAACGAATTGGAGTGGATGGTCAAATGGCAATTCTACTGATGGCCATCGTTTTCGGGAAAATTATTGGTTCTTTATATCACTGGCTCGTGTTTGTCAATTTGTAAAAGAAAGGAGCTGATTAGAGATTGGGAGCGAAAATGAAAAGAAATTATCAACAAAGCATCAAAAAGTTTCAACCGAAGCCTCCTTATCTTATTAATTGTATAAAGGCATTCGTAGTTGGCGGATTTATTTGTTTGATAGGGCAAGGAATCCAAAATTTTTATATGTTTGCCTTTGATTTTTCTGAAGAAAACGTCGGAAATCCAACAGTTGCAACTTTAATTCTTATCTCTGCCTTATTAACTGGCTTAGGAGTTTACGACAAACTCGGTCAATTTGCTGGTGCTGGCTCGGCCGTTCCGGTAACTGGCTTTGCTAACTCGATGACAAGTGCAGCATTAGAGCACCGAAGTGAAGGTTTGGTTTTAGGTGCTGCCACAAATATGTTCAAGCTTGCAGGTAGTGTCATTGTGTTTGGTGTTGTTGCTGCTTATGTTGTCGGTATTTTTCGGTATCTTATTCATCAAATTTTTGGTTAGGAGGACTCTTTATGCGGTTAGTTGGAAAGCAAAGCTGGGTGTTTGAAAATCCCGTTTATATCAATTCCAGTGGAACAGCAGTTGGACCGAAAGAAGCGGAAGGACCATTAGGCCAGCTTTTTGATAAAACCTATAAAGAGCTTCATTGCGGGGAGGATAATTGGGAGCTTGCTGAAAGAAGACTGATGGAGCAGTCTATTAACGAATGCTTGTCTAAAATGAACTTAGAATATCGTGACATCGATTTTTTTTTAGCAGGAGATCTGTTGAATCAAAATGTCACCGCCAATTATGTGGCAAGGCACCATCAAATTCCTTTTCTTTGTATGTTTGGAGCATGCTCCACCTCCATGGAAACGTTAGCCGTTGGAGCAGCAATGGTTGATGGAGGCTTTGCAAATAGAGTTCTTGCATCTACTAGCAGCCATAATGCCACGGCAGAAAGACAATTTCGTTACCCTACGGAATACGGCGGACAAAAACCAGCATCCGCAACCTATACTGTCACGGGTTCCGGTACCGCACTCCTAAGTAGGGAGCCTAGTCCCATTAGAATAACCTCAGCCACCATTGGTAGGGTGATTGATCTTGGCATCACCAACCCTTTTGATATGGGGGCAGCTATGGCACCAGCCGCGGCTGATACCATTCAAGCCCATTTTCAGGATTTACAGGAGCATCCTGACAGCTACGATTTAATTGTTACAGGTGACCTCTCAGGTGTCGGCAGCCCTATTGTAAAAGAACTGCTCAAAGAAGAAGGGTATGATATTTCCATTAAACACAGCGATTGTGGATTGATGATATACAGGCAAGATCAAAAAGTATTTGCTGGAGGCAGCGGCTGTGGTTGCTGTGCAGTTGTCACCTATGCACATTTACTAAATGAGCTGAGAACAGGCTTTATGAAAAAAATATTAGTAGTAGCAACTGGTGCCCTTTTAAGTCCAACCATGATTCAACAAAAAGAATCCATCCCAACCATTGCTCATGGGGTGGTGCTAGAAAGGGTGGAAACTTAAATGGAATACTTAATCGCATTTTTAGTTGGTGGATTAATTTGTGTGATTGGACAGGTTTTACTGGATGTTGCCAAATTGACACCAGCTCACGTTATGAGCTCCTTTGTAGTAGCAGGAGCAATCCTAGATGGATTTGGGTTATATGACAAGCTAATCGATTTTGCTGGAGCAGGAGCCACGGTTCCTATCACTAGCTTTGGACATTCTCTCTTACACGGTGCCATGCATCAGTCAGAAAAACATGGTTTTATTGGAATAGGAATGGGGATTTTTGAACTAACTTCAGCTGGTATTTCAGCAAGCATTCTATTTGCTTTTCTAGTGGCGCTTATTTTTAAGCCGAAAGGATAGGTCTTCATGATAAAAAAACGGGTCATCTTAGTTACAGATGGAGATGTTTATGCAAAAAAAACCATCCAATATGTTGCCACTCGTTATGGCGGGAGATGCATATCAGCTTCTTTTGGGAATCCAACCAGTTTAGGTGGAGAGGAGTTGGTTAAGCTTATCCTGCAAGCGAAAAGTGAACCTGTTTTTGTCATGTTTGATGATAGTGGTTTTTTAGGAGAGGGAGCGGGAGAAAAAGCTTTACGGTATGTCGCAACCCATCCTCAAATGGAGGTGCTCGGTGTTATTGCTGTTGCATCAAAGACACACCAGTCAGAGTGGACAAAAGTCCATCTGACCATTGACAGAGAGCTACATGTATCTTCCCATGGTGTTGATAAAAGTGGAATACAAGAGATGGATATAGGAAGAATAAACGGTGATACGGTCTATTGTCTGGATGAGCTTCATTTTCCTCTCATTGTCGGGATAGGTGACATTGGAAAAATGGCCAGAAGAGATGATGTGAAAATGGGAGCCCCCATTACATGTAAAGCAGTAGAAATTATTTTAGAAAGGAATGGGTATGATGTCTCACAATGGAATGGAAAAAACGCCGATATCACCGAAATTGACGAATAACGAAAAATTCTTTAAAGACCATGTTGGCCTTGATGTAAGCTTTGACCTTGGAGTTCGTAAAATTACCATTCTCAGTAGAGAGCTGAACATTTACTATGTGAATGGACTTTGCGACACGATGTACATTATTGAGCTGATGGAAGAGCTTTTGCACATAAATGATGTGGAACGAAAAACCTATAAGGTGAAGGAAATTGTTCAAAATCGTCTAGTGAATCAGCAGGTTCAATCCGTTGAATACTTGGATGAAGTAGTAGATCAGGTTTTAAGTGGCTTGATTGTTATCCTTCTTGAGGGAGAGGATAGTGGTTTTGTAATAGACACTCGTTCCTATCCTGGCAGAAACCCTGAGGAGCCTGATACAGAAAAAGTAGTCCGTGGGGCGCGCGATGGGTATGTTGAAAACATCATTGTGAACACAGCTCTTACTCGACGGAGAATTAGGGATGAACGTCTCCGTTATGAAATTTTTCAAGTTGGTGAGCGTTCTAAAACAGATATCTGTTTAGCATACATAAAGGATGTTGCAGATCCTGATCTTGTAGATGTTGTCCGAAAAGAAGCCAAGAACATTTCCATTGATGGTTTGACGATGGCTGATAAAACCGTGGAAGAGTTTATTGTAAAGCAAGGGCTTAATCCTTATCCGCTTGTAAGATATACAGAACGACCAGATATTGCTGCTACCCATTTACTAGAAGGTCATGTCATTATCATGGTCGATACCTCACCAAGTGTCATTATCACTCCCACCACATTTTTTCATCATATTCAGCATGTGGAGGAGTACAGACAGTCTCCGGCAGTTGGAACTTTCGTCCGTTGGGTACGTTTTTGTGGAATACTCGCTTCCTTGTTTCTCTTGCCGTTATGGTTTTTGATGATTTTAGAACCAAGTCTCCTTCCAGAACAGATCGCCTTTATTGGACCAAATGAAGAGTCCAACATTCCAGTTGTCTTTCAAATTTTCTTAGCGGACATAGGAATAGAATTTTTACGACTAGCTGCCATTCATACTCCAACAGCCCTTTCTACCGCTATGGGCTTGATCGCGGCAGTTTTAATCGGACAAATTGCCATTGATGTGGGCTTGTTTGTTCCAGAAGTGATTCTTTATGTTTCTGTTGCAGCCATAGGTTCTTTTACCACTCCAAGTTATGAGCTGAGTGTGGCAAATAAAATAGTCCGGCTTCTACTCCTAGTATCAGTTGCGTTATTTAAGGTTCCAGGACTAGTGATTGGAGTGACTGTCTACATTTTATTTTTAGCTGGTACGAGGTCGTTAAACACACCATATTTATGGCCATTCATTCCATTTAGTCCCAAAGCATTATTTATGATATTAATCAGGAGAAGTACTCCTGGAGCGAAATTGCGACCAAGCATTGTACACCCAAGGAATAGATTCCGTCAGCCACAATAACAATAGTGTGAATATTCACTTGATAGAGAAATGCAGTTGTGGTAAGTTTAGTTTAATCAAGTACAGAATAAAAGCACACAACAGCAGCTAAATATTCTTGTTTAGCTGTTGCTTGTAGTTGTGATAGGTACGCCTTTTTTTAAAAGCAGGGCTTATACACATTCGGAAAGTTTCCTTTTGGAATATGGTATCAGTAGAGCTACATACAAATAAATCGTAAGAGGGGAAAAGGCAAATGTTTTTTCATGGAACAAGCAGAGTAAATACTAAAGGACATCTGGAAATTGGGGGAGTGGATACTGTAGAGCTTGCTAAGCAATATGGGACACCACTCTACATTTATGACATTGCACTTTTTCGAGAGCGGGCAAGAGATTTTCAAAAAACTTTCAAGAATCTTGGCGTGAAAGCTCAAGTTGCATATGCGAGCAAAGCGTTTTCATCTGTAGCTATGTTTCAGCTTGTAAAAGAGGAAGGATTATCGCTTGATGTTGTGTCTGGTGGAGAGCTATACACAGCACTAGTAGCTGATTTTCCAGCAGAGCGAATTCATTTTCATGGAAACAACAAGAGTTTGGAAGAGCTAGAAATGGCCGTGAAAAATAAAATTGGTTGTGTGGTAGTGGACAACTTCTTAGAGCTGTCCATGCTGCAGGACGTTTGTGAAGAGTTTGGCTATGTGATGCCAATTTTGCTTCGTGTTACCCCGGGGATAAATGCGCATACTCATGATTATATTTTAACAGGCCAAGAGGATTCTAAATTTGGATTCGACCTACAAAGTGGTCAAGCTAGTGAAGCGATGAAACTTGCAATGACTGCCTCCCATTTAGATCTTTTAGGTATTCATTGCCATATCGGATCGCAAATCTTTGAAACCACTGGATTTAAGCTTGCAGCAGGGAAGCTTTTTGACACCTTAAAAGGGTGGAAGGAAACAGATGGCTTTGAAGCAAGAGTAGTAAACCTTGGTGGTGGATTTGGCATTCGTTATACAGAGGAAGACAACCCTCTTCCAGCTACTGTGTATGTAGAAGAGATAATTTCAGATGTGCAGGATTTTGTTACGGAGCATGAATTGAAGATGCCGGAAATTTGGATTGAGCCAGGGCGCTCCTTAGTCGGAGATGCCGGCACAACAATTTATTCTGTCGGCTCTAAAAAAGAAATACCCAATGTTCGTCACTACTTAGCGGTAGATGGTGGAATGACCGATAATATCCGACCGGCACTTTATCAAGCAAAATACGAGGCTGTGTTAGCAAATCGTGTGCACGATAAGGCTGATGATACCGTCTCTATCGCAGGAAAGTGCTGTGAATCAGGAGATATGCTTATTTGGGATCTCCCATTGCCTAAAGCAAATCATGAGGATTTCTTGGCAGTATTTTGTACAGGAGCATACGGATATGCGATGGCCAATAACTATAACCGAATCACAAGACCAGCAGTTGTGTTTGTAGAGGACGGGGAGGAACAATTGGTTATTCGCAGAGAGACTTTTGAAGACTTGGTGCGATTAGATATTCCTTATGAGAGTAAGAGTAAAGTTGGTAAATAAATATTTCGTACGCCGCTGGTAGAATGAGGACTGGCGGTTTTTTTTGTGGGGCGGAAAGAGGTGTTGAAGGGGAAGTTTTCGTGCGAAAAATGGTGACATGGTGGGTCTTGAAGGCGAAGATGTTCGACAAAAATGGTGACATAGTGGGAGAAGAGGTGATGAAGAGGAAGATATCGGACAAAAATGGTGTCATGGTGTGAAAAGAGGTCTTGAAGGCGAAGATATCGGTTCAACCCCCTAAGTTTGGACACATACTACTATTTACTAGGGTTATCTCATTATTTTAATCTTCTACCGCGCTTGCGCTTGGTTGCCCCGAGAAGAAAGGTTAAAGTGAATCGCTTTAACCTTTCTTCTCGGGGTAAACGTTACATCGTTAGCTCTACTGGATCCATGGATTTTGCCAACCATTTGGCATAATACTCACTTGGACTGTAGTCGTTTAAACTGCCGTGATACCTTCTATTATTATAAAATTCAATATAAGCATCCACAGTATTAAACGCATGATCAAAAGTTATAAATTCGTTTTTCTGATAACATTCTCTTTCAAGCACACTATGAAAAGACTCTATATAAGCGTTCATATTTGGTGATTTTGGTGGAATTCGTTCGTGTTCGAATTTATCCTCACTAAACTGTTGGAAATGGTTGCTGATAAACTGAGGGCCATTATCTGAACGAATAATGAGTCTACTTTCCCCTTGTCCAACTTCTTCAGCTGATGTCATTTTGACACCACGTTTCATCATAGCTTTCATCAACATCTTGGTAACTTTAGTCGCTTCACACGTCTTCCCAAGATAGTACCCCACAATCTTTCGATCAAACACATCTATTGCGCTCACAAGATAGAAAAAACGGCGAGAATTCATCACATATCCATATTTAATATCTACTTGCCACAACTGATTAGGACCTGTAATCTTACGATTCTTTGCGAGTCTGCGTAGGTGTTTCTGCTTCTTTTCCCTTTGAGGCATCAAGATATCAAGCTCTTTACATAGACGATACACTTTCTTTTTGTTGATAATGAGATGATGTTTTCTTCTTAAAGCTTTTGTTAACTTCCTATATCCGTATATCTCTTCTTCCCCTTCGATAAGCTGCATGAGATACACTTTGATTGACGTATCTTTTACTTTCTTTTTCGTCTTTCTGTTCAGGGAATAGCCAGGTATAGGTCTTCCCCCTGTAGGAACCTTAGCTTTTGGTGGATTGGCCAAACGGTAATAATAAGTAGAACGAGTAATGGAAGCATACTTTAATACACGGCTGGCAGGGAATCCCTCGTCAATCCACTCTTTAGCGAAAGTTATTTGTTCCGAAAGGTTGGTAAGTTTTTTTTTACCATTTGGCGAAGCATCGCTACCTCTAGTTCTTTTTCACCTAAAAGTTTCATGGCATGGTCATACTTCTTTTGAAGTTCTTGAGTAGAAGTAGACTCTGAAAGTGGCCTAACACCGTCTTTTTCCATCTCTGCTTCTATTTCATCGCGATACTGTCTTATCCAATTACCTAGAGTAGAACTGCTCACTCCAGTTTTCCTAGCGATAAAAGCAGTATTCCCAGATTCAAGTGCCATTCTCACATATTGCTTTTTTACATCTTCCATCGGTCCATTACGTTTACTCATTTGGACTCCTCCTTTGATACTTCTATGATAATATCTTTTGAAGTAGGTGTCCAAATCAGTTAGGGGGCTAAATAGATATCGGACAAAAATGGCGGCTTGGTGTGAAAAGAGGTCTTGAAGAGGAAGATATCGGACAAAAATGGTGACTTGGTGTGAAAAGAGGTCTTGAAGGCGAAGATATCGGACAAAAATGGTGTCTTGGTATGAAAAGAGGCCTTGAAGAAGAAGATATCGGACAAAAATGGCGACTTGGTGGGAAAAGAGGTCTTGAAGAAGAAGATATCGGACAAAAATGGCGACTTGGTGGGAAAAGAGGTCTTGAAGGCGAAGATATCGGACAAAAATGGTGTCATGGTGTGAAAAGAAGTCTTGAAGGCGAAGATATCAGACAAAAATGATGACATGGTGGGAAAAGAGGTCTTGAAGGCGAAGATATCGGACAAAAATGGTGTCTTGGTATGAAAAGAGGTCTTGAAGAAGAAGATATCGGACAAAAAATAGTGTCTTGTTGGGAAAAGAAGTCTTGAAGGCGAAGATGTCGGACAAAACGAGAGGCGAATGCAAATTCCTCGGACAAAACGATAGCTGCAAGGAATAGAGACTTCAAAGCTTAAAATAAAGGCCAGTAGTAACTACCACAACCGAAAAGTCTCCTCTCCACCCATCTTACTTCCTTTTCATTCAAGAATCATGTATGATAAAAGCTGGTTCATTTTAATAAAAAGGAGTGTTTTGAACATGGCAAAAACAGGTTACATACTAATGCAAAATGGCGAAAAAATTGAATTCGAATTATACCCAAATGAAGCGCCAAACACAGTGGCAAACTTTGAGAAACTAGCAAACGAAGGCTTCTACAACGGTGTAACTTTTCACCGTGTAATCCCTGGCTTTGTAAGTCAAGGTGGAGACCCAACTGGTACAGGTGCTGGCGGAAGCGGCACAACTATTAAGTGTGAAACAGAAGGAAACCCTCGTAAGCACGAAGCTGGAGCATTTTCAATGGCACATGCAGGTAAAGACACTGGTTCAAGCCAATTCTTTATTGTGCATCAGCCACAGCCACACTTAGATGGTGTTCACACTGTTTTTGGAAAAGTGACTTCTGGTCTTGAAACAGCTAGAAACATGAAAAACGGAGACACGATGGAAAAAGTGGAAGTAATGGATGCTTAATTAGCTCTATTATGAGAGAGCAGAGATGCTCTCTTATTTTTTTGGTAATTTTCAAGCGAAAGAAGGGTACCACCTATGAATAAAAAGAATTTAATTTTACTGGGATCTTTACTTGGTGCTTCCTTAATATGGGGCATTATTTACTGGTATTTTATTGTTTAAAATTTCTCTTTTGTAGAAGATATGCTAAGATAATAATGATAGATAAAAACTACATATAATGTCCTTCGGGGGTGGGTGAAATTCCCTACCGGCGGTGATGAAGCTATTGCTTCTTAGTCCGTGACCCGCAATTTTCGAATCGAAAATTGCGGTGGATCTGGTGAAACTCCAGGGCCGACAGTGAAAGTCTGGATGGGAGAAGGATTTAATTGCAAAACAGTGAAAATTTCCGTAACGGACACTGTTTATTTTCCTATACGCAATTTTAATCCACCAAACCTCTGAGGAACCATATTCTCAGAGGTTTTTTATATGTAAATCTTAAGGAAAGGGGGGAACGATCCTTTGAATGATCAGTACTATATGGACTTCGCAATTGACCTTGCAAAGCGGGTAAGTGGGCAAACCTCGCCCAATCCAGTTGTTGGTGCGGTAATAGTAAAACATGGGGAGATCGTTGGTTTTGGTGCTCATTTGAAAGCAGGAGAAGCGCATGCTGAGGTGCAGGCGATAAAAATGGCTGGATTAGAAAAAACCTCAGGTGCTACAGTATATGTCACGCTCGAGCCATGCAGCCATTTTGGCAAAACTCCACCATGCTCCAATCTTTTAATAGAGTCGAGAGTAAAACGCGTGGTGATTGCTTCGGTTGACCCGAATCCACTTGTCGCAGGAGAGGGGATTAAAAAGCTTCAGGATGCTGGTATTGAGACAGTAGTGGGAGTTTGTCAGGAAAAGGCGTTGGCCTTAAATGAGGTGTTTTTTCATTACATAAAAACAAACACACCCTTTGTTACATTAAAAACAGCAGCAAGCCTCGATGGAAAAACTGCCACTTATTCTGGTGAAAGCAAGTGGATAACTGGACCTGATGCTAGACTTGATGTTCATCATTACCGCCATAAGCATGATGCAATCCTTGTTGGAGTCGAGACTGTAATAAAAGACAACCCAAGTCTGACTACAAGACTGCCAAGCGGTGGGAAAAATCCAATAAGGGTTATCCTTGATACAAGTCTTAGAATTCCTATCCACTCAAATGTGCTAACAGATGGGCAAGCTGATACTTGGATCATTACAGGATGTAATCCAGACAATGAAAAATTAAAAGTATTAAAGGAACATAACAGCGTCCAAATTCACTCGTTGCCAACGGAAACAATTAATGTAAACGAGATGCTCAACTTGCTTGGAGAGCTAGGTGTAACATCATTGTTTGTAGAAGGTGGGGCAACAGTGAATGGAAGCTTTCTGAAAGCGAATGCTATGAATCAAGTTATCACGTATCTTGCTCCAAAGCTTATCGGTGGAAAGGAAGCACCAACTATGATTGCTGGTAAGGGCTTTGAAACTATGTCTGAGGTGTTAAACCTAGAGGTGAAAGAATTTTCTAAAATTGGTGAGGACTTAAAAATCGTTTCCGTCCCAAAAAAAGGGGAGGAGTAAGGCGAAATGTTTACTGGAATTATAGAAGAAATAGGAACTATTAAACAGATTATCCGCGGGGACCAAGCGATCATCCTGGAAGTGGAGGCAAAAAAAATACTGGAAGATGTAAAGCTTGGCGATAGCATTGCTGTTAACGGAGTGTGCTTAACGGTAACTTCATTCACCGTTAGCAAGTTTACGGTCGATGTGATGCCAGAAACAGTGAAAGCAACGTCACTAGCTTTCCTAAAAACTGGAAGTAACGTGAATCTAGAGAGAGCTATGCTTGCTAACGGAAGATTTGGGGGCCATTTTGTTAGTGGTCATGTAGATGGAACTGGCAAAATCATAGATAAAAAGCATGTTTCGAATGCGGTTTATTACACAATAGCTGTAGACGAAAACTTAACCAGATATCTAATGTATAAGGGATCGGTGACGGTAGACGGTACAAGTCTGACTATTTTTGGTTCAGCTGATGATTCATTTACCATTTCTCTCATACCTCACACCTTAAATGAAACCATTTTAGGTGAAAAAGGGAAAGGCGATATAGTTAATTTAGAAGTAGATATGTTGGCAAAATATATGGATCATTTGTTAAAACAGCAAAATAACACACCAGCTAAAAAGTCTGGTTTAACCTCGTCATTTTTAGAAGAGCACGGATACAAATAAGGGCGGTGAGAACATTGGATTCTATTTTTAATACAATTGAGGAAGCTTTATCTGAATTAAGGCAGGGAAACGTAATCATTGTATGTGATGATGAAGACAGAGAAAATGAAGGGGATTTTGTTGCACTGGCTGAAAAGGCAACACCAGAAGTGGTGAATTTTATGGCAACACATGGCAGAGGGTTAATTTGTGTTCCTGTTCAGGAAGAGACTGCTGATAGGCTGGAACTAGTGCCGATGGTAAATCACAATACAGACTCTCATGGTACAGCTTTTACTGTAAGTATCGATCACATCTCTACGACGACTGGTATCTCCGCCTTTGAACGATCTAAGACCATCCTCGAGCTATTATCATCAACTGCAAAGGCTGGGGATTTTAAGCGTCCTGGACATATTTTTCCTCTAGTAGCGAAAAAAGGTGGAGTCCTTCGCAGAGCTGGACATACAGAGGCTGCAGTAGATCTTGCACAAATGAGTGGCTCTTTCCCTGCTGGAGTAATCTGTGAAATTATGAACGAAGATGGTTCGATGGCAAGAGTACCTGAGCTATGCAAAATTGCCGAAAAGTTTGACCTAAAGATGATTACGATTAAAGACCTTATTCAGTATCGAAACAGAAAAGATAAGCTTGTACAAAGAGAAGTGGAAATCAAGCTGCCGACTGAGTTTGGAGAATTTAGAGCATTTGGGTATTCGAATGTTGTTGATGGTAAGGAGCATATTGCTTTGGTGAAAGGGGAAATCACAGCTGACACTCCAACCATTGTTCGGGTCCATTCTGAATGTTTAACAGGCGATGTTTTCGGTTCGAATCGCTGTGATTGTGGTCCGCAGCTTCATGCAGCGCTTGCGCAGATTGAAAAGGCTGGAAGTGGCGTTCTTCTTTATATGAGGCAGGAAGGACGGGGCATTGGCTTGTTAAACAAAATGCGGGCATACAAGCTGCAGGAAGAAGGCTTTGATACAGTGGAGGCGAATGAGAAGCTAGGCTTTGGGCCAGACCTAAGAGATTATGGAATTGGGGCACAAATTTTGCGGGACCTTGGAATCTCAAAAATGAAGCTGTTAACCAATAACCCGCGTAAAATCACGGGGTTAAAAGGCTATGACCTTGAAGTGGTGGACAGAATTCCACTGCAAATGCCTACCAAAGAAGCAAATGAGCATTACTTAAAAACAAAAAGTACGAAGCTTGGACATATGCTTCACTTTTAAAGGAGGAGACAAAATGGCAAAGATTTATGAAGGAAATTTAGTTGGAACAGGACTGAAGGTAGGAATAGTAGTTGGGAGATTTAATGAATTTATTACAGGAAAGCTACTAGGTGGTGCAGAGGATGCTCTTAGACGACATGGAGTAGAGGAAGACAATGTAGAGGTTGCATGGGTACCTGGAGCATTTGAAATTCCACTTGTTGCAAAAAGAATGGCGGACTCTGGAAAATACGACGCAGTCATCACACTTGGTACTGTTATTCGTGGATCCACGCCTCACTTCGATTATGTATGTAATGAAGCTGCAAAAGGGGTTTCCCAAGCTTCCATGACTTCAGGCATTCCCGTTATCTTTGGTGTATTAACAACAGAAACGATTGAACAGGCAATTGAAAGAGCTGGAACAAAGGCAGGAAATAAGGGTTGGGAAGCTGCTGTGGCTGCAATAGAAATGGCAAACCTTTTGCGTGAATTTTAAGATTTGTTTTAAAAGGGTGTACTTTACTACTCTGATTGGATAGAATGTATATTTAAGAGCATGGAAATCTTTCAATTTGGAACGTTTCAATACGGTTTCCTTATACTATTACTGTTGAAAGTTTTTCAATAATGAGGGGTTAAATATGTTAATTCGTTATAAGAAGAGCTTGGAAAAAATTGCGATGGGCCTCATGTCTTTTATGCCAACGGAAAAAGATTTGAAGAAGCTACAGCAATCCATGAAAGACTACGAAGAGAAAGAAAACTGGCAGCTATTCTTCTGGAAGGAAGAGGACATTATTGGCCTGATTGGCATTGAACTGGAGTCTGAAAGCTTTACTATTCAGCATATTAGTGTAATGCCTTCACATCGAGGGCAGGGATTCGGTAAAAAAATGGTGATTGCTCTCACAGAAACCTATCCAAACAAAGCAGTAAAAACGACGCAATATACAACAGCGTTTATTGAAAAATGTGATTTAGATGCAGAAGCTTGTCAAGAATAAAGTAAAAACGACGTGCCCATGTTACATGGTTCACGTCGTTTTTTTATTCCACATTTCTGTTTTTTTTCAAGGCTAATTGTCGCTGTCGTTCATGAATGACATCCGTTCGGTCACGAAGAGAGTGCCGGTGAATCAAGCTTTCATCCGCAAGGTTACTCTTAGTGCCCCAAACGAAATTCTTGTTAGTTGCCAGTCTCTCGCAGCTTATTTGAAGCTCGGAACTCGAAATTGGCAGATTCATGCTCGTATAAGGCTTCATTTGTTGGATAGCTTTTATTCTTTCATCCAATAAATTAATAAGTTTACAGCTATCAAGCCCGAGTGCCTCTAACTTACCTGTTGTTTTTTTGGTGATTGCCCTAGCATTTAACAGCATTTTCTTGGCACCATTGAAATTGCTCCTTCGATGATGATACAATCCCACTGCAATTTGTATAAGGCCAACCCAATGGATTTCCCGTTCCTCCACCGCTTTTTCCTTCCAATATTCCTCAAGTACTTCATGGCATTCAAAGTAATCCCGATCACAATGAAAATGATACAAATAATCAAGGTAAGCTTTTGGGTACATAATAATCCCCCTCTCTTTTAACTTTTGCTAACAATATTTTAACATAATCGTGAAAAGTCTATAAAATAATGCCCGAATACTCTATACTATTTTATAGTTTGATGAATATGTTAGGTGGATGAATGATCGTGCAGGAATATAATGTGAAAATTGAGGCCTTTGAAGGTCCATTGGATTTATTGTTACATTTGATTAATAGACTTGAAATTGACATATATGATATCCCAGTTTCTCAAATAACAGAGCAGTATTTAATCTATATACATACCATGAAAGAGCTTCAACTAGATGTAGCTAGTGAATATCTGGTTATGGCAGCAACGCTTATTGAAATTAAAAGTAAGATGCTGTTGCCAAAGCATGAAGAGATGATAGAAGATGACGGAGAGTTCGGAGATTATGAAGAGGATCCTAGAGAAGAATTGATGAAGCGGTTAATAGAGTATCGAAAATATAAAGAAGCAGCTGATGATTTGAAAGAGTTGGAAGAGGAGCGAAGTCAGCTGTTCACGAAGGCTCCAAGTGATTTGAGTGGACTTATGAAGGAGGTAGCTCCTGAGGAAATACAGCTAGATGTGTCTTTGTATGATATGCTAGGAGCCCTTCAAAAACTGATGCGCAGAAAAAAATTTCAAAAACCCCTTCAAACTAGGATAACAAGACAAGAAATACCGATTGAACGGAGAATGGAAGAGCTGCTATCTGATTTGAAAATGCATAGAGGCAGAAAACATTTCTATGACCTTTTTCCAGATTCAACAAGAGAATACATTGTCGTTACTTTTTTAGCTGTATTGGAACTGTTGAAAAAAAATCACATCCAACTTGATCAGGAAAATAATTTTTCAGATATCTATGTTAGCTACAAAGAGGGAGGAGATGAAGAGCTTGGATATTATTAATTGGACAGCCATTATTGAAAGCCTGCTTTTTGCAGCAGGAGACGAAGGATTATCCCTTAAACAGCTCTCTCTTGTTCTGGAAGTAGATGAGTCTGTAGTCCTGGATATTCTTACTGAACTAAAAAAGGATTATGAAAATAGTAACAGGGGAATAACCATAATAGAACTAGCAGGAGCCTATCAACTGACAACGAAAAAAGAGCATGCGTTGTATTTAAAAAGGCTGGTGGAATCCCCAAGTACACAAACCTTATCACAAGCTGCTCTTGAAACGTTGGCGATAGTAGCCTATAAACAACCGATTACTAGAACAGAAGTGGAAAGTATTCGCGGGGTAAAAAGTGAACGGCCTCTGCAAACCTTATCTGCCAAAGCACTCATTAAAGAGGTTGGTCGGGCAGAAGGGACAGGAAGAGCAATCCTTTATGGAACAACTAAGGAATTTCTCGATTACTTTGGTTTAAAAGATATTAAAGAGCTTCCTCCTTTATCAGATTCTCTAGAAGATGGAGATGATGAGGCTGATTTGTTTTTTGAAAAGTTTCAAGAAACCTTTGAATCTTAAGACTATTTCGTAAGGTTATGGTAAAATAGTAAGAAATACTTGAACCAAAGTTGGCTAACAGGTTGTCAGAAGGAGTGACCTTATTGAGAATAGTAGAAGCAAAAGGGTATGAATTAGAAAAAGCACAATCTAATACATCGGAGGACTTTTTTAACCGCTCTGAGGTAACCTTTGAAATGGACGGCAAAAAGAAAACCTTCCACGTCTTATATATTCGCTACTTTGACGAGACATTTGGGGAGTTTATTCCTTCTCTGTCTGGAAAAGTAAATCCCTTATTTAACATGGGAGAATTCTCTATTTTCTTTCGAGACATTGTTGCCGTAACATGCTTAATAAAGAATCCTGCTTTCCGCGACAGAAAACGCCTCTACATAAATACGAAGGAAGAGCTGGCTCGTTTTTTTGAAGGAGTTTCCATGCAAAAGCTGCAAGAGTTGCTGGAATCTCTTCATACAAAAGGAGAGGTTCATCTAAAGGATCCATTGCAGTTTTTAGAACCATCTTCCGCCTAATTCAATGTAGAATGGTAATACTTTCGACAAGGCTAACGTATTCTAGTAGCAAGCAAAAGATGAAAATATTTAATAGTTGGAGGTTCATATTTCAAATGGCAAATACGATTGTAAAATCTCAAACAGAACAAGTGGAAAGTTTTTTAGGAACAACGGTAAATCAACTGAACCAATTCTTGAATGAGACGACTTTATCCTCCCTAATGGAAGGGTCCTCTTGTAAAAAGGATTATGTAGAGCTATTGTTGTTGAATATTCGCAGACTTACTGTGTTTTGTGATGAGGGCTTAAATGCTTGTCAGGTGATACTTAAGGGTGAACCATTCCGAAAATCTGCTGCAGAAAAAGTGTTGTATACCATTTATCATCAATGCATCGAGGAGTTTTTTGCACCAAGAAACGATGCTTGGTATGAAGATAGCCGTTCCGCTTATACTGGAAAAAACTCTATTCAATTCCATCATGCGCCACCTGAATCCTTAAAGACCATCATTCGTGGACTAGAAGGAGAGTTTCAGGCAATTCGAGAAGAACTAGAATATTACGAAACAGATTATCGTACAAAAATTATCCAAAGTAATTGATGTAAAAAGCACCATTCTTATTATAAGAATGGTGCTTCTTTTTTTGTCCTTTTCTATTTTTTTTCAGCATAAGATATTACGATGAAGGAAAAGGGGGAGGAACTGAATCATGATCAATAAAAATCAACAAATTTTTAAGGAGTATTTATTGGAAGTAGAAGAATGGTGTCTGGATCTATTAACAAAAGCCAAGCCTAGTGCCTTAAAAAATCGACAACACTGGATAGATGAAATTAGAAATATTTTACGAAGCACTCAAGAGCTTCTGCAAGCAGCCTTTATTCATGAATCTGATGTCCATGAGCTGGAGAAGTGGATGAAGGATGCAGTCGAAAGAATGAATAATAGTAACATACGACCGAGTAATGGCAGAGTTCCAATTGGACAGCACACCCTTCCCCCACTACCTTATCCATACAATGCACTGGAGCCTTATATAAGTAGTGAAATTATGGAACTGCATCACCTCAAGCATCATCAAAGCTATGTGGATGGCTTAAATAAAGCCGAACGAAAAATGCTGGAGGCAAGAGAGACTGGCAACTTTGATATTATTAAGCATTGGGAGAGAGAAGCAGCTTTCCATGGATCAGGCCATTATTTACACACCATGTTTTGGGGCAATATGTCACCAAGTGGCGGAGGAAAACCTAGTGGTAGCTTCATGAAGCAAATCGTTCAGGACTTTGGCAGCTATGATAAGTTTAAGCAGCATTTTACGGAAGCGGCGGATAAGGTGGAAGGAGTTGGCTGGGCATTGCTTGTATGGTCACCACGCTCCCACCGTTTAGAAATCTTACAAACAGAAAAGCAACAGCTCTTTACTCAATGGGACACCATTCCCTTACTTGGGTTGGATGTTTGGGAACATGCCTACTATCTTCAATACAAAAACAATCGCAGAGATTATATTAATAAATGGTGGAATATTGTGAACTGGAAAGACGTCGAAAAGCGTTTTCAGGAGGCAAGTAAATTAAAATGGAAGCCATGGTAAAGGGAGAGAGTCTGGACTCTTTCTTTTTTTTGTGCTTTAGCCTTACCAAAAACCATTCATATTTTGGCCAAGCATCTGCATAGACTTGTACAAAAATAGGTAAGGGATGGGATTGGATGGCGCGAGAACAGATAAAGATTAGTATCATCATAGTGATGGTGCTGTTTATAAATATCACTTTACCTTCCTCTCTAAACGCAGAACCCATAGGTGTGAGTGCGCGAAATGCGGTTTTGATTGAACAGGAAAGCGGCAGAATTATCTATGAAAAAAATGCACATGACAAAGAAAGAATAGCAAGTATCACGAAAGTTATGACCGCAATCCTTGCAGTAGAATCCGGGAAAATGGATAGTATTGTCACCGTAAGCGAACGGGCAATAAAGGCAGAAGGGTCCTCCATTTACTTAAAGCCTGGAGAAAAGATAAAGCTAGAGCATCTAGTCTACGGTTTGATGCTCCGTTCTGGGAATGATTCTGCAGTAGCGATTGCGGAACATGTAGGTGGTAGTTTAGAAGGCTTTGTTTTTATGATGAATGAAAAAGCAGCGGAACTAGGTATGACAAACACAGTTTTTGCGAATCCTCATGGATTGGATGATCATGAAGAGCATTATTCGACCGCTTATGATATGGCGCTCATCACAAGATACGCCATGCAAAACGAGAAATTTAGGGAGATAGCAGGCACGAAAGTATATCGCGCACCAGCGGCTCCAGGGGAATCATGGGATAGAAGCTGGACCAATAAGCACAGGCTTGTTACAGGAATGTATGATTATGCGACAGGAGGTAAGACCGGCTATACAAAACGTGCAAAAAGGACCCTCATCACTACTGCCTCTAAAGAAGGACTGGATGTCATTGCAGTTACTTTAAATGGACCGGATGATTGGAAAGACCATATTTTTATGTTTAATCGCGCATTTGTAGATTATAAGCTCTATGACGTGGCAGAAAAAGGTAAGCTACAAGACATAACAGATAAGTTCTACAAAAACAAAGTCAGTCTTGCCCGAGATATAAAATATCCAATGACGATGAAAGAAAGAGAAAATGTGCGAATAAAAATTACGCTAGTGAAACCTCAGAGTAAATGGGAGAACGAAGAGTACATTCCTAAAATTGTTGGCGAGTATACGCTCATCGTGCAAGATGAAGCGGTAGTCGAGACACCAATCTATTATGAAAAGAATGTAAAAGATGATGGCGGGTTTTGGAGTATGTTTAAAAACCTCTTTTTCATTGGGGCAGGAAAACTTCCATGGTAAATATCATATGGGTAATCATGACTGTCATAGGGATTATCTTTGCGATGATCAATGGTACGATGGATAAAGTGAATGAAGCCATTTTTTCTGGGGCGAAAGAAGCTGTGACTATTTGTATTGGCTTTATTAGCATTCTTGTTTTTTGGTTAGGGTTGATGAGAATTGCACAAGAAGCAGGATTATTAGAGAAGATTGCTATATTGTTTAAACCCATAGTGAGAAGAGTTTTTCCTGAGGTGCCTCCAGATCATCCGGCAATGGGATATATGCTTTCAAATATGATTGCCAATATGTTTGGACTTGGCAATGCTGCAACGCCAATGGGAATAAAGGCTATGGAACAGCTTCGCGAGCTAAACGGAGGAAAGATAGAGGCGAGTCGCTCGATGATTACATTCCTAGCAATCAACACTTCTAGCATCACACTGATTCCAACAACCGTCATCGCAATTAGGATGAATTATGGCTCTGTTTCTCCAACTGAAATTGTTGGTCCAACATTAGTTGCTACGCTTTGTTCCACGATAGCCGCTATTTCCATCGACCGGCTATTCTATTATCGAAGAATGGCCAGAAGGAGGTAAAGGATGCAACTAATTTCGCTCATCTCACTCTGGTTAATTCCTGTCTTGATTGGTTTTATCCTTCTTTATGCCACCTTCAAAAAAGTTCCAACCTACGAGATGTTTGTGGAGGGAGGCAAAGAAGGAATTCGTATATCTATATCCATTATTCCATTTTTAGTTGGAATGCTTGTCGCAATTTCGATTTTTCGTGCATCAGGTGCACTTGATTTTTTAGTAGAATTTGTTCGTCCATTCATGAATGCAATTGGAATTCCTGCTGAAATTGTTCCCTTATCCATCATCAGACCCATATCTGGGACAGCAGCACTTGGGATGACCTCGGATATTATCGCTACATACGGACCAGATTCCTTCATGGGAAGACTTGCATCAGTCCTCCAGGGAAGTACAGATACAACACTTTATGTGATTACTGTCTATTTCGGGGCTGTAGGCATTAAGAAAATGGGTGATGCACTGAAGGTTGGCTTACTAGCAGATGTAGTCGGAATTATCGTGTCAATAGTAGTTGTTACTTTCTTTTTTGCACTATAAGGTAAAAAACCGGGGGAATTATCTCCCGGTTTTTTTACATGAACCCAAACTATTCATTTTAGCGAATAACCTGTATAATTAGAGATTGTGATTATTGGCAAACATAAAAATAGAGCAATCTTGGATTTTTATTATAAAGTCAGGTAAGATGTTGATGAGGTGAAAGAGATGGAACGGCTACAAAAAGTAATAGCACATGCAGGAATAGCATCTAGAAGAAAAGCAGAAGAATTAATAACTGAAGGAAAAGTAAAAGTGAACGATAAACAGGTTCGTGAGCTAGGAGTTAAAGTAGGTCCAAATGACAAAATTGAAGTAGAAGGAGTTCCTATTGAAAGGGAAGAACCTGTCTATTTTATGCTCTACAAGCCACGAGGAGTTATCTCAAGTGTGAGTGATGATAAAGGAAGAAAAGTTGTCACAGATTTCTTCCCTTATATTGAAGAACGAATTTATCCGGTTGGTCGTCTTGATTATGATACATCCGGCCTGCTTCTAATGACCAATGATGGCGAGTTTGCAAATACACTTATGCACCCTAAATCTGAAGTGGAAAAAGTGTACGTTGCAAAACTAGAAGGTTTTCCAACTAAGGAAGCGATTAAAAAACTTGAAAAGGGAATTAAGCTTGAAGATGGAAAAACAGCTCCAGCTAAAATCAAGCTCATTTCTCATGATAAGAAGAAAAACACTTCCATATTTGAAATGACCATTCATGAAGGACGAAATCGCCAGGTTCGTCGTATGTTTGAAGCCATTGGTCATCGCGTGATGAAACTAAAGCGGGAGCGTTATGGATTCCTAACGTTACAAGGTTTATCTGCAGGAGATGCTAGGGAACTCACTCCTCATGAAGTGAAGCAATTGCGAGTAATGGCAACAAAAACGAAATAATGCAGATGCGGAGGAAGCTTAATAAGCAGCTTCCGCTTTTGTTCTTTTTTGAGTACTTATGGTATGGAAGCAACGTGCAACTTCATGCGCCAGCAACTAGACAAAGTTTGTACGTCGCAAAACGGGCGCATTGCGCTTTTGTTCTTTAGAAATACTCATGGTAGCAGCGTCCAGCTCCATGCGCCAGCGACTAGCAAACTTCCCTCGCCTCCTTACGATAAGGCAACACGAAAAAGCTAACGCTCTTCGTGTTTTCTTTATCTCATACGGCTCAGTGCCACGAAAAGTGAAGCGGCTCGTTTAGCTCCGACAAGCATAAGACAGCTTTTTGCAGGAGGCTGTACTTGCCTACGGAGTAAAGATGGCTTATGACTCGAGGAGCTAGCCGCTGCAACTAGACAAAGTTTGTACGTCGCAAAGCGGGCGCATTGCGCTTTTGTTGGGTGTCACAAAACCTTCATAATCTATAATCTAAGCGAAAAGTAGTAAATGTTATAATAACAAGGATGAAATGTCTCAGTTTTAGGAGAGATGAGGATGAAAAAAAAGCAACGTTTAGTGATGCGATCGGTAATTTTAGTCATCATGTTGGCTGCAATAGGCTATACCATGTACATAAACTTCTTTCAATCAAAAGAGATTGTCGAGGTAGGAGAGAAGGCTCCAAATTTTGTGTTAACGGACCTTGAAGGAAATGAAATCATGCTTTCCGACTATGAAGGAAAAGGCGTGTTTTTAAACTTCTGGGGAACATGGTGTAAGCCGTGTGAACGTGAAATGCCATTTATGGAAAGCCAATATCAGAAATATAAGGATCAGGGTGTAGAGATTATCGCCGTTAATATCCAAGAAACCAACCTTGCAGTAGAAAGATTCAGAGATCGTCATGGATTATCCTTTCCAATACCAATGGATAAAAGAGATCAGGTAAGACAAGCGTATGGAATTATGCCGCTGCCGACAACGATCTTATTAGATGAAAATGGAACGGTTGTGAAAAAGAGTTCTGGAGAGTTATCAGATGCCGAAATACAAGCGTTCATGGAAAGTATCAAACCTGACTAGTAGGGAGTTTTATTTATGAAGGAACTGACATGTGAATGTGGACACCTGAACCCAGAAGGTACGATCCTTTGTGAAGCCTGCGGAAAACCGACAGAAAACGAACAGAGTGATGAAAAGCTTCTGGATATGAAATATGAAGGTAGTGCACGGAGGTCACAAACATACAACACAACGATCATAGATAAAGTGTGGAATTTCTTCTCTTCTGTAAAAGTAGGAATTTGGATTATTTTTTTAATATTAGCCACTTCGTCCATTGGGACTATTTTTCCTCAAAATGATTTTATAAATCAACAAATTCCTGCAAATATCTATTACGAGCAGGAATATGGATTTGTTGGGAAAATGTACTATACATTCGGATTTCACGACTTATATGGCTCATGGTGGTACATGCTGTTAATAGCAGCACTAGGAATTTCCTTAGTCATTGCTAGTCTGGACCGTTTTATTCCATTGCGCAAATCGTTACAAACGCAACGTGTAACAAGACACGAAAGTTTTATGAAACGTCAGCGTGTTTTTGGAGTAACGGATGCACCTGCAGATATCGAAAAGCAAATAGAATTTGCTAAGCAAGGTCTCCTAAAAAGAAAATATAAGGTTCGTGAGGAAAACGGCAACCTGTTAGCTGAGAAGTATCGATTCTCGCGCTGGGGCCCGTATGTCAATCATATTGGAATTATTATTTTCTTAATCGGTGCGATGCTACGGTTTTTCCCTGGAATGTATGTAGATGAAGTAGTCTGGGTACGTGAGGGGGAAACAAGGCTTATTCCTGGTACAGATGGTCAATACTATGTTAAGAATGAAGGTTTTATATTTGAAACCTATGATTCTGAGAACTCCGATGATGTGTTTAATCAAGCAATTTCAAACGCTGGGGAAGGGTCTATTGCTAGTAACTTCCAAACCAATGCCGTTCTTTATGAAAGAGAAGATGAGTATATTGTTGGTGCTGAGCCAGAGTTGAAAAAAATAAAAGACCATGCCATCAAAGTGAATCAGCCATTAAAGCATAACTACTATGCCCTGTATCAAGTAGACTATAAGTTAAACGAGTTTAAGAGTATGTCTTTTAACTTGGATAACAAAGAAACTGGTGAGAGCGTTGGCAATCTTACAGTGGATTTGCTGAATCCTGAAAGCACCTATGATCTTGGTAATGGAAACTCCGTGGAACTTCTAAACTATTTTCCTGACTTTGAGTTAGTAAATGGGGAGCCAAGAACGAAAACAAGAATACCTGATAATCCTGCATTTGTTTTCCGAATGATTACGCCAGACACTCCTGAAGGAGAGATTGCACTTGTCGCCATCCGACAAAATATTGAACCAAATGGGACGAATGAGTATAAAATGAGCTTTGCTGGTGTAGATACCAGGAACGTATCAGGCTTAACGGTTCGTAGAGACCTAACATTATGGATTCTCGGAACAGGTGGAGCAATATTTATGATTGGTGTAATCCAAGGGATGTACTGGAACCATCGAAGAGTATGGATTCGAAAACAAGGAAATGAAATTTGGGTTGCAGGTCATACCAATAAAAACTGGTTCGGCCTGAAGAATGATATAAACAAAGCGTTGGAACAAACAACCATTTCTGTTCCTGTTGATCAAGTGGAAGAGGAGAAACAAGAGAAAAGGAAGAAGGAGGAGGTTTAATAATGGCAGAGCTTAGTGGGAATTTGCTGTATGCAGCGTTTATCCTGTATCTGATAGGAACGGCCTTCTTTGGCGGATCGATAAAAGCAAAGCAAGGTAGTAAAGCAGCCAAAATAGCTATATCGTTAACTATTTTAGGTTTTATTGCTCAGTTGGGCTATTTTATAACAAGATGGATTGCTGGTGGACATGCTCCTGTAAGTAATTTATTTGAATTTACTACATTCTTTGGCATGATGATGGTATTAGCCTTTATTGTAATCTATTTTATTTATAAAACAAGTACACTTGGTGTGTTTACCCTGCCAATCGCCTTATTATTAATCGCCTATGCGGCAATGTTTCCAAGTGAAATCACACCGTTAATCCCTGCACTGCAAAGCCACTGGCTGGCGATTCATGTATCTACCGTTGCCCTTGGAATTGCTATTTTATCTGTTAGCTTTGCAGCGGGTTTAATTTATTTGGTGAAAGTGGTAGATTATAGTAAAAAAGGACAAAAACCGTTTTGGGTGGAATTTACGCTTTATGTACTTATCTCCTTCTTAGGCTTTATTACGGTTTCTCTTGGTTTTGGTGCAGTAGATTACCAAGCTGAATTTTCTTATATAGACAAAAAAGGGGCAGAAGCAACAGTAGAATACCTCATGCCTCCGCTGGTTGGTCCTAATGAAGGTGCTCTTTTAACTGATGGAAGAATGGACTCATTGGTTAATCTCTCACCTTGGGTGAACACCATAAAATTAAATACCGTCATTTGGTCGTTATTAAGCGGAGCGCTAATTTATCTCTTGCTTCGCCTTATTTTGAGAAAACCTATTGGACAAGCATTAAAGCCAAGTGTGAAAAAAGTAAATTTAGATTTAGTGGACGAAATTGGATACCGTGCAGTAACCATCGGGTTTCCTGTTTTTACGCTTGGAGGACTAATTTTTGCAGCGATTTGGGCACAGCTTGCCTGGTCGAGATTTTGGGCCTGGGATCCAAAAGAGGTTTGGGCATTCATCACGTGGCTGTTCTATGCTGCCTATCTTCACCTCCGTCTGTCAAAAGGATGGGAGGGTGAGAAGTCAGCTTGGTTGACTCTTATCGGCTTTGCCATTATTCTATTTAATCTGATTGGGGTCAACTTAATTATCGCTGGCCTTCATTCATACGCAATGTAACAAAATAAAGCCTTCACAGTGTTGTGAAGGCTTTTCCTACAGATAAAAGAGAGAAAGGGGCATAATGCAATGGGAAATGAAGTGAAAATACTTGTAGTAGATGATGAGGATCGTATCCGAAGACTTCTAAAAATGTATTTAGAAAGAGAAAACTATTCGATTGAGGAAGCTGACAATGGGCATACAGCTCTAGAGCTTGCATTGGAAAATGAATATGATGTTATTCTACTAGATATTATGATGCCAGGTATGGATGGAATGGAAGTGTGTAGGGAAATCAGGGAAAAGAAAGCGACTCCGATTATCATGCTTACGGCCAAGGGCGAAGAAACAAATCGCGTTCAAGGCTTTGAAGTAGGTACAGATGATTACATAGTAAAACCGTTTAGTCCAAGAGAGGTTGTCTTACGGGTGAAAGCGCTGTTACGACGTTCTTCTAGTACAACATTTTTGTCTACCGATACAACCACGAAGGATGTTATTGTTTTTCCACACTTGACGATTGATAATGATGCACACCGAGTCACATCCGATGGGAAAGAAGTCAATCTTACTCCAAAAGAATACGAGCTTCTCTATTTTCTTGCAAAATCCCCTGATAAGGTTTTTGACAGAGAACAACTATTAAAAGAAGTGTGGCAATATGAATTCTTTGGCGATTTACGGACAGTGGACACTCATGTAAAACGCCTGCGTGAGAAGCTCAATAAAGTATCTGAACCTGCATCCAAAATGATTGTGACGGTTTGGGGTGTGGGTTATAAATTCGAGGTTGGCAATGAATCATGATTTGGAGAAGTGTTGTTGGTAAGCTTTGGATTACTGTTTTGCTATTAGTTTCATTTGTCTTGTTTGTTTTAACAATCCTTCTACTAGAGTTTTTTGAAAACTTTCATGTTCAAGAAGCAGAAAAGGATCTTACACAAACGGCAAAAAAAATCTCCCTTATTATGGAGCAGCACGATAATATTGAAATCTCTAAGTCGATTGCATGGGAACTTGTTGACGAAGTATCTAGGGTCGTTATTTTTACGGACAAGAATGAATTCGAACATTCTCCTCATCGAGATACAGGTCATCTTCCAGCTGATTTTTTTACAAATGACCCAGAACTATCTCTTGTTTTTAAAGATCAACCCATTGTAACGAAAAAAACGTATATTCCTGAAATACATTCGACAGATGAAATGCAAGGGGAAATTATGATGGTTGGCATACCTTTGCACATAAATGAGGAAAAAGATGGAGCAGTTTTTGTTTACCAATCCTTACTTGCCATTAAAGAGACAACGAAACAAACGACAAAGCTTATCTTACTTGCAGCAGGCTTTGCTATTTTTCTTACGACCATTTTTGCGTTCTTTTTATCAACTAGAATAACAGCACCGCTTAGAAACATGAGAGAAGCCGCATTTGAAGTGGCAAGAGGAAAATTTGATACGAAAGTGCCAATACTAACCTCCGATGAAATAGGGGAGCTTGGAATGGCGTTTAATCAGATGGGTAGACAGCTGAAGTTCAATATTAATGCACTGAACCAAGAAAAAGAACATTTAGCCAATATTCTTAGCAGTATGGCAGATGGTGTTATTACCTTAAGTAAAGATGGTACAATCCTTGTAACAAACCCCCCAGCAGAAAAATTCTTGCAGGCTTGGTTTTATCAAGAAGGAAATGCTAGTGGAGAAGACCTCCCAGAAGAAGTGAAGACTATGTTTCAGCGCGCAGTTTCAGTTGAGAAAGAACAAAGCATCGAGTTAACCTATCAAGGGCGAACATGGGTTATTGTGATGAGTCCGCTTTATACGAACACACATATCAGGGGAGCTGTTGCAGTTATCCGAGATATGACAGAGGAAAGAAGACTTGATAAACTGCGAAAAGACTTTATTGCTAATGTTTCCCATGAGCTACGTACACCAATAGCAATGCTTCAAGGATATAGTGAAGCAATTGTAGATGATATCGCGGAAACTGCCGAAGAGAAAAAAGAGCTTGCCTCCGTCATTTATGATGAGTCTTTACGAATGGGCAGGCTTGTCAATGACCTATTAGATCTTGCGCGAATGGAAGCCGGTCATCATTCTCTAAACTATGAAAACGTCGATTTGGTCTGGTTCATAGAAAAAATCTCTAGAAAGTTTCAAGGGTTAGCAAAGGAAAAGTCCATACGTCTTCAAACAGAAATGGATGGATCACGGGAAATAGAGATAGATGTTGACCGTATGGAGCAGGTAATGACCAACCTAGTTGACAATGCAATTCGTCATACTGAAGATGGCGGCAGTATTTTGATCAAAGTAAAAGTTTTAACGCATGGTGTGAAAATTGATGTGAAAGATTCTGGACAGGGTATACCTTCTGAGGATCTTCCATTTGTTTTTGAACGTTTTTATAAAGCAGATAAAGCCCGAACTAGAGGAAGAGCAGGAACCGGTCTTGGCCTAGCTATTGTGAAAAACATCATTGAAGCACATAAAGGAAATATTACCGTTCATTCCAAATTAGGTGAAGGTACGACATTTTCTCTGTTTATTCCCTGTGAAAAATGAAGGAGCTTGGGGATAGATAGCGAAAAATCTTGTTTTCTATGAAACATTCTCTTGTCACTAGCAGGAATATCTTGTAATATGAAAAAGAATAAAATTGAATAGCAAATGAGTAATTGGTGTCACTTCGGTGACTTAAAAGGGAATTTGGTGAAAAGCCAAAACTGTCCCCGCAACTGTAAATGTGGACGAAATGAGATGACCACTGTATGAATGGGCTGTAATTAACGGTCCCCATATGGGAAGGCTCAAAGTAGGAGGAAGCATGAGTCAGTAGACCTGCCAGTTATACCATGAACAGTTTCAATGCTTCGGGGGTTGAGAGGAGAAACGGCATATTCTTTTTGTTAGCATTGCTTATTATGCCGCTTTTTTCCTCATCCGACGTCGTTGGATGGGGTTTTTTATTTGCTGTTACACCATTACATAAAGGGGAAATGACACATGAAAAAAGCTTGGATTAGTTTATTTGCAGCACTACTTTTGGTACTTGGAGGTTGTTCTGAGACAACAAACGAAACAAATACAAATACAAATAATGCTGCACCATCAGAAAATCAGTCTCAATCGGAGGAAAGTTCTCTTTCTACTAAAATTACACTCACAGATGAAGATGGTGAAGTGATAAGTGAAGACAGCATGGAGTTTGAAGAAGGCGAGTCCTTGATGGATGTGATGGACCGTAATTTTGACCTTACAACAGGGTTTGGCGGCGGTTTTATTGTTGGAATAGATGGGAAGGGTTCTGAAGAAGAATCAGATTATTACTGGCATATTAAAGTAAACGGGGAAGACTTAATGGTTGGAGCCAATGAGCACATATTAGAGGAGAACGACGAAGTTCATTTTACCTACACAAAGGTGGAGTAAAAATGGCAACAAAAAAAATTGCGCTGCTTGGAATGCTAATTGCACTTTGTGTAGTAGGAAGAATTGCATTTGCCTCCATTCCTAATGTCCAACCTGTAACGGCAATCATCATTATTTGTTCCTTTTGGATGGGGCCCTTTGCAGGGGTTGTGTTAGCTGCTGGAACCACTTTTGCTTCCAATCTGGTTCTTGGTAGCGGAATGTGGACGTTGACACAAATTTTTGCATGGTCCGCCATTGGGTTGATGAGTGGCATGCTTGGGTTGTGGAAAAGAAAAATTCCTGTCTTTCTGCTTTCGATTTTTGCAGGAGCTTGCGGGCTGCTATTCGGAGTAGTGTTTGCTATTCAAAATATGGTAGTTGGTAATGCACCGTTTTTGCCATATTATCTTGCAGGACTACCTTTTGATATTAATCATGCAGTCGGAAATGTCGTCTTTTTTATCGTGCTCTACCCAATTCTCTCTAAACTGCTGCAATCAAAAGCAGGGTTTATGTTGAAAAGAAAAGAAGAAACACCAAATTTTCAGATGGAAAGCTTTTCAAAAAAATAGCTTAATCATGCCGCCACTCTCTCCTGATGTGGCGGTTTTTTCTGACTTTTTCATGAAAATCCTACCATATTCCCCTATAATCTGCAGAAAACTTTTATTATAATGAGAAAAATAAAGGAATTTTGTCACAAAAGCACAAGAAAAACCTTCCAAAAATAGCTGTTCAAATTGTAATTTTTTTAATATATTTGTAATGTAACTTTTTTACTATAATATACGACTAATAAAATGAACGGAGGGAAATGATGAAAACCGTTTTTCAAGAGCTCTATGAAAAATATCACCAGGATCTATACCAATTCTTGTTTTATATGGTGAATAATAAAGAGCAAGCGGAGGACCTCGTTCAAGAAGTTTATATAAAGGTTTTGCGTTCTTATGATAGTTTCGAAGGGAAAAGCAGCGAGAAAACCTGGCTCTTTTCGATAGCAAAGCATGTAGCAATCGATTCCTTCCGTAAACAAAAAGGATGGAAAAACAAACTACTTGAGACCTTTGACTGGAACAAACAACAGGTAAAGGATAGTTCTCCATTGCCAGAAGAAATTGCCTTACAAAATGAGCAAGTACAACAAATGTACCGATGTCTCGATAAATGCAAGGTCGATCATCGACTAGTGCTGGTACTGAGGTACATACAGGCTTTATCTATTCAAGAAACAGCAAGTGTCCTAGGTTGGACAGAAAGCAAGGTGAAAACAACGCAACACCGAGCGTTGAAGGTATTAAAGACGTCTATGGAAGAGCTTCAAGAGAAAGGAGGTAACAGCAATGCGTCATAAAGACGACGAGCAAGTGGAGAAACTATTAAGGCAAATGCCAAAAATAAAAGATGATCGTGAAGTAAAAGATATATATCGAAACATTCAACCAGAGATAACAAGAATGCCAAAAAAATCAAAAATAATGCCATCGATCGCGTTAGTTGCAGCTTTAATGCTTTTAGCAATAGCGGTACCGATGTTTATGAATCAAATGAACACAGACTTAGGATTTAGTGGCTCTAATACTAGCTTTGATTCTACTAATGAAAGTAGTGGAAAAGATAAGGCGACGATGAGCGAAGAAGAGGAAAGTGCAGATGCTAACGTAGCCATGGAAACAACACATAAAGAGGAAGAAGTAGAGTCTTCTATAGGTGACGGCGAAAAAGAAGGGAAGTTTGCCGCTGCGGAAATGAATCAACCTGATGAAAAAACGTTTCTTGTCACCGCTTTAGATGATACAACACAAATGACGGTCACAGTTGGTGTTTCTACCGCTGAAACAGACGGAGATGGTCCTTTCATAGTTCCACTCACCGTCATTCATCCAAAAGAAAAAGACACAACCTATATACAGGCATTAAATAATGTGCGGAAAAAGATAGATTACGATCGGTATGGAACAATTTCTCCTATGATGAATGATGGAGGAGAAGTGAGCGAACAATCAGGAGGTAGTTCAGGTCCAGTGATTGATATTGCAGGCATGAACAAAGGTTTATCTTCTCTGCAAAATACGGCCTTTGAACGGGAGTTGAAGGAAACATTCCGATGGAACTATCAACGAATTGTGATAGCAAATAATGGTTCTACCAAGAATGTAGAGATAGGTAATCATGTTTATAATGAACCGCTTCTAATAGAACCACTTCCTAGAAGAGCGTACTATAAATATCAAGTAGGTGAGGTACCTTTATTAGTACCATCGCAAATGCATTACAAGGCGATTGGAGATACCCTCAATGCCATGAAAACGGTACCTGAGCAAGCGAGTTACAGTAGAGTAGAACCGTCTATTCCAGCTTCCATCATAGTCGAGGGTGTGAGAGTAGAAGATAATGTAGTTATCATAACTTTTGCCAATTCTTCCATACTAGAAGACAATGAGGAAACCATTTTCGCACTTGAGGCCATGATGATGGTAGCGAAGGAATTTAACATGAATGGGATAATATTTGAATCTGAACAAAATGGTAAGATTGGCAATATCATATTGAATGAGCAACTAGATGTGCCGATTGCAGCAAACTTCATTCCATACAATGAATAAAATATTAAGCGTACACAATGGTGTGCGCTTTTTGTTTTTGTACATATTCCCTTTTTTAACAGTAAATACTACTCCATATCTGCATTTTCTCCCAGATAAAGGAGGGTATTTATGTTAAGTATTATCGTTGGTCTTGTACTACTAATGGTTCTTGCTTACTTTGGTTGGTCCATCATTTGGATCGCGCCGCTTGTCTCTGCTGTGGTTGCGTTGTTAAGTGGTCTAGAGCTACTTCCTGCATACACCAATACATATATGACAGGATTCGTTGACTTTGCTAAACAGTGGTTTCCTGTTTTTTTATTAGGAGCTATTTTTGGGAAGCTGATGGAAGACACGGGTGCAGCGCAAGCAGTAGCATACAAAATTACAAAGGTGCTCGGGAAAAAACGCGCCATACTAGGAGTGCTCATAGCCGCAGCGGTTTTAACCTATGGTGGTGTTAGTCTATTCGTAGTGGTTTTTGCGATTTACCCTCTGGCCATTGCTCTGTTTAGAGAGGCTGATATATCCAGAAAGCTGTTGCCAGGAACATTTGCGCTAGGTGCCTTTACATTTACGATGACTGCGCTTCCCGGAACACCACAAATTCAAAATTTAATTCCCATTCCATACTTTAAAACAACCCCATTAGCTGCCCCAATAATGGGAATTGTCGCAGGTCTTATTATGGCTGTGGGAGGATATTTTTATCTTAAATGGAGAGAAGGTAGACTGACAAAGTCTGGGGACACCTTTGATGAACCAAGTAATGGGAAAGAAGTGAAGAAAATTAAAGAAGAGGAATTGCCAAATTGGATTCTATCTTTCATCCCATTAGTGATTGTGGTGGTCACATTAAATGGGTTGAAGTGGGATATCATTCCTTCTTTGATAGTTGGAACGCTTGCCATTATGATCTTTAACATCAAAAAATTTAAAGGCTTTATCAAAGCGATTAACAGCGGTGCTGCAGGGTCTGTCATGGCAATTATCAATACAAGTGCAGCCGTTGGATTCGGAGCAGTGGTTACTGCCGCCCCTGGCTTTGAAACTTTAACAGATATGTTGCTTGGCATAAAAGGGAATCCGCTCATTTCAGAGGCTCTATCCATTCAAATAATGGCGATGATAACAGGCTCTGCATCTGGTGGAATGGGAATCGCTCTAGAAGCCTTAGGAGATCAATACTATCAATTAGCACAAGCAACTGGAATGAATCCAGAAGCATTTCACAGAATTGCTTCCGTTGCCTCTGGGGCATCTATTCTCCCGCATAACGGTGCGTTGCTCACACTTTTTGCTGTAACGGGATTAACTCATAAAGATTCGTATATAGATATCGCATTTGTTGGCTTATTAATTCCAACCATTGCCGTTGTAGTATCCATCATTATGGCAAGTATAGGGATTATGTAAAATATTTTAACTGGAGGTTGGAAACATGGTAGAAAACAAAGTCGTTTTTATCACAGGTGCAGCACAAGGGATAGGTTATGAAATCGGAGAGCGATTTGCCGAAAACGGAGCAAAGGTTGCCATCTCAGATATCAATGAAGAAGGAATTGAAAAAGCAGTAAAGGAGCTAAGTGGCAAAGGCCATGAAGTATTTGGTGTGAAGTGTGATGTCACAAATGAAGAAGAAGTAAAAGTCGCACTAGATAAAACAAACAAGCATTTCGGATCTCTTGATATATTAATCAATAATGCAGGTATGCAGCATGTAGCTCCTATCGAGGAATTTTCGACTGAAAAATATGAGCTTCTTTTAAAAATCATGCTAATTGCACCATTTATTGCGACCAAACACGTTTTTCCTATAATGAAAAAGAATGGCTTTGGACGAATATTAAATATGGCTTCCATTAACGGACTCATAGGTTTTGCGGGAAAAGCAGGGTACAATAGCGCTAAGCATGGTGTAGTTGGATTAACAAAAGTTGCTGCGCTTGAAGGAGCCGAACATGGAATTACCGTAAATGCTCTATGCCCAGGTTATGTAGATACACCCCTTGTCCGCAATCAACTACAAGATTTAGCAAACACGAGGAATATCCCATTAGAAAAAGCGTTAGAACAAGTAATTTATCCTCTTGTCCCACAAAAAAGGCTATTATCGGTAGATGAAATTGCAGATTATGCGTTATTTTTAGCGAGTGATAAAGCAAAAGGGGTAACTGGACAGGCAGTTGTGATGGACGGAGGATATACTGCTCAGTAATATAAGCGCTTTTATAATGTATTGAAATAAAGTGTCCACAAACTCTCCTTAAGGTAGTATAATAAGCAACAAATGAGGAGAGGGTGAACAGGCTTTGCTGACAGACTATCATAATCATTTAGAGCGAGGAACACTTACATTAGACTATTTAAAGAAGTTTACGACAATGGCACGTCAAAAAGGGATAGAGGAGTTTGGGATTTCTGAACACGCCTATCATTTTTATCAAACGAAGGATATCATAAGTAATCCTTGGATGGAAGAACGAAGATATTATGATATGCAAGATTACCTAAAGCTCTTCCATGAGGCATGGAATGAAAATATCCCTGTGAAAATGTCAATTGAAATGGACTATACTCCTGGAAAGCATGCAGAAATGAAGAGGTTTATCGACGCTTATCCTTTTGATTATGTGATCGGTTCTATACATTGGGTAGAGGACTTTGGGATTGATTTAGCGGAGTTTAGAAAAGAGTGGGACCTTCGAGATACATATGAAGTTTACACCAAGTACTTTGATCAAGTAGTTACGTTAGCACAGTCAAATTTGTTCGATATTATCGGACATTTAGATTTGGTGAAAATTTTCAAGTATGTACCGGAAGATGAATCTTTTTTGTTAGAGCAATATGACCGTGCAGCCTCAGCGTTATCAGATTCTAAGACATGTGTAGAGATTAGTACCGCAGGTCTCAGAAAGCCAGTAGGGGAGCTTTATCCTGATAAAAGGCTTTTGCAAATGTGTTATGAGAAAGGTGTACCGATTGTTCTATCCTCAGATGCACATGTTCCAGAGCACGTAGGGGCAGATTATGACAAGGCAATTGAGTTGGCAAAGTCCGTTGGTTATTCTAAAATTATGACGTTCTCTAAAGGAGAGCGAACAGAACACGAATTGGGATAATAACTACTGAAGTAACCCCTTTTGGACTAATCTAGCTAGGAATTTGTAATAATCCAAATAAAACCGTGAGGAAAATGATTTTCCTCACGGTTTTTTGAACTTTTGCAATAAATTAACGATGTTTTAGACGGATTTTAACACGTTCGTCTGAAAAAGAGTAGAGTTGATGCCGAAATGCCTCGAGGTCACGACAAAAACCCCTAAGTTCATGCCAAGCTAATGTATCGATTTCTAAAATCGGTGTTAGCCGACATCCTCCTTATAAATCTAAAGTAATTGCAGATGAAATGTCCGGTATAAGAAGAATTTCATCAACGAGTTTTCTATCGATAGGTTGGTCAAAAGATAGCATCATGACAGCTTTTCCACCTTGAAGCATTCGTCCCACATGCATGGTGGCAATATTTGTTTCATGCTTCCCGAAAATATTTCCGAGCTGGCCAATTACTCCAGGTCGATCTTTGTGCTGCACATATAATAGGTGACCGCTTGGTGCAAAGTCGATGTCAAAGCCATTCATATGCACAATCCTAGCACCATACCCATCAATAAATGTGGCGCGTACAACCATGTTTATATCTTTGCCATTTGCCTCGACTTGAATGATGTTTGAGTACCCGTGACTTTCATCCGTATGCTTTTCTCCATAAGAAATTCCCCGTTCTTTCGCTATTGTAGCTGCATTCACTTCATTGACCGTAGTATCTACTCGATTTCTCAAGAATCCAGCAATAATACTTTTAGTCAAAATAGAGGTTTCCCACTCCGTGATTTTTCCTGCATAAGTAGCAGTAATATCTTCCACAGGTGTTTTCATGGCTTGAGAAAGAATAGAACCAACTGTTTTTCCCAGCTGATAGAACGGTTGGATTTTTTGGTAAACTTCTTTTGGAATGGTTGGTAGGTTGATACTTGTATGAACAGATTCGCCATTTAAATAGGCTAGCACATCCTTAGAGACCTGAAAGGCAACATTATATTGTGCTTCTTTCGTCGATGCCCCAAGGTGCGGAGTCACTATGACTCTTTCGTGCTGAATGAGATTATAGTTGGTTGGTGGTTCCACCTCAAACACATCTAAAGCGGCACCTGCCACATGTCCACTATTTAAATTGTTCAATAGAGCCTCTTCTTCAATTATTCCCCCACGTGCACAATTGACCAAATAGACTCCCTTTTTTAGTTGTGGAATCGTTTCTTTGTTGAATAATCCTTTTGTATCCTTTGTTAAGGGAGTATGCACAGTAATGATATCAGCACAAGACATAACCTCAGGTAGGGAAAGGGAAGTAACATTTAACTTTTCTGCCCTGTTTTCTGTTAAAAATGGATCATATACGACCACCTTCATTTGGAAGGCTTTCGCTCGTTTGGCAATTTCACTACCGATTCTTCCAAACCCAACAATCCCAAGTGTTTTTCCAAACAATTCTGTTCCGATATATTTTTTCCTATTCCATTCAGAACCTTTCACATTCATATTTGCTTGGGGGATGTGGCGGACCAATGAAGAGATCATCGCAAATGTATGTTCAGCCGTGGAAATGGTATTTCCATCAGGAGCATTAATGACCACCACCCCACGTTTGGTAGCTGCCTGAATATCAATATTGTCTACACCAACACCAGCTCTTGCAACTACCTGAAGGTTAGGAAGACTATTTAGAAGTTCATCATCTACGTTAGTAGCACTTCTAACTAACAGGGCATGAATATCTTCAGAAGGGTAATTTTCTTTATTTCGATATACTTTTACATTTTCTGCGCTTAATAATGGAGCGAGCCCATCCGCACTTATAGCATCAGCAACTAACACATGAAACATTGTGGCAAAACCTCCATATTTCATAAAATTTCTGATAATTTAACATCTTAACGCGTTAGTGTCAATAAGAAAAGGAAAGGTCATACCTTTGTAAGCGCTTATTGTTGCGTTTTCCCTATATAAAATGAGTAGTTATTCATTTCTCTTCCCTTTTTACTATTTTTTGAGTATAATAAAGTCGTAACTAAATATGATCTATCTTCGGGGCAGGGTGAAATTCCCGACCGGCGGTGATGAGGAAAGTATCTCTAAGCCCGCGAGCCTTCTTATGGGGGCAGGATTTGGTGTGATTCCAAAGCCGACAGTATAGTCTGGATGGGAGAAGATGGAGGTTCAAGGCTGTTAAAATTTATATATTTTAACGCTTGTTTGTTGATGCCTTCAAAAGTTCCCGTTTGTTTCGATAACAAACGGTTTTTTTGTGTCATCAATAGTAAGCAGCTACTTGAATTCTCTTCTTTGTACGAGGTGGATCTCCATTAAAAAGGAGAGAGAAGAATGAATCAATCAAAACGCATCAAAAAAATGGTAACAGTGGGGATGTTAAGTGGGATATCCTACATGCTTATGTGGCTGAGTTTTCCTCTACCGCTTTTACCTCCATTTTTATCGGTAGACTTTAGTGATGTACCCGCTTTACTTGCAGCTATTCTATTTGGACCAGTTGCCGGAATTACCGTAGAAGCAATAAAAAATATCTTGCATTATATTGCTCAAGGGAGTTTAACGGGAGTTCCTGTCGGACAGCTCGCTAATTTTACTGCTGGATTGCTATTTATCTTGCCAACTTACTTCGTATTTAATAAAATTCGTTCCACAAAAGGGTTAGGAATTGGCCTTATTACAGGAACGTTTTCTATGGCACTGTTAATGAGCATCCTCAATTATTTTGTATTTTTACCTGCATTTACGTACTTTCTGGGAATTCCATTCGGAACTTCCGCTGATGTCATTAAGTTAGTGGTAACTGGAATTCTTCCGTTTAATATTATAAAAGGATTAATTGTTACGGTGTTATTCTTGATTGTTTATAAAAAATTAGCAGTTTGGATGAACCGTCAGCTTGAAGTGAAAAATATATAAATAGAAAAAAACCGTGGACCAGGATGGTTCACGGTTTTTGTGTACTATTCAAATTTTAGTGCGTCGCCATCGAATGGCTCGTCAGCAATTTTGATGGAGTCTGTAGGACATCCTTCAAACGCATCCATCATATCTTCTTCAAGAACATCTGGAATTTCAACAATACCTTGGTTGTCATCAAGGGTTACAAATGCAATACCCTCATCATCGTAGTCGTAAATGTCTGGTGCTGCAGCGCCACATGCACCGCAAGCGATACAAGTATCTTTGTCAACAATCGTATACTTTGCCATGAAAAAACCTCCCAATTTTGTAACTAGTCCATAGGATGAACTTTTTCGTTATTCCAATAAATGGTTGAAAAAGTGTACCTCATACTACATATTGTAAAGCTGTTTTCTCAACATTTCAATAGGAAAGTCATTGAGAATGCTTATCATACAAGGGTTTCTGCACATATCGTTAGAGTACCCGAGGAAAAGATGGGATAAACATGTCGCAAGTGACAAATTTTTGATAAAATGTCTTTAGGGGAAGAAAGGTGTAGAATTTTGATGAAATCCTTTGAATATTTATGTTTGTTTTGTATCCAATCCTTTCGAGGAGAAAGAAGTATTTCTGCAATTTATCATCTTTTCCGAGGGAAAAAATCTTCGCAAACGATTCAGGACACAAACATTTTTTCCTTACAGCTATTGTATGGAGTATTCCCAGAAATGCAACGAGAATTTCTTGAAAACACCATCTATAACTTAGAACATGCTGAAATGATAAAAGAGGTCGAAGTTGGACACTATCGGCTCACACATATTGGGAAATTAACCTTAACGGAAAATGCCTCTCGCTTTCCTCTTGATCCATATTTAAATGGTTACAGATACAAAGATAGCAGTGCAAAGTTTTGGGAAAGGTATGCATTGCTGATTCAAACCCTGTCTAATCTAGAAGGAAATGAAAAATCTTTTATCCCTATTACATACGACGAACCTGTACAAAGCTGGGTAAAGGGTTTTCTTCTCCAGTATCGAGGCAAAACGAAAAAACAGCTTCTTGACGTCTTATATGAAGAAACGTCAACGATACTAGAGCAGGTCCCCACTCTACAGTCAGAGGTTTTGGTGCTTCAGTTGTCAGGGTATCAGCGGGCGGGATTAACGCTCTCACAGCTAGCCAAGCTCTTACAAAAGGATCCTGTATGGATTCAAATTCAATTTTTAAGTGTACTTCATTATTTTGTTCAAATACTTGAACAAAAAGAGGCGATAACCTCTTTCCCGATACTTTTTTCTATATGTAGAGATTTACTGTCACGTCCTCATCTTACAGAAACAACACAAAAAACGTTACATTATTTAAAAATGGGCTTTTCTCTTTTTGAAATTGCACAAGCTAGGAGCTTGAAAATCAGCACCATTGAGGACCACATTGTCGAGCTAGCAATGCAAAAAAAAGGATTTTCCATTCTGCCGTATGTTTCTGATGAGGAGATAGCTGAAATAAAAACAGTCATTGATAAGTGTCAGACTCATCAGCTTAGAAAGATTAAAAGCGAATTGCAAAATGAGACAATCTCCTATTTCCAAATCAGACTCGTACTGACGAGAATGGAGGATAACAATGGATCTAGAAAAACTGTTACTAGCTAAGACTGGATTTTCTTCTTTTAAGTCAGGACAAAAGGAAATCATAGAGGATGTTCTTCACAAAAAGGATGTCATGGCCCTTCTCCCAACAGGAGGAGGTAAATCCCTTTGTTATCGTCTTGCTGCTTACGGACTGGAAGGTTCGGTTGTCATTGTCTCACCACTTCTATCTCTAATGGAAGACCAAGTTCAGCAGTTTAAAGCACAAGGAGAGAAAAGTGTAATTGCCATAAATTCCTTTCTTACGTACCAAGAAAAAGAGCGACTGCTACGTGAAGACCTTTTTAATTTCAAATTTATCTTTGTTTCTCCTGAGATGTTGCAGGTGGATAAATGGATGAAAAAATTGCAGGCATTAAGAATTGCGCTTTTTGTTGTAGATGAAGCACATTGTGTTTCTCAGTGGGGGCATGATTTTCGTACCGATTATTTAAAGCTGGGGAGAGTAAAAGAAGCACTTGGCTCTCCCCCTGTCCTCGCACTAACAGCAACAGCAACCTTCGCGGTGCTTGAGGACATGAAGACTATTTTGTGTATGAAAAATCCCATCAAGCATATCCACTCTCTTGACAGACCAAACATAGCACTGCAAGTAGAAGAGGTAGAAAGTAACGTTGATAAGCGTGACAGGCTATTGGAACTAGTGCAAAATCTGCAGTCTCCGGGGATTGTTTATTTTTCAAGCCGGACAAAGGCAGAGGAGGTTTGTGCTTTTCTAGAGGAACAAGGGGTGAACAAAATTGCTTTTTATCATGCAGGTTTACCGCAGGAACAAAGAATTCTATTGCAGCAACAATTTATTTTAGATCAGCTAGACATTATCCTCTGTACAAGTGCATTTGGAATGGGAATAAATAAAACAAATGTACGCTATGTCATTCATTATCATCAACCAACCCAGCTAGAGTCATACGTGCAGGAAATTGGTCGGGCAGGTAGAGGTGGAGCGGAGAGTATCGCCATTCTTCTAAGAAGCGCAGAGGATTATAGAATGCCAGCTTTTATGATAGAAAATGAACTGCCAGACCCTGCGTGGGTTCAGAACATTTTGCAAGAGCTATTGACTGGCGAGGAGGAAATCACGGAAGCTCCTGAGTCCCTTTTGAAGGAGTGGATTCAAAGGTTTCCAGATCAAGAAGCACACTGTCGGTATTTAAAATATCAGCTGGATGTTATCCTTGAAAAGCTTGGACCACTTACTCAAACATCATTCTCCTCCTTTATGGCATTACTTTCAGGTAATATAGAGAGTCGTACGATTTCTAAATTAGAGAAGTTGGAATTTTTTAACGGTTGGATTGATTCCACTGATTGTAGAAGGAAGCAATTATTAAGTTATTTTGATGAAATAATGAATTCAAGCCCTATGAAATGTTGTGATAGATGTGGGTTAGAACTAACACACTATTTTCACAAGGAAAGGGAAGAACGTGGGAAAAACGTGCAAATGAAATGGCGTGACCTTTTAAAAACGATATGTTGGCAGGAAGTTGAACCGTGAAAAATAATCAAGCAGAATTAGTAAAACAAATGTCACCAAAAGAGCTTCTTTTTCACCTATACTTATCACAGCTTGTGTTTTTAGTATTAGGCATCATAGCAGCATTTTTCCTCTTTGACGACTATAGAGCTTTTATTGGGATCCTGCAATGGCATGTTTGGGACATTTTTGTACTAGGTACAGCACTAGCATTCACCGTTGTTCTTTTGGATATCATGGTGATGAAATTTGCCTCAAAAGAGCTCTTTGATGATGGTGGAATTAATGAGAAGATGTTTCAAACTAGAACCATTCCTCATATCCTTTGGCTAGCATTTATCATTTCGGTATCTGAGGAGCTATTATTCCGAGGGGTGATTCAGACTCATGCAGGTATCTGGATTGCAAGTGTTCTTTTTGCAATCCTTCATATACGTTATTTGAATAAGTGGTTTCTATTTTTATCAGTTCTAGTTGTTAGTTTTCTTTTAGGTGTGATTTATGAATGGACCAACAATCTCCTTGTAACAATTTGGGCTCATTTCTTAATTGATGCTTTGTTGGCTGTGAAAATAAGAATAGATTATTTAAGGAAACAAAACGGAATTTATAATCGGCCTTCTATACAAGAAGAGCGTGATGAAAATAGGAGTGGACAGAATGAACAGTAATAAAGGATATGACCAGGCAGATGGATTAAGGGAAGAAGTACAAAGAGAAGCAGAAAGGCTACCTTCTAGAAGTGAACTACATGCGCACAAACATAGAAAATCCACCAAAACCAAATGGAAGGTGAGTTTTCCGTTTGTTCGCTTAATGGGGATCCTTTTCTTACTTATTCCTATCACGATCTTGGCCATCCACTTTAATGGCCAGGACTCCAATGTGTTAAGTAAGCTATTTACACCACCTGTAAAGAATGTAGAGCCAATTTCCATGCCGGTGACAGCAGCAGCTGAAACGGATCAGTCGAAAGAGGAAGATATTCAAGACACCGAGGAAGAACCTGTGAAGGAAAGTAATGATGTTGAAGACGAAGTAACTACTGTTAGCGATACTGATACAAATAATAAATCCTCACAAGAAGAAACGGAAACAACTACTAGCAACGAGACCGTCACTGAATCTGAAGAAGAATCAGAAACGTCAACAGAAGAAGTGGAAGAGGAAGCTCATCAAGAATCGAACGTTGAATATATAGAGCATCTTGTACAAGAAAATGAAACCCTTTATCGAATATCTATGAAATACTATGGATCAAGAGAGGGAGAACAAATCATTATCGATCATAATAACTTAACAAATGGACAAGTTAATGTGGGTCAAACGTTGATAATTCCAAAGAATAGATAATAATAAAGAAGGTGCTCAAGATGTTGAGCGCCTTTTTTTGTGTCTATTCCTCAATCATAGATTGTCCCATTAAAGCATAGTGTACTAATAGGATTGGGATGAAAGAAGGGATGAAGATGGAACCAACGATAAGTTCACTAAACCATCATACAGACGAGGCGACAAAACGAACACTCCAGCTGTTAGTCGAAAAAAAAAGAAAGTTTGATGGATTTAAAAAAAGAGAATACAGGTGGCGCATAGCATGCTGTGTGACACTTGGGATCTTTATTATGTATATCTACATTTTTATCGTACAAAATGCGTACTCAGCAGCAAACGGGTTCTCTTATTTTTTTGATCGTTCCATTCACTTTTGGGTGGTTATGTTTATTGGTTTTCAGCTTGGAATGATAAAATACCTTCTTTACAAAAAAGACAAATCAGAAAAAGAGTATCATGAACTTAGGAAGGAATTAATTCGTCGAAGTGATGATTACTGGCCAATTCCAAGTGATTGGAAGCAAAGGCATCAGGTATTTGATATGATGAAAAAACAATTTGATATTAACCTCTATCATGAAACGAAGTAAGGATTGTAGCAGGGGATGCTGCCATTGTGGTATAGTACCGTTTAGAGAAAAGTTCTTGCCATAAAGGGGAAGTTATCTAATGATATTGACACTTGTTGCCTTTGCGATAGGAGTTCTAGGTTTAATACTGCTCTTATACATGTATCAGTTAGCAAAACAAGAAAATATAAAAAAACATACCTTGTCATTTCCGGAGTTTCCAAAAAGCTTTGGTAGTGTTACTATTTTTTTTATTTCTGATATTCATAAACGGTCTATTTCAGAAAGCTTTATCGACAGCATAAAAGATAAAGTAGATGTGGTCATTATTGGAGGAGACCTTACAGAGAAAAATGTTCCTCTTGAGCGGGTGTCAGAAAATATTAACAAGTTAAAACAACTCGGTCTAACGTTTTTTGTCTGGGGCAACAATGATTATGAAATAGATTATCATGAGCTCGATGCACTGCTACTCCAAAATGGAGTGAAGATTCTTGATAACAGTAGTTATTTATTTGAATCAGAAGCAGGAGATAAGTTAGAGCTTATTGGAGTGGATGACCTTGTACATCAACGAGATAGACTGGATCTCGCGATGGAAAATACTAGTGATGACAGCTTTAAAATCTTAATAAGTCATGAACCTCAAATAGTAACGAAGTTCTCAAAAGAAGCAGGGATTAGCTTAGTACTTTCCGGTCATACCCATGGAGGACAGATAAGAATCTTTGGATTTGGTCCTCATGAAAAGGGAGGCATTAAACACCTCTCCCACACAACGTTACTTGTAAGCAATGGTTTTGGAACTACCCTTGTTCCTTTTAGATTAGGAGCGGAGCCTGAAACCCACTTGATAAAAATAACGACAAAATAAGGATTAAGTATGCACCTGTTTAAACAGCAGGTGTTTTTATGTTCTTATAATGTTATTCAAAACCTATCCAAAATTTACACAGCGGCTTTCTTTTTATATAATCCATGGTAAGGATTATGTTATGGAAGAAAGGGATTCGTATGGCAAATAATGAAGGCAAGTACAATATTAAAGCAGCATCAAAAAAATTAGGTATACAACCAGGTACGCTTCGGGCATGGGAACGCAGATATCAAATCATTGCTCCTGTAAGAAATGAGTCTGGTCACCGTCTATATACCGAGGAGCATATGAGAATTCTCACATGGCTCATCCAAAAAGTAAACAAAGGCTTTACCATTAGTCAAGCAGTAGCATTGTTAGAGAAAAATAATTATGCTCTAATAGATGCTGATACTGCGAGCGCCAACGATAAACAGGAGGACCTTTCCTCAGACTTGTTACACCAGCTTCTTTCTGCACTCTTGGAGTTTGATGAGGGTACTGCCCACGAGTTAATGGATAGAATTTTTAGCCTCTATTCCGTTGATAAAGTATTGGTAGATATTCTTGGGACGCTTTTAGTAAAAATAGGTGATATGTGGGAAAAGAATGAAATTACAAGTGCTCATGAACATTTTGCTTCTGCTTTTTTACGCTCGCGAATTGGAATCATTTTACACGGGTTACCTGTTAATGGATTTTTACCTAAAACCGTTTCGGTATGCGGACCTGGAGAATGGCATGAGCTCGGCTTATTAATCTACACACTTTTTGTAAGAAGGAAGGGTTTTGAAACCATCTATTTAGGTACAAGTATCGCTGATGATGATATTCACATCGTATTGGAAGAAGTGAAGCCTAAATTTCTCTTTTTATCTTGCACGCTTTCAAGCAACCTGCCTAAAACCTTGGAACTTGTTGATAAATTAGGTCAGCAATATAAAGACCTCATCATCGGATTAGGTGGACATGCGGTTGATATGATGTCACAAGCAAAGAAAACAGCGTATCAGAAACATTTAATCGGCAGTTCTATGAAGGAATGGGAAGAGTGGTTAAGAGTTAGAGTGAATTAATATAAGTTTCTGCCAGTTCGTCAAGAACCAACCGGATTACTTTTTCATAAAATGTAAGAAGCTAGCGGGTGTAATGGTTGGGAGGAGTCTTTCATGCGGCTGGAACGCTTAAACTATAATAAGATTAAGATTTTCCTTACATTTGATGACTTGGAAGAGCGTGGGTTGACGAAAGAGGATCTCTGGAAGGATTCGCATAAAGTTCACCAGCTGTTTCGGGATATGATTGATGAGGCAAGTGAGGAACTTGGCTTTGAAGTAAATGGCTCCATCAATGTCGAGGTATATGCCTTACAAGCACAGGGGATGGTCGTGATTGTGACCTCTTCTGATGAAGAAGACATGGATGATGAATTTAGTGAAGAATATATTGAAATGCAAGTTACAGTAGATGAAAGTCAAGAGTTATTCTATGTGTTTCAATCCTTTGATCATCTTATTGATTTAGCTAAAAGGCTAAAGAGTTTTCAGGTGAATGGTGGAACAATTTTTTCCTACGAAGGTATGTTTTATCTGTTATTTGAGGAACAATTGGATTTGGGTTTAGAAATTGATACTATGATTGCTCTTTTATCCGAGTATGGGACGCCTTCAACAATGACGACTCATAGAATTGAAGAGTATGGGAAGACAATAATGAAAGAAAATGCGATGAAGCAATTGATTACTTATTTTGGGTAAAACAACAACCTATGCACTGGATATTTGGGTGTCATGGGTTGTTTGTATTTTCAGAGAATTCCTACTTTTTGTAAACGGTTTCATTTTTTCAATAAAAGTTTATTTTCTATCTTTGCATAAGAGTACGGAAGGTGTATACTATGTCATGAAGATGGACTATTTTTATATTACTATTGTGAGACAATCTAGGAGGTTTACTTATGGTAGCCGAAAAAAGCAATGAACAGAAAAACTCTAACGAAGATAAGTTAGATGTATTGAAATCGACACAAGTTGTGATACATAAAGCATTAGAGAGGCTAGGCTATCCTGAAGAAGTTTATGAACTGCTAAAAGAACCAATGCGTTTACTTACCGTGAAAATTCCAGTAAGAATGGATGATGGCTCTGTCAAAATCTTTACGGGGTACCGTGCTCAGCACAATGACGCTGTCGGACCTACAAAAGGTGGCATTCGTTTTCATCCAAACGTTACGGAAAAAGAAGTGAAAGCTCTTTCTATCTGGATGAGTTTAAAATGTGGTATTGTGGACCTTCCTTATGGAGGAGGGAAAGGCGGTATAGTATGTGATCCGCGTGAAATGTCCTTCCGTGAATTGGAAAGACTAAGCCGAGGATATGTACGTGCGATTAGTCAGATTGTAGGACCGACAAAGGATATTCCAGCACCTGACGTATTCACTAACTCGCAAATTATGGCTTGGATGATGGATGAATATAGCAGAATTGATGAATTTAACTCTCCTGGATTTATTACTGGTAAACCTTTAGTATTAGGAGGTTCTCATGGTAGAGAATCTGCAACAGCAAAAGGGGTAACCATTTGTATACGAGAAGCAGCAAAAAAGAAAGGCATCAGCATTGAAGGAGCACGTGTTGTCGTTCAAGGCTTCGGAAATGCTGGAAGTTACCTAGCAAAATTCATGCATGATGCAGGAGCAAAAGTTGTTGGAATTTCCGATGCCTACGGTGGTTTATATGATCCAAATGGTCTTGATATAGATTACCTCCTAGACCGTCGTGACAGCTTTGGAACAGTAACGAAACTATTTAATAATACTATTACAAATAAAGAGTTATTGGAGCTTGAATGTGATATTTTAGTTCCTGCAGCAATTGAAAACCAAATTACCGAAGATAATGCACACAACATCCGTGCAAAAATCGTTGTAGAGGCTGCTAACGGTCCAACGACAATTGAAGCTACTCAAATTTTGACAGACCGTGGTGTGCTTTTAGTTCCTGATGTGCTAGCTAGTGCTGGTGGTGTGACGGTATCTTACTTTGAATGGGTACAAAACAACCAAGGTTTCTACTGGACTGAAGAGGAAGTAGAAGAAAGACTGGAAAATGTAATGGTTAAATCCTTTAACAATGTTTACGAAACAGCTCAAAGCCGAAGAGTGGATATGAGATTATCTGCTTATATGGTTGGTGCTCGAAAAATGGCAGAAGCCTCCCGTTTCAGAGGCTGGATTTAAAAATTTGCACATCATCACCCAATCCCCTATCATATTGGATAGGGGATTTTATATTTGACTATATTTTTTACAAAATGGTGTTAAATAGCAGTATTTAGCTGTTAATTGGAGCATATTGATTCCCGCGGGAAGGAAGCGGAGCATTTTGCGAAAATTACAGCCGTATTATAGAGCCCTTATTATTTAAATCGGAGTTGAAACTACATTGATCCAAAGAGATATCATCATCGTAGGAGGAGGTCCTTGCGGGCTTGCTGCAGCAATAGCCCTTAAGGAAAAAGGTTATTCCCCGCTTGTAATAGAAAAAGGCAATATTGTAAATGCCATTTATCATTACCCAACACATCAAACCTTTTTCAGCTCAAGCGAAAAGCTTGAAATTGGAAACGTACCATTCATTACAGAAAACAGAAAGCCTGTCCGCATGCAGGCCTTAACGTACTATCGGGAAGTCGTAAAGCGTAAAGAGATTGAAATAAACAGCTATGAAAAAGTAGAGAAAGTGGAGAAACAAGAGGACGGGAGGTTTATTGTCATTACCTCTAAAGAGAGCTATGTGACTTCTAACGTCATTATCGCTACTGGCTACTATGACAACCATAATAAGCTTAACGTGCCAGGGGCTGATTTAAAGAAGGTTTCGCATTACTTTAAAGAGGGTCATCCTTACTTTCATAAAAAAGTGGCAGTCCTTGGAGGGAAAAACTCAAGCGTTGATGCAGCCATTGAATTGGTAAAGGCGGATGCTGATGTAACGGTTATCTACCGAGGAGCTTCTTACTCTCCTAGTGTAAAACCATGGATACTTCCTGAATTTGATGCACTAGTTCGCAATGGCACGATTCGAATGGAATTTGAAGCTAATATTAAAGAAATAAAACAAAAAGAACTCACTTTTATCAACAAAGAAAAAGAAGAAGTTACGATTGAAAATGATTATGTCTTTGCTATGATAGGCTACCACCCAGACCATTCTTTTTTAACAAAAATGGGAGTAAAGATTGATGAAGATTCTGGTCGACCTTCCTTTAATGAAGAAACAATGGAAACAAATGTGGAGGGTATCTTTATTGCTGGTGTTATTGCAGCAGGTAACAATGCAAATGAAATCTTTATTGAAAATGGCCGTTTCCATGGTGGAATGATTGCCGAATGTATACAAAAAAGAGCAGCCCACTCATAATGGCGCTGCTCTTTACTTTATTAATGGGTTGTTTTCGTAAACTTTGTTGCAACTGTGTATAGATAAGACACCCGAAATCAACCTTGCTGTCGTGCTCTTTTCGTGGAAGTTGGATTAAGGTTGGAAAAAGCCTTCAAGCCGACTTTTCCTTGGTAAAAGCCACAATTTATTAGAAAAGAGCTATTTAAGAAATAGCTTCTGAAGGTTATGGGTATCTGTTGTACTTTCTAGGGCAATCATTAGTTTTATTCTTGCTTTTTGGCCATTCAAGCCGTTAGAGAAAATGACGCCTAGCTCTTTAAGCTTCCGTCCACCGCCATCATAACCATAGATATCCTGTACAATTCCATTAAAGCAACGCGAAACCATCACAACAGGAATGCCTGCTTCTTTCAGCGCTTTGATTCCATCCACTGCTTTAGGAGGGACATTTCCTTGTCCTAATGCCTCAAGGACTACACCATCTACTTTCATTTCTTTTAATAAATGAAAAATGCTTGCGTCCATTCCTGCATATGCTTTTAAAAGCATCACTTTTTTTTCTATGGAAGAAACTTGATATTTATCCTCGTTTACCGGAGAGTGATGGAAAAAAACACCTCGTTTCGTTACGATTCCAATTGGTCCGTATTGAGGGCTTTGAAAGGTTGCGATATTGGAGGTGTGTGTCTTCGTTACGTTTTTGGCTGTGTGTATTTCATCATTTAATACAACCAATACTCCTTTATTACTAGCTTCCGGGCTTGCAGCAACCTTTAGGGCTGAAAGTAGATTATATGGGCCATCTGAACCAATTTCATTGCTCGATCTCATGGCTCCAGTTAAAACAATGGGCAAACGTGTTTGCACCGTCAAATCAAGAAAAAAAGCAGTTTCTTCCAGTGTATCCGTCCCATGAGTGATGACAAATCCTTCAATTTCTTTTTCAACAGCAGCCTGATCGATAAATTGAGTAAGCGTTAACATATGATTGCTTGTAATATGTGGGGAAGGGAGATTAAACAATTCATGACTTTCCATTTCAATATGCTCATCAACGATTAAAGGGCTTGTAATAAGTGGGTTTTGATTCCCAGGTGATACAGATCCGGTTTGTTCATCCTCTGACATTGAAATCGTTCCACCTGTATGAATAATCATCAATTTCTTTTTCAAATTTGGTCACCTCGATAATTTCAAACAATTTCCAAAAATTTTAGACATTTTATTTCATTAAATACGATAACATGATACGATAAAAAAAAACAGATTGAAATGAGGCTTTTGTATGCTGGCAGTTTTCTCCGCCGGAATTGCACCTGGTTTGGCATTATTGTCTTATTTTTACTTAAAAGATACGTTTAAAAAAGAACCAATAACTTATGTGTTTAAAATCTTCTTGTTTGGTGTCTTACTGGTGTTTCCACTAATGTTTATTCAATATATCATCGAGCTTGAGCTCCATGTCACCTCTCAGTTTGTAAAGGCCTTTCTCCTATCTGGACTCTTAGAAGAATTCTTTAAATGGTTCATTTTAATATACTTAGTTTACCAGAACATACACTTTGATGAACACTATGATGGTATTGTTTATGGAGTTGCTGTTTCCCTCGGCTTTGCTACAGCAGAGAATATTCTGTTTCTCCTTGCAAATGGGATAGAACTCGCATTTGGAAGAGCAGTTTTGCCAGTTTCTAGTCATGCTCTCTTTGGTGTTATTATGGGATATTACTTAGGGAAGGGTAAGTTTCATGTCAGTATAAAACAAAAAAGAGTATGGATTCTCTTTTCTTTGATGATACCAATATTTCTTCATGGGATGTACGACATGATTATTTTATCTCAAAAGTACTGGGGTCTTTATATGGTGCCTTTTATGATTTTCTTATGGTGGCTGGGACTTCGAAAAGTAAAGCTCGCCAATACAGTGGAAATATAACTCCTACACAGAGTAAAGATTTATTCTGCGTGGGAGTTTTTATTTTTTTTGTCTTCGTTAAAGTGGATTGCTGAGATAACATAGCTGTTAATTGGAGCAAAGGCTTGTGACCCCACAGGATTGCCGAGTAGTCTTACAAATCGCCCAGCGGACGCGGAGCCATTTGCGGAAATCAACAGCGGAGTTTAATGGAGCTTATTTTAGGAGTGTCATCGTTATACCATAATATGGAATACCTCTTTTCTCCAATGGAATCTGCATAAAATGGCAACATCTACAGAAAATACATTGTAACAATTGTTTAAAGAAGTCAAAGGAGGAAATGTAAGGTGAAACGGATACTGTTCATTTCATGTATGTTTCTAATTAGCACATGTATGTTGTTTTCGATAAATCAGAATGTGGCAAATGCCTTTTCTGAGCAGATTATCCAAAAAGGGGCAACAGGAAATGATGTTGTCGAGCTGCAAGCACGCCTCCAATACAATGGCTATTATCATGCGAAAATTGATGGAGTGTATGGCTGGTCAACCTATTGGGCTGTTAAAAATTTTCAACAAGAATTTCGTTTAGATGATGTAGATGGACTTGTTGGCCCAAAAACAAAAGACATGTTAGAAAGAGCGACCAAGTTTAATAAGCAATGGGTTCATCAACAAATAAAATCTGGTAAAAGGTTTACTCATTATGGTGGCATGCCATTGAAATACCAGGTTGCGCCATCTGAGGTAACCCTTCAAAAAGCAAAGCAAGGGGCTCAAAATAAATGGCAGCAGCAAAAAGCACAGTTTAAGCAACCTGCAAAGCAACAGCAGCAACAGCCTGGTCAGCAGAAGCAACCACAACAACCACAGCCATCAGAACAACCAAAGCAACCTGAGCAGCAACCAGCACCAGCTCCACAAGAACAAGCACCAGAGGAGCAACAGCAAGCACCTGAGGAGCAGCAAGCAGAGGATGAGGGGGAAGCTCAAAGTGCAACAAACATGCCTGGTGGATTCTCTGAAAATGATATTCAACTGATGGCAAATGCTGTGTATGGCGAATCACGTGGTGAGCCTTATGAAGGTCAAATTGCTGTAGCTGCAGTAATTCTAAACCGCATCAATTCTCCTACTTTCCCAAATACAGTTTCTGGTGTAATTTTTGAGCCACTAGCATTTACAGCAGTGGCGGACGGACAGATTTGGTTAACGCCAAATGACACTGCAAAACGAGCAGTAGTAGATGCTATCAATGGAATGGATCCTTCTGAGGGGGCAACCTATTATTTTAATCCTAATACTGCAACTAGTGGTTGGATTTGGGGTCGTCCACAAATTAAGCGGATTGGAAAACATATATTCTGTGAATAAGAAAGAGGGTGAAGATTTATGTTAAGACTTATTATTATCGCAGTATTGGCAATTGCAGTAGTAGGTACAGGTTATTGGGGCTACCAGGAGCATCAGGACAAAAATGCTGTTCTGATTAATGCCGAAAATAACTACCAGCGTTCCTTTCATGATCTTGTTTACCATATAGACCTTCTGCATGATAAGATTGGGACTACCTTGGCTATGAGTTCTAGAAATCAGCTATCCCCATCCTTTGCAGAGGTGTGGAGAATAACATCAGAAGCCCAAAATGATGTAGGTCAACTACCTTTAACATTGCTCCCTTTTAATAAAACAGAAGAATTTTTGAGCAATACTGGTGAATATACGTACCAGGTAGCAATAAGAGATTTAGACAAAAATCCTTTATCAAGTGATGAATATGGGACATTGCAAGCTTTGTATCAAAAATCCGATGAAATTCGTCAAGAACTTAGAAAAGTTCAAAGCATGGTTATGAGTAATAATCTTCGTTGGATGGATGTAGAGCTTGCTCTTTCTGCTAAGGATCAGCCTCAGGATAATACGATCATTGACGGATTTAAAACGGTAGAGAAAAATGTCGAGGGATATGAAGAGGCAGACTTTGGTCCTACCTTCACATCTATGAATCAACAGAAGGATAAGAATTTCAGTCAGCTAACAGGGAAAACGATTACCGAAGAAGAAGCTAAAAAGATTGCTGATAAATATTTAGAGTTAGAAGGTAATGAGAAAATCACCATTACGGAAAGTGGAGAAGGCTCTAAATTTGGCTTTTATAGTTTAAAAATAGTAGATAAGAATCAGGTAGACACCTACATGGATATCGCTAAAAAAGGGGGCATCCCAATTTACCTGGTTCAAAACAAGGAAGCTAAGCAAAAGAATATCAGCTTAAATGAAGCAACAGATAAAGCGAGAAACTTCTTAAAACAAAATAAGTTTGATACGCTTGATCTTTATGAGAGTGTGGAATACAATAAACTCGGTATTTTCACATTTGTCTCAAATATAGACGGGGTTAGAATATACCCAGATTCCATAAAAATGAAAGTTAGCCTTGAAACTGGGGAAATTGTTGGATTTTCAGCGAAAGATTATCTAATGTCCCAACATGTTAGAGAAATACCAAAACCTGGTATTTCCTATGAAGAAGCAACAACAAAAATTAATGATAACGTGATGATTATGGAGGATTACCTGGCTATCATCAACAATGACCTTGGCGAAGAAGTTTTGTGCTATGAGTTTTTAGGAACCATTGATAATGACACATATCAAATTTTTATTAACGCAAATGACGGAACAGAAGAAAAAGTAGAAAAGCTGAAAAACCCAGAAATGCTCTATGACTTATAGAATCAAATAAGCAAGTATGAAGAAAAAAAAGGAAAAGTCAAAAATTGACTTTTCCTTTTTTTCGTAAAGTGGTTTAATAGAAATAAATAGAAAAAATCGTTGCGCAAACACTTTTGTGCAAATCAACAGCGTATTTTACCAGCGCTTAATTTTAGGAACAATGGCTTTTGTAAGGGGGCAATTTCTTGTTAAAACCAGGGGTCGTACTAACACTTCAAGTACGAAATGACGATAAAGTGGAGAAATATAGATGTAAAGTACAAGAAGTAGGTGACCGTGAGTTTTTTGTAGACTATCCTTCCCATTATAAAAATGGAAAAACCACATACATATTAAACGGTACACAGCTTTTTATTTCCTATGTATCTGACGATGGAGTCGCTTATACATTTGAAAGTGAGGTGCTTGGAAGAGCGATTCAAACCATTCCAATGGTGCAGTTGTCTTTTCCAGGCTATGAGCAGGTTACTAAAGTCCAAAGAAGGCAATATGTTCGAGTCGAAGGAACGCTAGATGTCGCGGTACATCCATTGAATACCCAATTTTTACCTTTTGTCTCTATTACTCATGATATTAGTGCAGGCGGTGCAGCGGTTATTCTTCCAAAGGGGTGTACGCTACCAGTAAGAGAGCACATCCTTACTACTTTTGTTCTTCATTCAAGTAATGGAGAGCTACATTATCTCAAGCTTAAAAGTAAGGTAATCAGACTAGTCGAATTAGATACAAACAGGGTCCGCGCCTCGCTGCAATTTGATCCAATTAATGAGCATGAAAAGCAAATAATTTTGAGATATTGTTTCGAGCAGCAACGATTACTAAAAAAAACCTTAGTTACCTAGGATAACAGTTTCTATTTTCACCTATAATAAAAATAGGTGAAATGGAGGGTGTTTGACTTGAAAAGGCTAGAAAGAATCATTATTAAACTTATCATGATCCAGATTGGTTGTCTTCTAATCGCTCAAGCTATACTTCTATATACTGACGCTGCGCCATTTATTAGCAAGGTTCCTCAGTATGAAGGAGTTGGAGGAATGAAGCTTGAGGAGCATATAGAAACATTCGACCAACAATAAACGATATGGTAAAATAAATATAAGTTTTTTGTAAATCGCAGGGGATACCTGCTTTTTTTATGGAAGCAGTTAGTTCTTACTGCTCATAAAGTGAAAATAAAGCATACGTATGGAGGAACTATGAAACAATTTTCAATTGCAATTGATGGTCCTGCTGCTGCAGGAAAAAGTACCGTTGCCAAGATTGTGGCAGGAAAACTAGGCTATTTGTACATCGACACAGGGGCAATGTACAGAGCTATAACATTTGAAGCAATGAAGCATGGAGTTAATTTAGAAGATGAAGTGAATCTTTATGCCTTATTGAAAAAAACGGAGATAGATTTGCGTCAGGCCGATAACCAAAACCAATATGTTTACATAAACGATGAGGATGTAACCGAGCAAATCCGTAAAAATGATGTGACCAATAACGTTTCTATTGTGGCAAAACATAAAACGGTTCGTGAGGAAATGGTAGCACGACAACGAGTATTCGCCGAAAGAGGCGGTGTTGTAATGGATGGTAGGGATATTGGAACACATGTACTTCCTGATGCAGAGGTAAAGGTATTCTTATTAGCTTCTGTTGATGAAAGAGCACAAAGAAGACATGCAGAAAATATTTCAAAAGGGTACGACTCTGATTTGGAAGTTCTTAAAGAGGAAATTGCCCGCAGAGATAAGCTTGATTCTGAACGAGAAATCGCTCCCTTACAAAAGGCGGAAGATGCTGTTGAATTGGATACAACCTCATTATCTATTAATGAAGTTGTCGAAAATATTATGGGGCTTGTAATGGAAAAGGAAAGGAATAGGTAATAATGACTTTTTACTCATTTGCCAAGTTTATTGTTTCTACTATTTTAAAGCCCTTATATAGAATAAAGGTGGAGGGCTTAGAAAACGTTCCAAAGGATGGAGCCGTTTTGTTATGTGCCAATCATATTGATAATCTAGATCCACCGGTTGTAGGGATTACTTCACCAAGAACGGTTCATTTCATGGCAAAAGAAGAAGTGTTTCGTGTGCCTATTCTTAAAACAATTCTCCCAAAATTACACGCTTTTCCTGTTAAAAGAGGCATGAGCGATAGAGAGGCCTTAAGAAATGCGCTTAAAGTATTAAAAGAAGGCCATGTTTTAGGACTTTTTCCCGAAGGTACGAGAAGTAAAAATGGAGAACTAGGAAAAGGTCTTGCTGGTGCTGGCTTTTTTGCACTTCGATCGGATGCAGTTGTGGTTCCTTGTGCGATTATTGGCCCCTACAAAAGGTTTCAACCGCTAAGGGTTGTTTACGGAAAGCCATTAAACTTTGATGAGCATCGCCAGAATAAGATTTCGGCTGAGGAAGCAACCATTATAGTGATGAACGCTATTAGAGAATTGATTGAAAAAAACAAATAGTTTAAGAGTTTTGACTTGACAAAATGTAGTATTTATTAGAAGTTAGTAGAAGGAAACTAAAATTTTGTAGTAATTTGTTTCAATCGACAGTTCTAATTGATCTGTCTGTTCAATCAAATAAATTAATGTACATTAGTTTATTAATTATTACACAAAACAAAATCAACTCATGTTAAGTACGTATGTTTTGGCATTTAATTTGCCTTTACTTACATAAATAATGGATTAGCTGGTTTGTACAGAGGAGGTAATAATGATGGCAGAAGACATGAATCAAGTAGAAATTAATAATCTCGAAGTTGGCGACAAGGTGACTGGTACGGTTACCAAAGTCGAAGAAAAGCAAGTATTAGTATCAATTGAAGGCAGTAAATTGGACGGAATCATTCCAATTAGTGAACTGTCTAGTCTCCACGTGGAGAAAGCAACAGATGTGGTTAGCGAAGGTCAGGAACTGCAATTGAAAGTAACAAAGGTGGAAGAAGAGCTTTTAGTACTTTCTAAAAAAGCGGTAGATGCTGACTTAGCATGGGAAGATTTGCAAAAGAAATTTGAAACAAAAGAAGTTTTCGAGGCAGAAATTAAGGATGTTGTAAAAGGCGGACTTGTGGTAGATCTAGGAGTTCGAGGATTTGTACCAGCCTCTCTTGTTGAAAACTATTTTGTAGATGATTTTTCAGATTATAAAGGCAAAACTCTAACCTTTAAAGTAGTAGAATTAGAAAAAGAAAAGAATCGTGTCATTCTTTCGCACCGTGCTGTGGTGGAAGAAGAAATGCAGAATAAAAAACAACAATTGCTAGAAACTATACAAACAGGTCAGGTTTTAGAGGGAACAGTTCAACGTATCACAGATTTCGGTGCATTTGTTGATATCGGTGGCGTTGACGGATTAGTCCATATTTCTCAATTGTCCTATGAGCATGTTGGCAAGCCTTCGGAGGTAGTTACAGAAGGTCAAAAGGTAAATGTAAAGGTGCTTAGCGTGGATCGCGATAATGAGAGAATCTCCTTGTCCATTAAAGAAACTTTACCTGGACCATGGTCTCAAGTATCTGAAAAGCTTTCTACAGGCAGTGTTACAGAAGGTGTAGTGAAACGACTTGTTTCCTTTGGTGCCTTTGTTGAAGTGTTGCCTGGCGTAGAAGGACTTGTTCATATATCTCAAATATCAAATAAACACATTGGTACTCCTCACGAGGTATTATCCGAAGGGGACACTGTAAAGGTAAAGGTACTTGATGTGAACGAAGCGGAACAACGGATCTCTTTAAGTATCCGTGAATTAGAAGAACCTGAAGAAGAAGACTACAGTCAATACAATCAACAGGATGATTCCGGTGGTTTTCAGCTTGGTGAGATGATTGGCGATAAATTAAGCAAGCTAAAAAAATAATTAACAATAATCAGGTGATGATAAGGTGAGCAGAGCCAAAAGGAAAATGGATCATATCCAGCATGCATTATCAACTGGTCAGCTTCGGCAGACTGGTTTTGATGATGTTAAGTTTGTACATCAAAGCCTGCCTGATAGTTCTGTTGCAGCAATACAGCTAAATACAAAAGTAGGCGAACTTTCCATGAGTTCGCCTATTTTTATCAACGCCATGACAGGCGGAGGCGGGCAGAAGACGTACGAAATTAATAAAGGGCTTGCAGAGGTCGCAAAAATTTGTGATGTTGGGTTGGCAGTAGGATCTCAAATGTCTGCTATTAAGGACGAAAGCGAAGCATCAACCTATAAAGTAGTCCGTAAAGTAAATCCAAATGGCATTATATTTGCTAATCTAGGAAGTGAAGCAACGGTTGAGCAAGCGATGAGAGCAGTTGACATGATTGAGGCTAATGCCCTACAGATTCACCTAAATGTGATTCAAGAGCTTGTGATGCCTGAAGGTGACAGGGATTTTTCTGGAGCGCTACGAAGAATAGAGGCCATCACAACAGCCTTGCCTGTGCCTGTAATTGTAAAGGAAACAGGTTTTGGGATTAGCAAAGAAGCTGCGGAAAAGCTAAAGAATGCTGGTGTGCAAGTGATAGATGTAAGTGGATTTGGTGGAACGAATTTTTCCAAAATCGAAAATGAAAGACGCTTTGAAAAGCTGCAGTTTTTTGATGAGTGGGGAATTTCGACTGCTGCAAGTATTGCCGAAGTGAAGAATTCTGTGGAGAATATCTCAATCATAGGCTCAGGTGGAATTCAAAGCTCGATGGACATTGCAAAATCTATTGCATTAGGGTCATCGGCAGTTGGGATGGCAGGGTATTTTCTAAAGTGCTACATGGAAGATGGTCCCAATGCACTTGTTGAATTAATGAAAAAAACTCATGATGAATTAACGGTTATTATGACAGCTGTTGGTGCATTAACCATAAAAGAATTACAGAATGCGCCACTTGTAGTTTTTGGAGAAACATATCATTGGCTCACACAACGAGGTATCGATTGTAAGGCCTATGGCAATCGCAAAATATAATATTTTCTCAAAATAAAACGCCTGTACGTCTCTTTGGCGAACAGGCGTTTTTCCTATTCATTGCGCTTTCTTGCTTCTTCAGGCCCTTCCATTGCAGTTGCTCCTGGATATTTTAAAGATTGATCACGATCAGATTCCGTTCTTCTTTGTTCCTTTAGCTTTTTTTCTTGACGATCTTTTCCCATGTGACCATTCACCTCTTTCTATTTCAACTGACATTTATTATTTGCCTTCCGATCAAAAACATACACTTGATCATGATTAGCTTTCGGGATTATTAGGCATAATGAGATGGTGAGAGGAGGGGAACTGCATATGGAATCTGCGGGTTTATATTTCTATTTTTTATGCTGGGTTGTTTGGATTATAAGTACATTCTTTTTCCAAAAATCAACCATCAGAACGTTTCTATCTGTTGTTTTGTTATTACTTATTGCAAGCTCTACTACGTATGTAGACATTTTTGGTTTTACTACAAATGTTGCTTTTTTGGTTATACTGGCAACTTCCTTCATTTTATTAATAAAAACGATGAAGCAAAAGTACATACTACTTTACCTGTCCATTACAACATTATCTTTAGCATATGTTTGTTTTTGCATTTTTGAGATTTTTGACCCTGTTTGGATTTTGTTTAATCGAACATGGTTGCTTTCTTTTATCCTATTATATTTAGCGCTAATGTTGTTTAAAGGTAGGATGGAGAGATTTGTATTTATGCTTGCTGGCATTACGCAAGGAGAGATCTTTAAATGTTTATTATGGAAGAATGTTTTTGCGTATTCTGTTATGGGCGAATTTGATTTTCTAGCAGTTCTCACCCTTTCATTGGCAGGCATGTCCACGTGGGTATTGTTCGAAACGATTACAGTTTACTTGGATGCTGTCATACAAAAACGTGTGAAGGAGAAACAAGGATGAACGAATATACGTACCCCATCATTTTTGGTGTAATCGTTGGACTAATAACAAGATTATATATGCTGGTAACGGATTATCGTCAGTATCCCACATACCTTCACGGGAAAATCATTCATTTATCGCTTGCATTTATTGCTTCTGGACTAGGTACCATTGCTGTTCCTGCGATTATGGAACAAGAGTTTGCAGCAATAACCTTTTTAGCATTGGCTGCTTCACAATTTCGTGATGTCAGAAACATGGAACGAAATACGCTTACAGAACTGGATTCCTATGAATTAGTCCCTAGAGGAAGCACCTATATTGAAGGAATTGCCATCGCTTTTGAAGGTAGAAATTACTTGGTCATGATTACGGCATTTTTGTCAACGTTAGCCTATTTAGCGGCTAATTTATGGGTTGGAATAGTTGTGGGACTTCTGGCAGCCTTGACTTCCCATAAATTAATGACAGGAGGCAATTTGAAGGACATTGTCGATATAGAATATGTAAAGCCTCATTTTGAGGGGGCTGGGCTTTATGTTGATAACATTTACATTATGAATATAGGTCTCCCCCAAAGGCAAAAAGAAGTATTAAGGTACGGAATGGGATTTATTTTAACGCCAAAAAATTTCAATGCAAGAAGTACGATTGCTAATCTAGGGCAAAGACAGGCGATATTACATGATATGTCGACAGCACTTGGTGTGTATCGAGATTCAGGAACACCTGCACTCGTTCCACTAGCAAAAAGAGATTTAGATGACGGTAGAGTGGGGGTATTTCTACTTCCTCAAGAGCAGGACCTAGACGTTGGGATAGCGATTTTAGAACGTGTACCAACGCTTGAAAATGCGATAAGAATGCCCACAAAGCACCTGAAAGAAAAGGTGAATAAGCATGAGTAGTGTAGAGCTTCAAAAATACATACTAGCTGTTATAACGACAAATGCCTCGAAAATTGGTGGGGGAGCTCCTGTGTTTTTATGTGAGTCAAAAGAAGAGATGGAGTTCATCTCTGCAAATCTTGAGGCCATTCTTGATGGCATTGCTCATGGACTAGGGGAGGAGATGTATATTATCGTGAAGCATTAAAAATGCTTCCTTCTTTTGTTGAATAGTGTTAAGATAGTCAAGTTAGACCTTCCTAATACAGGAGGGTTCTTTTAATGAGACAAGGGAAATTATTTATTTTATCGGCATTTTTGTATAAACTAAGAAAATAACATTACATACATCAACAGAATAGATTGGGAGGGTGGTTGTTATGCCAAAACCAACCGTAGCGATAGTAGGAAGACCAAATGTGGGGAAATCCACGATTTTTAACAGAATTGTAGGAGAAAGAATTTCTATTGTAGAAGATATACCTGGTGTGACGAGAGATAGAATATATAGCTCTGGCGAATGGTTAAACCAATATTTTAACCTTATTGATACTGGTGGAATCGAAATTAGCGATGCGCCTTTTATGACACAAATCCGTGAACAAGCAGAAATAGCCATTGATGAAGCAGATGTAATTATCTTTATGACAAATGGTAGAGAAGGATTGACTACTGCTGACGAACAAGTAGCGAAGATTTTATATCGTTCAAACAAACCAGTCGTTGTTGCTGTTAACAAGGTAGACAACCCTGATATGAGAGAGAACCTGTATGATTTTTATGCATTAGGTTTTGGGGAGCCTGTTCCGATTTCTGGATCACATGGTTTAGGGCTTGGAGATCTCTTGGACCTTGTTGTTGCAAACTTCCCGAAAAAGGCTGAAGAAGAATATGATGAAGACACGATAAAATTCTCCTTAATCGGAAGACCCAACGTGGGAAAATCCTCATTGGTGAATGCACTTCTTGGAGAAGAAAGAGTAATTGTTAGTAATGTTGCAGGAACAACTAGGGATGCGATTGATACCCCATATAAGTACGACGGGAAAGATTACGTCATTATTGACACAGCAGGTATGCGTAAAAAAGGGAAAGTATACGAGACAACCGAAAAATATAGCGTTTTACGTGCATTGCGTGCCATTGAACGTTCAGATGTCGTCTTAGTTGTCATTGATGGAGAAGAAGGCATTATCGAGCAAGATAAAAAAATTGCTGGCTATGCGCATGAGGCAGGTCGTGCTATTGTGGTCGTCGTAAATAAATGGGATGCGGTCGATAAAGATGATAAAACAATGAAAGCTTTTGAACAAAAGATTCGTGACCATTTTCTCTTTCTTGATTACGCACCTATTGTATTTCTTTCTGCAAAAACAAAGAAACGTATTCATACGCTGATTCCTAAAATTGATCAAGCTAGTGAAAATCATTCCATGCGTGTTGTTACTACGGTATTAAACGATGTCATTATGGATGCAGTTGCAATGAACCCAACACCAACGGACAAAGGACAACGCTTGAAAATTTATTATGCCACTCAAGTAGCAGTGAAACCGCCAACTTTTGTGATTTTTGTCAACGATCCCGAGCTATTACACTTCTCTTATAAACGCTTTTTGGAAAACCGTATTAGAGATGCATTTGGTTTTGAAGGAACACCGATAAGAATTATTGCACGACCACGAAAATAATAATAGGTTGGTGAAACTATGAAAAAAGTTGCTGTTCTAGGAGCAGGTAGCTGGGGGACAGCTCTAGCGATGGTCCTTGCAGATAATAATCATAAAGTATGCTTATGGGGGCATAAGCAAGCTCAAATTGAAGAAATCAACACTAGCCACACAAATGAAAAGTATTTAAAGGGCATAAAGCTTTCCAATAATATAGTTGGATATACTTCCATAGAGGAAGCTGTTCAAGAAGTAGAGGCGATCGTATTAGCCGTCCCAACAAAAGCAATGAGAGAGGTTTGTCAAAAAGTAAAGCAGTATGTAACGTCCCCTACCCTCTTTGTTCATGTTAGTAAGGGAATAGAACCGGATTCACATTTACGAGTATCAGAAATAATTGAAGAGGAACTACCAGAAGCTATCAGAGAGGCCGTTGTGGTATTGTCAGGACCAAGTCATGCAGAAGAAGTAAGTTTGCGTCAACCAACAACGGTAACTGCCGCATCTTTAAACATTGAAGCGGCTGAAAAAGTGCAAGACTTATTTATTAACCAGCATTTCCGTGTTTATACCAATACTGATGTTGTTGGTGTAGAAATTGGTGGTTCCCTTAAAAATATTATTGCCTTAGCAGCAGGAATAACAGATGGACTAGGCTATGGAGATAATGCTAAAGCAGCCCTCATTACTAGAGGTCTTGCAGAAATTGCTCGCCTCGGCAGCTGTCTTGGTGCCAATCCATTGACCTTCCTGGGCCTTACGGGAATGGGCGATCTTATTGTTACTTGTACAAGTGTCCATAGTAGAAACTGGCGTGCAGGGAATATGCTAGGAAAAGGGATGAACCTAGAAGAAGTACTTGAAAATATGGGAATGGTAGTGGAAGGTGTAAGAACAACAAAAGCAGCCTATCAGCTGGCACAAAAGCTTCAAGTTAAAATGCCGTTAACTACCGCACTCTACCATGTTCTTTTTGATAATGTGCATCCAAAAGACGCCGTGGACGAGCTTATGAGCCGTTCAAAGACGACAGAGCTTGATGATCTGTCCCAACTGCTTGGAGAAAGATAGTAAAGCGACTTAGTCCTGTGAAAACATCAAATCCATGCCTTTAAAAAGATAAACAAACACCCATCTAGGTAACGTGCATAACTTATATAGAAGAAACAATAGGAGGGTGCAGAGGGGTAAAAATCCATAATTTTTACAAGCTTTTTTGCTTTAAATAGGCATTTGGCGATACATGCATGATAGTTGTCGCATAAGATGTGTATGAGGATATCACTGGTTGAGCTGTGGGATTGGATTATTTAGTCTTCTTTTAATAGCGCTGAAGCAAAGTTGGCCCCTTTTGCTTCAGCTTTTTTTGTGTTTAGATCAACAAACAAAAATGCGTTTGTTGCACGAAAAGTGAAGCGGCTCGTTCATGTCTAACAAGCATAAGAAGGCTTTTTACAGGAGGCTGTTTGGCCTTTGAAGGAAAGAGGGCTTATGACTAGTGGAGTTACATCTGGAACTAGACAACGCATGTTCGTCGTATACCTTGCGCTTTTGCTCTTTTACATATTATGCTATAATGTTTCACGGAAAAGGAGAGATGAGGATGTCACCTGCATTGATGAAAATGTGGATCTCATTCATTGCGATGGGCTTCATGATTATTTCTGTTTTAACGGTCTATTTTACAAGATTTAAAGTCAAAAATAATATTATCAGAGGGATTTTAAACACAATTGCTTTTCTATTGATTGTACTTGCAGGTCTAATAATTTTTTATGTTGTATTTAGCGGTCCAGTACCAGAGCAATAAGAAGAACAGATGCAAAGGGTGGAAAATACTATGAATCTAAATAGGTTCCTCCTACTAGTAGGAATGGTTGTGGTAAGCAGCGTGCTATCAGGCTGTTTATACCCACAAGAAAGGTTATCGCAAAATCAAGTTCCTTATTTAGACCAACTAGAGGCTGTTCAAACCTCTGTTGACCAATATCAAGAAGCAAATGGTGGCATTCTGCCAATTAAAGATAGGGACATGTCTACACCGATTTTTCAAAAATATCCAATTGATTTTAATAAACTCACTCCACGATTTATGCAAGAGGCGCCTGGAACAGCGTATGAAAGCGGTGGTGTGTACTTGTATGTTCTTGTAAACGTTGAAGAAGACCCAAAAGTCAAACTAATTGATTTACGCATGGCAGAAAAGGTTAGAGACATAAACATTCGGATCGACATGTATAAGAGGGCTAACAATGGGTTTGCTCCTGTAAAAGAAGTCATCAATGATCAGGCGTTCAAAATTGATTGGGACAAGCTTGGCTATAAAAGTGAGCCTACTACAGAAAGTCCTATTTCAGGGAAGAATCTGCCGTTTATTCTAAATAACAAAGGGGAGGTTCAGGTCGACTATTCTATAGACCTTTATCAATACTTAGAAGAACATGAACACTCCTATCAACCTGGCGAGGATATTCGTTCTATCATTGTTGAAAATTCTGTATTTGTCCCAGCTTTTTCTCTGCCTTACACAATAGACGAAAACAACGAACCAATTATTATGGATAAGAAATAGAATTTAGTCATAGACCCTTTTTTAGAGAATACATTCTAAAGAAGGGTTTTTGTTTTTTTAAAATAAACAAAATACCTCCAATTACTAAATGGATAAATATACTGTTTTTATAATAGCGGGATAAATTTTCTAAGAAAAAATAGTCATATTTAATTAGGACAACATCATACACATATAGTGTCATAGATTCTATTCTTACTAGAAAATGTATATCCCAAGATAAATGTCGGGAGGGAATCACTTGGAAAAAGTAGATATTTTCAAAGATATCGCTGAACGTACGGGCGGCGATATATATTTAGGGGTCGTAGGAGCTGTTCGTACAGGGAAATCAACGTTTATTAAAAGGTTTATGGAGTTAGTGGTTCTGCCGAATATCGGAAATGAGTCAGATAAAGCGCGTGCACAAGATGAACTACCACAAAGTGCAGCAGGTAAGACAATCATGACTACAGAGCCTAAATTTGTCCCAAACCAAGCTGTGAAGGTAAATGTGGATGAAGGGCTTGATGTAAATATCCGTTTAGTAGACTGTGTTGGTTATACTGTACCTGGAGCCAAAGGCTATGAAGACGAAAATGGTCCAAGAATGATTAACACCCCTTGGTATGAAGAACCTATACCTTTTCATGAAGCAGCAGAGATTGGAACGAGAAAAGTTATCCAAGAGCATTCCACCATCGGAGTCGTAATAGCAACAGATGGGTCAATTGGGGAAATTCCTCGCAGGGATTATATTGAAGCTGAGGAAAGAGTTGTGGAGGAATTGAAAGAGGTTGGCAAACCATTCATTATGGTCATCAATACCGTTCAACCATTTCACCCAGAGACCGAAGCGTTAAAAAGAGAATTATGTGAAAAATACGATATTCCTGTAATTGCTATGAGTGTGGAAAGCATGAGGGAATCTGATGTCTACAATGTTCTTCGCGAAGCATTGTTTGAGTTTCCTGTGCTCGAGGTTAACGTTAATCTTCCAAGCTGGGTAATGGTCCTCAAAGACAACCACTGGCTGCGTGAGAGTTATCAAGAAGCGGTGAAAGATACGGTGAAGGATATTAAACGCCTGCGTGATGTGGATCGAGTGGTCGGTCAATTTAGCGAATATGAGTTTATTGACCGCGCTGGACTTGCAGGCATTGAAATGGGTCAGGGTATAGCTGAAATCGACCTTTATGCCCCAGATGATCTCTATGATCACATTCTGAAAGAGGTTGTGGGGGTAGAAATCAGGGGGAAGGATCATCTATTGCAGCTCATGCAAGACTTTGCTTTTGCTAAAGCTGAATATGATCAAGTGTCAGATGCCTTAAGAATGGTCAAACAAACAGGATATGGAATTGCCTCTCCAGCTTTATCAGATATGAGTTTAGAGGAGCCGGAAATCATCCGTCAAGGCTCAAGATTTGGAGTGAGACTAAAAGCGGTTGCGCCTTCTATTCACATGATAAAAGTAGATGTGGAGTCTGAATTCGCCCCAATCATTGGGACGGAAAAACAAAGTGAGGAATTGGTTCGATATCTCATGCAAGACTTCGAGGATGACCCACTTTCCATCTGGAATTCAGATATATTCGGGCGTTCCCTAAGCTCCATCGTCCGTGAAGGAATTCATGCAAAGATTTCGTTAATGCCAGAAAACGCAAGATACAAACTAAAAGAAACCTTAGAGCGCATTATTAACGAGGGCTCTGGCGGGTTAATCGCGATCATTCTATAAAAAATGATGTCGAATATGTTTTTTAGCTCTCCTTGAGTGGTATATACATTCAAAGGAGAGCTGTTTTTGTTTTAAAAAATCGAATAAACACTTGATATATAGCTATTCTTGTGTTAATCTACAAACAGAAAATCTTCTCTTAAATGGCGAAATATTCCTATTATTATCTCGTTTTCTAAGAAATTTGTTGAATTGTGGAGGGTAATGGGGTAATATTAGCCTAGTTGTAAGATTATCGCGATTCTATCATGTATAGAATCAATGAAAATTGTGAAGAAATGTATGTAACAAAGGCTTTTACTAGACTAAAACTAAGTTTTGGTTTAGAATAGCGATTAACTCCTTTGGGAGGAGGTGAATGGCATGAACAAGACAGACTTAATCAATGCAGTTGCTGAAGCTAGTGAACTTTCTAAAAAAGACGCTACTAAAGCGGTTGATGCTGTTTTCGATACAATTCTTGACGCACTTAAAAACGGTGACAAAGTACAATTAATCGGTTTTGGTAACTTTGAAGTACGTGAGCGTGCTGCGCGTAAAGGTCGTAACCCACAAACTGGGGAAGAGATCGAAATCGCTGCAAGTAAAGTACCAGCTTTCAAACCTGGTAAAGCTCTTAAAGACGCTGTGAAATAATTGACAGCTACATAGTCAACGATTGTCAGCATAAAGAGGCGCAGTGTTTGCGCCTCTTTATTTTTGCTTTTATTAAAAAACTTATGCTAGAATCACATTACAGCTATTAATGGGTATGTAGGAGGACATAGATCAATGACAGAAGTTAATAAAGCACAAATAGAACAAGCAGTAAGGATGATTCTTGAAGCAATTGGGGAAGACCCAAACAGAGAAGGATTACTAGATACACCAAAACGTGTTGCTAAAATGTATACAGAAGTGTTCTCCGGTTTAAATGAAGATCCAAAGGAACATTTTAAAACTGTTTTTGGCGAAGCACACGAAGAGCTTGTGCTTGTAAAAGATATCTCCTTCTTCTCGATGTGTGAGCACCATCTTGTTCCATTCTTCGGAAAAGCACATGTAGCATACATACCGAAGGGCGGCAAAGTGACAGGCTTAAGTAAACTCGCACGTGCGGTGGAGGCGGTTGCAAAGCGTCCGCAGCTGCAAGAAAGAATAACATCTACTATTGCTGACTCGATTGTAGATTCCCTTGAGCCTCACGGTGTGATGGTTGTGGTTGAGGCTGAACATATGTGTATGACAATGCGTGGAGTGAAAAAACCAGGAGCTCTTACCATCACCTCTGCTGTTCGAGGTGTGTTGGAAAAAGACAATGCAGCTAGAGCAGAAGTACTTTCTTTGATTAAAGGATAAATGAACATCTATATATAAAGGAGGATTGCTATGAGTCAGACAAACTCAAACGATTTTATTGTGATAAAAGCAAAAGAAGACGGGGTGAGCGTTATTGGTTTAACTCGTGGCACAGACACCAGGTTTCATCATTCCGAAAAGCTTGATAAAGGAGAGATAATGATCGCCCAGTTCACAGAACATACCTCAGCAATTAAAATCAGAGGAAAAGCGCTCATTCAATCTTCCCACGGTGAAATGGAAACAGACTAAAGTAAAATGTTGAAAGCAGATGAATACATTATTTCTCTGCTTTTCTTATTTTTTAGACCGTTTCAGGGGTAAACTATAGAAAATCGCGTATTTTAGACAATAGGCACCCCTTATGTGCTATAATTAACACTGTCTATTTTGGATTTTGCTTATCTAGTGAAATCAGGGAACAAGGGTGGTCTTTCGTGAGTCATATACATATTTTATCTATAAAAGAAAAGCTGCATAGCTTAATTACACATCCATACTTAATAAAACATATTGAATATCCAATCGTTGATGATGACAAGCTCTTGCTTCTTTATTCCATCCTGGAGGAGATTGATATGCCACAGGATAAGAAGGAGCAATACATACTTTCTACGATGCTTGTTCAAATCGCCCTTGATACTCATGATATGGTAGCAAATTCAAAGGCCAATCAGCTGGAAGAGGATCAAGTGATCAATCAACAATTGACTGTTCTAGCAGGAGATTATTATAGTGGTCTTTACTACAGACTACTTGCAGAGGTAAATGATGTTTCGATGATTAAAACATTGGCTCACGCCATAAAACAAATCAATGAACATAAAATTGCTTATTACCAAAAGGATTTAGAAGGCATGGAGATCTTAATGGAAAGCATCACAAAAATTGAGTCCTCCCTTATAGAATCGGTATCATGTTATTTCTCTAATGTTCTATTAAAAGATTTGAGTGCAAACTTCTTGTTGTTAAAGCGCTTAATATTGGAGAGGAACCTTTTTTGCAAAGAGAATTCCTCGTTTCTCTTTGAAACGATAAGGAGAATCTCATTTGCCAAAGGAGAGAAACAAGAAATCTCCAAAGACCAGGATACGTATTTGCTTTATATGTTGGACAGGTACATCGAGCATATTAGTAAAACGATAAATGCTCTGATGAAATCCTTGCCGAATAAAAATAAACTATTGGAAACAAGAATAGAAGAATTATTCTTTGAAGTACCATTCTCGTCTAAAAAGTATGTGGAAGAAGGGTAAGCGATGCAACAACCATCAAAGGAAGAAAGAGTTCATCGTGTTTTTGAAAAAATATATAAAAATTATGATCAAATGAATTCTGTCATTAGTTTTCAGCGTCATATCGCATGGCGTAAAGACACGATGAGACGAATGAATGTTCAAAAGGGTGCAAGCGCTTTAGATGTCTGCTGTGGCACAGGTGATTGGGCAATATCTATGGCAGAAGCTGTTGGATCAAACGGAAAAGTCACTGGACTAGACTTTAGTGAAAATATGCTCTCTATTGGGAAAGAAAAAGTGAAAAAACTCGGAATGGAAAACCTCGAATTAGTGCACGGCAATGCGATGGCTCTTCCATTTGAAGATGATTCGTTCGACTATGTTACCATTGGTTTTGGACTTAGGAATGTTCCAGACTACTATCAGGTATTAAAAGAAATGTACCGAGTCGTAAAGCCAGGAGGACAAGTCGTATGCCTAGAGACTTCCCAACCGACAATGCCTATTTTCAGGCAAGTATATTTTTTGTATTTTGGTTACATGATGCCTTTTTTGGGAAAGGTCTTTGCAAAAAGCTACAAAGAATATGCATGGCTACATGAATCTGCAAAGGATTTTCCAGGTATGAAAGAACTAAAGGAAATGTTTGAAGAAGTAGGTTTCCGTCCAGTAGATGTCAAGGCTTATACAGGTGGAGTTGCTGCCATGCATTTAGGAGTAAAACCTAAAAATTAATGTTTAAAGGTGACCTGCATGAAATTAAAGATGATGTATTCTTTTTTAAATAATGATTTGCAAGTTATTGAAGATGAATTGGTTTCCACCATTCAGTCTGAAAGAGCATTACTGCAAGAGGCGTCTATGCACTTGCTGCAAGCTGGAGGGAAAAGAATCCGTCCTGTTTTTGTATTGCTTGCAGCGAAGCTAGGTGACTATAATATCCAAAAGGTAAAAGATGTTGCTGTTGCACTCGAACTGATTCACATGGCTTCTTTAGTGCATGATGATGTTATTGATGATGCGGAAATTAGACGAGGAAAACCAACGATAAAATCCAAATGGGATAACCGAATTGCAATGTATACGGGCGATTATATTTTTGCCCGTTCGCTCGAATTAATGACCAATGTGGAGAGCATCGAAGCTCACCGTATTTTATCAAACACCATTGTGGAACTATGCAAAGGTGAGATTGAACAAATTAGAGATAAATACAATTATGATCAAGACCTCCGTACCTACCTTCGTAGAATCAAAAGAAAAACCGCCATCCTTATTGCTGTAAGTTGTCAGCTGGGAGCAATCGCAGCAAATGTTCCCGAAGATGTGCATAAAAGACTTTACTGGTTCGGATATTACGTAGGGATGTCCTTTCAAATTACCGACGATATTTTAGATTTTACTTCCACCGAAAAAGAGTTAGGCAAGCCAGCCGGAAGTGATCTCCTTCAAGGAAATGTGACATTACCAGCTTTATATGCGATGGAGAACAAAAAGTTAAATCAAAAAATTCGTCAAGTCAATGAAAGTACATCTCCAGAAGAGATAAAAGAAATTATTAAAGATATTAAGGAGTCAGATGGTATTTCTCGGTCTTTTGCCCTTAGTGACCGTTATCTTCAAAAGGCATTCTTAGAGCTTGAGATGCTCCCAGCAGGAGTTGCCAAAAGAACGTTTAATAATATTGCCAAATATATCGGAAAACGGAAATATTAGGCTCTTTTCTAAAAGATTGTTGCTAAAAACTGAAGAAAAAGTCGCCTTAGGACTTTTTCCACTCATTAAGTAAAGGGAATTTGCTACATATTTATTTATCCCTTCACGAAAAGAGAACGACAGCAACCTTGATTACGGAGGTATAAAATATACCCAGAGCAAAAAAAATGCGAAAACAGCCAAATATTAAGATAATTCTCCATCTTCTGTTGCGATTCTATAAAAAGCGTGATATATTTTGATAGGTTAGAGTTTACCTAACCTTACATAATCGTAATGGGGTGGAGAATTATTATGGAAAAAACATTTTTAATGGTGAAGCCTGATGGCGTACAACGTAACTTAATCGGGGAGATTGTTTCTCGTTTTGAAAAAAAAGGCTTTCAACTTGTTGGGGCAAAATTAATGCAAATCCCTACAGAACTTGCAGAAGAGCATTACGGTGAACATAAAGAGCGTCCGTTCTTTGGAGAGCTTGTAGATTTCATCACTTCTGGTCCTGTATTCGCTATGGTTTGGCAAGGTGAAAATGTAATCGCTACCGCGCGTCAAATGATGGGCGCTACAAACCCTAAAGATGCAGCACCTGGAACCATTCGTGGTGAATATGCTGTTATCGTTGGAAAGAACATTATTCATGGTTCTGATTCTCCAGAGAGTGCAGAGCGTGAAATTGGTCTTTTCTTCAACGGCGAAGGTATTGTAGAATACAAACGTGACATTGATAGCTGGGTAAACTAATACCACTATAAATTGAAAACGCTTTAGCAAGCAAAACACCTTTTCTATTATCATGGAGGAGGTGTTTTGCTTTATCATACATATAACTACTTATAGAAGAGAAAGAGATGAATATATTGAGGGACGATTACACGATGTTCATAGAAAAAATAAAAAGGAAAACAGGAATTGATCTTTCTTTATACAAAGAGGGGCAAATGAAACGAAGACTGACATCCCTCTATGAAAAAAGCGGCTATGATAGCTTCTTAACGTACTATCAAGCACTTGATTCTGATCACAAAGAGCTTCATACATTCCTCGACAGAATGACCATAAACGTCTCTGAATTCTACCGAAATTATAATCGCTGGGAAATACTAGAGAAAAAGATTCTCCCAGATATTATTCAACAAGAAAAACGACCGAAAGTGTGGAGTGCGGCCTGTTCAACAGGTGAGGAGCCGTACACTCTTGCAATGGTGTTAAGTAATTTTATGCCTTTTGGTAGCTTTCAGGTTTTAGCTACAGATATCGATGAAAACGCCATAGCCCGAGCAAAACTCGCCACTTATCAAGAACGGGTATTACAGGAAGTCCCTCTAGATAAGAAAGAGCGTTTTTTTACCACGCAAAACGGTCTTTATAAAGTAACAGAAAATGTGAAAAAATCGGTACTCTTTAAAAAGCAAAACCTTCTTGCAGACCCCTTTGAAAAGGATTTGAGTTTAATCGTTTGTCGCAATGTGCTTATCTACTTTACAGAAGAAGCAAAGGAACATCTTTATCATAAATTTAGTAAGGCTTTGAAAAAGGGTGGCATATTATTTGTAGGAAGCACAGAGCAGATTTTTCAGCCAGCAAAATATGGTTTTGAAGTGGTAGATACCTTCTTTTATCGAAAAAAATAAAAGTTGCCATAGGCAGCTTTTTTTATTGAACGTGCATGCTTTTTTCTAAGTCTGCTTTTTTTTACTAGTACAATCCGCTACACTTATGGTATAGTATTACATAATTATTTTACTTACACGCTTAAAAGCTTTAAAGAGATAAAGGAGAGCTGATAAGAATGAGATATTTAACAGCAGGCGAGTCACATGGACCACAATTAACAACCATTTTAGAAGGAGTTCCAGCCGGTCTACCATTAACGGTAGATGATATTAATGAAGATCTCGCCAGACGCCAAAAAGGCCATGGCCGAGGAAGAAGAATGCAGATTGAAAAGGATACCGTTCAAATTTTAAGTGGTGTTCGTCATGGTTACACACTAGGTTCCCCAATCACCTTAGCTGTAGTAAATGATGATTGGAAGCATTGGACGAAAATTATGGGCATAGAAGCCATTTCAGATGAAGCACAAGAAGAGGTAAAGCGAAAAGTAACCAAGCCTCGCCCAGGTCACGCAGACCTTAATGGCGCGATTAAATATGGCCATCGAGATATGCGGAATGTTCTTGAACGCTCTTCAGCACGGGAAACGACAGTCAGAGTGGCTGCAGGTGCCGTTGCTAGAAAATTTCTAGCAGAGCTTGGAATAGTAGTAGCAGGGCATGTGACAGAAATTGGTGGAGTAAAAGCTGCGCCAAAAGAAATTAAAAGTCTTCGTGATCTAAAAGAGAAAACAGAAGCATCTCCAGTTCGCTGTTATGACAAGGTGGTAGAGCAGGAAATGATGGATGCCATTGATACTGCTAAACAAAATGGAGATTCCATTGGTGGAATAGTCGAAGTTATTGTTGAAGGAATCCCAGCTGGTGTCGGAAGCTATGTACATTACGACCGAAAGCTTGATGCGAAGCTAGCAGCAGCTGTGATGAGCATCAATGCTTTTAAGGGTGTTGAGTTTGGAGTAGGCTTTAAAGCTGCAAGTCTTCCAGGTAGCAAAGTGCATGATGAAATTGCATGGAGTGAAGAGCGCGGATATTACAGGCTCTCCAATAATTTAGGTGGCTTTGAAGGCGGTATGACAACTGGCATGCCGATTGTGGTAAAAGGAGTAATGAAACCAATTCCTACGCTTTATAAACCACTACAAAGTGTGGACATCGATACGAAAGAGCCTTTCCAAGCAAGTATCGAGCGATCGGACAGTTGTGCCGTACCTGCCGCTAGTGTTGTAGCAGAAGCAGTAGTTGCTTTTGAAATAGCCAAGGCGATTGTAGAACAATTTGGACAGGATCAAATGAATTCTATCAGAGAAAATGTACAAAGGATGCGAGAAGATGCTAGAAGGTTCTAACATCAAAGAGATTTGTGTGCAGACTGAAACAAAGACCTATCCTGTTTTAGTTGGAAGAAAGGCTTCTACTCATCTTCACGACATTTTACAAAGAATTCCAAACAAGCCATCCAAACTTTTAATTGTAACAGATGATTGTGTAGAGAGGCTTTATCTTCCTTCGATTGTGTCACAGCTAAGCGATGCTTACACTGTTCATACGTTCGTACTGAAACACGGCGAAGATGCAAAATCCTTTGAAAATTTTTATGCTATTCAAACAGTAGCTTTAGAAAAAGGACTAGATCGTCATTCCGCAATTCTTGCCCTTGGTGGAGGAGTTGTTGGAGACATTGCCGGCTTTGTTGCTTCTACCTTTATGCGAGGAATTTCCTTTATCCAACTTCCTACTACACTGCTTGCGCATGATAGTGCAGTAGGGGGAAAGGTGGCTATCAACCATCCACTTGGGAAAAACATGATAGGCTCCTTTTATCAACCAGAAGCGGTAGTGTATGATGTGAACTTTTTGCAAAGCCTTCCAAAAGAAGAATTGCGCTCTGGATTTGCAGAGGTAATCAAGCATAGTCTAATTTGGGATGCTGCCTTCTATAAGTGGTTAAGACATGAAGTATTTACAATGGACGACCTAACTCCCGAGCGTTTACTTGTTTGCCTTGAAAATGGCATAAAAATAAAAGCAGAAGTGGTTGCACAGGATGAAAAAGAACAAGGGTTAAGAGCTATTTTAAACTTTGGTCATACGCTTGGTCATGCACTTGAAGCTTCTTACGGCTACGGTAAGATATCTCATGGTGACGGTGTGGCACTTGGTATGCTATTTGCAACGAAATTAAGCGAACGGCTAAATCCAGAGCTTGTGCTGTCAGAAGAAATGAGTGCTTACTGGAAAATGCTAGGCTTCCCAACTTCTATTAAGAGTGATTTGACACCTTCCCAGATACTAGAATGGATGAAAAAAGACAAGAAAACAAAAGATGGTCATATACATATGGTATTGATGGAGAAAGTGGGCCATGTAAAGGTCAAGAAGGTGCAGGATGATCTCATTTTAGATGTATTAAGTGAGTGCTATTAAGAAGCTTATGGTAAAGGGGGAATTCGGTGATTAGAGGAATTAGAGGTGCTACAACGGTGGTACAGAATTCAGAAAACGAAATTATTGGAAAAACAGAGGAATTATTACACAAGATGATTGCTGCTAATCGCATTGATCCAGACGCCGTTGCTCAGGTTCTGATTTCTGTCACGGAGGATATAACTGCATGTTTTCCTGCAAAAGCATTGAGAAAGTTTGCTGGATGGGATTATGTTCCGGTTATGTGCACGAGAGAAATTGCTGTGCCAGATTCTTTGCCCTTCTGCATTAGAGTGATGCTGACAGTTAATACAGAAATAGAACAGAAGAACGTGCATCATGTCTATTTACATGATGCAGTTTCACTAAGACCTGATTTGAATCAGACAATTTCAGTTGACAATTAAAGGCACCTGTCATAGAGTATGGAGTAAGTAATTGTTAGATTTTTAGATTAGTGTAAGTTAGTTTTAGTTTAGGGCGAAAGCGCCAATATTTGTTAGAGTCGAGTTGAGAAGAGAATAGCTGAGAATGAGTAGAGCTGAGGTTAGGATGTATATTGATTTATATACCCAAAGACTATCCTCTGTCTTTGGGTTTTTATTTTTTCCTCATTCTTTCACACCTCTATATGTTGCTCATTCTCCATTTCTAAAAATGGAGGAGATACGATGCACACTCAAGCGTTTGCTACTTTTTTGAAAGATAGCAAATCATGTAAAACTATCCCAATTGTTGAAACATTTTTTGAAGATACCTTAACACCTGTAGCCATCTTTCAGCGTTTAAGGGAACAAGCTTCCTATATTCTTGAAAGCAAGGAACCTAATTCGGAATGGGCAAGATTTTCATTTATCGGTCTGAACCCTTTTATGAAAATAATAGCCACAAATGCCACAATAGAGTTGAAAAAAACGGGCTCAGGAGAAGTGTTATATTCCTCACCTAGTCTAAAAAAGGTATTAGAGCACACGAATAGTCTTTTGCAAGTGAAGCTTTTGGATAAAAAACTGGGCTTTACAGGGGGAGCAGTTGGCTACTTGAGCTACGATTTTATCCCAAGTATGGAGAAGGTTCCCGTCCATCCTCAATATGGTGGAGAACCGACAGTCAACCTCTTATATTGTGAAGATATTGTCGTATGCGATCATAAAAAAAATGAATTGCATTTCATTCATTACATCCGCTTGAACGGAAAAGAAAGTAAGAATGAGTTAGAACAACGTTATTCCGATGCGAAAAGACTTATAGCCCAAAACGTACAGAAGCTAAGAGTACGAGCAGAATCAGAAAGCTTAATTGAGAGTCATGAAGATAAAGAGAAACTTCCGGTTCATTCTAATTACACAAAGGCAAGCTTTTTAGCTCATGTTGATAAAATTAAGGACTATATACAAGCAGGTGACATTTTTCAATGCGTTTTATCTCAGCGCTTTGAGCTACAAGCAAACATGGATGGCTTTGATGTATATCGTGTGCTTAGAAAACAAAATCCTTCTCCATATCTATTTTACCTAGTGTTTGATGACATGGAGTTAATTGGAAGTTCACCAGAACGGCTAATTCAAATTCAAGATAACAAGCTTGAAATACACCCGATTGCAGGAACTCGCAAAAGAGGAGAGTCAACAAAAGCAGACCAACTGCTTGCAAAAGAACTTCTAGAAGATGAAAAAGAGCAGGCAGAGCATTATATGCTTGTGGATCTTGCAAGAAATGATTTAGGAAGAGTAGCCCGTTATGGTTCTGTGGAAACGCCGGTTATTAAAGAGCTAGTTTATTTTTCTCGAGTAATGCATCTGATCTCAATTGTTACTGCAGAACTGAAGGAAACTTACTCTCCTGTAGATGCCTTGCTCGCAGCATTTCCAGCTGGAACGGTGTCAGGTGCTCCAAAGGTGAGAGCGATGCAAATACTACAGGAATTGGAGCCCTCAAGCCGTAATACCTACGCTGGAGCTATCTGTTATATAGGCTTTGATGGCAATATTGATTCCTGCATTACCATTCGGACCATTCAGAAAAAAGGAAGCTCCTTTTATGTGCAAGCTGGAGCTGGAGTTGTCGCTGATTCTGTTCCAGAGCTGGAATGGGAGGAAACGATTAATAAGGCTTCTGCATTAATTGAGACCATTCAAATAGCAAACAACTATTTTTCCAAAGATACGGAAGGGGCGTTGCCACATGTTTAAGGGTTACTTAACAAAGCTTATTGAAGGGAAACAACTCTCCAGTAAAGAAGCAGAACACGCCATGGACTTAATGATGAACGGGGTAGTAACCTCTAGTCAGATTGCCAGCTTTATCTCCATTCTTCGTTTTAGAGGAGAAAGTGAGGGGGAAATGCTCGGTTTTACCAAGGCGATGCGAAACCATATGAAACCAATTAATTATGCGCATCCTCACTTAATTGATACATGCGGTACCGGCGGTGATGGTGCCTCAACGTTTAATATTTCCACTGCTGCAGCCATCGTAGCAGCAAGTGGAGGTGCAAAGGTAGCCAAACATGGGAATAGGGCGGTCTCTTCTGCGAGTGGAAGTGCTGATGTGCTAGAGCTTCTTCAAGTACCAGTACAGCAATCATTAGTAGAGGCTACCTCTACACTAGAGGAAAAAGGAATGAGCTTTCTATTTGCACCAATCTATCACGAAGCCATGAAGCATGCGGTGGCACCTAGAAAAGAAATTGGATTTCGAACTATATTTAATTTACTTGGACCATTAGCCAATCCCGTAAGATGTAAAAAACAAGTGATTGGGGTGTTTTCTAAGGAATACGCTCATAAGATGGCCAAGGTACTTCAAGAGCTTGGATCTGAGCATGTGATGATTGTGTGCGGTGAGGACGGGTTAGACGAGCTTTCTATCGCAGCAAATACTCATGTAGTGGAAGTGAAAGATGGAAGAATAACCTCCTATACAATCTCCCCAGAGGATGTAGGTTTGGAAAAGGGTCGCATGGAGGATATACAAGTCATAAATAGTAGGCAAAGTGCAACTTTAATTCACAAAATTTTTACAAATACAGCCAATAAAAGTGCAAAACAGATTGTTTGTTTCAATGCGGGAGCAGCTCTTTATGTCTCAGGGCTTGTAAAGGATCTCAAAAGTGGGGTTACACTTGCAAAGGATTTAGTGGAAAATGGTGAGCCGTATCGCTTGCTAGCGAAACTTCAATGTAAGGGAGTGAATGAGCTTGTTAACTAAAATTGTCCAAACAAAAAAACAGGAAGTGGCAAGCTTGGTGCTGCCACCAACAAAAAAAGTGGCAAAATATTCTTTCTATGACGCACTGAAAAACCCAAAAAGGAACATAGGGGTTATTGCTGAGATGAAAAAAGCATCTCCTTCAAAAGGAGTGTTAAAAGAGAGGTATTCTCCTATTGATATTGGTGCCGAATATGAAAAAGTAGGGGTGGATTGCATATCCGTTTTAACAGATCAGAGTTATTTTAAAGGCTCTAAGCATGATCTAATGACTGTGAAAGAAACCACTCAGCTGCCCGTTTTACGTAAGGATTTTATAATCGATTCCTTGCAAATTGAAGAAAGTGTAAGAATTGGTGCAGATGCAATTCTTTTAATAGCGGAAATTTTGCCAGATGAAACATTAGTAAAATTTTATGAGATGGCGATGGAAAAAGGGTTAGATGTACTAGTCGAAGTTCATAGCCTTAAGCGTTTAAAGTCCATGCTAAATACCTTTACGCCGAAAATCATCGGTGTGAACAACCGGGATTTACAGACCTTCACCACTTCAACAAATACAACAAGAGAGCTTGCGGAGTTTATTCCCCCCGAATCGTTGCTAGTTAGCGAGAGTGGTATTTTAACATCGGGAGATTTACAACAAGTGTCAGAGTACGGCGCAAACGCTGTCTTAGTAGGAGAAGCATTTATGAAGGATATTTCTCCGGGGATAGGGGTTAAAAGACTATTTGGTGAGAGTATTCATGTCTAATACCTTATTAAAATACTGTGGAATAAAAAGCCGTGATGATTATTTTAAAGCGCGACAATCCAAAGCGAATTATCTTGGATTTATATTTGCCGATAGTAAACGCCAGGTTCAATCTAAACAGGTTGCAAGCTGGTTAAAGGAAAATCCACCTGGAGACAAAAAGCTTGTTGGTGTATTTGTCAATCAAGCAATAACAGAGATTGTTCAGATAACAAAAGAAGTCCATCTTGATGTTATACAATGCCATGGAGAGGAAGAACCTTCCTTTATTAAAGAGCTAAAAGAAAGCACGAACGCAGAAATTTGGAAGGTCATCCACCATAAGAGCCAAGAACAGTTTAATCTAGCACCCTACAAAGATCTTATACAAGGCATCGTAGTTGACAGTAAAAAGGGTAGTCAATACGGAGGAACAGGAACCCGCTTTGATTGGGAGGCTATACCACACTACCAAAGGCAGGCTAAAGAAATTAGTATTCCCTGTTTTATCGCAGGTGGAGTGAATGGTGAAACAATTGAAGAGTTACTTTCGTATCAACCTGAAGGCATTGATATTTCAAGCGGTATCGAAACGGATTTTAGCAAGGATGTAGCAAAAATGAATTTCATAGAAAGTAAGGTGAAGCATGATGAAACAAGTACAGAGTCCAGATAGCTTTGGTAGGTTCGGAGAGTTCGGCGGTAAATATGTCCCAGAAACATTGATGGTACCTCTTGAAGAACTGGAGGAAGGACTTAAGGAGGCGTTAGAGGACCCGGCATTTCTAGAAGATTATCATTATTATTTAAGAGAATATTCCGGTAGACCTACCGCCCTTACCTATGCTGAAAAACTTACAAGCTATCTTGGTGGTGCGAAAATCTATTTAAAAAGAGAAGATTTGAATCACACAGGAGCACATAAAATAAATAATGCCATTGGCCAGGCGCTACTTGCAAAAAGACTAGGGAAAAAGAAAATTATTGCAGAAACCGGTGCCGGACAGCATGGTGTGGCCGCCGCAACGGTGGCAGCGAAATTCGGTCTTGAATGCAAGGTGTTTATGGGAGAAGAAGATATAGAGCGGCAAGCATTAAATGTTTTTCGCATGAAGCTTTTAGGTGCAGAGGTGATACCGGCAACGAGCGGAAACAAGACATTAAAGGATGCTACAAACGAAGCAATCCGTTATTGGGTTCAGCATTGTGAGGATCATTTTTACATGATCGGCTCTGTGGTTGGTCCTCATCCATATCCTTTCATGGTACGTGAATTCCAACGTGTCATTGGGGAAGAGTCCAAAAAACAAATTCTTGAAAAAGAAGGCAAACTCCCAGATAAAATTGTTGCATGCGTTGGGGGCGGTTCTAATGCTATTGGGATGTTTGCTCCTTTCATTCATGATGACGTTCTCCTAATTGGGGTTGAAGCAGCCGGGAAGGGAATTGATACCCCTCTTCATGCGGCCACTCTGACAAAAGGAACAAAAGGGGTCATTCACGGATCTATGACTTATCTCATACAAGATGAACATGGACAAATTGTGGAGCCTTATTCCATTTCAGCAGGACTTGATTATCCTGGGATTGGGCCTGAGCATGCCTATCTAAAAGAAAGTAACAGGGTACACTATGAAAGCGTCACGGACTCAGAAGCACTAGATGCTCTTCATTTATTGGCTAAAGAAGAGGGCATTATCCCAGCTATTGAATCTGCACATGCTCTAGCAACTGCCTTTAAGGAAGCTCGTAAAATGGAGAAACAGGAGTCCATTCTAATATGCTTATCAGGAAGAGGAGACAAGGATGTGCATACGCTAATGAAAGAGATGGAAGGGGAGAAAAAATGACAACATATACGGAACGATTACCAGATCATCAGAAATTATTTATTCCATTTATTATGTCAGGTGACCCCACTCCTGAACTAACCATTAAGCTAGCCCTAAAGCTACAAGAGGCAGGTGCTTCTGTTCTTGAACTGGGTGTACCTTATTCTGATCCTCTAGCTGATGGACCAGTCATTCAACGAGCATCTAAACGTGCTCTAATGCATAGCATGACGATAAGAAAAACGATGGAGCTTGCCGGAGAAATGCGTCAAAGAGGTCTGAAAATTCCGGTGATTCTCTTTACGTACTACAATCCTGTGTTACAATTAGGAGAAGAATCCTTTTTCGCTTTAGCGAAGGAAAATAATATTGATGGTCTTCTTATTCCTGACCTACCATTTGAGGAAAGTGAGAGAATACGCGAGCAGTGCAACAAGCATGCTTTGACGTATATTTCCTTAGTGGCACGAACTTCCAAAAGTAGAATGAACAGAATAACTGAGAATGCTCAAGGCTTTCTCTATTGTATTTCCTCCCTTGGAGTAACGGGTGTAAGGAAGGACTTTTCCTCTGATCTTCATGAATTTTTAGAAGATGTGCAACAGAAAAGCCAAGTTCCGGTAGCGGTTGGTTTTGGGGTTTCGACATCTGAGCAAGTAAAAGCATTAAAGCCTTATTGTGATGGAATTGTAGTCGGAAGTGCCATCATTAAAATGGTGGAAGAGGATTTAGAGCAATTTAAAATCAACGAGGACGAGACACTTAGAAAATTCAAACACAAAATAGAGGAGCTTATTTCTCCCCTTTTAGCAGAAAGGTGATGCTTTAAATGGATGTAAAAAAACAACTTTTAGATTTAACGCCTTATAAGCCTGGAAAACCAATGGATGAGGTGAAAAGGGAACTGGGCTTAGAAAAAATTGTGAAGCTTGCTTCTAATGAAAATCCATTCGGTTGTTCCAAGAGCGTTCATAGTGCCTTACTGAAACAACTGGCAGCTTCAGCAACCTATCCCGACGGGTATGCAAGGACGCTTAGGGAGGCATTGGCAGCACATCTTTCTGTTGGTGAGAAACAGCTCATTTTTGGAAATGGTTCAGATGAAGTCATTCAAATCATCTGCCGTGCCCTTTTATCACCAGAGAAAAACACCGTCATGCCAACACCTAGTTTTCCACAATACAAGCATAATGCTGTCATTGAAGGTGCGGAAATAAGAGAGGTTCCTCTATTAGATGGTTACCACCAATTGGATGAAATGCTTAAACAAATAGACGATCGTACTGCCATTGTTTGGTTGTGCAGTCCTAATAATCCGACAGGAACGTATATAAAGGAAGAATTGCTATATTCTTTCTTAAAGAAAGTACCGAAGAAAACACTTGTGGTAATTGATGAGGCCTATAATGAATATGTAACAGCCTCAGACTACCCAGACACACTAAAATGGTTAAACGAATTTCCAAATTTATTGATAACTCGTACTTTCTCAAAAGCATATGGGCTTGCAAGTTTCCGTATTGGCTATGGCATAGCTCAGGAGAGGTTATTACAGCAAATTGAACCGGTAAGAGAGCCTTTCAATACAAACTCCATGGCTCAAGCAGCTGCAACAGCAGGAATTAGCGACCAGGAATTTATTCGTGAATGTGTGAAAAAAAATAAAGAAGGACTAGAACAATTTTATGCATTCTGTAAAGAAACGAAGCTAGCATATTATCCTTCAGAAGGAAACTTTATCTTAATTGATTTTGAAACAGATTCAGATATCCTATTTGATTATTTATTGCATAAAGGATATATTGTTCGTTCCGGAAAAGCACTTGGTTTTCCTACTTGCTTGCGTATCACCATTGGAACATATGAGCAAAATGAGGAAATCATCTCACATTTGAAAGAATACAAATTGAAGCAGGCTATTTAGTAGAGAGGAGAAAGGCTCCTCTCTATTTACATATCGATACAACAGCAGGTGGTGAAGGAAATGAAAGGAAAAGTAGTAGTGATTGGACTTGGACTCATCGGTGGTTCAATCGCTCTTGCAATAAAAAAAGAGCATCCTCAAAGCTACATAACTGGCTTTGATATCAATGAACAACAAGCAAAACTTGCTAAGTCACTAAAAGTAGTAGATGATTATTGCGAGTCTTATGAGCAAGCAGCTTTAGAAGCAGACTTTATCGTGATATCCGTTCCAGTTATGCAAGCAACAGAAGTGTTAAAAAAGCTTAGTCAGCTAACCTATGAAAAAGAGCAAGTGATTATTACAGATGTTGGAAGTACTAAGAAAAAGCTTACGTTGCTTGCTTCTACCCTTTTTACTCAAAAAAATGTAAGCTTTATAGGTGGGCATCCGATGGCAGGTTCGCACAAAAGCGGAATAACAGCTGCTAAAAGCCATCTTTTTGAAAATGCCTTTTATGTATTGACTCCTGCAAGTCCAGAACTAAGCCATAAAGAAGTGGCTTTAACGAAAATGTGGCTCGCTGGGACAAAAGCTAATTTTGTTTCGATGTCTGCAGAAGAGCATGATTTTGCGGCGGGTGTGATCAGTCACTTTCCTCATATCGTTGCCGCTGGGCTCGTTCATCAGGCTGAGGAAATGCAACAGCAAAATGCTTTTGTAACAAGACTTGCAGCAGGGGGATTCCGTGATATTACGCGAATAGCATCCAGTAACCCTACGATGTGGAAGGATATTCTTTTGCATAATAAAGAAACACTCCTCTTACTTTTAGATCAATGGATGGGTCAAATGGAAGCGGTCAAACAAAACCTTCTAATGGAAAATGAGGACTATTTCTATACGTTTTTTCAAGATGCAAAGCAATTCAGAGATGATCTCCCTGTAAAGTCCAAAGGAGCAATCCCTTCTTTTTACGACTTATATGTGGATGTACCAGATTACCCTGGGATTATTTCCGAAATAACTGGATACCTAGCAAAGGAACAGATTAGCATCACCAATATACGAATTATGGAGACCAGAGAAGAAATTTATGGAGTGCTACGCTTAAGCTTCCAATCAGAGGAAGATAGACAAAGAGCCGAAGAATGTCTCAAGCAGTATACTATGTATGAAACCTATATCGTGTAGATCGGAGAGTGGAGGTAAATGAACAAACTAACAGATGTCGCTTCAGGTTTAACGGGTACCATCCGAATACCTGGTGATAAATCTATTTCACATCGCTCTGTCATGTTTGGGGCATTGGCAAAAGGAACAACGACGGTAGAAAATTTCCTGCCTGGTGCTGATTGCCTGAGTACCATTAGCTGTTTTGAAAAGCTTGGTGTGAAAATAGAAAGAACAGGGACAGAAGTGACTATTAACGGAGAAGGACTTGAGAAGTTAAAAGAACCCTCCGAAATTTTAGATGTCGGCAACTCGGGAACAACAGCACGGTTAATGATGGGTATTTTATCAGGATTATCCCTACATAGCGTTGTGATTGGAGACGAATCTATTGCTAAAAGGCCAATGAAGCGAGTAACAGAACCCCTAAGACAGATGGGAGCAAGAATTCAAGGTAATCAAGATGGAAACTTTACTCCCATTTCTATTCAAGGAGGAAAGCTTCAGGCAATAGAGTATGTTTCCCCTGTTGCAAGCGCCCAAGTTAAGTCTGCGATCCTCTTAGCTGGCCTCCAAGCGGATGGAATCACAACAGTAAAAGAGCCGTTTAAATCTCGTGACCATACCGAACGAATGCTACGGGCATTTAGAGTAGAGGTGGAAGAAAGGGATGATTTGAGTGTTTCCATAAGGGGTGGGCAAGCACTTGTGTCCAATCAACATATTGTCGTACCAGGTGACATCTCCTCTGCTGCATTTTTCCTTGTGGCTGGAGCGATTGTACCTGATAGTAAGATAACTCTCCAAAAGGTAGGATTAAACCCAACTCGTACTGGAATTCTGGAAGTGTTAGAGAACATGGGAGCCAAGATTTCTTATAGCAACGAGGAAAAAAACGGTCCAGAGCCTTATGCAGATATTACAGTGGAAACATCGTCATTACACGGAGTAGAAATTGGTGGCAACATCATCCCGCGCTTAATTGACGAAATTCCAGTTATTGCATTAATGGCAACACAAGCAAATGGGACTACTGTGATTAAGAACGCAGAGGAATTAAAGGTAAAAGAAACAAATCGTATTGACACGGTGGTGAATGAGCTAACGAAGCTTGGGGCCAATATTCAAGCCACAGAAGATGGAATGGTCATTCACGGAAGAACCCCGTTAACTGGTGCTAAGCTAGAAAGCTATGGCGATCACCGAATTGGCATGATGGGTGCTATCGCTAGCCTTATTGCCAAAGGAGAAACAACCTTGAATAACCCTGAAGCAATCAACGTGTCCTATCCAGACTTCTTTGCTCATATTGAGGAATTACGAAAAGGATAAACGGTAAAAGCCTCTTCAATGGAGGCTTTTACTTATATTAATTACCATTCATATCTTCTAGGCATCCTGCATAGCTTGTCTTAAGACAAACGAAAAGGAGGATGCTATGGAATACTTGATGGAAGATGTTAATGTTCTAAAACTAAACAAAAACCTCCAACAAACGAACATCTATGTTAAACATCATAAGATTCATTATATGAAAGAAAATCCTTATCCTAACAAAGGTACCATGAAAATGAACCTTGCTTCCTACCTCTTAACACCAGGTCATGTTATGCTTTTGGACATGGAAGATCACATGCCTTTTCAACCATTCAAAACCCACCTTACTCTTCACTATTTAAAAAAGGGCTGCACGTCTCTTTTATGTTTATTTTCAGTAGAACGAGAACGCGACTTTGGCATCCGTTTAAAAAAGGCAAGGACAAGCATGCTTAACAGTCCTTTAGACTTTTATTTTGCTATTCGAATACCAATTAGAAAACTTACCACCTCTCTACTAAGACAATGTAAACGTCATAAAATAGCGGCTGTATTTCTAGAATTGGAGGATGAGACTGAATTACATTCCATACCTTGGGGTTGGATAAAGGATGCTCTTTATCAATTTCCTATAACATTTTTGCCATGCTTAAGGAATGTCTCACCGGCAAAGCGGAACAAAAAGAAAAAAGAGTGGAACATGGTAATGAAAAATGAAAGGCTTTCCCACTCAAGAGATTGTCCGAAAGAAGCTGCTCCTCTTGAAATGGATCTCCTAATGAAAATTGGTATCTATCCTTCAAAAGGAGATTTGCGAGTTGGTGGCGAATTAGATTATAACCTCTATCTAGTGCCAGAAGGTCATATCATTGAAACAATTCAAAATCTGGATTATGATAGTCATATTCCAGAGGTTACCGTGCATAATGGAACCATTATTCATTCTGGGAATCATGTATTATTTCGCCCGGGATTCGGAAAAGAATGTAAGGTAAGTGTTCCTGGCCATTTTTTACTTGAAAAGTTTTAAACGAAGGAAGGTAGTAATTTGTCACATACACTAATAGATCAAGCACTAGAACTAATAGATAATGGAGAAACCGAAAAAGGATTAGCACTATTAAAAGAAAATGAAACCAAGCTTGGTGAAGAGGATTTGTTCCAAACAGCACAAATATACCAGCAGTTAGGTATGCTCGAGGAAGCAAAGGAAATCTTCCAGAACCTCCTTTACCAATTTCCAAACGAGCCAGATTTAATTATTTCCCTTGCCGAGGTTCATATCGATCTTGATAATGAGGATGAGGCAATCGCACTTCTTGAGAATATCTCAAACGATGAAGATGTTTACCTACAATCCTTGCTATTGTTAGCAGACCTATATCAGGCACAGGGACTTTTTGAGGTAAGTGAAAACAAATTACTTTCTGCAGAAAAACTTGCTCCAAAAGAACCGATTATCAGCCTGGCATTAGCAGAGCTAAATCTTTCACAAGGTGATTACAAAAAAGCAATACCGTATTATGAAAGAGTTGCAAACCAAGCTGATGAATTGGAGTTCCCGATAGAGGAAAGGCTAGCCGAATGTTACAGTGCTACTGGTCAATTTGAAGAAGCAATGCCATACTATGACCAAGCCTTGCAGAAACAGTTGAAAATTGACGTATTATTTCAGTACGGATTTACCGCGTTTCAGGCAGGATATTTTAAGACATGTATCGAAAAACTTAAACAGGTAAAAGAATTGGATCATGAATATTCTTCCCTTTACTTATACCTTGCAAAAGCATATGAGCATGAAGGAATGCTTCAAGAAAGTCTCCATTCAGCAAAAGAAGGCTTAACGGTGAATGAATTTAACAAGGAGCTTCAATTATATGGAGCTAAGGTTGCAATCAAGCAGCAGAATATCTCAGAAGCTGAAAAACTGTTGCGTGATGCAATCGCGATAGATCCTGGATATGTGGAGGCTGCTTTAACATTAACGAAGCTTTTCCTCCAAGAAGAGCGTTTTGACGATGTGGTGGATACCCTACAGGAGCTCATCCGGTTTGGGGAAACGGATCCTCAGTATGACTGGGACCTTGCAGTTGCTTATCAGAACCTAGAAAAATATTCTGATGCATTAAACCATTACCGTCATGCATATACTTCTTTTAAAGAAGACAGCAGCTTCCTACATGATTATGTGTATTTCTTGTTAGAGGAAGGAAAGCGAGAAGAAGCAAAACCGCTTATTGAAAAGCTAATACAACTAGACCCAACTAATATAGAATGGCAAGACTTGTATTTAAATTTACAAGAGTAACGAATAATCTACGCAGAGGAGGGACGATAGTTGTGGCTACCCCTGTATCTGTCAACGAGAAGAAGGACTTTATAAGGTGGTTCTTAGGAAACTATCAGTTAAAAAGACGAGAGTGTGTATGGATTTTAAACTATTTGATGAGTCATGACCAATTGATGAAGAAAGTTCATTTTGTTGAGCAAGCGCAGTTCTGTCCAAGAGGAATCATCATGTCAACCCATTGTGTAGAAGAAGTACCATTCCGATTCTATAAAGAAAATGTCATGACTACAGATGCTGAAAAGTCCTTCCACGACATCCGTCTTAATCGAGATGAAGACATTTACATTCAATTAAATTTCAGATCGGTCTATCATTCTCCACAATATGCTGCAGTTCTTGAAGATAATCCGTTCATGCCAAAGCAGTCCCAAATTAACGAAAAGGACCGTATTTTAGCAGAACGTATGCTAGAGGAGTCCATTTATACCTTTCAAAAAGAAAAGCTTCTTAAAATGATTGATGAAGCCCTAGACCGTCAGGACCAAGAAGCATTTGTAAAACTGACAGACCAATTAAAGAGATTATAAAACCCTGCTGATTTGGCAGGGTTTTGTTTTTATTAAAGGCGGTGTTGAAACGTATAAATATTTGACCTATACAATCACAAATCATATAGTTAAAGAACAAATAAAACCTAGTAGAAAGAGCTGAATGCAAACGATGAAATGGTCAAGCAAAGATATCTCCCAATACGTACAAGCAAGAGAATATATTGATACGGTGGTGCTTCCTTTAATTCCGATAAATTTTAAAGAAAACATCCAAACCCTTGCCTCCCAAGGAGAATATATAACGATACTAAGTTACGAATTAGAACGCCAGTTCAAAGGTAGAATCATCCTCATGCCATCATACAGCTATCCTGAAGATTTGACAGAGGAACAAAAAATCGCTCACCTACATGCTCTATCGCTTCATATGAAAGAAAGCGGAGTAAAGCATGTATTCCTTTTAACCTCCGATAGCACATGGATTCAACATGAACAACAGCTTGAAGGGAAGCTAATATGGCTTCCAGCTATTCCGATGCAGGATATGGAAGAGAAATATCAACAAAAAATCATCCAAGACCAAATGAATCAGCTGCTCCCAATGTTTATTCAAAAATGGCAGAATTAAAAAATATTTTCAGCGCAAAATAATCTTAAAGTATACCTTTTAGCAGAATAATTTTTTAAAAGCAATAGAAATGGATGAAAAAAATCAGACTCTCAGAAATAAGTCACAACCTTGCCATTTTTTCAAGGCAGGAGATTATTGACCTTAGGACAAGATTGATATATCATGAGAATGTCCTAGTTTTCTATGTGTTAATCATCTACTGTCCGTATTGGACTTAGTTCTTCTTATAGAGGGGGGAAAACAATTGAGTGAGAAAAACCATCGCGTGTCTAGACGTCAATTCTTAAACTATACCCTGACTGGTGTAGGCGGTTTCATGGCTGCAGGAATGCTTATGCCAATGGTCCGTTTTGCAATTGACCCAGTTTTAAAAGCTGGTACGGAGCAAGATTTAGTACCCGTTTGTGAAGAGAGTGAATTAACTGCGGAACCGCAAAGCTTCCCTTTCAAGATTAAGCAAGTGGATGCCTGGTACGAATCTGAAGAGCCAAGAACAGCTTGGATTTACAAGGATGGAAATGGCAAAATCGTTGCTTTATCTCCAGTGTGTAAACACCTTGGCTGTACGGTAAACTGGGGATCAGATCCTAAAAACCCAGATAAATTCTTCTGTCCATGCCACTACGGGTTATACGAAAAGAATGGTAACAACGTTCCAAATACACCACCACTTTCTCCACTTGATGTCTATGTGCATGAAGTGAAAGATGGAGTAGTGTATTTAGGTAGCGCGAAGCCAAAAGGGGAGGCGTAATAATTGTTAAACAAGATTTATGATTGGGTTGACGAAAGACTAGATATTACGCCGATGTGGCGCGATATTGCGGACCATGAGGTTCCTGAACACGTAAACCCTGCACATCACTTCTCCGCATTTGTATATTGCTTCGGAGGATTAACCTTCTTCGTAACAGTCATTCAAGTACTATCAGGAATGTTTTTGACAATGTATTATGTTCCAGATATCAAAAATGCGTGGGAATCTGTTTATTATTTACAAAATGAAGTAGCGTTCGGTCAAATCGTGCGCGGTATGCATCACTGGGGCGCCAGTCTTGTTATTGTAATGATGTTCTTACATACACTGCGTGTTTTCTTCCAAGGTGCATATAAAAAACCACGTGAGCTTAACTGGGTGGTAGGGGTACTTATCTTCTTCGTTATGCTTGGTCTTGGTTTTACTGGCTATTTATTACCTTGGGATATGAAAGCGTTATTCGCAACAAAAGTAGGTTTAGAGATCGCTGCAGCAACTCCATTAATTGGGGACATGGTAAAAACATTACTTGCTGGGCATCCAGAAATCGTTGGTGCACAAACACTAACACGTTTCTTTGCGATTCATGTCTTCTTCTTACCTGCAGCTCTATTTGGTTTAATGGGAGCTCACTTTGTCATGATTCGTAAACAAGGTATCTCTGGACCGCTATAAGAACCATTATTTTGATAACAAAGGAGGGGAACCTATATGCATAGAGGAAAAGGGATGAAATTTGTTGGTGACTCTCGTGTCCCAGCAACTCGAAAACCTAATATTCCAAAAGATTATTCCGAGTTTCCTGGTAAAACGGAAGCTTTCTGGCCAAACTTCTTACTGAAAGAATGGATGGTTGGAGCAGTATTCTTAATTGCGTTCCTATGCTTAACAGTGGCACACCAATCTCCACTTGAACGTGTAGCAGACCCTACTGATACTGCGTATATTCCATTACCAGACTGGTACTTTTTATTCTTATATGAATTACTTAAATATCGATTCGCTGCTGGGGATTACACACTTGTTGGTGCAATCATTATGCCAGGTCTTGCTTTTGGTGCCCTGTTACTTGCTCCATTCTTGGATCGTGGACCAGAGCGTCGTCCAAGCAAGCGTCCGATTGCAACCGGTTTGATGTTACTTGGTATCGCTTCTATCTTCTTCTTAACTTGGCAGTCTGTAGATTCTCATGACTGGGAAGCAGCTGCAGAGCAAGGGGAAATCACAGAAGAGATTGATGTTGAAATTGATATGGAAGCAGAAGGCTATGCTGTTCTGCAAGATAATACCTGTCTTTCTTGTCATGGTAATGACCTTCAAGGAAACCCAGGTATGGCACCATCTCTAATTGACAACCCTAACTACGCATCTGAAGATTACCAAAAAATTGCTAAAGAAGGTATTGGTGAAATGGGAGCCGGTATTTTCAAAGGCAACGATGAGGAACTTAAGATTCTTGGGGATTATTTAGTTGAAATGAATAAGCTTGCTGCTGAAGAAGCAGAGTAAATGAAAGCTGGCTAATTTAGCCAGCTTTTTTTATAATGGAAGCTATTAATCGATAAAGTGAGGAAGTAGAATGATTGCATGGTTTATTCATTTATTAAAGACACCAATCTTACTTTGGTTGGTTTTCATCATTAATCTATTTGGAACAATCTATGGGTATATTTGGTATGAGGTCCAGTTAGTAAAAACACCGGCAATCTTCTTAGTTTTTGTACCAGATAGTCCAACAGCAAGCCTCTTCTTTTGCTTCGTGTTAATTGGATTTATTCTCAAGAAAAATTTCCCTTTAATGGAAGCGTTGGCAACTGTCACACTTGTTAAATATGGAATTTGGGCAGTTGTCATGAATATTCTAACATTAATGGAAACAGGTTATCTGCCAATTGAAGGGTACATGTTAATATTTTCCCATGGTGCGATGGCGGTTCAAGCTGTGCTATATAGTCCTTATTATCGATTTAAAGTTTGGCATCTTATTGCTGCGGGAATTTGGACTTTACATAATGATGTAATTGACTATGTATTTGAGATGATGCCCCGCTATGGAAGCTTGATGCAGTATCTACCGCAAATTGGATATTTTACGTTTTGGTTGAGTATTTTCTCTATTACAGTAGCCTACTACTTTGCAATCAGACCAAACCGATACAAGTTATCGTTAGATTAATGTTCTAACCTTGTCCAACTCCTCATAACATTTAGTATTGAATATGGGAGGGACATGGGATGATTCAAAAGCTGTTACTGGTCATTATACTATTCATTACATTATGGACTCCGATAAATGGACAAGCACACTCTCATGAAGAGGAAGTTCAATCGTTAATGTTAAATTTTATTATGGATGATGCATTATGGTTGGCGCAAACAGAAAGGTATATAGAGGCACATCATTTATTGGAAATTTTTTCAGAGGAGTTCACGAAAATGATGGCAGAGAATCCTCAGCTTCAAATGGCGGAGGTGCGAATAATCTCTGTTGCACATCAACAAACCTTAGCTTCCCTTTCTGATACCACTCTACCTCATGAGGAGAAAATAAGACAGCTAAAAAAAATGAGGCTAGTTGTAGATGCCATGACATCAAAGTATCAGCCAATGTGGGTAGCAATGGAAGATCCTATTATCATGACGTTCCAACAATTAAAAGACACAATAGACACTAGAGATGCAGCATCCTATCAGCAGATGTACCAAAGATTGCTGCTTGAATATGACATGATACACCCGAGTGTCAGAATGGATATTAAGCCAGAACAAATCCAAAAGGTGGATGCTCATATGGAGTATCTTGATAAAAATAGAGATGCCCTCCTGGCACATTCAGAGGAATTCAATGATGTAGAGGTCATTGAGGCAGATTTAAAAGCGCTATTTAAAGAATTTAAAGAAGATGAAACAGATCCAGCCCTACTTTGGGTCATGATTTCAACTGGGAGTATCATCTTATTGACTCTCTTTTATGTTGGATTTCGAAAATATTTCGCTGCAAGAAGGCTGGAATTACGAAAAAAGCAAAAAGATTGACAGGGATAAAATACAGACAATAAAATAATCCTAATAAGACTACTGATGAAGCAGGAGGACTTACTAATGGGATTAGGAATGTATCTTATCTACTTTGCTGTATTATTAATTGTACCTCTTTGGGCACAGTCCCGGGTAAAGAGCGCTTATAAGAAATATTCAAAGGTAGCATCTTCCTCAGGAATGCCTGGAGCAGAGGTTGCTAGAAAAATTTTGCAGGACAATGGAATTTACGATGTGAAGGTAGAAGAGACACGAGGTCACCTTACGGACCATTATGATCCGAGATCCAAAACGATTCGTCTCTCTTCCCATAACTATCACGGTCATTCAATTGCTGGTGCTGCTATTGCAGCTCATGAGGTTGGACATGCGATTCAAGATAATCAGGACTATGCATTTTTACGCTTTCGACATACCCTTGTTCCATTTGCAAGCCTTGGCTCTAATATGTCATTCTTTATCATTTTCGCGGGTTTAATTTTTGGTATTAGTAACCTTATTCTGCTTGGCATCATTTTTATGGCAGTAGCGGTTCTATTCCAGTTAGTGACGTTGCCTGTTGAGTTTGATGCCTCAAATAGGGCAATGGACCAAGTGGTGGCTCTTGGTATTATTAACAATAATGAAGAGAGAGAAACGAAGAAGGTACTTAATGCAGCAGCTCTTACGTATGTTGCAGCGGCGGCGGTTGCTGTGGCGGAGCTGACCAGATTTATTCTCATCTACCTTGGAAATCGTGAATAAACTAGCTCTTTTCTAAAAGATTGTTGCTATTAACCCGGAAAAAGTAGGCTTTAAGGCTTTTTCCAATCTGCATCCTAAGAAAAGTTGCCACATGTTTAAATCTTGTTTCACGAAAAGAGCACGACAGCAACGTTGATTACGGGTGTCTTAACTATACGCAGTAGCAACAAAGTTTACGAAAACAGCCATAAACTAAAAGCCCAATTCCATCCGAATTGGGCTTTTTAAATGCCATTTATCTCTCTAGAGGATTTTTGTTTTCATCTAGTGTAAAGCCTTCTCCAAGCACATCATGTACGTCACTTACCGCAACAAAAGCATGTGGATCCACAGATGTGATGACATTTTTTAGCTTTACAATTTCATTTTTCGCGACTACGCAATACAACACGTTTCGCTCCATCTTCGAGAATGAACCAACACCCTTTAGAATGGTAACACCACGATCCATCTCCTGATGCACTTTTGCAGAAATCTCTTCATGCTTATTGGAAATTATCGTAGCACCCTTTGCTGCATATGCTCCTTCTTGCATAAAATCAATGACACGAGCGGCAATAAAAACGGCGACTAATGTGTACATGGCTTCTTGATAAGATAAATACATGATAAGGGATAGAATAATGACAACTGCATCAAATAAGAACATTGTTTTCCCCATACTCCAGCCAACATACTTGTGAGCAAGCCTCGCAATAATATCGACTCCTCCAGTTGTGCCACCATATCGGAAAATAATTCCTAATCCAATACCGATAAACACACCAGCAAAAAGAGCAGCAAGTGTCATATCATCGGTTAAAGGTGGAAACATTAAAGGAGTTCTTTGAAACAGCCACAAAAATAAGGACAAACTAAAGGTACCTATTAAAGTATAGATAAAGGTATTGCGTCCAAGCAGCTTCCAACCGATAAAAAATATCGGTATATTTAATATAAGATTGGAATAGGAGGGGTCGATGTTGAACATGAAATATAACAACAAGGTAATTCCTGTAAATCCACCCTCCGCCAGGTTGTTTTGCATATTAAAATTTACTAATCCGAATGCAAAAATAGCCGAACCAATAAGAATATAAATAATGTTTGTAACTTTTAAGCCTTTTAACATAAGGAACCTCCTGATATCTCAATAGAATGCAACCACTCCATTATAATAGACAGAAAGAAGAGAAGTAAATATAATATTAAAGCTAAAAAGTTTGTCAAATCACGGTCTTTTAGCTAACATAATAAGGTGAGGTGACGATTGGTGAAGGATAAAACGATGCAACAGCTTCAAAAAGAAGTAGACGACTATATTTCTCAATTTAAAGAAGGATATTTCACTCCACTTGCCATGTTAGCGAGAATGACAGAGGAGCTTGGAGAGCTTTCCCGTGAAGTTAACCATTACTATGGTGAAAAACCTAAAAAAAATACGGAAAAAGAAAACACAGTAGAAGAGGAGCTTGGTGACATGCTTTTTGTGATGATTTGCTTTGCTAACTCTTTAAATATCAGTTTAGAAGAGGCACATAACCGAGTGATGCATAAATTTCAAACAAGAGATAAAGACAGATGGACGCGTATCGGAGAGGGTGAGTAAAATGAAAGATACCATTAAAATTATACTAGCAGGACCTCGAGGCCGCATGGGGCGAGAAGCAGTGGACCTTATACATAGAGAACCGCATTTTGAGTTGGTTGCATGTCTTGACCGTATGAATGAAGGAAAGCAGTTGTCTGAAGTGGAAGGTTTCCCAGCAATTAATGCTCCCATTTATAAAGACCCATTAACTTGTTTTACAGAAGTAAAAGCAGATGTGCTTATCGACCTTACCACACCTGAAATCGGAAAAATACATACTAAGCTTGCAGTGGAGCATGGAATTCGTCCTGTAGTTGGAACAACTGGCTTTACAGAAGAGGAATTAGAAGCATTAACAGAACTTGCAGATGAAAAAAAGGTCGGAGTCATTATTGCTCCTAACTTTGCAGTTGGTGCCATATTAATGATGAAATTTGCTCAAATGGCAGCAAAGCATTTTCAAGATGTAGAGATAATGGAACTGCATCATGACCGTAAGCTTGATGCTCCTTCTGGTACGGCCATTAAAACAGCAGAATTATTGTCTAAAACAAGAGAACCAAAACGTCAGGGGCATCCAGAAGAAGAAGAAGTTATTAACGGAGCACGAGGAGCAGAAACAAAGGATGGCATTCGTATACATAGTGTTCGTCTTCCAGGTCTTGTTGCTCACCAAGAGGTTCTTTTTGGCGGAGAAGGACAGTCTCTATCCATCAGACACGACTCCTATAATCGTGCAAGCTTCATGTCAGGAGTAAAACTAGCTGTAGAAACAGTAATCAATTTAGATGTTTTAGTCTATGGACTAGAAAATATTATCGAATAAGGGGGAGAAGTCCATGAAGATTGCTTTAATCGCACATGATAAGAAGAAGCCTGACATGATACAGTTTGCCACGGCTTATAAAACGATTTTGGAAGACCATGAGATCTTTGCAACCGGAACCACGGGTTTACGAATTTCTGAAGCAACAGGCTTACATGTTCATCGTTTTCAATCTGGACCGCTTGGTGGGGATCAAGAAATAGGTGCATTGATTGCACAAAACAAAATGGATTTAGTTATCTTCTTCCGAGATCCGTTAACTGCTCAGCCGCATGAACCAGATGTAACCGCTCTATTAAGGCTTTGTGATGTATATGCCATCCCTCTTGCTACGAATATGGGTACTGCCGAAGTATTGATTCATGGACTGTCTAGAGGGGAGCTTGCCTGGAGGAATATCGTACACGGCAGCAAAGGAAATAACCATGAAGGCTCTTGATATCCTAGCGTTTGGTGCTCACCCTGATGATGTGGAGATAGGCATGGCTGGTACCCTTGCAAAATACAAAGAGCAAGGGTATACAACAGCAATATGCAATTTGACCATGGCCGAAAAATCCTCCAACGGAACCGTGGAAACACGTCAACAAGAGGCAGAAGTTGCAGCGAAGATTTTAGAACTAGACGATAGAATCCAGTTAGCCCTTCCTGATCGAGGTCTGTTCCTTCAAGATGATTTCATAAAGGAAATTATATCTGTAATTAGAAAATACAAACCGAGGATTGTGTTTGCACCTTATCATGTGGATCGCCATCCAGACCATGGGAATTGTGCAAAGCTTGTAGAGGAAGCTGTATTTTCTGCGGGAATAAAAAAAATGAAAGATGATGATAACCTTCCTGCTCACAAAGTAGAAAAAGTGTTTTTTTATCAAATAAATGCCATGCATCATCCACAATTTTACATAGATATAACGAATCAGATACATAAAAAAATTAAAGCATTATCCTCATACAAAAGCCAGTTTGAGAAGTCACCTGATGGGGAGGACACGCCTTTAACAGATGGATACGTAGAGGCTGTTGTTAGCAGGGAGCGTGCCTATGGAAAACAAATAGGCTCTAGTTATGCAGAAGGATTTTTTTCGAAAGGTCCAATAATACTTAATAAAGATATACTAGGTGGGATTTAAGTGAAATTAAAAATAGGCATTACCTGCTACCCAACTGTAGGGGGATCTGGGGTAATTGCAACCGAGCTTGGCAAATTGTTGGCGGAAAAGGGACATGAGATCCATTTTATTTCCTCCAGCATGCCGTTCCGATTAAATAAAGTTTATAGCAATATTTATTACCATGAAGTTCAAGTTAACCAATATTCAGTTTTTCAATATCCTCCTTATGATCTCGCGCTAGCAAGTAAAATGGCCGAGGTTGCCAAACGAGAGAAGCTAGATATACTCCACGTTCACTACGCGATTCCGCATGCTGTTTGTGCCTATCTTGCAAAAAAAATGCTGAATGATTCATTAAAAATTGTGACAACCCTTCATGGGACAGATATTACGGTTTTAGGCTATGATCCTTCCTTAAACGATATGATTCGTTTTGGTATTGAGGGCTCAGATGAGGTGACCGCCGTTTCTGAATCTCTTGTACAACAAACCTATGATTTATTACAGCCTCAAAAAGCGATTAGAACGATGTATAATTTTATCGATGAGCGTGTGTATTATAAAAAGGATACAGCTGATTTAAAAGCACAATATGGCATTAAAGAGGAAGAGAAGGTCATTATTCACGTCTCAAACTTCCGAAAAGTCAAAAGAGTGCAGGATGTCGTGCGTTCCTTTGCATTAGTTGAAAAAGAAATCTCAGCTAAATTATTATTAGTGGGAGATGGACCTGAAATTTCGGTAGTCTGTAATTTAGTACGAGAGTTAGGCATTCAGGATAGGGTATTGTTTCTAGGCAAGCAGGAAAATCTAGAAGACCTCTATTCCTTTAGTGATTTGATGCTATTGTTGTCTGAAAAAGAAAGTTTTGGCCTTGTTTTGCTTGAAGCGATGGCGTGTGGAGTCCCTTCCGTTGGAACAAAGATTGGCGGGATACCAGAAGTGATCGAGGACGGAAAAACTGGATTTATTAGTGAGGTCGGAGATATTGAGGACATCGCGATGAATGCAATTAAGATTCTAAGTGATTCTACTCTTCATAACACCTTTGCGTCAAACTCTATTAAAAGAGTGAAAGAACATTTTAGTTCCCAAAGTATTGTTAGTCAATATGAAGACCTATATATGCACCTAGTTAACCGAAAAGAACCAGTGTAATCGGAAAGTGGAGGTTAGAGCAATGGATAAGGCTTTTCAGCAGGGTATTACCATCATCAAGCAGTTAGAAAATAATGGCCATGAAGCGTATTTCGTTGGTGGAAGTGTCCGTGATACGTTGATGAAAAGAAATATTGGAGATATTGACATCGCAACCTCTGCGACCCCGAAAGAGATACAGGAAATCTTTCCGAAAACAATCGATGTTGGTGCAGAGCATGGAACCATCGTTGTCATGTTAGATGAACATGATAGCTTTGAAGTAACCACTTTTCGTACCGATGGCGAATATACAGATAAAAGGCGTCCAGATCAAGTTACCTTTGTAAAAAATCTTGAAGAAGATTTAAAACGAAGAGATTTTACCATGAATGCGATCGCCATGACAAAAACAGGTAGAATTATTGATCCTTTTGGTGGCCAAGAGGATATTAGAAGAAAAGTGATACGAACCGTTGGAAAAGCTTCAGATCGCTTTCAAGAGGATGCTTTAAGAATGCTTAGAGCAATCCGGTTTATCAGCCAGCTTTCTTTTTCACTAGAAGTAGATACCTTTTTAGCGATAAAACAAGATTGTGCACTTATAGAACATGTATCGGTAGAGAGAAAAACCCTTGAAATGGATAAACTTTTAGAAGGACAAGGATATCATTATGGCATGAACTTACTTGTAGCATCTGGGCTTTATCAATACCTTCCCGGCTTGAGAATGAAACAAGATCAACTATTAGAGCTTGCTGACAAAGACAGATATGCGTCTAGCAGGTCTGCCAAATGGACCATTCTATGTGCTGGTCTTGAAATTTTAGATGTGGAAGAATTTTTGCAAGAGTGGAAGCTTCCAAAGAAAATAATCAAAACAGTGTCAGAAAATATTCTGTACATAAAGTTGGTCCAAGAAGAAGGTTGGACAAAGGAGCTACTTTACCGAGCAGGATTAGATCAAGCTTTAGAAGTACATCTTGTACTTGTAAAGCTAGGGTTGGATGAGGCTTGCTCAAAAGAAGAAATTTTGGAAATGATTCAAAGTTTGCCTATAAAAAGTCAGCAGGACATTGTCATTAATGGGAATGATGTTTTGCAACTTGCAGAGAAAAGACGAGGAAAGTGGATGTCACAGTTAGTTCAGGATATGGAAAGGGCGCTGCTCTATCAAGAAGTGTTAAATGAGAGAGCGGCTTTAAAGGAGTGGGTTAAAGAGTGGCTACAGAAATACGAACAAAATTGTTAAAAATGTTTACAGAAATAGAAGGCGAATTTTTGTCAGGTCAAAAGATAAGTGAAGAACTTGGCTGTTCGAGAACTGCTGTCTGGAAACATATTGAGGATTTGCGTCACGAAGGCTATGAGTTAGAGGCTGTTAGAAGAAAGGGCTATCGCATCCATAAAATTCCCGATAAGATATCCCTTAACGAAATTTCATTAGGTTTAAAAACAAACACATTAGGTAGGAAGATTCATTTTGAGGAATCAGTAACATCCACACAAAAAATAGCGCACCAGTTGGCCTATGATGGTGTTCCAGAAGGTACCCTCGTTGTTTCAGAGGAGCAAACAACAGGAAGAGGAAGATTAAACAGAGCTTGGTACTCTCCTAAATACACAGGAGTATGGATGAGCTTGATTCTCAGACCAAATCTTCCACCTGCCAAAGCCCCCCAGCTCACCCTTTTAACTGCTGTTGCCATTACACAGGCTATTGAAGAAGTAACAGGATTACGTCCAGACATTAAATGGCCAAATGACATTCTAATAAATAAAAAGAAAACAGTTGGAATACTAACAGAAATGCAAGCAGAAGCGGATAAAATTAACTCTGTCATCATTGGGATTGGCATAAATGTCAATCAAACCAAGAATCATTTCCCACAAGAACTACAAGATATTGCTACATCTCTTTCCATTGAACGAGGAGAGAGTGTAAATCGAGCAAAGCTTATTCAAACCATCCTGTTGAAATTTGAAAATCTTTATATGAGCTACCTCGTGCATGGATTTTATCCAGTTAAGCTACTTTGGGAGTCTTACGCCATCAGCATCGGTAAAAGAATCATTGCACGGACGATTACCGGTACTCTAGAAGGTCTTGCAAAAGGCATTACAGAGGAAGGGGTCTTAATGCTAGAGGACGATGATGAAAAAATCCATTTTATCCATTCCGCTGACATACAATTAGGGGAAGATAGCTAAACGGAACTTAGTCAAAAAAGATGGCATCTTTCCCACAAATCTTTTATAATAAAAGCGACGGGCAGTATCTTCTAAAAGAACTGCACCAGTTGTTACACCCTATTTTTATAAACCATATATCTGCCTTGATCCAAAGGACTAGGACAGAGGGATTGAACTGAACCTTTAACGTATTATTATACACTCTATCCTTCTTTCGTTTGTGAAAAGAAGGATTTTTTTCGGTTCATTTCCTCTCCTTAATTAAAAGGAGGAAGGAAAATGAAAACAACGTCAGATTTTTTAAAGATGAAAAAAAACGGGGAAAAGATTACGATGATCACAGCATACGATTATCCATCTGCTAAGCTGTCTGAACAAGCAGGAGTGGATATGATTCTTGTTGGTGATTCCTTAGGCATGGTCGTTCTTGGATATGACTCGACAGTACCTGTAACAATTGATGATATGATTCATCACACAAAAGCAGTAAGACGTGGGGCTCCATCAACTTTCACGGTTACAGATATGCCATTTATGAGCTATCATCTTTCTATGGAAAATACGATGACCAACGCAAAACGAATGGTGCAAGAATCAGGAGCTCATGCCCTCAAAGTGGAAGGGGGAGGCGATACCATTCACGTCATTTCCTCTCTGACATCTGCTGGCATTCCGGTGGTTGGTCATTTAGGATTAACTCCACAATCTGTTGGTGTGCTTGGTGGCTATAAGGTACAAGGAAAAGATATAGAAAGTGCAAAGAAAATGATTCAGGAAGCAAGAAGGACGGAAGAAGCTGGTGCGATGGCTCTTGTTCTAGAGTGCGTGCCTCAACAGCTAGCCAAAGAAATTGCTGATCAGCTGACGATTCCCGTTATTGGCATAGGTGCTGGCGCAGGTGTTAATGGACAGGTTCTTGTTTTTCATGATGTTATAACCTATGGTGTGGAACGTGTGCCGAAGTTTGTAAAAACGTATGCAGATGCTCAAACACCAATTAAGGATGGCATTATGAATTATGTTACGGAAGTTAAATCATCGGCATTTCCTCAAGAAGAGCATAGCTTTAATATGAAAGAGGAAACCTTGCATAGATTATACGGGGGAGCATGAAGTGAAAGTAATTAACACGATTACAGAAATGCAAAATGTAAGCAAAACAGAAAAAAGAAATGGTAAAAAGATCGGCTTTGTTCCAACAATGGGGTTTTTACATGAAGGGCATCAGGAATTGCTAAAACAAGCAAGAGAGACAAATGATATTGTCGTGCTCAGTATTTTCGTCAACCCTTTACAATTTGGTCCGAACGAAGATTTTGATGCCTATCCTCGGGACTTTGAGCGTGATGAACATATTGCTGAAAAATTAGGCGTAGATTTCCTCTTTTACCCATCAATTGATGAGATGTATCCTGGGGATAGAACGACTGTTATTAAAGTGGAAAAAAGAGTGGATGTTTTATGTGGGAAGCACCGACCGGGCCATTTTGATGGTGTTGCTACAGTGGTGATGAAACTGTTTCAAATCGTACAGCCGCATTACGCTTATTTTGGCATGAAGGATGCTCAACAGGTAGCCGTCATTGAAGGGCTAGTAAATGATTATCATCTAGATGTAGAAATCATTAGAGTAGCTACGATAAGAGAAAAGGACGGGCTTGCGAAAAGTTCACGAAATGTCTATTTGCGTTCAAATGAACGTCAGGAAGCAAGCCGCCTTTATCACGCATTAACCATAGCAAAAGAAATGATGGTGTCAGGAAAGAAACAGGAAGATATAAAAGCTTATGTTAGAGATTCTATACAACAACACACCTCAGCAGAAATGGAATACGTGGAGATTTATGCTTATCCTGCCTTGGAGAAAATGGAAAACCTTAATCAACATACAGACATCATTATTGCCATTGCTGCAAAATTTTCAAAAGCAAGGTTAATTGATAATATTGTATTCCATCCAACAGAGACCAAGCAATAAAGGGGAGAAGATAGTATGTTCAGAACATTAATGAATGCAAAAATACACCGTGCACGAGTGACAGAATCTAACCTAAATTATGTAGGAAGCATCACAATAGATGAGGATATTCTAGATAAGGTAGGTATGGTTGCCAATGAAAAGGTGGCAATTGTCAATAACAATAATGGCGCCCGTTTTGAGACGTACATTATTCCAGGGGAAAGAGGCAAAAAAGAATTTTGCCTAAATGGAGCTGCTGCTAGATTAGTTCAGCCAGGTGATGTTATTATTGTCATTTCATATGCCATGATGGCGGAGGAAAAAATAGCGTCGCATCAACCGAAAGTCGCAGTGATGAACGAACAAAACGAAATTGTGGAGATGCTGGGAACAGAACCGGCTGCTACCATAAAGTAATAACCATCCCCTTTCTATCACAGGCAGAAAGGGGTTTTTCTTTTTTGTTTTGGAAAATATAAGGAGGAACAATATTACTTGAAAAGATTTGATGCTTTTTTTACAAAGTAGGTTGTGATACCTTAGTATAAGCTACAAAGAAATAATGAGGTGGAGCTTCATGAAGCAGCGATTTGTTGTATTAGATTTGGAAACCACAGGTAATTCTCCGAAAAAAAATGATAAAATTATACAAATTGGCGCTGTTTTAATTGAAGGTGGGGAAATTATTGAGCGTTTATCTAGTTTTATTAACCCTGGATGTACCATTCCTCCATTTATAGAGCAATTAACAAATATAAACCAGGAGATGGTAAATCAGGCTCCATCCTTTCATGAAATTGCCCCTTTAGTTTGGGAAATGCTTGATGGAGCGTCACTTGTTGCACATAACGTTCCTTTTGACTTATCCTTTCTTCAAGCAGAACTTGTCTCCAACGGCTACCCAGCCTTTAAAGGAAATACATATGATACGGTAGAATTGGCGCGAATTCTTCTACCGACACAAAAGCGCTACAAACTCTCGGACTTATCAAGCTTTTTTCAATTAAAGCATTCTAGCCCTCATCGTGCAGATAGTGATGCAGAGGCTACTGCACACATTTTTCTGAAGCTGATTGATAAGATTAACGTATTGCCGAAAAAAACGGTATCTCAACTGCACACTCTGTTATACAGTATGAAAAGTGATATATATTTATTGTTTCAAGAAGACAATAATAATTCTATAGAAGGAGATTTTCTTTCTTACAAAGGAAAAATCCTTGTAAAAAAGACTTCCTCTTCACAAAAAAGACAGACCTTTGAAAATGAAGAAAACATAAGCGAAACCGAAGTATTAGATGATCAATTACATGCATGCATAGAAGAGGTGAAAAGCTTATTAGAATCTCGTCAGCACGGCGTTATTGAGCTCTCACCTAAACAAAACACATGGACTGCCTATTGCCAAGGTGCATTAAGCTTTGCTTTACAAAGTGGGAAAAAAGTAGTGATTAGTTCCTCTACAGCCGCTGCTTGCAAAACATTAGCGAAAAGTCTACGAAACAAAGTGGCAGTTCATGCAGATACTTTTGCAGAAATTAATGAAGCACATCAGTATTTATCCTTGCCAAGATTTTTAAAATTGATGAACGAGCAAGAGGATAGTTATGATGCAGTACTTACGAAAGCCCAAATACTTGTTTGGCTCACAGAAACTGAAACAGGAGACCTTCAAGAACTATCCTTGTCCTCAGGAGGAAAACTCATTTGGGATTCGATTAATTGCACATTAGAAGGAGAATCAGAGGCAGAGGTGAACGATTTAGAATTTTGCTATTATAAAAAAGCAAAAGCTCATTCTCAATCCGCAAAAATCGTTCTAACCACACACTCCTTTTTGGCACAGGAAATAAACGAAAGAGATTTATTTTTAGGCGTTGACCACTTTCTTGTGGATCAGGCACATGCCTTTCATCAGCACGTTAGCAGATTTCTTGGAAAAGAAGTAAGCTACCTTGATCTTTATTTTGCGCTTACTAAATTCCCAGATGGCATGGCCGTTGCCGAGGCAAAAGAGGAATTAGATGAGGTCTTCCGGCTAATTAGAAGCTACACCCTTTCTAGATCCAATAAGAACAGGCCAAAAGCTTATTATTCGTATTCTGTTCGAAATGAAAATAATCCAAGTTGGTTTGCCGTCCTTGAATCAGGACAAAGGCTGATAATGAAATTAACAGATGTGGTGCATCTTTATCAGAACTCCTATTCTGAGGAAGCCTATGTATTGATGAATTGGAGGGATACCTTCTATTCACTTCTCTATGAAGAAAATACAGACAAGCATGCATGGTTTGATGTATACACAAAAGGTGCAAGAAACTCTGTGACGATTTACGAGCGTCCGCTTGGAATAGGGGAGTTTTTGGCGGAGAAATTTTATCAACAAGCTGCAAGTGTGGTATTTATTTCACCAGCAATGAGTGTAGATGACGATTTTTCCTTTATGGTAGAGGAGCTCGGGTTAACTGATTTTTATCCAAAAGAGGTGCAGCATCCTGCAACTAATGACCTTATTGACATTTACATTCCAACTGATATGCCTATTTTATCTAAAGACAAAAATGATCAATATATTCAAACCTCAGCCCATCAAATACTGGAATTATTAAATAATATAGGAGGAAGGGTGCTCGTTTGTTTTTCCTCCACAGAAATGCTAAACAATGTTTATCAAGAGTTAAGGTCGCTTCCTGATACGGAAAATACCATGATTATTAGCCAAAACAATGTAAATGGAAGCAAGCAAAAAGTGTGGAAAACAGCGGCAAGCTTTGAAGAAGCCATTATTCTTGTTACAAACAGTTTTTTAGAGGCCTCTCCACACCTAGAAGAACAAGTAGATACGCTTGTTATAATGCGTCTTCCGTTTACGGCATTAGAAGATCCTATAATGGTCGCGAAAATGCAACTTGCTGAAAATCAGGGAAAAAATTCATTTGCCGCTGTTTCCTTACCGATTGCTGTACTCCGATTCAAGCGGATGATTTTTTCCTTTTTAGAAGGCAAAGTAGGAAAAAACATTTATATTTTCGACAGAAGAATTGTGGAAAAACGGTATGGAGTCAGTTTTATGCACGCAATCCCAAATTATATTGTAAGAAAGGGTAACTTTTATTCCTTCATAGCAAATTGGAGAAAAAAAAAGGGTGAGTCTTCCTAAAAAGAAGATTCACCATCAAGTTTGGTGTGGGATAGAAGTAAATTTTATACTTTCACGTACATCGTTGTACGAAACTGAACAATTATTGTTATAATGTGTTTGAACACTATAGATGATTCAGTAATAGTATTTTAACCATCAGGAGCCATCTATATGAGTAACAAAAATTGTTTGAACGCAGGAGGATTTTGGGATGGAAAGCAAAATAGAGGTACTTTCAACCGTTACAGTGGAAAATTCACCAGATCTATACAAAGTAGTAGACACACTGAACAGAACGTTAAAAAGAGAAAATTTGATGTTTGGACTTGCCCTTGATCAAAACGATCAAAATAAAGCAATTTTAACAATATATCGTACATAAAGAGTGATGAAATGAAAAATTGGATTATTATCAGTAGTATCTGCATCGTTATTCTTTTGATTTGGCAATTTTCTTCCGTTTATTTTACTGCCATGTCTCCAATCAAAGAAGCAAAAGAAAAGGCGGAGAAAATAGCTATGCAGGAAGCGAATTTGCAATCAGTGGAAGAAATATCGACATATAATGGAACAAAAGCATACACCATTATACAAGGCACCAACAGCGATGGAGAGAGCGTTATAGTATGGGTAAATGATAAGCAGAAAGTCGTTCATGCTGCGTTAGAGAAAAATGGTATTGCAAAAGAAGAGGTATTAAACTATCTCGAAACAGACAGAGATCCACAAGAAATAATTTCCATTACATTGGCGATGGAGAAGAATACGCCATTGTGGGAGATAAAATTTAAGGATACACAAAACCAATATAACCTTTACTATATTAAGTATGAAAATGGAGAATATTTTCAACGCATTATTTTTTAATGGTAGCAGGAGGAAAAACAATGAAATTAGCCAAAAGAGTATCAACTTTATCACCATCCACCACATTGGAAATTACAGCTAAAGCAAAAGAATTAAAGGATGCAGGACATGATGTTATCGGCTTAGGTGCTGGAGAACCTGACTTTAATACACCCGCACATATTCTACATGCTGCAAAGGAAGCAATGGAGAAAGGATACACAAAGTACACTCCATCTGGCGGGCTTCCTGCATTAAAGAAGGAAATCATGAAAAAGCTTGAAACAGATCAAGGAATTTCCTATAAGCCAAATGAGGTTATCGTATGCATTGGGGCCAAACATGCACTGTATACCTTATTTCAAGTGCTATTGGATGAAGGCGATGAGGTCATCATTCCCACACCATATTGGGTAAGCTATCCTGAGCAAGTTAAGCTTGCTGAAGGAACACCTGTTTATGTAGAAGGGAAAGAGACAAATCATTTTAAAATAACCCCAGAACAATTGAAGCAAACGATCACATCCAAAACAAAAGCACTGATTTTAAACTCACCAAGTAATCCTACTGGAATGATTTATACAAGAGATGAACTAGAGGAAATCGGAAAAGTTTGCTTAGAGCATGATATCCTAATTGTATCAGACGAAATTTATGAAAAGCTACTTTATGATGGAAACAAGCATGTGTCGATTGCGGAACTTTCTCCTGAGTTAAAGGAACAAACCATCATCATTAATGGAGTTTCAAAATCACATTCCATGACAGGATGGAGAATTGGTTATGCGGTTGGGAACCAAAAAATTATTAGTGCGATGACGAATCTTGCTAGTCATAGTACCTCCAACCCAACTTCCATCTCCCAATATGCGACCATTGCAGCATATCAAGGACCACAAGACGATGTAGAAATGATGAGACAAGCGTTTGAAGAACGATTAAATATCATCTTTGAAAAGCTAAATCGTATCCCTGGTTTCCGTTGCTTAAAGCCTCAAGGTGCCTTCTATCTTTTCCCTAAAGCGATAGAAGCAGCAAAAATGGCTGGCTTCCAAGATGTTGACAGCTTTGTAAAAGCGTTACTGGAAGAAGAAAAAGTGGCACTTGTTCCTGGTTCCGGCTTTGGTGCAAATGACTATGTTAGACTGTCCTATGCAACGAGTTTAGATTTACTTGAAAAAGCAGTTGATCGCATTCAAAATTATATGGCTAAAGTAGTTACCAAATAATATAACAATTGCCCTTGTGATAGGCACAAGGGCAATTCTATCTTTAGAAAAGTGTTTGCTTACCATTAATCAGGCTTGTATAATAGTTGTTATGTACATAAGATGGTGTCTTATATAACGATTAGAATAATGTTGGAGGGAATAAAGTAGTGAAAACAACGATTTCAGAAGTACATAAATTTGTTGGCGAGCACGTGACCATTGGTGCATGGATTGCTAACAAACGTTCAAGTGGAAAGATAGCCTTTTTACAATTACGTGATGGCTCAGGTTTTATTCAAGGGGTAGTGGTGAAGGCTGAAGTGGATGAAGCTGTGTTTCAAGCAGCGAAAGCAGTCACACAAGAAACATCTGTTTATGTAACAGGTGTGGTACGTGAGGATGAAAGATCACCTTTTGGGTACGAATTAGGTGTAACAGGACTGGAAATCATTCATGAAGCAGTGGAATATCCAATCACACCAAAGAACCATGGTACAGAATTCTTAATGGATAACAGACATTTATGGTTACGATCCAAGAAGCAACATGCTATCATGAAAATTAGAAATGAAGTAATTCGAGCAACTTACGAATACTTTAATGAAAATGGTTTCTCAAAGGTGGATCCTCCAATTTTAACAGGAAGTGCGCCTGAAGGTACTTCTGAGCTTTTTGCAACTAAATACTTTGATGAAGATGCCTATCTTTCTCAAAGCGGACAGCTTTACATGGAAGCCGCTGCGATGGCATTAGGAAAAGTTTTTTCTTTTGGTCCAACTTTCCGTGCCGAAAAGTCTAAAACAAGAAGGCATTTAATTGAATTTTGGATGATTGAGCCGGAGATGGCTTTTTATGAATTTGAAGACAACTTAGTGGTTCAAGAAGAATATGTTTCATACATTGTGCAATCCGTATTGAAGAACTGTAAATTAGAATTAGGAATTCTAGAGCGAGATGTAGCAAAGCTTGAAAAAATTCAAGCACCATTCCCTAGAATTAGCTACGATGATGCCATTACATTCCTAAAAGAAAAAGGCTTTGATGACATTGAGTGGGGAGATGATTTTGGTGCTCCTCATGAAACAGCTATTGCAGAAAGCTTTGATAAGCCTGTGTTCATAACACATTATCCAGTTGGAATTAAGCCGTTTTATATGCAGCCTCACCCAGAACGCGATGATGTAGTGCTTTGTGCTGACCTTATCGCTCCAGAGGGCTATGGTGAAATTATTGGTGGTTCTGAGCGTATTCACGACTATAAACTCTTGGAAGAACGTCTAAAAGAACACAATCTTGACCCAGAAAGCTATGGTTGGTACTTAGAGCTTCGCCGTTATGGCTCTGTCCCACATTCTGGCTTTGGATTAGGCCTGGAAAGAACAGTGGCATGGATTAGTGGAATTGAGCATGTTCGAGAAGCCATTCCATTCCCAAGATTATTAAATCGCTTATATCCTTAATTTTAAGGCTATGTTAAAGAAGAATGTTGATAAATAGATGTTTCTAGCTCTTGATTGTAGCAAAGGTGGAGACTCCTGCGGGAATGAAGCGATTGACTGGAGACCCTACAGGCGTAGCTGAGGAGGCTTACAAATGGCCCCGCGGACGCGAGCCATTTGCGGAAATCAACAGCGGTGTAAAACAGGGCTAATTTTAAAATAAAGTCACCCGCAAGAAAGAAGCGGGTGGCTATTTTCATGGTCTCTGATGTAGAAACAAGATAAATCTGATATACTGATGTATGAGGTGTCTCACAATGAAAAAAGAGCAATTTTTGCAATTTATGGAACAAGGCAATTTATCGATTCCAAAATATTTATTAACGAACTATGTAAAATTAGGTTTAAATGAAAAAGAGTTTCTTCTCTTATTACATGTCCATTCCTTTGTGGAACAAGGCATCATTTTTCCAACACCTGCAGAAATTGCAGAGAGAATGACCATTGAACCAACAGAGTGCATGGATATACTCCGCCATTTGCTACAAAAAGGATATGTTTCCATCAGTGATGAAATTGATGAGTACTCCATTAAATATGAAAGATACTCCTTGCAACCCTTATGGGAAAAAATGATTTCATTCATGATGAATGAGTCAAAGCATACAACTGAACAATCCCAAGCTAATCAAGAATCCAGCCTCTATTCTGTATTTGAACAGGAATTTGGACGACCACTGTCTCCATTCGAATGTGAAACATTAGGCATGTGGATGGATCAAGACCACCATGATCCAACCATCATAAAAGCTGCATTAAGAGAAGCAGTCATTTCGGGAAAACTTAATTTCCGCTATATTGACCGCATCTTATTTGAATGGAAAAAGAATGGAATAAAGACCATTAATCAAGCTGATGAATATGGAAAAAGATTTAGAAAAAATCAACAAAAACAAGCTCCACAAGCTTCACAAAGTAAAACAAGGAATAATACGGTACCATTTTATAACTGGTTAGATTAGAGGTGAGAGTGTAGTATGTTAAATTTGAATCAAATTCGAGAGGTCCTTGATACGATGGGGGATATGTTTCCAGATGCTCATTGTGAGTTAAATCATAAAAACCCCTTTGAGTTAGTTATAGCGGTTGCTCTATCTGCCCAATGTACCGATGCACTTGTAAATAAAGTAACCAAAAACCTCTTTGAAAAATACAAAACCCCACATGACTATCTAGCTGTACCCCTTGAGGAGCTGCAGCAAGATATTCGCTCTATTGGCCTATATCGAAATAAAGCGAAAAATATCCGTAGCTTATGTCAACTATTGCTCGATGATTATGAAGGAGAAGTACCAACAGAACGTGATGAACTTGTTAAGCTTCCGGGAGTAGGGAGAAAAACGGCCAATGTGGTCGTATCCGTAGCATTTGGCGTACCTGCAATTGCTGTCGATACCCATGTGGAAAGAGTTAGCAAACGGCTGGGTATCTGTAAGTGGAAGGACAGCGTCTTAGAAGTGGAGAAAACCTTAATGAGAAAAATACCTAAGGAAGAATGGTCCGAAACTCATCATCGGCTTATTTTTTTTGGTAGATATCATTGCAAGGCACAAAACCCGCAATGTGATAGTTGTCCTCTTTTAGAAATGTGTAGAGAAGGGAAAAAGCGAATGAAAAAGAGGGTGGGATAAATGAGGGTACCTGAAGCTTTTTGGCATCCTTACTTTTATTCAGAAGGGGATAGTCTCCATAGCAAATCTTTTTCATCAGAAGATATCATAGAAGTCCCATTTAAATTCGATATCGCATATTATTTAGGTGCAGCACCTGATAATCTTCCGTGGGAAAGTTTAACTGATAGCATTCCATTATTGATAGTAAGTTGGAAAGCCCAGATGAGGATTTTGACAGAGCTTCATGAAAAACGAAGTCGTCAACAGGCAAGGCAATACATAATACCTTCAATCTCCTGGTACTTACAAATGTTATTTTGGATAAATGATCAACCTGTTAGAGGGTTAACTAACTGGAAGGTAGATTGTGATGCTCTAAAGTGGAAGCCTGTAAATGTGGTAGAAAGAGTAGATTTTGCTCTAAAAAAACCAAATCTTTATCACTCCTTCATACAGCTTCAACAGCTCTTTAATGAAACAGAAAAAATATTTTACAAAAAACAAGCCTTAAAAATCAAATAAAAAGGACTGCATGCTAACTTGCATGCAGTCCTTTTATCATTAGTCTTCATCTTCTCTATCACGTTGACCACGGTTGGAGTTAGTTCCTTCTCCATCACCATCCCCAGGTGGTTCTTCACCATCCCCAGGTGGTTCCTCGCCATCCCCAGGTGGCTCCTCGCCATCTCCAGGCGGTTCTTCACCGTCTCCAGGTGGTTCCTCGCCATCCCCAGGTGGCTCCTCGCCATCCCCTGGCGGTTCTTCGCCATCTTCAGGTGGCTCTTCGCCATCTCCTGGTGGAGAAGGAAGTTCAGGGATGATGCTCTCATCTTCTTCCTTTACTGGTGTGGTCACAGATTTAGTAACTGGATCACTTTTGTTTTCTGCGTTTTCATCCTCTACAGCAATTACTTCAAACGTATACTTAGTACCTGGCTCTGGATTTTCGACCACCAGTCCCAAATCCTTTGTTTCGGTCAATGGTTGAGAGGATTCTTCATTCACTGCTACATTCACTACGAATGTAACGCCATCTTTTCTGTCTTCAGGGTATTCCCAATTCAAGTTGATAACATTTGCTTCTTCATCGTACGTCGCTTTTAAGTTAGCAGGGGAAGGGAGTTTATCATATTCCTTGGAAACTTCCTTCGGTTCTGTACCTTTAATAAAGTACTCATTTGTAATCTGTTCCTTTGGTGTAAACTCACTTGCTTTTAAAGGTGGATTGGTTCCTTTTTCAATAGGTACGCGCACTACACTGTTTGGAACAGGGAAGTCTGCTTTATCTTCTTCAGAAGTTGAAATACTCTCTATGAGACTCTTGAAGATTTCTCTTGATAAATATTGATCACTGTTTGTTCCGTCAATGGGTCTTAAATAGTTGTTTTCGCCCGTTCTTTTGAACCCAGTCCAAACTGCTGCAGTATAGGTAGGGGTATAACCGGCAAACCACGTGCTTGGAACACCGCCCTTTGGAATTCCAAATTCCTCAATAGTTTCAGAACTGAAGTTAGTTGTTCCTGATTTACCTGCAATATTTAGTCCTGGAACATGAGCACGATTTGCTAAACCACTACGTACAGAGGTTTTTAGCATATCTGTAATCATAAAAGCAGTAGAATCCTTCATAACAACCTCGGACTCTTTATTTAAATCAACACTTGAGCCATCCTGAAACACAACTTTTGTAACGGCATAAGGCTCTGTATAGGTTCCGCCACTTCCAAAGGAACTATAAGCTCCAGCCATTTGAAGAGGGGATATCCCATTGTTAAATCCACCGATAGAATAGGCTTCTACAATTTCTTCCTCCAAAGGTATCCCAAGATTAACTGCGAAATCACGGGCCTTGTCAAGACCAACCTCTTGCAGTGCTTTCAGTGCAGGAATGTTCCTTGAATCAGCCAAGTGCTGTCTTATGCTTAAATAACCTTTATGTTTGTTATCCCAGTTGTTTATTGGGTCACCATTCGTGTATTGATAAGGTTCATCATTAATCTGATGATACGTTGACCAATCTAGATATTCAATGGCTGGTGCATAATCAAGAATAGGTTTAATAGCAGAAGCAGGCTGTGCACGTAATTCAGTTGCATAGTTTGTTCCTGTTTTCATATGATTTCTGCCGCCACCAATGGCACGTATTTCACCTGTTTGTGTATCAAGCAAGGAAATACCAACCTGGTAATCCTCATTATCTGGATGCGGAATTCCACTTTCATCAGAAAGAAGATACTCTACTTGCTCTTGAGCCTTTATATCAAGTGTTGTGTAAATCTCTAAGCCATCTGTTTGTGGATCAACATCACCTAATTGTTCTGTAATTTCTTCAATAACTCGGTCTACAAACGCATTATACTTATTAGAGTAATTTGTTCTTTCGGCATCCTCTGAAAGAGTGGAATCCACAGTTACTGCTTTTGCTTCATCGGCTTCCTCTTGTGAGATTTTCCCGTGCTGAACCATTAGACTTAGGACAATATTGCGTCGTTTTTCTGCGTTTTCTGGGTTTGTTATTGGGTTATATCGATTAGGACTTTGTGGAAGTCCTGCAAGCATGGCTGCTTCATGTAATTCTAACTCATCTAAAGACTTTCCATAATAGTTCTTCGCTGCATTGGAAATGCCATAAGCATAATTTGAAAAATAAATGCGGTTAAGATACATCTCAAGAATCTCATCTTTCGTAAAACGAGATTCTAATTGATAGGCAAGGTAAAACTCTTGCGCTTTTCTTTTTAACGTTTTATCAGGAGATAAAAAGGATAGCTTCACAAGCTGTTGCGTAATGGTACTACCACCTTCAGAACCGAAGCCTCGCGTAACATTTGCTAGTGCTGCTCCAGCAAGACGACGGTAATCTACTCCATTATGCTCATAAAACCTAACATCCTCTGTAGCTAAAAATGCGTTTTTCACGAGATCTGGTATGTCATCAGCATCCACATATTCTCTTGCTTGTTGTCCGCCAATTTCCGCTGCAAGCTCTCCATTCATGTCGTACACTTTGGAGGGAACGGGTACCTTAAGTAAGGTTTCATCTAAAGGAGGGGTGCTGCTGACGTAATAAGCAAAAGTTCCAATACCGGTAAGTAAACCTACTATTCCAACAATTAGTGCAGCCAAAAACACTTTTTTAAATGTCGCTTTTTTAGATGTTTTCTTTTTTGTTCCTTTTCCAAGGTTTTTTTCATCTTGCATTGCTTTTCTTCTTTGTTCTCGTGTTTGATACTTATCAGACATGTATTTGACCTGCCTTTCTTTCCTCATACCTTAATCTGTCTTAAAAATGTTGGTCAATAACTTTGAGGTAGTCTAGTCTTGGCTGATAACCGATTGGAATAAGGTATCCATCCGCTTCAATTTCAGCCTTTGCTATTGATTTTCTTAGCCCAGCCTGCATTCTTTCCCAATAGATGAATAGCTTTTCTGCTGGGAGCAAATATACCTCATTAAAAGAACTGAACATTAATATGACGAAACAAATCCCATTTTGTTTCACAACTTGCTTCATATGATGAATTTGGTGCTCATGAAAGTTTTGCAGTGGGAAGGAGGTTTTGTTTTTCGTTTCCTTTGCTTCAAAATCAAGATATCGTCCTTTATATACCCCGTTAAAGTCGGTTGTAGAGGCTTGTTTAAAATAAGCTTCCTTAATCACAGCAGCACTTCGCTTAGGGTAATGTACATCAACAATTTGGATGGGAGTAGGTTTTTTATGAACCACAGCTATATCCTGATGTAAATAATAAACGTTTGTCTCTTGTAAGTCTTCTTCTAGACTCATTCCGCGATTTCCATATAGCGTGGTGGATGTTTTTGTGGTTTTGACCGCGCCTTTGTCATGATAAATTTTTCCGTTTGGATATCTAATAGTCATAAATTTCCCCCTCTAAACCAAAACTAACCTAAAAAAAGAAAAAAACGACAAAATATTTAAATGGAGGACTTTTCCCTTGAAAGACATTTATAAAAAGATTGCACAGGATAGAAAATTGTTAAAGTACTCCATTCAAGAAGATAAGTTTATCACTACCATAAAAAAAAATACAGCAAAATACAATGCTGACAACATTTCCAGAACAAAAGCATATATGACATTTTACGAAAGAAATCCCGAGATTAGGTGGTCATTTCTAGCAAGTATGGTTTCAAGAAATGCAGGTTGGAGCATGACAGATCTTGAAGGTAGATGGTTTAAGTTAGCTCTTGGATGGCAGCAACGGTTTTCCTTCTTCTTAACCTATGAACTTGCAAACTGGCTTATTTTCCGTGACGCATTTCCTCAATTAAAGGTTTATGAATTGTCTCTTCATTATAACAAACCACTCTTTCATTTGTTGCAGGCTTTCGATGTGTCATGCTTTATGGAAGCGGAATGGAAGGCTTTTTGGGAAAGGAGAGATAAGGAGAGGTTGGTTAGTTCATTAATAATAAACGAGCAAAATCTTATTCAAGAACCTGTACTGAGAAATCACTATTTGAAAAAAAATGTATTTGGCAGTGGATCGTATTTTTTTCAAGATATCGGTCATTTTAGCAGTGTTGTTTTCCCAACGTTAGAAGGGAAGTTGTATGGATATTCCGTTCATGGGTTTCAAAAGCTGAAAAATAGAATCTTGCTTGGCAGAAAGCTTGCTCATCTTTTATTTCATCCTTCTTTGTATGAAAAGTTTCACCTATTTTCTTTGAATACAGAGCATACAGGAGCAAGATTTGATTATGAACAATATTTTTCAGAACGTTTATCTAGAGAGACGCCAATTTTAAGAGCGATCTATCCGGTTGTAAAGCATCCTCATAAAGGAGACTCTAATGATTGGATTTTTAAGAATAGAAAATATCTCCCATCTTGGAGAAAGCCACTATCACCAAAAGAACAGCATTACGAAGAACTGACCAAATGGTTCATACATAAACAACATCAAATGGATGGCTTTATTGCAATCAAAAAATGGCTTTAAAAAAGGGTTAAAGAAGAATGTTGATAGTGAGTTGTTTCTAGCTGTTTTTTGCAGCAAAGGTGGGAGACTCTTATCGGGAATGTAGCGAAAGACTTGTGACCCCGCAGGGAAGCTCTGGGAGGGTTATAAATCTCTCTGTGGACGCGGAGCCAATTAGCGGAAATCGTTAGCGAAGTTTAAAAAAGAAAAAAAGAAAAGTGGCTGGGACAAAAAGTGTTTTAGCCTAAGCAGAAACCGAACTGATTGGAGTATTTGATCAAATCAGTTCGTGTTTTTAAGTTTTGTCCCAGCCTCTTCTTTAGCCTCGTTATTCTTAGGTAGAAGGACGATTTGGGCCCTTCAACTTTTTATCCTCTTGTCCAGGAGTACTTTCCACTTGGTTTTTTCTTTGCTGTTGTTGCTCCTTGCTATCATTCTTCGTCATTAATTTTCCTCCAATCATTTTATCGTTCATTGTTATTTTTTCAAAAAATGTTCTATTCATTCAGAAACATGAAAAGTTCGTGATGTCAGGTTAACACTTTCTTTGACGAATCTCTTCTAGTTTTGTCACATAGGAAGGGTGTGAGAGGTTAACGCCGAAAACATTATTACACGAATAAAATGTGGAGGGGAAAGTAAATGTCCAACATTGTTTCTAAAAGTGAAATTACTGATTTGTTTAATGAAATGATGCTGCAGATGGATGTGTTAGAGCAAACGATGGCAAATTCTCTTAAAATAGAGCGTGAAGAAATGGAAGAGGTTATGAAGCAACAAATAAGCAGACTACATTTTACTTTAGATGAAGTAGAAAAAGTAATGAAAGATCAAAGACAGGGGATACACCCTTCAAATTCGCGCATTGATTTTCAAGTGAATGCTTACTCCGTATTGTAAATTATGTTAATATGTATTGCTAGAGGTGAGAAAATGACTAGCGAGCATAATGAACTAATTTCAATAACAGAAAAGCTTTGCACGTTCATTAATAAAATAGAAATGTGCTTTGAGAAAACACAGCAAAGGAAAGAAGAGCCAGATTTTTTTGCAACAGTTAAACCTTTTGCAGACGACGTTTATCAAACCGTCAAAGCATGGGAAGATGCATCAAAAAAGTGGATTACGTCGCAAAGACCTAAAAATATTCATATACAGCAAATAGACAGTACGGTAGAAAACATAAATATGGTTTCTGTTCAATGCTTTTATCCCGACACCAAGTCGAAACGCTTCAAAGGAATGATTCAGTCCATTCATTATGTCTTAGAGGATATTTTAAACAAAGCGAAAGCCTGACATTATGTCAGGCTTTTCATTATTTTCTCTTTAAGATTTTTCTAACATATCTTCAAATGTGTTTGGTGGAACTGCACCCATGATTTCCAATTCTTGAATAAGGTGACGGAATTGATTGATCGATAACTCCCCTTGTAAATATTGCTTTCTGGCAAAATCCATCAATTCATTGTGTTCATTTGGTTCATAGCTTTTACATGCAACAAATTTTTGACGCAAGTCTTCTAGTACCATCCAAATCCCTCCCTTTGAAGTTACTTTCATGATAGCATGTATATTCAATTTTTCTTGTTTTTGAAAAAATGAAACTTCCGACAAAATGGGACATAATAGGAGGAAGTTGGAAAATGGCTTTCGCTTTTCATCTAGGCACCTTTCCCAATTTCACTTCATATGTTAAAGGTAGTAAGATAAGAGGAGGGGTATGCGATGTTTAGGAGAATGTACAGTAGACCTAGACATTTATCATATAACAGGAATTTGTCGCTATTAAGTCAGCTTCCTTTTTTAAATAATATATTTTCAAATGGAGGCAATGGCATGCAAGGAATGTTTTCTCCTAATGGAATGGGGGCGAATGTACCAAATCAACAAATGATGTTTCCGCAAGGAATGATGCCAAATATGATGAACCAGATGGGGTTTCCACAGCAGAACATGAATACGCAGGGCTTTCCATTTAATACGATGAACACAAATTGGCAAAATCCATCACAGTCCATGGGGATGGGGATGATGCAACCAAACCAATACCCACAAGGAACACCAGGTAACGGAATGATGCAACCAAACCAATACCCACAAGGAACACCAGGTAACGGAATGATGCAACCAAACCAATACCTACAAGGAACATCAGGTAACGGGATGATGCAACAGAATGGAATGCAAAATGGGTGGATGCAACCAAATCAAATGCCGTTTATGAATCCTTATCCATCTCAAGCGCAACCACCTAAAACACAAACCTCTCAAGTAAACTCATTTATGAACCAATTTAAAGGTCAAGATGGAAATGTGGATATGAAAAAAATGATGGATACGGCAGGGCAAATGATGAATACAGTGAATCAAATAAACAACATGTTTAAAGGTCTTGCATCAACATTTAAAGTTTAAAAAGGTGCCTCTAATATGGCATCTTTTTTTCTCGTAGCAAAGAAAGGGAGATGGTGTTCTCCCCTTGGATGCTTTAATTGTGATAATCTCCTTTTGGTTCTTCCTCGAAAAAATATTGATCTAATTTTTCCTCTTCTTGCTTGTTTAAGGATGAACTGTAGTAAGGGTTACCCTCTTTTTGTTCTTCATCTAACTTTGTTTTGATCACAAGTGTAGGAGAAGTAGAGGGATTAGCATAAATCTTTTTATACTTACTCATGATAAGACACCTCCTCCTTATTAATCTTTATCCTCAGAGAAAAATTATGTAATCCATATACTTCATAAAAAAGGCTAGGACAAAAGTGTTTTAGGCTAAGCAAAAACCGAACTGATTGGAGTATTTGATCTAATCAGTTCGGTTTTTTTAGTATTAAAATATTCTTTTACCTTTTAGATGACACCAGCGGTTGATTGGAGTGAAAGACGTAGACTCCTGCTTAGAGAAGTGGCCAATGTGAGACCCCACCGAAGTCGAGGAGGCTCACGGGTCACCCGCGGAAAGCGAAGTCTTGCAGGGAAATCAATAGCGGTATTCAATGCCGGCATTAATATTTTTCGTCTTTTTGTTTGTGTTTTTAAATTTTGTCCCAGCCTATTCTCGTTTCTAATCTTGAATATCGATTTGTTTTATTAGCTTTTTAGGGATCCGAATTTTTAATAAACCGTCCCGGTAATTTGCTTGCAGCGCTTGTATTTTTACATACTCAGGCAGAGGAATGGTCCTTTTCGAAATATTGCTTGTATAACTGTTACTTACATAAGAAACGGTTTCATCAATCGTTTTTACCTGTTGCTCATTTTTAACAGAAATAGTTAAATACCGATCAAAGGTTTCGATGTTTATTTGCTCTTTTGCTATACCTGGCAGTTTGCATACTACTAGAAAATCCCGATCCGTTTCTTGCGTTTCTACCGGTAGGGAGGCTTCGGAAAATGTATGACCAAAGAAATCATCCATTTGCTTTAACATACCTTTAATAGGAGAGCTGCTAAAGAATGCGTCAATCGTATTCATAATATTGTTAGGTTGGATGTCTTTTTTTTGTGGCAGCTTTTCCTTTTCATCCATCATGTATCTTACCCCTTTCATGTTCTTTATCATTAATATATTAATGAGGGTTGAAATGGGTTACTACCTAATGAATATGAATAAAACGTTGGACTTCGGCATGAATAAATTTCAAATTTGTGTTATAATAAATTGGAAGAGTTTGTATGGTAAGGATGCTTTTTTTATTTCTTTCTTATTTTTTCCTCGTAAGTTGGAATACTAAGAGTAGATAAACCGTGAGGATTAACTATGCCCCACCTCAAAAGATAGGAGAGTGGTTTGATGGCTTTTGGAAGAAGAGAAGCAGAAGAAATAGTGACAGAAGAAACGAAAGTTTGGGAATGTGCATCTGAATCTTGTAAAGGTTGGATGCGAGACAATTTCAGAAATATAGAAACGGAAAGACCTATCTGTCCTTTGTGCCAAAGTGATATGACTCAAGGAACAAAGGTATTAGCAGTAATCAATAACTATAGTATGAATCAAAAAGCATAGCTTGAAACAAAACAGCCTGGTAGCTTGTACTAGGCTGTTTTTATTATTGTTTAGGAAATTATAAAAAATATGTCTGTGGATATCTGGAACAAAAGTAGCAGCGTCCAGCTCCATGCGCCAGCGAGTAGCAAACTTCCCCGCCTCCTTACGATAAGGCAACACGAAAAAGCTTACTCTCTTCGTGTTTTCTTTATCTCATACGGCTCAGTGCCACGAAAAGTGAAGCGGCTCGTTCAGCCGCTGCAACTAGACAAAGTTTGTACGTCGCAAAGCGGGCGCATTGCGCTTTTGTTGTTTAGGATACTCATGGTAGCAGCGTCCAGCTCCATGCGCCAGCGACTAGCAAACTTCCCTCGCCTCCTTACGATAAGGCAACATCGAATCGCAGGCTCTTCGTGTTTTCTTTATCTCATACGGCTCAGTCCAGTTTGTACGTCGCAAAGCGGGCGCATTGCGCTTTTGTTCTTTTCCAACAGTATTTTTCTGATTGTCACTTTACGTTCCGAACACTTATTCGCTAAAATAGAAGGAAGATGAAGAGGTGATCGAAATGTATTGGAGAAAAACAATTTACGAAGTGATTGACTGGATGAAACAAGAAAAAGATATAGCAGATAATATCGTTCATTGGGAAACGGTGCCTCCAAAAGAAGCTCAATTTGTTCCATTTCCAAAAGAAGTGAAGGAGCCCTTGTGGAAGGCTTTAACAAAGAGGGGGGTCACTTCTCTCTACACACACCAGGCAGAGGCATTTCAAACTGCCATACAAAAGAAACACTTTGTTGCTGTCACCCCTACTGCTTCTGGTAAAACACTATGTTATAACCTACCAGTGTTACAAAAAATTGTGGAAAAACAAGAAGCTCGGGCTCTTTATATTTTTCCAACAAAAGCACTCGCTCAAGATCAAAAAAGTGAGTTAAATGAACTAATCACAATGATGGAAGTACCTATTAACAGTTATACCTATGATGGTGATACGTCACCTGGCATTAGGCAAAAGGTAAGAAAGGCTGGGCATATTGTAATTACCAATCCTGATATGCTACATTCAGCTATTCTCCCACATCATACGAAATGGGTGTCCCTATTTGAAAACCTAGAATATATCGTAATCGACGAACTCCATACATACAGAGGGGTTTTCGGTAGTCATGTGGCCAATGTCATTAGACGACTAAAAAGAATATGTAAATTTTACGGCAGTAATCCAACCTTTATTTGTACATCAGCAACAATTTCTAACCCAAAAGAACTCGCAGAAGAGCTTACAGGTGAAAGCTTCCATTTGATTAATAATAATGGTGCTCCAGCTAGCAAAAAGCATATCGTTTTTTATAATCCTCCTATCGTAAATAAACCTTTAAACATTAGAAGGAGTGCGACGTTAGAAGTGAGGAAAGTTGCAGCTGCTTTCTTAAAGGAGCGAATACAGACGATTGTCTTTGCCAAAAGCAGGGTTAGGGTTGAAATTCTCCTCACCTATTTAAAAGAATTAGTGAAAAATGAATTAGGAGAAAAATCGATTCAGGGATATCGGGGAGGATATTTACCTACTCAGAGAAGATCCATTGAAAAGGGGCTTCGAAATGGGGAGATATATGGTGTTGTAAGTACGAACGCTTTGGAGCTTGGTGTGGATATTGGTCAGCTGCAAGTGTGTATTATGACAGGCTACCCAGGAACGATAGCAAGTGCTTGGCAGCAGGCAGGTCGTGCTGGCAGAAGGCAAGGGGAAGCAGTTATTGTGATGGTTGCAAGCTCGAATCCGCTTGATCAATATATCGTCGGGCACCCAGAATTCTTTTTAAACAGCAACCCCGAATCAGCAAGAATTAATCCAAACAACCTGGTAATCTTAGTTGACCATATAAAATGTGCCGCTTATGAACTGCCTTTTAAAAAAGGAGAAACCTTTGATGGAGTGGAACTTGAAGATATTTTAGAATATTTAGCAGAAGAAAGAGTGCTTCATGAACATGCTGGGAAATGGCATTGGATGAATGACGCGTTTCCTGCTCACAACATTAGCTTACGATCTGCATCTCAGGAAAATGTCATCATCATCGACCAATCTTCAGAACCAGCAAACAAAGTAATTGGAGAAATGGATCGATTCAGCTCCATGACTCTACTTCATGATGAAGCAATTTATTTACATCAAGGCGTACAATATCAAGTGGAAAAATTAGACTGGGAAGAAAAGAAAGCCTTCGTACGAGAAGTGAATGTTGATTATTTTACTGATGCAAATCTTGCAGTATCTCTTGATGTATTAGAAATAGACAAAAGCAAGGACTATTCAGGCGGTACCATTGCATTCGGTGATGTATCAGTAAGAGCAATGGCCACTATTTTTAAAAAAATTAAGTTTGAAACTCATGAAAACATAGGCTCAGGACCCATCCATTTGCCTGAAGAGGAATTACAAACAAACGCTGCTTGGATTACTCTAGAAGAAACTGTAGTTGAAAGCTTAAATGGAGATGATTTGGAAAAAAGCTTACTTGGCATAGCCCATGCCCTAAAACACGTGGCTCCACTTTTATTAATGTGTGAACCAATGGATTTGCAAGTTGTTCCACAGGTGAAATCTACCCATGACGAAAAACCAGTTGTTTATTTTTATGACCGGTATCCTGGTGGAGTTGGTTTAAGTGAGAAGGTGTACGAGCAAATTCAAACACTATTGGAAAATGCCACAAGCTTAATTGAAGGCTGCCCATGTTATTCTGGCTGTCCTTCCTGCATTGGTGCGGACTATCCTGAGGAAAACGCTAAAAAATTGGCTCTAGCTCTTCTTAAGCAGCTAGAAATTAAGGTGAACGGTGTATGAAGATAAAGAACAAGCTGAATAGGATGAAAAAGCATTTGAATGTAGAACACGATTCCACAAGCAATTTAGTAAGTAAAAATACTATTTGTAATGAAAAGGAATGGGAGAGCTTTCAGACAAGTGTGTATCGCTTTCAGGGTGAACACTGTTTCATTAGAGAAAAAGAATATAGTTTGGATCATAAGCACGGGAAATATCAGCTTAAAGATCTTATTCCTATTATGAAATTATGGCAAAACGCGGATGTGGAGCACCCATTATCAGGAAAAGGACACCATTCTTCTGATCTTTTCTTTTTTGATACGGAAACAACTGGATTAAGCGGGGGTGTGGGGACTACTATCTTTCTTCTTGGGTATGCAAGAGTTTTTTCTGACAAAGTGGTTATTAGGCAGCACTTATTACCTGGGCCTGGAAATGAAGTGGCACTCTATCAAAGCTTTCTTGAGAATGTTAATTATAAAACACTTGTCACCTACAACGGCAAAGCGTTTGACTGGCCACAAGTGAAAACGAGACATACGCTTGTTAGAGAGCATGTACCCAAGTTACCTGCATTTGGTCATTTTGATCTGTTACATGCTTCTAGACGTCTTTGGAAATCAAAGATGGAAGCCGTGAGATTAGTGAATGTTGAAAAAGAAATACTCGAGATAGAGAGACAGGACGATATTCCGGGCTTTTTAGCTCCTATGATCTATGTTGATTTTGTGAAAACTCAGGAAATGCAAGGGATTAAAGGAGTTATGAAGCATAATGAATGGGATGTACTTACTTTAATTACCCTCTATATTCATCTTTCTAAATTGCTTTTATTAGATGGAAATGAAAGAAGTGAACTAGAAGATTTCGAAATAGGGCGGTGGTATGACACACTAGGTGAGAAAGAAGCGGCTGCCAGCATTTATGAAAATATTGTTGAATCCTCATGGAAGGCAGCCATGAAGTTAGGCTACTTAAAGAAGAAAGAACGAAGGTTTTGTGAGGCTGAACTTCTATTTAAACAAGCACTTGCAGACCCACTAAATGATTCAAAAGAAGAGGCTTGTGAAGAATTATCAAAAATCTATGAACATCAGAAAAAGAGCTATGACACTGCACTACTTTACGCAGAAAAAGCATTAAAAAACTACAACGAAAAAGCGAATCAACCGAAGCAAAAGAAAGAGAAAAAACTTGCCGATTTTATCAAAAGGATAACCCGAATACAGAAAAAATTAGACATTTGAAAAAAATTTCACATTTTGTCAGATTTTCTGCCTTAATCATATTGTCAACGTGTCTCATACCATGTAAAATTGTAAACTGAAAGTAACAAAATAGAAAATATATGGGAGAGAGCACGTTGTCAAGATTCATTTTATGTTTGTTTTTTATTGTAGTCGGTTTGACGTTATTCGGACTGTCCAATCTCAAGGAGAATATCTATACTATTTTACTATAAAAAAGCTAGGCAATTGTATATATCCTAAGAAAATAGGTGTTTGTATTAGTACATGTACCTCACTTCTTTCATAGTTTGTTAGTGTAAAGAGAAAACAATATGAAAGGAGTATGAAACTATGTACAACTGCAGACCAAATCAAATGGCACCTATCGTCCACCCAACAAAATGTTGTGTAAAAAATCTTTATTCTACTAATGAAGTACAACACATCCATCCATCGCACACAACTTATGTAAACAACCAACAATTCCAACACAAACATTATTACCCACAAACTGAGTCAATGGTTGATTCTGTATCTCACCAACACTTTAACTGCGGACCTGGTGGTCCTGGAATGGGTGCTGGCGCTCCTGGTCAAGTAATGGGCGCATCAACTGGACCTGGTCAAGTGATGGGAGCTCAAGCAAATGCACCTTATGGTCAAATGCCATCTCAAGTAATGGGAGCTCAACAAGGACCAGGAATGGGACAAATGGGACCTATGGGATATGGCGGACATTGCAAAGGTTATGGAAGATAAATAAGTGTCCTGTATTAATATACCAAGAAAAGAACTGGCTATTGTCAGTTCTTTTTCTGTACATACTTGCGCTTTTTTAGCTTTCTATTTATTATTTTAGATAGAGGTGTTTATGAAAGTATTGGCTATTACAGGTTATAAAGCTCATGAATTACAGGTGTTTAAGAATAATGATCCTGCTGTACACTATATTAAGAAAGCCATTCAAAAACGCTTGGAATCACTTTTAGAAGAACATGCCGAGCTTGAATGGATAGTTATCAGTGGACAACAGGGCGTGGAATTATGGGCAGCAGAAGTAGTCTTTGAAATGCAGGTGGAATATTCACATTTAAAGCTTGCTGTTTTGACTCCTTATTTAAATCAACAAGAAAAATGGAAAGATCAAAATAAAGAGTATTATGAGACAATTTTGTCACAAGCTAATTATGTGGATTCCATTTCAAAAAAACCCTATGAATCGCCCATTCAGTTAAAGATGAAAAATCAATTCATCGTAGAAAAGTCGGACAGTATCCTGATGGTTTATGAGGAAGAAAGTCCGGGTAGTCCAAAATATATACTAGAGGCAGCAAAACATAAAGCTTTACAATCAGACTATCCTATCTTTATGATAGATAGCTATGAGCTGCAAGTTATCGTCGAGGAATTACAGTTTGACGAATCTCAGGATTGGTAATCCTAATTATTAAGGCACGAACAAGACTATTTCCATATAGAGAATGAAGAAGTGCCTGATACTTTCGGCACTCGTATTGAGGTGAGGATAAGATGATATCAGAAAAACTTAATTTAACGGCAAAAGAAATTTTAGAAAAAGAATTTAAAGCTGGAATGAGAGGCTACAAAGCAGAAGACGTGGATAAATTTTTGGATGTAATCATTAAGGACTATGAGACATTTCAGCATGAATACGATTTGATTGTTCAAGAAAATGCAAGATTGAAACGACAAGTTGAAGAAGCTGGAAAAAAACCACAACCAACAAGCACAAACAGCGGATCCACCAACTTTGACATCTTAAGAAGGTTATCTAATTTAGAAAAGCACGTTTTTGGAAATAAATTATACGATTGATTCTTATTACATTTATTTACAGTTGCATTCATCGCAGTTTTTTACTATACTATTATGTGCTGACATCAATAGTGGTTGGGTAACCGCTACAGCTTTTAGTTGTAGAGGAAAGTCCATGCTCGCACAGGCTGAGATGCCTGTAGTGTTCGTGCCTAGCGAAAAAATAAGCTAGGGTAGCTTGGTTTTTATGACGAGGCTAACGGCAGGGAACACACCTAAGTCCTTGTGATATGGTGTTACTACCTTGAAAGTGCCACAGTGACGTAGTCTTACAAGAAATTGTAAGAGTGGAACGAGGTAAACCCCTCGAGCGAGAAACCCAAATAATGGTAGGGGCACCTTCTCTAAGGAATCCAACAATGAGAGGGACAGATACTTTTAAGTTTCTGTAGACAGATGGTTACCACCTGCGTACAAGGAGCGATCCGTTTGCAGTACAAAGGAACAGAACATGGCTTACAGATCACTATTGATTGAATGTCGCACCATTACAATAATGATGAACTAAGCTCCCCTGAACGCTTCAGGGGAGCTTTATTTAATAGGTTGGCTAGTAGTTAGCTGTTGATTAGATCAAAGGCGAAGACTTCCGCGGGAGTGAAGCGAAAGACTTGTGACACAACAGGCGAAGCCGAGGAGGCTCCAGCACCGACTCGAAGGAGTAGAGCCATTTCCGGAAATCAACAGTAGTTTAACAGACCAAAATACTTTCCTTACAATTACATAATAAAAATGAAACTGACTACAGTTAGGATGAAGAAGATGAAACAATACACATTGATTGCTACAGCAGCAATGGGACTAGAAGCATTGGTAGCAAAGGAAGTTAGAGATCTAGGTTATGATTGTACCGTCGATAATGGAAAAGTCATTTTTAAAGGAGACGCTGCCGCCATTTGCCGAACTAATTTATGGCTAAGAACCGCAGACAGAATAAAAATATTAGTAGGCGAATTTAAAGCGACAACCTTTGAAGAACTTTTTCAACAAACAAAAGCCATCCCGTGGGGCGATTATCTGCCGGAGAACGCAGAATTTCCTGTTGTGGGAAAGTCTGTTAAATCAAAGCTTTTTAGTGTACCCGATTGCCAATCGATCGTGAAAAAAGCAGTTGTTGAAAAAATGAAAGAACATTACGGAATTTCTTCCTCATGGTTAGATGAAAATGGGGCGAAATTTAAAATTGAAGTTGCTCTTTTAAAAGATGTTGCACAAATTACAATCGATGCCAGTGGAGCAGGCCTGCATAAACGTGGATATCGAGCATCTCAAGGGGAAGCACCACTGAAAGAAACCCTCGCTGCATCTTTGGTGCTGTTAACAAATTGGAATCCAAGCAAACCATTTGTTGACCCTTTTTGCGGATCTGGTACCATTCCGATAGAAGCTGCCCTTATTGGCCAAAATATTGCACCAGGCTTTAATAGAGAATTTGTGTCTGAGGGGTGGGAATGGATAGGCCAAGATGCGTGGAATCGTGCACGGGATGAAGTTGAGGGCCTTGCAAACTATGATCAGCCTTTAGATATTGCAGGCTTTGACGTGGACCACAGAATGATTGGGATAGCCAAAGAAAATGCTTTTGAAGCAGGTCTTGGAGAGCTTATTCAATTTAAACAAATGCAGGTTGCCGATTTTACCACACAAAAAGAATACGGGGTTATTGTAGGTAACCCTCCATATGGAGAACGACTTGGAGATAGACCAGATGTGGAGAAGATGTATAAAGAAATGGGAAAAGCTTTTTCTGATCTGGATACATGGTCTATTTATATGCTCACCTCTCATGAGGGATTTGAAAATTTATATGGTAAAAAAGCCACTAAGAAACGGAAGCTGTTCAATGGCTTCATCAAAACAGATTTATATCAATATTGGGGGAAGAGACCTCCTAAAAAAGGGTAACGTTTATGAAAGACTTTCACAGGGAATGGTGTAAAAAAGGAGTGATTGTCTTGAAAAACAAAGAGAAAGCCCAAGAGTTAAAGAGAAGAAATGAAAAAGAACAAGCATTCAAACACAGTGAAAAAACACAAAAAGATCGAGACCAGCTCGTCATGCCTATAGATGAATTACCCTTACAAGAAATAAAGTACGAAAAGGAAGAAGAACGAGATAAAGAAACAACAAAAAACCGTTCTAGTAGTGAAAAGGACTAAATTACTCTAAGTGTGTAGTATATTTTTCAAAAAAATGGCATAAAATACTTCTATCTCTGAGATTGGAGGGATTTTATGCCTTTACACGTAAATGATTTTATGAAAATTTCAAAAGCATTAGAAAGTAGCTATAATAAGCTTGTTTCCGAAAATCTTCTGCATAATCATGAATGTGTGGAAAGAATGAATGCCGCACGTGATGAATATACAAAAGCAATGCTATATGCAACCCTCCTGGACGACGAAATTATTCATATCATCAGAAACTAAGAAAGCTTCCTGCTTCATAACAGGGAGCTTTTTTTTTCATACTTCCTCTATTACCTCTTGACAAAATACCCCTTTGTATTCAATAATTTTCAAATGCAAACTTTTTCTCGGAGGTAAAGTATATGAATAATCGTCTGCCATTTCCCTTGAACAAAGGAGATGCTTTTTTTGATAAGTTGAATGAATGGATTGGGGATGTTTTTTACGATATCCTACCTGATGCTGGATTTGAACTTAGAGATGAACAAATTTTCATGGCCTTTCAGCTAGAAAGAGCATTTAAAGAGAAAAAGATCATTTTTTCAGAAGCTGGTGTAGGAACTGGTAAAACGATGGTATACCTTTTATATGCCATTTGTTATGCAAGATATATGGGCAAACCTGCTATTATTACCTGTGCGGACGAATCACTAATTGAACAATTAGTGAAAAAAGAAGGAGATATTCAAAAGCTGTCCTCTGTATTAGATATTACCGTTGATGTGCGTTTAGCGAAATCTCCCGATCAATATCTTTGCCTCAATAAATTAGATGAGGCAATGGAAAAGATAGAAAATGATAACATTGATGATGTTTATGAATCATTACCTAAGTTTGTGAACAAGCCATCTGCCATGCAATCGTTTTATGCGTACGGCGATAGAAAAGACTATGCACAGCTAAATGATGAAGAGTGGAATGCCATTAGCTGGGATAGTTTTCAGGATTGTTTTAGCTGTGACAAACGTCACCGTTGTGGACAAACCCTTTCTCGAGACCATTATCGAAAAGCAACAGATTTGATTATTTGTTCCCATGATTTTTACATGGAGCACGTTTGGACGGTTGAGAAACGGAAAAGAGAAGGACAGCTACCACTATTACCTGAGGCATCTACTGTCATTTTTGATGAAGGTCATTTGTTAGAATTTGCAGCTCAAAAGGCACTTACCTATAAAATAAAAAATAAACAGATTGAAGAGATTTTAACAAGGCTATTAGGAAACGATTTGCGTGAAGAATTTGCCTTGTTAGTAGAAGATTCGCTCCAAGCAAATGATGTATTTTTTGAAGCGTTGGAACAAAATACAACAAGCATTTCGGGCTCTGAACGGAAGAATATAAATTTGAATGACGAGCTTATCAAGCATGCAAAGGGGTTACTTCAAAACATTGAAGAAATCGGTAATCAGCTTGTATTTGAAGGTGAACTTCATACAGTAGATCACTACCAGCTACACATTGTGGAAGAATACTTGGATTCCATTGAATATTTAATGAAGCTCTTGCTTTCCAAAGAGGACGTTATTACTTGGGCAGAACAGCAAAATTCTGATTTAACGCTTGTGGTTATGCCTCGTACAGTGGAAGAAGTATTAGAAGAAAAAGTGTTTTCAAAGAAAATTCCTTTCATTTTTTCATCTGCCACTCTTTCTGACAATGAAAACTTTAGTTACATGGCAAACACGTTGGGGATAACGGACTATTTAGCCTTTACCATCAATTCGCCATTTGATTATGAAAATAACATGAAACTTACGTTGAAAAATCAAATAGACGATAAAGTAAAATACTCAGAAACGATGGAATCCATCCACCGCAATGGTGGGAAAACCTTAATTCTTTTTAACTCTAAGCAAGAGTTAAAAACCTTTAAATCCATGAATGAAGGAAATCAGGTCTATCCATTCCTTTATGAAGGGGATAAGGAAATAAGTCAACTCGTTTCCGAATTTCAAAATAATGAAAAGGCTGTACTTTGCGCCTATCACTTATGGGAAGGGCTTGATATTCCTGGGCCTTCTTTATCAAACGTTGTGATTTGGTCTTTGCCGTTTCCGCCAAATGATCCAGTTTTTGCTGCAAAAAGAAAAGGTCTCGCTAACGCTTATATGGAAGTTGATGTTCCTTATATGCTCTTACGACTTCGTCAAGGGATGGGACGACTTATCCGGACCACTGAAGACAAAGGGGAAATCACGATTTATCTTCCTGAAAACCTGCATGATGCTGTAAAAGAACGATTAGATAACGTACTCCCTACAGCACCTGTTACTTTGTAGCATCCCTAAAAAGGGGTGCTCTTTTTTTTATTGTTGCAAATTAGAGTGAAAATTGTGTATTCTTAACTGTAGTCAGTAAAGAATAGGGGGAGATACATATGGTTGAAACTACTACACTTAAAGAGGAATATTTAAACTATGTAAATAAAATTGACAGCTATAAGGAAGCACTATCTCTTATGTTTTGGGACTTGCGAACAGGCGCCCCGAAAAAGGGAGCGGACAGACGTTCAGACGTCATAGGCATGCTTTCCTCAGAAGTATTTAACATGTCTACCTCAGAGGAAATGGCGAGCTATTTAACACAGCTATTAAACGATGAAAACATGGCTACGTTAGATGAAACAACCAAAGCTTCCTTAGATGAAAGCAAAAAGAACTACGAAAGAAATAAAAAAATTCCTGCCAAGGATTATCAAGATTATGTAGTACTTAGCACAAAGGCAGAGTCGGTTTGGGAGGAAGCAAAAGAAAATTCCGATTTTTCTATGCTCCTACCGTACTTAGAAAAGTTAGTAAGCTATAATAAAAAATTTATTGAATATTGGGGTTATGAAGGGAACAAATATAATACTCTTCTTGATATGTACGAGCCTGGAATTACCGTAGAAAAGCTGGATGAAGTGTTTGGAAAATTAAAGGATCGTATTGTACCATTAGTCAAAAAAATTACCGATTCTTCCGTTCAGCCTCGCTCAAAGGACTTGCTTGTGCATTTTCCAAAAGAAAAGCAAAGAGCCTTTAGTTTAGATATATTAAAGGAATTATCCTATGATTTTGATTCCGGTAGATTGGATGAGACTGTCCATCCTTTTGCTATTGGCTTAAATCCTGGGGATGTGAGAGTAACAACGAAATATGATGAAGAAGACTTCCGTACAGCTGTCTTTGGAACGATTCATGAATGTGGACATGCGTTATATGAACAAAATATTGCTAAAGATCTCCAAGGAACTGGTTTATGTACAGGTACTTCCATGGGTATTCATGAATCTCAATCGTTATTTTATGAAAATTTTGTCGGCCGTCACAAGAACTTCTGGAAGAGGCATTATGAAACCCTGCAAAGCTATGCTGATGGAAACTTTGATCACTTGAGCCTTGAGGAATTTTATGTGGCTATTAATGAGTCGAAAGCCTCTTTTATCAGAATAGAAGCAGATGAACTAACCTATTCGCTTCACATTATGATTCGTTATGAGCTAGAGAAAGCACTTTTTAACGAGGAATTAGAAGTAAAAGATTTGCCGGAGGCTTGGAACAAGAAATATGAAAGCTACCTTGGGATTACGCCGCCAAACGACGCAAAAGGAGTGCTGCAGGATGTACATTGGTCTGGTGGTAGCTTTGGATACTTTCCATCCTATGCGTTAGGTTATATGTATGCCGCTCAATTTAAAAATGCGATGCAACATGATCTACCAAATTATGATGAGCTATTAGAAACTGGTGAACTAGAACCGATTAAATTATGGCTCACCAAAAATATCCATCAATACGGTAAAATGAAAAAGCCACTTGAGATACTTCGTGACGTAACAGGCGAAGAATTAAACGTAAACTATCTCATCGAATATTTAGAAGCAAAATACGCTTCCATCTATCAACTTAATGAATAATATGAAAAGAACCCTCTCAAATGGTAAGTAGTTCAGTTAATGTGGAGAAAATTAAAAATCACAGTAGATTTCGCATCTCAAAAAAGAATAGAGATAGCATTATAATTAGCAGTTAATTTAGCACTTAAAAACGCTTGGAATAATCTCCAAGCGTTTTTTATCATTATCAGTGACTAACTTGCTTTATTTCTGAATTTCAAGTTTGTTCGAACAAATGCACCAGAAACGATTAAAGCAACTAAACTCGATATAAAAAATCCAATTGCGTATGAAAGGATACTTTCTTCTGGCACTCTGTTATTTATTTCAAATCCTAAAAAAAATACTCCAATACCGTCTCCATCAACATCTGTTCCGAGTGACCATAATTCTAACCCTTTGTTAAGCAATAAAACTCCAAATAAAATTAAAACACCTGCAATTACCCAACGACTAATATTATTCATTTTTTCACCCCTTAACATAATCAACCTTTTACTTAAAACTACCATTGACAGTCCTATTCATATTTTAACATAAATTTACAATATCCCTTTAAAAAAATAAAAAAGTTCGTCTGAAAATTATAGACGAACCTACCTCATATAGATTATATCTTTTAAATCAAATACTTTATCTGTAATACCCAATCGTTGTGCAGGAGTAAGTTCTTTTCCATCGGCTGATTTGTAGGTTTCGCAAAAGTTGTAGTATGTTCTTAGAATGGTTAGTGCGTATTGTGCAAACTTCGGATTAAAGTTAGCGTAAATATAACTCTTCCCATCTCCTCTGGCTGTCATCAATGGTCTTTCAAGAATAGACAACCTTCTGCGAATTTGTTGGATAAAACTATTCGTGGCATTATCGTTCACATTCAATACCATTTTCGCTATTTCTTTCGGTTCAAGAGATGATAAATCAGTTGTACAATCCACTCTATGAAAACCTTTATCTCTCGATGCAAATGGGTGTGTAATTGGATTTTTAGCCAAATCGTTATAAGAGTGTGTTGGTGTTTTGATTTCCTTATGAAACTGATGAGTTTCAAATAGTTCTTTTAAATATGAATAAGCCAATATACGCAAGTTCTTTGTTTCGTAATCTCTATGAAATCCCCAGTCCAATAAATCGGATTTTGCATCATCAAACTCTTCTAAACATTGTTTTCTACTCTTGTTCTTATCAAGCAAACAAAGGAAGTGATGTGCATCAGACATTCTTACTTCCTTCGAGAACACCCTAAAAAACGCAGTCATTATAGAAGCGTCATTATCGCTAATCATTCTCCATTCATTAGATTTTACCATTTGTTTTATTAGCCAATAGTGAGCCATTGTCGTGTAAGTCGGATTAACGTGAAGTCCATCCACATACTGCAACCTCTTATTGAATTCATTTAATTCAGCTCGATATTCGTGTGGCTTTTGAGTGTCCTTCTCGGTTGGTTCTTGAGGGTAATACGAAAAGTCCAAACGGTTATTCTTCTTACTGAAATCATTCAAATGGTCTTCTTTATAAATTTCCGTATCGAGTTTCAAATCTTCTACTGTCATTTCCCAATCATACGCAACATCTGACCTGAAAACATATCGTGAAATGGTATCCGCTGAGACAACCACATAAGTCTGTACTTGGCTATCTTCTAAACCAAAATACTTTTGACCGCCTTGACCTTTCTTGCGAACATTATTAAGGTTGTAGTGCATTTTATCGGTATTTAATCACATTTCTTTGAATGACATAGTAGCCAATGGCGTTGTTTCATACTTCTCTAAGAATTCCAAGCAACAACGGTACAACCATTCTAATTTATGATAGTAAGTGCCGACACCGATTTCTAAAATATCACAAGTTCGACTAATAGGCATTTTGTTTAATAGTAATTTAGCAAACATCGGAAGAATATCATTCTTCTTTTGACGATAAGTAGTGGATTGACGCTTGTTTGGAAGAATACTTGTCTTTTTCTTACACACTTTGCATTGCCATCGTTGAGCTTTATTCAATGTCTTTCCTTGTTTATAGAACTCGCTTGGCTTATCAAAAGGCGTTAGATGACCAATAACACAGCTATCCTTATGGAAGTTATATTCCGTCTCAACATCTTTGGTCTGGTTGATACGAACAAGTCTCGAAATTTCTTCTGCGACAGACCAATTCGAAATAGCTGTCGAATAACAATTTAAAGTCATACCCCTATTAGGGTGAATAGGGTCTGTATTACATACAAGCATTTTCTTACTGCTTCTACCGCTCAACTTGTATCTTGATGGTTTACCCTTGACTGTTTCGAATTTCTCTTGTTCTTGACCGCACCATTTACAAAAAGGGTTCGTACAGAAGTTGTATTGTATTATATGTGTATTTCCATTCCAATTGAATTCGATAGGGAGAAACATCATATGATTATAGCGAAAGGCAAATTGTTTATCGGATAAGACTTTGTATTGTTCCTTTCTGTGTTTTAAATCTTCTTCACTTAGAGGATTATGAACAACAACGATGCCATCTTCTTTTGTAGCCAGTCGTTGTAATTTAGCCAAGTTTTTGTCCCTCCATTACATCCTCTAACCCCATTTTCCTTATCATTCTTTTATTGTTCCGTATGCCATCAATCCATTTAAGAAACTCTTCATCTTTGAGAAGGTTTTTTAAGAACATATCAACTACTTCGCTCTCGCTATATTCGCAGAATTCCGCATAATTCTTTATTATTTCTCGGACTTGTTCAGATATTAGCCAATCCACTTTATCAGCATTATTATTCTTAGGTTTGATGAATTGCACGATATTTTTCACTCCTTTTAAAAGGTAGTACAATTAGCATAGTAATTAACACCCATTTTAACATCCTAATTTTCACATTGACAACAGTTATTGTCACTCTGTTATTTAGTATGCGATTTCGTATGCTATTTTATACCAATTTTGAACAAAAACATTGATATATCAATAAATATAAAAGACCAAATCACTATGCGATTTGGTCTTAAAATTAGTATGCTATTTCTATTGTTTCTCCACAAAAACTGAACTACTTACTCAAATGGAGGGTTCTTATTTATTAGGAGGCTTCCTCTAATTCAACAATAATTTGCATTTGTAGCTGGTTCTTTAATAGAACTGGAGTATGTAGCCTGTGTAAAAAATGGAATTCTTTTTCTTGTTCATTTATGACATCGGGTGGTGTAATATCCATATGAATTCCACTTTGAGCAATACTGGATGAGAGTGTTCCGGCGATCATATTTCCAAGTTCTCCTGTAAAAGAATGTAGCATGTCGCCATCGAGCTGCATTCCAAACATGGATTCACCAATTTCTTGAAAGGCAGTTTTTTCCCCTTGAATAATTAATTGACCCCGAATATCTCCGGTCAATTCAATAAGAACCCCTAGGGCAATGGTGGCAAGTTTTTCTGTATGAACTTGCGGTGAATCAAATGACATTTCCAATGGAATTACCGTTTTGAATGAGTCCAATGCCCTGTGGATTAACTGATTTATATTCTCTGATGGGGACATCTTGCACCTCCTAAGAAAAAATAACTAGTACTTATTTATCATATCACATTTCATTGTGTAAATTTCAACAATTTTCTACAAATTTATAATTCATCTCTTTTTGTTGAACACTACTCACATCTATATTAGGATTTAATACTTGAAGATTTTTTTTAGGAGGAGCAACATGCAAGATTTACGTATGGAATTTACCGCAAAGGATGGATCTACCGTGATATTACGCCCGGTGGAAGAAAACGATGCATTTGATATCGTAAAAGCAGTAGAAAGCATTATTGCAGCAGGGGAATATATTCAAAAGGATGTCCCGCGATCGGTAGAGGAAGAGAAAGACTTTATCAAAGAAATGAAGGCAAAAGAAAATATGTATATAGGAGTGGAAAGAAACGAGAAAGTTGTAGGAATTGGGAGAGTCATTCGTGGAGAAATACGAATGAAAAGGCACACAGGACTTTTTCGGACGTGGCTTTCAGAAGAGGCACAAGGACTTGGTATTGGAAAGAAAATAATGGATTATACAGATATGTGGTGTGAACACCATATTAGAAAGCTGTCCCTTACCGTTTTTTCATCCAACCAAATTGCTTATCAGCTTTATAAAAAGTATGGCTTTCACGAAGAAGGAAATCAAAAGGAACAGGCATTTATTAACGGGGAGTACGTAGATGAGATTTGGATGGCTAAATTTTATCACTAAATACCAATAATTGTATAAATGAAAAATATAAGGATAAAGTATAGGTACCAACTTGAACGGGGTGCTCGTACAATGCCTAAAATTCTCTCCATAGGTACCGCCATACCTAAATATCCAATCTACCAGGACACAGCTGTTGAATTTGCAAAAGAAATGTTTGAAGAATCCTTTAAAGACATAAATCGTTTGTTGACAGTATTTAAGAATGGTGAGATTGAAAAAAGACATTTTGCCAGAAATGTGGAATGGTTCAAGGAACAGCATACATTTGAGGAAAAAAACAACCTTTACATAGAAGAGGCTGTTACCTACGGTGTAGAGGCAATTAACGCATGCCTACAACACGCTTCATCGATGAACAATACAATTCCAATGGAAGAAGTAGAGGCGATTTTTTATCTTTCCACTACCGGAATGTCTACTCCAAGTATTGAGGCAAGAATTATGAATGTTCTTCCGTTTTCACCTTACACAAAAAGAATACCCATTTGGGGACTAGGTTGTGCAGGGGGGGCAGCAGGTCTCTCCCGAGCAGCTGAATACTGTCTGGCGTTTCCAAAAGCAAAGGTGCTTGTATTATGTGTAGAGCTTTGTAGTCTGACTTTCCAGAAAAATGATCGGTCAAAAAGTAACTTAGTGGGCACTTCTTTATTTGCAGATGGCATAGCCAGTGTGCTTATGGTTGGAGATGACGTAAAGATCGATGAAACCGGGGTATATCCTACAGTTCTTGGCACTCAATCCACCCTTATGAAAGATTCTGAAGATGTAATGGGATGGGAAGTGAAGAATGAAGGGCTTTATGTCGTTTTTTCCCGTGATATCCCTACCATCATCACTAATTGGCTTGCTCCAAATGTGCACCACTTTTTATCTACGCACAATTGTCGTTTAGAAAGCCTAGATCACTTTGTCTTGCATCCAGGTGGAAAAAAAGTGTTAGAGGCATATGAAGAATGTCTTGGTATAGAAAAAGCAAATTTAGAAACGTCCTCTAAAGTATTAAAGGAATTTGGCAATATGTCCTCTGCAACCGTATTGTATGTGCTTAAAGAGATTATGGGAAATAACCCTGCAAAAGGGGATATTGGCTTAGCGGCTGCGATGGGACCTGGATTCAGTTCAGAAATGCTGCTACTGAAGTGGGAGTGATTGGGTATGTGGTTTACACTGTTTTTTGTGTTTGTCGTTCTTCAGAGGCTACTAGAACTGTCCATTGCGAAGAAGAATGAAAGTTGGATGCGAAAACATGGTGCAGTAGAATACGGTGCAGAGCATTACAAGTACATGGTCACCTTGCATATTGCGTTTTTAACTTCATTCTTATTTGAGGTCGTCCTACTGGATAAACAACCGAATCCCTTCTGGCCAATCATTTTGACATTCTTTATTCTTACACAAGTCCTTAGAGTATGGGCAATTCACTCATTAGGTCCTTATTGGAATACAAAAGTGTTATTAATTGCTGGTGCCGAAATTGTGAAGGTGGGACCATATAAATTCATGAGGCATCCCAATTATTTAATTGTCGTAATGGAGATAATTTTGATTCCTATCCTTTTTCAAGCGTACGTTACAGCAATAGTTTTTACTGCTCTTAATGCTTGGATGCTTTCTGTAAGAATTCCACTTGAAGAGAATGCGCTCGCTGATATTTCGGCAAACTATGATGTGTACATGAATAAAAGGAATAGGTTTTCTCCATCATTTCACAAGGATTTAGAATGAAAGTCATTGTCAATTAGCCCAAAAGCTGATATGATAATGATAATAATTATCACTTTCAACAAGGGGGCTGCCAACATGACTTGGATTTTCGTTGGTGCGACAATTGTTACTTATTCAGTCTTAATGAAAGCTGTTTTAAAGCAAACATGTGAGCCTAATTCAGTTAAATAGTACATAACAGGGTTTTCCTTAGAAAACCCTGTTTTTTTATGCACGTCTGTATAGAAATATGAATAATTATTTAGAGGAAAGTAGGAAAAAGTATCATTTTGCAGTAGAATAGAGTTTGATGTCTTTTACGATTTTACAACTGAGGGGATTAGGGATGGGAACACAAAAACAAAACCACATAAAACAGATAAATGAACGGCTTTTTTTAAAACTTTCTTCCATTTTGGAAGTTTTACATAATCGCAAGGATGAAAAGGGTGCCCGCAAAGTTGCTGAGCTTTATCAGAAGGCACAAGAAGAAGAATTAACAATTGCCTTTTGTGGTCACTTCTCTGCAGGAAAATCATCTTTTATTAATGAAATCCTAGATGAGAAAATCTTGCCTGCAAGTCCAATACCTACCTCTGCAAATGTGGTCAAGATTAGAAAAGGACCAGAACGGGCATATGTAAATTTTTTTAAGGGGGAATCCTTAGAAATTATGCCTCCTGTTACATTTGAGCTTGTGAAAGCTTATTGTAAAGATGGAGATCATGTAGAAACGGTGGAATATCAATACCCTTTTGAAAGGCTCCCAGAGGATCTAGTTGTATTAGATACACCTGGTGTTGATTCAACGGATGACGCACATCGACTTTCAACAGAATCAGCTTTGCATTTAGCTGATGTGATTTTTTATGTAATGGATTACAATCATGTTCAATCAGAAGTAAATTTAAAATTTATCAAAGAGCTGCAGGAAAAAGAGAAAAAAATCTATCTTATTGTTAACCAGATTGACAAACACAGGGAAGAAGAATTATCTTTTTCTACTTATACAAAAAGAATACACGACTCTTTTCATGATTGGGGCCTTCAACCTGCATCGGTTTATTATACAAGCTTACAGGATAAAGAACATGCCCTAAATGATTTGTCCATCGTCAAAGAAACCATTCAAATTCTCCGACAGGATAAAGTAGAAATATTACCTAAAACGATAGATAAAGCTTTGGAGCAAGTGGTAGCTGAGCATAGAACTTGGTTGTTTGAACAAAAGGAACAAGAAATCCAACAAAATGAAGCTCTTATTAATAATTATGAAGGCGAAATGGAAGATGTGCCTTCTTTATATTCGGAGATGAGCGAAAAACTTGTGCACCTTGAAGCAAAAACAAGCAAGATCAAAGAAGAGTTCATTCTTGAAACAAAGAGAATTCTAGATAATGCAAACATTACTCCCTTTGAAATGCGTGAGCTTGCAGAAAAGTTTCTCGAATCCAGGCAAAAAGGCTTTAAGGTTGGGTTGATTTTTTCAGGAAAAAAAACAGAGGAAGAAAAAGAGCTTCGCAGTCACGCCTTTCGTCACGACCTTGAGACCAGAGTTCAGACACAAATGGATAAATTCCTTCAAGAACATGTGATGTCATTTCTCAAAGAACAGGAATTTTATCATTCACTTTCGTTTGAAGAAGTGCAGAGAATTTCTGTCCCAATAAACGTAGAATTGATAGCAGGACATGTGAAGCAGGGTGCAGGCTACACTGGAAATGCGGTCTTAAATTATACGAAGGATCTGGCCCATACTATCAAAGTTAGCTATCAAAAAAACGTCCAAACCTTTATGGAAACATATTTTGAGAAGCTTGATGATCGTGAAAAGGAGAAATTCACATCCATTAAAGAACAAGTGGAGCACTTAAGGCTGATTCAAGAAGCGCAAAACAAGATTAGTTCTCTTTATTTATTGCTCGAACAAGAGTATGAAATGGTCATGGATCTTTGGAATGAAAATTCCTTGTTACCACAAACGGAAGAATCTTTCCAGTTGGTGACCAATTATACAGAAAAAAACTACTCTAAAATTCGTGGCGATAAGCTACCTAGTCAACACACTAAGTTGACACGGGCAAAGGAGAAAGACGATGTCCCAAAAAGTGTATTGCAGCAAAAGGATGGCTCACTCCTTATTAAGCAAATAGAGGAAGCTTGTGAAATCGTCTCTGACATTCCAGGCTTTCAGACCATTTCCCAAGATTTGAGAAGGCGTAGTGCTAAGCTGAAAGATCAAACGTTTACAGTGGCACTTTTTGGAGCATTCAGCGCAGGGAAATCTTCCTTAGCTAATGCGTTGTTTGGAGAGAAGGTACTCCCTGTTTCTCCAAATCCTACAACTGCGTCGATCAATAAAATTTCTCCGGTTACATCGTCCAATCCTCACGGTACTGTCCATGTGATGGTGAAGACAGAGGAGCAAATTCTGAATGATATCCAGCAGGCTTTTACGATTTTCAATCAAACCGTTACTTCTTTACAAGAAGCAATTCAGGTAATGGAGAAAATTATCAAAAAAAATGACCATATTCAACTGGATTCAAGTCAAAAACCGCAATTTCAATTTCTGAAAGCTTTTCTAATGGGCTATGACGAAATGAAAGGGTATCTTGGTTCACGTTTAACGGTTACTTTGGACGTCTTTGAAGACTATGTTGCCAAAGAGGAAAAATCGTGTTTTGTAGAATGGATTGAAGTGTTTTATGATTGTCCGTTTACACAGCAGGGATTAACACTTGTGGATACTCCAGGTGCGGATTCTATTAATTCAAGACATACGGATGTGTCATTTGAGTTTATCAAGAATGCGGATGCAATTCTGTTTGTCACCTACTATCAGCATGCATTTTCTAAGGCGGATCGAGAATTTCTCATTCAACTTGGACGGGTCAAAGATGCTTTTGCTATGGATAAAATGTTTTTCTTAGTAAATGCAGCAGATTTAGCGAATAATGAAGAGGAGCTTCAACTGGTTTCCAACTATGTAGAAGACCAGCTTATAACTTATGGAATTCGCCACCCGCGACTTTACCCGGTTTCAAGTTTACTCGCATTAAAAGAAAAGCAAGGAGAATCTGTTGAGCATCCGTTTTTACAAGGGGCTTATATTCAGGAATTTGAAGAAGCTTTTTCTGATTTTATTCAATCGGATTTAAAAGACATGAGTATACATGCAGCACAACTGGATTTGAATCGAGCAGCCGACATTCTCACTCATTATGTGAATCAGGCTAAGCTTGGGGAGCATGAAAAAGAAGCGTTAATACAAAGATACAACCGTAGCAAAGAAGAGATTAAAAACACAGTCGAATTATACTCTAATCAAAGCTTTTCTAATCTATTGGAAAAGGAAATTCAAGAACTAATTTATTATGTGAAACAACGAACGGTTTTACGTTTCACCGATTTCTTTAAAGAAAGCTTTAATCCTGCGGTACTAAGGGAGGATGGGCGAAATATAAAGGAACAACTTTCCCTTTGTCTAAAGGAACTAGGAGAAGATATTTTCTACAATCTTTCACAGGAAGTACGGGCAACTACTGTTCGTGTGGAAAATTATATATCCAATATGCTAGAAGGCTGGCAAATGGAAATGGAAAAGGATGCGCAAAATCTGGAATCGACTTGCAGTTTACGTAAAATGGAAATGGAAAACTTTCCACCATTTAAAGTAGATAAAACCTATCCACCATTGAGTACGAAGCTTTATAAGCAAACAGCAGGATTTTATCGTAATGCCAAGTCATTTTTTGAGAAAAATGAAAAACAGAAAATGCTCATATTTCTTGAAGAACAGTTTTCTCCTTTGATGGATTCCTATCTTCAAGAAAATAAAGAGCAGCTCCATGCCCATTATCAGAAAGAGCTTGAGCAGGCTTATCAGGAAGTGAAAAACTATCTTCTTCAACAGGTTCAGGAGTTTTTTGATGGCATGCAATCAGCGCTTGAACAAAAACAGGATATCGCGAAATTGGAACTTCTTCAGAAAAAAATGGAAGCATTTAAAAAGTAAGGAGTCATCATCATGAAAGTCATAGAGGATATGATTGCTGATTTAGAAAAAAAATATCATATAACAATCCTTTATGCCTGTGAAGCAGGGAGCAGGGCATACGGCCTTGTTTCCTCTTCAAGTGATTTTGACCTCCGTTTTCTATACATTTGTGATATAGAGCACTATTTATCCATTTCAAAAGGTGCAGATACCATTACAGAAAAAATAGCTAACATCGATTGTCATGGATGGGATTTACAAAAAGCTCTACTACTAGCAAATAAGTCTAATCCCACCCTTTTTGAATGGCTCTACTCGCCAATAGTATACAAAAGCATGGCTCCACTCATTAACGAATTAAAGGGTATAGTATCAACTGATTACTGTAAAAAAACGTTGAAAGCACATTACATAAATTTAGCAAATAAGAATGGTCGTGCTTTTCAAGAAAAAAACAAAACTGGCTTTCTGGTTCATGCCCTACGTGGAGCACTGATGGCAGAAGAAATTATCCATACTGATTTACTGCCAGGGATAAATTTAAAGGAATTAATGAGTGGAAGTAATACTTTCTCATCAGAAGATTATTCTTTTCTTGAAGAGATGAAGCATGACAATATTACTGCAAGTAGTAAATATCCAAGTAGTAAATATCTCTTACAAAAATTAAAACATCTTATAGAAGAATTAGAAGCAAAAGAGGAAACAAAGCAAAAAATAAATCACCCAGACCTACAAAAATTAAATGCTCTTTTTTTGCAGGCTGTTTTGAAAAATTAACAAATGAAACGGGAGGTACAGCAATGAGTGTACATAAAGAAATTTCAGCACATTCCAAAAAACAAAATGAGATCGTCATGAGCTTTCTGCGTTTAGAGGAACAGCGAGAACTGTTTATCGAGGAGGCCATAACGCTTTGTAAACAAAACAAACCATTTACAACTGACACCATTAATGACGTGACTAGAAAGATGAATGAGCTAGCACGACTGGGAATTGCTCCACAAAGAAAAATAGTGACAAAAGAGATGGTAGAGGAGTATGTCGCAAGAGGGCAATAACTAACTGGGTAAGCTGACTAATTTTAACCGTACTGATAACCCATCCTCCAGAACACAATAATAGTGACACTTATGTGTGTCGTAGCTGTTGAATTAAGCAAAGCCTAAGGAGGCATAATCGCCCCGCAGAACGCGCAGACTTTTGTGGAAATCTACAGCGTTATGGAAAGGTTTTTAATAAAAGGAGGAGATTTTAATGGGTCGTACAAAAAAAGGGAACAAGAATGCGCAACGCAACAATAATGCCAAGCAAAAAGGAAATATGGATTCAGAATTTGCTTCCTATGCAGAATACGAAGCAGCTAAGATGACAAATAAGAAAAACCACTAACGAACATTATGCCTTGCCAATCCTCTGGCAGGGCTTTTACTTTGCCTGTTTAAACAATACATAATTATGATATAATTTAAGTCGGAAAAGAGAGGGAGTGTTTTTGTGAAAAAAGTGTTGTTAATTGATGGAATGGCATTATTGTTCCGTTCTTTTTTTGCTACAAGTGTTTACAATCGTTTTATGTACACATCATCAGGAATTCCCACAAATGCCGTCCAAGGCTTTGTGAAACATATGATTACAGCAATGGAAAGTTTTGAGCCAACGCATGTTGTTTGCTGCTGGGATATGGGATCTAAAACATTCCGTACAGAAATGTTTGATAGCTACAAAGCAAATCGTCCTGCACCACCTCAGGAGCTTATTCCTCAATTTGATCTTGTCAAAGATGTTGTAGCGGCTTTTGATATCCCGAACATTGGTCTTGAAGGCTATGAAGCAGATGATTGCTTAGGCACTCTGGCAGAGGTTTACCGCAATGAAGCGGAAGTGATTATTTTGACTGGAGATCAAGATGTGCTTCAACTCATAAAACCGAACATTAAAGTTGCACTATTATTAAAAGGGTATGGCAACTATGATGTGCTTGATCAAGATGGTTTTTATGAGAAAAAAGGACTAACACCCCAGCAGCTTATAGATCTAAAAGCAATAATGGGTGACACTAGCGATAACTATCCTGGAGTAAAAGGGGTAGGGGAAAAGACGGCAACAAAGCTTCTAATGGAATATAGAACGGTCGATGGTATTTTAGAGAATTTATCCTCTTTAACCAAAAGCCAGCGTCAAAAATTTGAGGATAGCCTAGAGTTATTGCATCTTTCTAGAGAGCTAGCAACCATTAAATGTGATGTTCCTGTTAGCTGTGACCTCCATGATGCGACAGTTTCCATAAATCGTGGAAAAGTTTCAAGCAAGTTTGAAGAACTTGAATTCAAAACTCTTTTGACCTTTATCAATAAAGTATGCTGAAAATTAGAGAAGAACAAAAGCGCAATGCGCCCGTTTTGCGACGTACAAACTGGACTGAGCCGTATGAGATAAAGAAAACACGAAGAGCGGATGCGATTCGATGTTGCCTTATCGTAAGGAGGTGAGGGAAGTTTGCTAGTCGCTGGCGCATGGAGCTGGACGCTGCTACTTTTGTTCCAGATATCCACAGACATATTTTTTTATAATTTCCTAAACAACAAGAAAGCTGCTAGTGTAACTGCTGGCAGCTTTTTTACTGTAATAATTTATCTTGCATGACAAATTTCATTCCAACTCAAACTAGCTAAAGAGGTGATTAAAATGAACAGGCCTTTAAAGCTTGCAGTTAGTGCTATTTTTCTTGCACAATTTTTAAAAATTCCGATAAAATACCTAAGAACAAAAAAATGGGAATGGAACACCTTCTTTGAAACGGGAGGTATGCCAAGCTCGCACTCTGCAGGTGTAACGACTTTAGCTACCATCATTGCAGTAAAACGAGGCTTTAAAACCATTGACTTTGCGCTTGCATCGATTTTTGGATTAATTGTCATGTACGATGCTCAAGGGGTAAGAAGACAAACGGGAGAAATAACCCTTGCTGTGAACGATCTTGCTGAAAAATTAGACAGGTTAGAAGGGAAACCAGACATAAATGTGCATGACAAGTTGAGAAAACGATTAAAGGAAAGACTTGGTCATCAACCAGAAGAGGTGTTAGGTGGGGCCCTTTTTGGTATCCTATACGCTCTGATTGGAATGAGGATGATATTTAAAAAGAAAAAATTGGAACTTTGGGACAAACTTTAATGGGCAAACGACAAATTTTGCGGTAAGATGATAAAAGGGAATGATGAAGAAGGATGGGCATACATGAAAAAATCATGGACTACAGAAGAATACCTTCAAGAGCTTACCGCAAAAGGCTTCAAGTTCGGAGAAGATTCACTCGGCTTTATTGAGTTTGGAAAGCATTACACGGGAAGTTCTGATTATTTAGTAAATATAGCAATTGAAATCACGTTAAAAGCACAAAAAGAATTTGATGGAAGTTTTTTTGTGTCTTTTTTAGAAATGATTAAAGAAGAACAGATTTACACACAACAAGCAGCCTTTGCACTGGCTCAGGATAAAAATATTATTTGAAGAAAGGTAATCGCTAACGTAAAGGCGATTCTAGCTGATAATTGTAGCAAATGCGGAAACTCTTCTCTAGGATGAAGCGCTTGACTGGAAACCACACAAGCGGAACCGAGGTGGCTTACAAATTGCCCCGCGGATGCGGAGCCATTTGCGGAAGCTATCAGCGTTTTTACACATAGCTATATCTTATTTAATCTAATGGCTTTTCTAGAAAGCTCATCTGCCATTTTATTTTGCTTGCTTGGAATCCATTTGATAAAAAAGAGTTCTAAGTTATCAGCAAGATTTAATGCTTCCTCTAACAAGTTCTTGTATTCTTCCTTCTTTGCAAAACGCTTTTCCATGGCAGCCTCCACTGCTTGAGAATCTGTTCTAAATGACACCACATGATACCCTTTATCACGGCATATCTTTAAACCTTCCACTAATGCATGAAACTCTGCAGCATGATTTGACATGCTTCCTAAAGGTATACTAAATGATTCTGCCTTACCGTGTCCTTTAATAAATATACCAGCCCCTGAAGGACCTGGGTCTCCAGCACTAGCCCCGTCAATATATACTTCAATCATATGATCAGCCACCCTGTTACATCATTGTTACACAAACATATTTATCACATTTGTGTGATAAGATAAGAATACACAAAATTATTAGCGTATGAAAGTGGAGAGAGAGGCCTGTTTTATGAAAATGACGCTAGAATGGCATTATCATACCCCAAAGCATATCGAGACAATCTTTAAAAGTGAAGAAATGGACGTACGCCTTGTTCTACGTCTTGCTGAAGATATTGAAAAAACAGGAAGAGTAAAAAGACTGTCCATTTATGATATGGATGGAAGAGAATGGACAAAAAAAGAAATAAATAAATGGATAAAAGAATCTGAGGTTGGATTTTCAGATGTAGTTGCTTATTTTGATGGAGGCTATGATGTAGACTCCAAACTGGCGGGAATCGGAAATGTGGTTTATTATAATCAAAATAGAAAAGACTACAGGTATCGAATAAATGCAAGGCTTGAAGAGCTTGTTTCCAACAACGAAGCAGAATACGCTGCATTCTATTTTCTAGTAAATCAGCTCGAGCACCTCGGAATTAGAGCAATGGATGTAACATTTAAGGGGGATTCTCTAGTTGTATTAAATCAGCTATCAGGGGAATGGCCTTGTTATGATGAACTGTTTAATCGTTGGTTAGACAGAATTGAAGAAAAACTAAAAGTACTCAAAATTAGAGCAACGTATCAAAGTATATCAAGAAAAGACAATAATGAAGCCCATCAGCTGGCAAAGCAAGCGTTAGAAGGAACCCCAATTGAAAGTAATATGCTAATGTAAATAGGAGTGAAGGGTAGCATGATGAACAGGAAAAAAATATTGATGGAAGTTGGTGAAATTCTCGATACATACTGTACAGAATGCTTGGTAAAACAAGCATTGCGTAAAGATCATGGCAAAACGCATGCTCAGGCCTTTTGCATCAATGATTGTACGGTAGGAGCTGAGATAAAAAGACTCGGAGATCAGCTTGTAGAACGTAATTAGATGACCACATGAACAAAAAACCGCCTCATCGGCGGTTATTTTTGTGCTTCATTTAGCTGGTGTTCACATTGTGCTAACGTTAACTCACAATTTTGAAGAAAATCTGTGTCTAAGCCAGTACCATTTGCCTTGGCATCGTGAAGAAGAGACCTTGCATCGGAAACGGCTCTTTTTGCATGATCGAGGGTGTCTGGATCCATGCTCATTGTTGCTGATCCCACCATTTTTTCAGCAGATTGAATGGAAACTTGAACTTGCTGCAGGTCATTATATCCAGTGTGTACATCATTAGGTTCATGATTGTTTATCATTATTGCGCCTCCTTCTGTTGTTAGAATAGGTTATATTGAAGGAAGCTATACATAATTACCAACAAAAAAAGAGTTCCCATAGCATGAGAACTCAATTTTTAAGCGATATATTTTTTATATCCTTTTAATTAAATTTTTGAAACGTTGGCTGCTTGAGGTCCACGGTTTCCTTCAACAATTTCAAAAGAAACTTCTTGACCTTCTTCTAAAGATTTGAAACCTTCTCCCGTGATAGCAGAAAAATGTACGAATACATCGTCTCCACCTTCCACTTCGATAAATCCAAAACCTTTTTCGTTGTTAAACCATTTAACTTTACCGTTTTGCATTTTACTTTTTCCTCCTAAAAATAGCGCACTAAACGTGCAGAAAAGTGTATTATCACAACCAGGCTTATCTTATAGAAAGCGGTTAAATGACACTTTCAATATACATTATTTAGTCTACAGGAGTCAAGAAGGGCTCTTTTTACCTGTGCTAATCCCCGGGAAAAAACATATATTTATCGTAAAAGGGGAGGGATTAGCTGTGCTGAGGACTCATTTTCAAGGTAGGGAAGTAATTGTAAGAATAAAACATTGCCCTTTGCCCCAACAAATAACAGAAGAGCAAGTGTACCAGTCTCTTCTCGCTCATCTAGAGACCATCTATCAAATGGAGTTGTTTGCTGTTATCTCAGGCGAGTATATGATCGTGGGAGAAACAAAACAAAGTGCGATTCCGCTTATAACGATCCTCTCCATTGTGCCAGTGGAAAATATCATTCGTTAAAACCTATACAAACACATGTTTTGCTTTTATAATGAACGTAGGAAAAGTAATGACAAAAGCTTTTCCTACTTTTATTTTTTTACACTGAGAGGAGTCGTTAACAAATTGAAGCTTATTATTGCAGAAAAGCCAGATCAAGGCCTGAAACTGGCTGCTCCGTTTTCCTTTAAGAAGAAGGAAGGCTATGTGGAGATTCCCCCTCAACCTATGTTTCCTCAAGGGGCCCTGTTAACATGGGCTGTCGGTCACTTATGTGAGCTCCTGTCCCCGGAAGAGTATGACGAAAATTGGAAGCGCTGGTCGCTTCAAACCCTCCCAATCATTCCTGAAAAATTCCAACACAAAGTTTCAAAGGCAAAGTGGAAGCAGTTTCAAATTGTAAAAAAACTGGTTCATCACCCTGAAGTCACAGAAGTCGTTATGGCTGGTGATGCAGAGCGTGAAGGAGAGGCAATTATTCGTATTATTCTGCTAGTAAGTAACTGTAATAAACCACTTAAACGCCTTTGGATTTCCTCTTTAACACCAAAAGCAGTTCAGAAAGGTTTTGAAAATCTCTTAGAAGAGCACGAAACAAGAAATGTATACTATGAAGCCCTAAGCAGATCCTGTGCGGATTGGCTAGTAGGGATGAACGCTTCTAGAGCATACACACTACTACTGCAGCAAAAAGGCATTTCAGATGTTTTCTCCACAGGCAGAGTACAAACCCCTACCCTTGCTTTAATTGTGAAAAGGGAACTGGAAATCGAAAACTTTCAATCAAAGCCTTTTTGGGAGGTTATGGCAAACTTTCGTATGGATGGCAAATCTTATCAAGGAAAATGGCAAAAGGATGACGAGTCAAGAATAGAAACCTCAGAAATGGCAGAAAAAATTGCTGCATTCTGTAAGGGAAAACCTGCGACGATTGCAGCCATCGAAAAGGAGCGGAAGGAATTTCATCCACCATTTTTGTTTAACCTTTCTTCCCTCCAAGCTATAGCTAATAGTCTGTATAAATACTCACCACAAAAGACACTGGAAATCGCACAAAAGCTCTATGTGAAAGGAATTATTTCCTACCCAAGGTCCGATTCTAGCTTTGTGACAAAAGAAGAGGCTGAAAGCTTTCCAGAAATATTACAAAAATTAAGTGGTTATGCTTCATTCCAGGATTTTTTTCCATTACCAACAAAATCTATCATGAACAATAAACGATACGTGAATGAAAAAAAGGTGACAGATCACTATGCCATCATCCCGACAGAACAAGTGAAGGATCCGGCAAAACTCCCTGAAGAAGAGGCGAAAATTTATACGCTTATTGTGAAAAGGCTGATTGCTGCTCATTTTGAAAAAGCCATTTTTGACTACACGACCATACATACGTTAGTGGATCAACGTGCTCAATTCATCTCTAAAGGTAAGGAACAAATTCAGTCAGGGTGGCGCAAAGTACTAGTTGAAAAGGAAAAAGCACAAGACGAAGAGGAACAGGATCTTCCAAGCTTAGAAAAAGGAGAAACCGGTCTTGTGGAAGATATCCATGTAAAAGAGGGCAAAACTCAGCCCCCAAAGCGTTATACAGAAGGTCAATTAATTACGGTAATGAAGACTGCAGGGAAGCATTTAGAGGATGGTGAACTGACAAAGGTTCTTCATAAAACAGAAGGACTTGGTACCGAAGCAACGCGCGCAGGAATTATTGGAGTATTAAAGAATAGAAATTACATCGAAGTAAGGAAAAATCAAGTGTTTGCAACAAATAAAGGAAAGCTACTGATTCAGTCAATAGGATCAAGTATTCTTGCAAGCCCTGAGATGACCGCTAAATGGGAGCAAAGGCTCCATGAAATTGGACAAGGTAACGCTTCACCTGGAGAGTTTATGGAACAAGCAAAAAAATTGTCAGTAAAGCTCATTGAGGATGCAAAAAAGCTTAGTGAAGAATGGAATTTTACAGGTATTGATAAAAGCGAATTTACCTATAAGCATAAAGGAAAAGGGAAGGGTAGGGCCTCTTCTCTTGGGGCAAAAATAGGCCCTTGTAAAAAATGTGATGGAAATGTGATTGACAAAGGAAGCTTTTATGGATGTTCCAATTACAAAGAGAACCAATGTGATTTTACCATTTCAAAAAAGATACTTGGGAAAGCCATTTCCGTCACTAATGCTAAAAAATTGTTAACGGAAGGAAAAACAGAAGAAATAAAAGGCTTCAAAAAGGGAGAGAAAATATTTAACGCAAATCTTGAGTGGAAAAACGAAAAAGTACAATTTGCCTTTCAAAATAAATAACCGGAGCTTTCCGGTTTTTTATTTTAGGGAGAAAAAGGGAACGATAGTATAAGTAAGGAGAGGAGGAAATGGGATGAGTGTGCCCTTATTACTTAAAGATGTTCACTTTTATTCAGAGAAAGATCATGTACATATATTAAAAGGAATTTCAGGAAGGATTGCAGCTGGCGAAATTACCACTCTTGTTGGACCATCTGGAGCAGGGAAAACCACCCTTTTAAAGCTGATAAATGGACTACTTTCCTTTACGTCCGGTGAAATAAGGATAAATGAAAAACCAATAGAGCAGTATGAACCACTAAAGCTGCGAAGGCTAGTCGGTATTGCCCTTCAAAGCGCACCAATGATTTCTGGTAATGTATATGACAATCTTACTCTACCATTAAAGCTACAAGGAAAAGAGCTCTTAGAAAAGGAAGCCAAGGAAATATTAAATATCGTTGGACTTGGAGAGGACTATATCCTTCAAAATGTAAAAGATCTATCTGGTGGTCAAAAACAAAAGGTGTCGATAGCAAGAACGCTGGTAAATAAGCCTAAGGTTTTATTGTTGGATGAGATAACCGCTTCCTTAGATCAGGTCTCCCAAAGGGAAATCAATAACCTTATTCAGAAAATCAATGAAAAATATGGGACCACCATCATCTGGATTACCCACAATATTGAGCAGGCATTAAAGGTGGGCACCTATACATGGGTTTTGATGGATGGAGAGTTAATGGAAGCCTGTCAAAGTGAGAAAATAAAGAACTCAAAGGTTGAGCAGGTACAAAGATTTTTAAAGGGGGAGCTGGAATGAATCCTATAACCCTTGGAATGGCACTTGTATTTGTATTAATTCCAATTTTTCTTTCAAGAAGCTTCAGACTAGGATTAGAAAAAGATACGAGCATTGCAGTCATTCGTTCCATTATACAATTGTTTATTGTTGGTTACTTGTTAACGTTTGTCTTTGAGTCAGAGGGCTACTTTTTTATTATTCTGATGGTGATGATCATTATCGGGGCTGCCGTACAAAATGTAGCAAGAAAGAAAACACCAATAAAAGGGATTGTGTGGAAGGTTGCGTTCACCTTCATTGTTATTGAGGTCTTAACACAAGGGATTTTGCTTGGACTTGAAATTACTCCTCCTACAGCACAATATATCATTCCTATAAGTGGCATGATTATTGGTAATTCTATGGTGCTTGGAATACTTTTTTTAAATCGTTTTACCTCTGAAGTGGAATCGAGAGAGGATGAAATTGATTTGGTTCTCTCGTTAGGAGGAACTCCGAAGCAGGCTGTACATAACCAATTGATTCAAGCAATTAAAGCAAGTATGATTCCAACAATTGAAAGTCAAAAAACAATTGGATTAGTTCAATTACCCGGAATGATGAGCGGACAAATTATTGCAGGTGCAAGTCCCATTCAAGCGGTGCAATTTCAATTGTTGATTGTCTTCTTGTTGTTAACAACTGCTGCAGTTACTAGCACAATGCTTGGATTTCTGTCATACAAAACGCTATTTACTGATAGAATGCAATTGGTGCGTATAAGATAAAAGCCTCCAGATTAACGATTAATCGGGGGGCTTAATCTAGCTCTAATTTAATTGTGTTTTATCGTTTTGATCTTTGTTTCGTTTGTTTCCTTTACTGTTGTCTCCAGATGGATTATCCGATTGATTCATCCAGCTGCTAGTAGGGCTGTTTTGGTTGTTACTGCCTTTGTTGAATTTTTTCGTCATACGTATCGCTCCTTTTTTTAGAAAATGGGTAATTGATCAAGGTTATTGCTTGGATCTCCATCCGCATTTCCTCTAATATACATTTCTCCATCCTTTCCTTTAAACACATTAGCTCCGATCACATTGCCTTGATTTACATCTTGTAATGCTTCTTGATAGGTGAGGACTCTGCCGGTGGATGTTTTGAAGCCAGTGATGTCTCCGTCACCATTTTTTTGAACTGCCACAAAGGTTTCACTCATGGGAAATCCTCCTTTCTATATACGATTGTAGCGTTTCCTAGTAGAATAAAATTATTCAAAGCAAGGGGGAGAAGGGATGCAGAAATACAATTGGAATGAAGAGACAGAAAAAGCATGGAATGAGCGTGCAGAATTCTGGCATGAAAATAGTGAAAACATGTGGTTAAACGGTAGCAGAAAGACGATTATACCTTTCCTAAAGGAGAGGTTAGCTACTGGGTCGGTTGTACTTGATGCAGGTTGCGGAGATGGATTTGGCTCCTTACTACTTGCAGAAAATGGCTATATAGTAACGGGAATGGACATTGCTGAAAACATGATTGAACGAGCGAAAAGAAAAAGAGTGCATCAAAACATCCATTTCCAAAAAGGAGATCTAACTAACCTAGCTCTTGAAAAAGAATCCTTTGATGCTATTATGGCAATTAATTCTATCGAATGGGTAGAAAAGCCTTTAGAGGTACTGCAGGAGTTTCACAATGTACTTAAGCCAGCTGGAAAATTGTTTATTGGCTTGCTTGGTCCGACAGCTGGTCCAAGAGGTCATAGCTTTCCTCGTCTGTATAATCAAAATGCTATTTGCAATACGATGATGCCTTGGGAATTTGAGAGACTAGCATTAGAAAATGGGTGGAACCTTCTTGATGGGATGCCTGTATACAAAGAAGAAGTGAAAAAAATTAATCCATCTTCTCTTCCCCGTATTTTACAGCAGTCTTTAACCTTTATGTGGGTGTTTATGCTGGAAAAGGGTGAGTAAACAACAGCTTGGAAGCTATAGCATTTAGTTTCCAAGCTGTTCTTTTTTAACTCTCATTGGTGAAAAACTGGATACTTTACTACTTTCGATAAGAATATCATCAAGAATACTTTTTTGTGAATGAGGTTTATTTAGTCTTGTTAATGCCAGGGAAATGGAATCTTGCCATGCTTTATTTTCTAAAAGAGAATGAATGGTTTCGGTAAGTTGTTCCTGATTTTGCACAATTAATGCAGCTCCTTTGTTTTCAAAATAACGAGCATTTTCTTTTTCTTGACCTGGTACTGGACGGAATAAGATTAAAGGTTTACCAATGGCAGTGGCTTCAGTCAATGTGATGCCCCCAGGTTTACTCACTAGAACACTTGAAATTGCATGTAGTTCATCCATTCTTTCCACATAGCAAAATGCCTTAAATCTATCGGGATACATTTTTTGCAATGAAGAAAGCTCTTCATATAGTGATTGATTTGTTCCACATACTACCGCCATTTGATAGGTAGTGCTCTCTAATATAGATTTACTTACCTCCTTTACATTTTTCATGACACCATTTGCACCGGCAGATAAAAGAATTAATTTTTCTGTTGAAGAAAAACGATACTTCCTAAATAGTTCATCCCTGTTTTTTTCTTCATAAAATATTGGTCTGATTGGAATGCCGGTTACATGAATTTTGGAGGAACAAACCCCATTAGTTAATAGAGATTGGCGTAATTCTTCTGTAGCCACAAAGTATTTGTCGATGTCCTCATGAAGCCACAGTCTATGCAGGCAGTAATCAGTGAGAATAGTAAAGGTTGGGATAAACGTTCCTGTTTTCTTCCTAAACTCAGGAACAGCATTAATGGGAAAGGTGTTAATGATAATATCTGGTTTTTCTTGCTCTATTAATAAAGATAAACGCTTGTAGCCATAGGAATAGTACCATCGTAAAAGCTTTTTACGTGATGCTTTATCTGTTCCGTAATAGAAAAGCTTATAAAAGTGTTTACCGTATGAAAAGCTTTTAGAATAAAGCTTTTCTGTAATTTCTGTAATAAAAGGGTGTGATTCTGAATACAAGTTACATATTTTTGTACACGTAAAACCCCTCCTTATGCATTCGTCATAAAGTGAACGGGCTACTTGTATGTGTCCATTACCGTAAGATGCAGTCAGAATTAGAATCTTTGTTTGCTGATTCATCATCGTTCCCCCTAAAAAAGTAATATTTTTTCCAAACTATAGCAGAGTAATATAGGGAGAAGATTAATCAAGGTTAAAGTTTATGTAAATATAATCACACTAGCGATTTCAAGCATAAGTTACCCATAAATCTTTTCTTTAGTGGTACAATAAGCGTAATAAAATTAAAGACAATTTGGTTGGGGGATTAACGATGAAACATACAGCAGCAACCGTTCCAAGTGACATTGAAATTGCTCAGAATGCGTCAATGAAAAGGATTACAGAAATTGCACAACAGCTGGATATTGAGGAAGATGAAATTGAGCTTTATGGTAAATACAAAGCAAAACTGTCTCTTGATATTTTAAAGAGGCTCGAAAATTCACCCAATGGGAAAGTAATTCTTGTAACAGCGATTAATCCTACACCAGCAGGTGAAGGGAAATCAACCGTTACTGTGGGACTCGGACAAGCGATGAATAAGCTTGGCAAGAAGACGGTAATTGCCATGAGAGAGCCCTCTCTTGGACCCACAATGGGATTAAAAGGAGGCGCAGCAGGAGGAGGATACTCCCAGGTGCTTCCGATGGAGGATATAAACCTTCATTTTACAGGAGACATCCACGCTATCACCACGGCAAACAATGCGCTCGCAGCGATGATAGATAATCATATTCATCAAGGTAACCTCCTCCAAATCGACACGAGAAGAATCACATGGAAAAGGGTGCTCGATCTAAACGATCGTGCCCTTCGAAAGGTTGTCATTGGACTAGGTGGTGCAACACAGGGCGTCCCTAGGGAAGATGGCTTTGATATTACTGTGGCCTCAGAAATAATGGCAGTATTTTGTCTTGCTAAGGATTTAAAAGATCTAAAAGAACGCCTTTCCCGGATTGTCATTGGTTATGATGTGAATAAAAAACCTATTACAGTTAAAGAGTTAAAAGTAGAAGGTGCACTAACCTTGCTGTTAAAGGATGCAAGTATGCCAAATCTCGTACAAACGATGGAGCATACACCTGCTATCATCCATGGAGGTCCATTTGCAAACATCGCTCACGGCTGCAACAGTGTAATAGGAACGCAAATGGCTGCCAAGCTTGGTGATTACGTAGTTACAGAAGCAGGATTTGGCGCTGATCTTGGTGCGGAAAAATTTCTACATATTAAAACACCTGCACTAGGGTTTCATCCCGAAGCAGTGGTAATAGTGGCAACCATCCGAGCCATAAAAATGCATGGAGGCGTAGGGAAAGAACAGTTAAAGGAAGAAAACTTAGAAGCGCTTTCCAGCGGGATAGAAAATGTGAAGAAACATGTGGAAACCATTCAAAGCTTCGGCTTACCTTTTGTCATCGCGTTAAATGAATTTGTCACAGATACGGAAGCTGAAATTGATTTCGTTCAGAAATGGTGTGAAGCACATGAAATACCGATGGCGCTAACTCAGGTTTGGGAAAAGGGTGGAGAAGGTGGAGTTGATCTGGCTAAAGTGGTGTTAGCTGAATTGGATAAAGGGAAAGCTGACTATCAACCGTTATATCAAGTAGAACACTCATTAGAGGAAAAGTTGAACGCTATCGCCCAAAAGGTGTATGGTGCAACTGGAGTGGAGTTATTGCCATCTGCTCAGAAACAGCTTCAGCAAATAATTGGCGAAGGGTGGGCGCATCTTCCAATTTGTATGGCGAAAACACAATACTCCTTAAGTGATGACGCAAAAAAGCTAGGAAGACCAGAGGATTTTACCATCACCATTCGTGAGTTAAAGCCTTCTGTTGGTGCTGGTTTTATTGTGGCATTAACAGGGAACATCATGACTATGCCTGGGCTACCAAAAGAGCCTGCTGCTTTGAAAATGGATGTGGATGAGCAAGGAAAAGCTAAAGGTATTTTTTAATGTTTGATCCTACAGTGTTTGACAATCTCAAAGTAGTAATGGAAGGCGATCTCTATGAGTTAGATTTAGTCGGAAGTATTATCGTTAGCGACAGAAAAGATATAATAAATCTTGCAACGATGTCTAGAACATTTATCATGAGAGTGACTAAAGATAACCTAACTTTTGGGACGATTGAGCTCCAAGCTGATATAAAAAATCTAGCAGGTGAATTGCAAAATAGTTTAGAAAATCCTGGCTGTTTGGTAGAATTAATGTTCACCAAACCAATGGAAAGAAATGACACCATAGAAGAGTCCGTCATGATGTGGAAAAAAGAACTACAGAATATATGGCCACAAAGACAAATTACGATGAAAAGCCTGCATACCTATGATTCAAATGAACCAGAAATGGTGACTGCATTGATTCACTTTCGTCGCTCTATTAATGAAGAGAACATAGACGACTTGAGAGAAATGATAAAAATAATGGTATCATGCTTATAAAAAAGGGAGAGGTGTAACGAATGTCTATTTATGAATACAAAGCAAACAATATTAAAGGTCAAGAAGTATCCTTATCCGATTATGAAGGATATGTGATGTTAATTGTGAACACTGCTAGTGAATGCGGGTTTACCCCACAATTTGCGGGCCTAGAAGAATTGTACAAGGAATATCAGGACAAAAAGTTTGTCATTCTTGGCTTTCCTTGCAATCAATTTGGAAATCAAGAACCTGGCGAAGAAAAAGATATCAATGAATTTTGTCAGTTAAATTACGGCGTTTCTTTCCCGATGTTTTCAAAGGTGGATGTGAATGGTGATAACACACACCCTCTTTTTGAATACTTAAAAGAAGAAGCAAAGGGAGTAATGGGGACAAAAGCAGTAAAATGGAATTTCACGAAATTTTTAGTAGATAGAAATGGAAAGGTAGTCGATCGATTTGCTTCTGCAACCACACCTGAAAAAATGAAGAATGATATTGAAAAATTACTATAATGACTATAACGTTTTTTCTACCTTGAAAAAGTCTGCTGAATCCAGCTTTACTTGATAATAAACAAAACCCTTTTCTAAATTATTGAAAAGGGTTTTATTTTTTATTATATATTTAATAGTAATTATGTTATTATCAGAATAATAGAATAAAATAGGTAATTAGATAGAGATTGGGGGAGCATAGAATGGAAAGAATAGCTTGGGTAACAGATAGTACAGCATATCTAGATAATATGCTAGAAAATCATCCGGATGTGTATAGTATTCCGATGGTTGTCTATTTTGAAAATGAGGAGTATTTAGATGGAGTAACCCTTTCATTAGATGAATTCTATTCAAAGCTGGAAAAGAGTGCAACGCCTCCAAAAACAAGTCAGCCCTCTGTTGGAGCTTTTGTGGAACTTTACAATAAGTTAGCAGAGAATTATGATCGCATTATTTCTGTTCATTTATCAAGTAAACTAAGTGGCACCGTTTCATCAAGTATGCAAGCAGGAGAAATGGTTGATATCCCCGTTCAAACAATAGACTCAAAAGTAATATCATTCCCTCTGTCCGCTATGGTGAAAAAAGGGATTCGTGCACAAGAGGAAGGGAAGTCCTTTGAAGAAATTGTCGGTTATCTAGAAGACCTTTCCAATAAGTGTGAAATTTACGTGCTGATTGGCAGCTTAGAGCAATTGCACCGAAGTGGCAGAATGTCAGGAGTCCAAAAGTTATTAGGTAGCTTATTACAAATTAAACCAATCATACAGATTAAAGATGGAAAACTGGAAGTTGCTGAAAAAGTACGAACCCAAAAGAAAGCGTTATCAAAAATATTAGAGTTCGTGGAAGAGGCAGATTCGCATACATCCTTAAAAGAATTGTTTGTCCTCTATGGAACCAACGAAGAAGAAGCAAAAGAACTTGTCGAAAAATTAAAGGATATTTATCCTAATATCCCTATCAACCCTTACCCACTCTCAACAGCCATTGCTGTTCATGCTGGTGTAAATACAATTGGAATTGCTTGGTATAACGAGTAATTCTTACCGATATTGCAGAACAAATAAGACTTCATTATCATGTAAAGCTAAGGTGTAAAGGAGTGTATATCCTATACTTAAATACCTTGATAAAGTCTCTGCACATCCTTTTACAACAGGCTCAACGGGAGCATAATCGCTTTTATTGATAGAGACCACAGAATCTGTTTGATAATTACATCTTAATAGGATAATATGTGTTCCAATCCAAGCAGTGCCAATTTGTGGCGAGTTCATTTGACGAGAACACCACATGTTATTTCCTCCCGAGATAGGCTGTTTTATTCGGAGTATTTCCGTATAAAGGCAGCCTATTACTTTTTTTGTAGAGTTATTATATGAAAATAAGGAGAGATGGTGCTCTACAAATTGCTAAATGTTATAGTTAAATTGTAATCCATGTTAGAATATAGGTGGAAGCAGAGAATAGATAAGGGAGTTAACACACTTGATACATAAACTACAAAATTACGTTGAATCTGTCTTTGCAAATGACACGACAGGTCATGATCTTTATCATATAGAACGGGTAAAACGTCTTGCCCTTCATATTGGTGAGAAAGAAGGGGCAAATCCATTAATGGTTGAAATTATCGCCCTTTTGCATGAGGTTCTGGATGATAAACTAATAGAAAATAAAGCGGTTGCTACATCAGAAATGCAAGAAATATTGTCAGAATTACCACTATCAAAGCTACATATAGATGAGATTTTGTTTTGTATTGATAATATTGGGTACAAAGGCGGCAATGGCATCGTGCTAGAAAGTCTAGAAGGAAAAGTCGTGCAGGATGCAGATCGCTTAGATGCGCTTGGGGCAATCGGTATAGCCAGAACGTTTATGTATTCTGGTGCAAAAGGGCAGTCGATGTACGATCCTGAAATTGAAGTAAGAACATCGATGAGTTATGAACAATATCGAAATCAAAAGTCCACGGCACTTAATCATTTTCATGAAAAGTTATTTCTTTTGAAAAATACCCTGCAAACAGAAACTGCCAAAAAGATAGCTGCAGAACGGCACGCCTTTATGGAGAGCTTTGTTCATCAATTTATGAAAGAATGGAATGAGATTTAACCAAATGAAAATGTTAATTGGAGAAGACATATCAAAAACATATGTGGAAAAAATCCTACTTAACCATACCTCATTCAGTATTCAGGATAAGGAAAGAGTTGGCCTTATTGGCGTGAATGGTACAGGGAAATCCACGTTGTTAAAAATTATTGCAGGAATGGAATTTCCAGATACAGGAACTATTACAACTTCTAATGATTATCGTATTGGGTTTTTATCACAGCAGCCTATTTTAAGAGAACAAAGTACGATTTTAGAACAAATATTCAGTAGAGATTCAGAGGTTAACCTTGCTATCAAAGACTACGAAGCATGTCTACTGGAGCTTGAAGATCAACCAATGAATGAAATTTTGCACAAGAAATTAGTAAGAGTGCAAGAAAGAATGGATGTATTGAATGCATGGGATGCTAGTGCACAGGCAAAAGCAATCTTAAGTAAGCTGGGAATTAAAGATGTTCATCAGAAGATTATCAGCCTCTCTGGCGGACAAAAGAAACGGGTGGCACTCGCGCAAACTTTATTAGAAGCTGCCGATCTTTTAATTTTGGATGAACCAACCAACCACCTTGATTTCGAAGCGATTGAATGGCTGGAGGATTACTTAAGTAAATACAATGGTGCTGTTTTGATTGTCACCCATGATCGCTATTTTCTAGATAAGGTAACAAACCGTATTTTTGAATTGCATCAAGGTGAAATTCATTCTTACCATGGTAATTATGGAGCATATCTAGAAGCAAAAGCGATAAGAGAAGAAGAATTGCAGAAAACAGAATCAAAGCAAAAAAGTCTTTTCCGACAAGAGCTAGATTGGATGAGAAAAGGTGCTAAAGCAAGAACAACAAAGCAAAAAGCAAGAATTAAACGATTTGATGAGCTTGAGAAAAAAATGGCAAACGGAAGCGCATCAAATGATTTGGAATTAATTTCAGGTTCTACAAGGCTTGGAAAGAAGGTCATTGAATTAAAGGATACCAGCCTAGCGTATAACAGCCATGTCATTTTCAATAAAGTGAACCTGTTAATAAAACAAAAAGATAGAATTGGCATTGTCGGACCGAATGGCATTGGAAAATCAACGATGTTAAATCTACTATCAGGAAGAGTAAAACCTGATAGTGGAGTTGTAGATATCGGTATGACGGTAAAAGTTGGCTACTATACTCAAGAACAGCAAGAAATGAACCCAAATCAGCGGATGATTGAGTATGTTAAAGAAGAGGCAGAAGTTTTAAAAGCTGAGGATGGAACACATATTAGTGCTTCACAATTGCTCGAACGTTTTCTTTTTCCTCCTTATTCACACGGTTCTCCAATTGGTAAGCTCTCAGGAGGAGAAAAAAAGCGCCTTTACCTTCTTCGGATATTAATGTCCCAACCTAACGTTTTATTGCTAGACGAGCCAACAAATGATCTAGACACGGAAACCTTAACGATTTTAGAAGCTTATCTTGATGAATTTCCTGGAGTGGTCATTACGGTATCTCATGATCGCTATTTCTTGGACAAAGTGGTAGATGAGTTGGTTGTTTTAGATGGAAATGGACAGATCAAACGAATATTTGGGGAGTATTCGGATTATGTCGCGCTAAAAATACAGCAAAAACAAGAAGAGAAAGAAGCAGAGCAAGCTCAAAAGCCCATTCAAGAAAAGGTAAATAGATCAAAAACATTAAAACTCTCCTACCAAGAACAAAAGGATTGGGAAACAATAGAAGAAAGAATTATGGAACTTGAGGAAAAATTGGTTGCCATTGAGGTAGAGATTTTGAATGGTGGAAGCGATTATGAGAAGATAAGTAAACTGCTGGAAAAACAAAAGGAAACAACTTCCCACCTAGAGCAGCTAATGGAACGATGGGAAGAGCTTTCAGAAAAAGTCGACCAAATCAATTCACAAACGAAACTATAAAATCGAATCGATGTGAAAAGGAGTGATTTGTTATGAAAATACGATCCATTGAACCTACTCCAAGTCCAAACACCATGAAGGTCATTCTAAGTGAAGAACTTCCTGCAGGATCGAGGAATAACTATACTAGTGAGAATAGTGAGCTGGCACCACAGATCATCCAGGACATTTTAAATGTAGACGGTGTAAAGGGTGTCTATCATGTGGCAGACTTTTTGGCTGTCGAAAGAAATGCAAGATATGATTGGAAAGGTATTTTGTCTGACGTGCGTGCAGCATTTGGTGAGACAGAAGAAGAAAGTGGTAGAGAACAGCTTTCATCACTTGATGGATTTGGCGAAGTGAAAGTTTTTGTTCAAATGTTTCAGGGCATTCCAATGCAAGTGAAGCTAACTAATGGGGAGCAAGAAAAGCGTGTGGGGCTTCCGCAACGATTCATGGATGCCGTCTTAAAGGCACAGCAACTAGAAGATAATGTTGTGCTAGAGCGAGAATGGAAAGAGCACGGTATTAGATATGGCGAATTAGAAGCTGTGGGAAATGAGATAGTCGATGAACTATCTGCCACCTTTTCAGAAGAACGTATAAAGCAAATGATGAGCAAAGATGAAAATAATGAAAAAACAAATAATACTATCAAACAAAAGCAGCGTTATAAAGTGACCATTGACATGCTTGAAAATCCAGATTGGGCAGAAAGGTTTGCTGCCTTAGACCAAATGGACCCAACAGAAGAAGACATTCCTGTACTTGCAAAGGCATTAAACGATGAAAAAGCATCCATCCGACGCCTTGCCACTGTTTATTTAGGAATGCTAGACGAATCTGATATTCTGCCTTATCTAACAACTGCACTCAAAGATAAGTCCGTAACGGTCAGAAGGACAGCTGGAGATTGTATGTCTGACCTTGGTGACAAAAAGGCGATGCCTGCAATGATAGAAGCTTTAAAGGATAAAAATAAACTAGTCCGATGGAGAGCCGCAATGTTTTTGTACGAGGTAGGGGATGAAACTTCCTTGCCTGCACTGCATGAGGCTGAACATGATCCTGAGTTTGAGGTCAGTATGCAAGTGAAAATGGCAATTGGAAGGATTGAAGGCGGAGAAGAAGCAAAAGGCTCCGTTTGGAAGCAAATGACGGAACGAAATAATTAATTGTTTTTCCAAAACCATGAAAACATTGAAGGAGGAATACCAACATGTCTATGGCATATGAAGAATATATGAGACAGCTTGTTAAACCAATGAGAGATGAGCTGACGAGAGCTGGATTTGAAGAGCTTACCACCGCCGAGAATGTAGAAACGTTTTTTAATAAAGTTGAGGGCACCACTTTAGTAGTCGTTAACTCTGTTTGTGGATGTGCCGCAGGGCTTGCACGACCAGCTGCTACCCAATCAGTAATCAGTGCAGATAATACTCCTGATCATTTAGTAACCGTGTTTGCTGGACAGGATAAGGAAGCTACGGCTAAAATGCGTGAATTGTTTGGAGATATACCTCCGTCCTCCCCATCTATGGCACTGATGAAAGGAAAAGAAGTTGTCCATTTTATTCACCGTCACGACATAGAAGCAAATACGATGGAAAATATTATGACCAATTTACAAGCAGCGTTTCATCAACACTGTTAACGGCGGAAAGGATGTGTAATTTACACATCCTTTTTTCTACATACCGAAACAAAGGAGAAACACAATGATTGTAACAACGGCAGGGAGAACCGATGATCGCATGGTAGAACAAGCCCGCTCAATAGCTAAAGAACTAACTTTTCCTTACATTGCGCGGAACAAAAAGTCCATCGATAATCTAGGGAAAGAATATCAGTCAGATGTACTTGTGATAGGGAAAAACCGATATGAATGGCACCGATATGGAGACAAGGACCCATTATTTTTTCATCCCAACAGCGCAAGCTTTAGGGTCAAGAGATGGATGAAAGGGGAACACGATCCTTTTATTACCGCAGCCCGTCTAGAGCCTGGAATGAGTATGCTGGATTGTACGTTAGGCCTAGCTTCAGACAGTATTATTGCTAGCTTGGCTGCAGGGGAAAAGGGAGAGGTTGTTGGTATAGAAGGGAACAGTATTCTAAGTTTTTTAGTAAAATCAGGATTAAAAAATTGGGAATCTGAAAACACACAGTTGAAGCAATCGATGAGGCGCATTCATGTGATTAAGGGGAATTTCATCGAACTATTGTCATTGTTTCCTGATAATGCATTCGATGTTGTCTATTTGGATCCGATGTTTGAAAAAGAAATTGCTGACTCTAGCGGAATAAGAAGACTAAGTAAGGTAGCATTATACGACGAACTTACAGTACAAACCATCGAACAAGCAAAACGGGTTGCCTCAAAACGAGTAGTGATGAAAGATCACTGGCAAAGCCACCGTTTTGAAGCATTCGGTTTTCAAGTTCTAAAACGCAAAACCTCTACCTTTCACTTTGGTTTTATCGAGGTATAGAGTCTGCTTTAAACACATAAAAAAACTCGTGAAGTCATTTGACTTTACGAGTTTTTCCCATTAATCAACGATACAAAAATATACCATAACTCCTAAAGTTAGAAAGCTCGTTACAATCATTGCAATTTCAGCCATGTGTTTTACCTCCAATATGTACTCTTACTTAATATTAACAAAAAACCTTTAATAAATGAATCATTTTTATCACTCATGCTATCCAATCTAAATACTTGTAAGGTCAGAAATACCATCTTAATAAGAAAATAGATAAAATATTCTTACATTTATGATATAATAGATTAATAGAATACTCCCTACAACAGAGATAGAAAGGAAGACTGCCATGCCAAAATGGTTAAGAAAGTCACTTGTAGTCTTGATTTCGGCATTAACATTTGGTACCGTATCCCCACCTGCTTATTTGACTGTCGACGATGCAAAGGATGATTCTAGCTTTGGTAATGTATCCAATAAAGAAGTCGACAGCTATTCTAGTTCGCTCCTTGAACCTTTTCAAGATGATGAGGTCACAAGGGATTCCTTTCTAACATTTGCTAGGGAGCAAGCGGAGTTGCAAAGCCTTACAAAGTTTGGTAGCCGTATCGGTCCACTAATTCAGGATGAATTTAAAGAAGTGGTTCTTCCTAAAATGGAAACAATCATTCAACAGCTTGCAAATGAATATCCTGAAGAAGATTTAAGTAACCTGGCTATTTCTGAGAAACCTGGTGGTGGAGACAGTGAAAAGATTTTTCATATTTACCATGCCTCAAAAGGAAATGATTTGATTCGCTTTCATGTTAGAAAGGATCATCCTCCATTGGAAGGGTATTATTTTAATTTTCACTATCACACTCATCATGATAACTTTCAAGAACACCATGCGTTAGGAGCTATCTACTGGGCAAAAAACACACCGCCTAAGTGGTTAAGTTAGAGAGAAACGGGGTCATTACAGAATGAGAAAATATACACTTCAACAGATGCAGGAAATAACGAAAAATATGCTAGAAAAAAGAGGCGTAACGATTCAGGATATAGCAGAAATCGTTCTACAGCTTCAGCAAAAATATATTGAAGATGTAACATTAGAAGATTGTATGCACAATGTAGAAAAAGTATTGGAAAAAAGGGAGATTGTACACGCCGTTCTGACGGGTATTTCTTTGGATATGCTTGCTGAGAAAAACCTCTTACCAGAGCCGCTTCAGTATTTGGTAGAAACAGATGAACCGCTTTATGGTATTGACGAAATTATTCCACTATCTATTGTTAACGTATACGGCTCAATAGGTTTAACCAATTTCGGTTATCTTGATAAAGAAAAGTTTGGTATCATAAAAAAACTGGACGAATCAGAAGGAGAAGAAGTACATACCTTTATGGATGATATTGTATGTGCCCTAGCAGCTGCAGCCGCAAGTAGAATAGCTCACCGGACGAGAGATCTAGAAGAGTCTGGGTTGAATGAAAAAGAAGTTATTGTATAGTTGCGATTATCAAATGGGCTTATCCTTCACAGGACAGCCTTTTTTATTTTTTTCTTTTGGTATAATTTTCTGCGTTATATTAAGTGAATATTACAAAAACAACATTCCAATTAAATATATTAATGATATAATACAAGTATCATAGAAACTTTCAACTTTTTTACATCTTAGAAGCATCAGCGTAAGAAGGAGAGGTAACATGAAAAGGCGTATTTTGGCGATAGCATTATTAATTTCATTTATTATTATCCCGATATATTGGAAGGCATATGCGAGTTTGGATGCGGTACCATTAGAGGCATATCATTCTCCTGAGCTAGAAAAACACCTTCAGGATCTCCCCAGTAGACCCATCATCAACCAAATGATTTATGTTCCTTCATCAGATTTTTCTAAAAAAGAAGCGGCTAGTATGATTCGACATATATCCAATATTCCTCCTTCTATTTTAGATAGACTGGTTCAACAAAATGTTCATCTCTACCTCTTTGAAGGGAAGCTGACAGATATTGAGGGTTTTGAGCATTTACATGGTACAAAGCCTAGAGGCTACAGTATGTCAGGAAAAAGCTGGGAAGAGGTTCCTGGTATTGGAGGGTCAAAGCTAGTACTTGCTAAAATTGGACACAGCAAAAAGGGAATGGGACATGGCTCGGTAAATTTAGAACTTCATGAACTTGCACACTCTGTGGACCGTTTCGTATTAGGAAACATTCGTTATAATGAGGTTTTTTTAGAAGTGTGGAAAAAAGAAGTAGGTGCCTTGTTTCCAGGAAAGACCTATTTTAACACCTTTCCGGAGGAATATTTTGCAGAGGCATTTGCTATGTATTATGTAAATGATAAGACAAGAATTCAATTGGCAAATCAAGCCCCTAAAACGTTTCTATTCATGCAAAACATGGAGAAGCTGCCACTAACACAACAATTTTATACTAGAAAAAACTAAGTAAGGTGTCCAACAAAAAAGGACACCTTTATTTATCCTTATGATAAAATGTAGGTTGGAATAAGACAAACATAGAGGTGATAAAGGATGAAACAGTATTTAGATCTATGTGAGCATATCTTGCAAAATGGAACGAAAAAAGAAGATAGAACAGGCACAGGAACAATCAGTACGTTTGGCTATCAAATGAGGTTTAATCTTCAGGATGGTTTTCCATTAGTAACAACAAAAAAACTGCACGTAAAATCCATCATTCATGAGCTCCTTTGGTTTTTAAAGGGTGATACCAATGTTTCATATCTACAAGAAAATGGTGTAAGGATTTGGAATGAATGGGCTGATGAAAATGGTGATCTAGGACCAGTGTATGGCTACCAATGGAGATCTTGGCCTACTCCTGATGGGAAAGGTATTGATCAGATATCCAATGTCATTCAACAGATTAAAGAGAATCCGGATTCAAGAAGGTTAATCGTCTCTGCATGGAATGTAGCAAATGTGGATTCCATGGCATTGCCTCCCTGTCACACGATGTTTCAATTTTATGTTGCAGATGGAAAACTGTCCTGTCAACTTTATCAAAGGTCAGGAGATGTTTTCCTAGGAGTGCCATTTAATATTGCTTCCTACGCTTTATTAACCATGATGATTGCTCAGGTATGTGATTTAGAGCCTGGAGAATTTATACATACACTCGGAGATGCCCATATTTATTCTAATCATCTGGAGCAAGTAAACACCCAGTTGAAAAGAGAACCGAAAAAGCTTCCTTTGATGAAAATTAACAAAGAGGTGACTTCCATTTTTGATTTCACTTTTGAAGATTTTACACTAGAAGGCTATGAAGCTCACCCTCATATAAAAGGAGTGGTAAGTGTATGATTTCTTTAATAGTCGCAACCGACAGAAATGGATTAATTGGGAAAAACAATGATCTGCCTTGGAGGCTTCCGGCAGACCTTGCATATTTTAAGAAAATCACTCTGGGAAATACCGTTGTGATGGGAAGGAAAACCTTTGAATCTATCGGCAAGCCTCTACCGAAGAGGAAAAATATCATCCTCAGTAGAAACAACTATAAAGCTGAAGGTTGCGAAACATTTCATTCCATTGGCGAAGTAATCAAAACTTCAAAACCAAACAATGAAATATTTGTAATTGGTGGTGCGAAGGTGTTTGAAGAAGCTCTCCCACATGCTGATTTCCTTTACCTCACGTATATTGATGAAGAATTTGAAGGAGATACCTATTTTCCGCCGTTAAATGAAAAAGAGTGGGAGCTTATTTCATCCGAAAAAGGATGGAAGGATGAAATAAATCCGTATGACTATTATTTTAGAAAATATCAAAAACAAGCACAAACATAATAGGGAGAAACAATAATGTTACGAACAATCTGGTGGTTTATGTTTTTTTTCGGTTATATGATTTACCATTTGCCTAGTATTAAAAAAATGAAAAAGGCAGAGTCCTCTTTTTCAGTAGAAGAACACGATCGCATGATTCATCAAAAACCAAAAATATGGGCTAGAAGGCTCGTTGAAATTACTGGAACTGAGGTAGAAGTAATCGGGGAGCATAAATTACCTGATGGACCGGTTTTGTTTGTCAGTAATCATCAAGGGAATTTCGATGTACCATTACTAATAGGTTTTATTGAAAAGCCATTCGGGTTTATATCCAAGGTAGAAGTCAAAAAAATCCCTTTTATTCCTACTTGGATGGAAGCCATGAACTGTGTTTTTATTGACAGAAAAGATAGAAGAAAAGCTGTCCAATCCATTAGAGATGGAATAGCAACCTTGAAAAAGGGTCATTCTTTAGTCATTTTTCCTGAAGGAACAAGAAGTAAGGGTAACGAAATGGGCGAGTTCAAAAAAGGTGGATTAAGACTTGCAACAGATAGTAAGGTTCCTGTGGTTCCTATCACCATTAATGGTTCTTATATAATTATGGAAGAAAGCAAATTTGGATTCCAGGCGGCAAACGTGAGAATTACCATTCATGATCCCATTTTTCTACCACAGGAAGAAAAGATCGATGGAAATGCTCTCGGTATGGAAATAAAAGAGATAATTAGGGAAAGCTTATAAAGTAGGTATTTAAATAGGAGGAATGACCATGTGCGGCAGGTTTTCTTTGACAACAGAGCTTCATAAGTTAGCAGAACGTTTTTTTCTTGAAAATTCCTCCGACTTAGATTACCAGCTAAGCTTTAATGTTGCTCCTGGTCAACGGATTCTCGCTATTGTTTCAGGGGAAAAGAAAAACAGGGCAGGTTATTTGAATTGGGGGCTCGTTCCTAGCTTTGCAAAGGATAAAAAGATTGGCTATAAAATGATCAATGCTAGGGCAGAAACCTTGCAGGATAAAGTTAGCTTTAACAGGCTTCTAGATAGACGGAAATGCCTGATACCAGCTGATGGGTTTTACGAGTGGAAGCAGATGAATGGAAAGAAAGTGCCCGTGCGTTTTACGATGAAGGACCATGAACCATTTGCATTTGCAGGATTGTGGGACAGATGGGTTCATAATAAAGAAGAGTATGTCAGTTGCACACTGATTACCACTTCACCTAACGAACTTGTAAAAGAGGTCCACAACCGAATGCCGGTAATTTTAAAAAAAGAACAGGAAGAAAACTGGCTGAAGAAAGGCTATACTGATAAGAATGAACTATTGGATATGTGTCAGCCATTTGACGCAAAACTCATGAAAGCTTACGAAGTTTCTAGCCTTGTTAATTCCCCTAAAAATAATCATGCTAAATGTGTAGAGCCGGTTTAATTGTTTGATTTTGTCTATCGAAAGTTTACACGAATCAAAAATATTAAGGTATAATATACACAAACGGGTGAAAAAGAGGATTGATATTTTGCTATGGAAAAGCCTAGAGTTCACAATTAATGAGGGACAGAAGGTAAAAGTCATTGAAATTCCAGTATTGGAGGACGATAGCACTTATCACTTTATGGTTCGCATGAGATTAGAAGCGTATATCCGATCCATCATGTCTGAAAAAGAACCAAAGCATGTTTACTCCTTTAAAGATCATTTGAGAAAAGTATTAAAGTGGCCTGACTATTGCAATGTAGTAAAGACAGATATATTAAAAAATAATGCTTAAAACGTGAGATGTATGATAAAATTAAGACAGGGTTAGTAACCCTGTTATTTTTTTTGCCTATAAACAAATGATATGTATGATGAAACACAAGGATAATTTAGGGAAGTGAAATCGTTGACAAAAGTTAAAATTGTTACAGACTCTACAATTGATATTGAGCAATCCATTATTGAAGAATGGAATATAGAAATAGTCCCTCTATCCATCACCATTGATGGGCAATCGTATATAGATAGATTTGGAATTACTCCTGAAGAATTTATGGATAAAATGAAGCACTCTGCAGAACTTCCAAAAAGCTCTCAGCCTGCGGTGGGTAATTTTGTTGATACCTACAATCGATTAGGTGCGGATGGAAGCAGTATCATTTCAATTCATATGACTGGTGGAATGAGTGGAACTGTGGGATCGGCTGAAAGTGCTGCTGGAATTTCTGAAGCGGATGTAACTGTTGTAGATTCTCGCTTCATTTCTTTCGCACTTTCCTTTCAAGTAGTCGAAGCAGCGAAAATGGCTAAGCAAGGAAAAACGAAAGACGAGATCTTGTCAGCTTTGGACAACATACGTAACAATTCAGAATTATTTATTATGGTAGATACACTAGATAATCTTGTTAAGGGTGGCCGAATTGGAAGAGGAAAAGCATTAATAGGGTCCCTTCTCAATATTAAGCCAATTGCCTCATTGGCAGATGGAGTCTACACTCCAGTAACGAAGGCAAGAAGTCATTCTCAGGTTATAAAATTTTTGACCAAACAATTTAAAGAAGATACTGCTGGAAAAACGGTAAAGGGTATCGGAATCGCTCATGCAGGTTCCTTAAAACAGGCCGAAACGCTGAAAAATGCTCTTGTTGAAATATCAGGCTTTGAAGAAGTGCAAATTTCTTATACAACACCTGTAATCTCTACTCATACAGGTCCAGGTGCACTTGCACTAATGTATTACACCTCATAATAGAAGGCTGTTTTCACAAACTTTGTTGCTACTGCGTATAGTTAAGCAACACGTAACTAACGTTGCTGTCGTGCTCTTTTCGTGGAGGAAGTTTTAAAAATGTGGCAACTTTTCTTCGAGTAATGGATGGAAAAAGTCTTAAAGCCGACTTTTTCTTAGGTTTTTAGCAACAATCTTTTAGAAAAGAGCTTTTAAAAAAGAGCCTTATAAAAAGCCTCCAGAAAGGATATCTCCTTTTTAGAGGCTTTTCTTATTTAGCTTCCCTTTGGCATAGGTGTTGGCGTTGGCTCTGCATAACCTTCTTTGTATGCATCATCAATCTTATCCCTTATTTCTTTCACACTTTTTCCTTCACTATAATCCATTACTGCAGTAGCGGCAATCTCCAAACAAACACCGCATTTTGTTCCATGATCATCCCAAACTAAGGAGCCATCATTTTTGTTTTCATGCACAAAGCAATCATAGCTGTTTTTATGACCAGCACTTGTTCCACAACCACAATAACAGGGGATTTGCGACAGCAGTTCTTCGTGCTTTGCTGCTGCAGAATAAATGACTTTCATATCATCTGGCTTGTTGGTAAGAAAAGTAGGTAACTCTTCAACAGAAGCTGTTTCCTCTCTAATGTCTCCTTGAAAAAAAGAAGGCTTTTCGTGATGTTGATGGCTATCATTTTTCTGGTTTTGTGAAGAATTAGCCTGATGATGTTCGTCATTGTTTGCAGAACACCCAGTTGTTAAAAAGGCTAAACAGGTGATACCCATTACCACTTTTTTCATAAAATGCACCTCATTCACATAAAATGTACCACCAACACTATAGCACACATTATAAATAGTTTAGTAGGAGGACTGATAAATGTCGAAAAAAGTTCTTCTTTTCGCTGATTTTGGAATCGACGATATTATGGCAATTATATATGCCTATTATGAAAGAAATGTAGATATTGTGGGGGTTGTTGCAGAGTATGGAAATGTTTCAAAAAGTACAGCTTTAAGAAATGCAAGATTTCTTCAACGAAATACAGGGAGATATGATATCCCTTTAATTGGCGGTGCGGAAAGATCCATGATTGGTGATCCCCCCGTTTATTACCCCGAGGTTCATGGCCCAGAAGGATTTGGAGGGTATGTGCTTGCAGAAGAATTCGGGGAAGAGGATGATGTATTTGAAAATTTTCATCAAATTTACGATATCATTGAAAAATATGATGGGCATATTACCATTGTTTGTGTTGGCAGACTAACCTCGCTAGCGACTTCCTTTATCCTTTATCCTGAAACAGTGGCGAAGGTGGATGAATTCTTTGTCATGGGTGGTGCATTCAACTATCCAGGGAATGTTACGCCAGTGGCAGAAGCCAATATATTTGGAGATCCTTATGCAGCAAATATTGTGTTTAATTACGCAACAAATTTAACGATATTCCCTCTCAATGTCACGCAAAATGCCATTCTTACATCTGAAATGGTTGATTATATAGATAAGATTAGCAGAGAAACTAACAACCAATTGGGGATGCTCATTAAACCAATGATGGATTATTATTGGCAGTTTTATAAAACGCAAATACCTTCTATATCTGGCGCTCCCTTGCATGATGTAGTTACACTATGGGGAGTTTTTAATGAAAAATATATAGAGTATGAGATAAAACCAGTTAAAATCGTTACTTCTTCAGGTTCAGCATTCGGGCAAACAATTGGTGACTTTCGTCAATTTGTTCAGCTTTATGAATATCCTGTCCACCGAATTGCAATGGATTTAGATTATGATGCATTTATCGAAAGAGTATTACTTGTGCTAACGGAAGAAATAACCAATAATGGAGCCCAAAATTAAATGTCTTCAAAGGGAGAAAGGAAGGATTTTTTTCCTTTCTTTTTTTGTTGTTTGCAACTTTTTACATTCCTACATCGTCATAGATATAGTTATTCAACACAAAAAAAGATAAAAAGAGACAGTATTCTTTTAGGGGGAAGTAAAGTGAAAGCATTAAAAATTTGGAAAAGCTTTTTGATCTTATTTTTTGTCATGTTCATCCTCACTCCAACAGAAGCAAATGCAGCAGCAAAGTTGGAAGTGAAAGTGGAATATGGAGTAGATAATAAAGTGCAAATGGGAAAGGGGCATCCTGTCAGACTTGAAGTCGTTAACAAGGGAGAAGCAGTAAAAGGAGACTTTGTCATTTTCTCCAACCCTAACTATAACATGGCTGGAAGTTACATCGTGCCCTTTGAAATAGAAGCTGGCGGTACTAAGTCGATTGAATTGTCCGTTAAAGGTAACACCGATCATCACTCTTATGGAGGCACAGGCACAAATGACAACTACATTAGCTTCTTTGAGGGCGGAGTAGAAAAAGGCAAAGAAGTCAAACTGAGTGGCAATGTCAAAACGAAACCAAGATATCTAGGTGACAATCGGGTTGTCATGGGAGTGTTAAGTAATAACCATGATGCAGTTAATTATATGAAGCTTTTCAAGTATCAAATGGAGAGCATGGAAATTTTGAATATAACAAGTGCGAATGTTCCTTCAAATGCAGTAGGCCTAGAAATGTTTGATGTTCTCCTCGTACATGATTTTCCTATTTCCACCCTGAAAAATGAACAGCAAAAAGCAATCAAGGATTGGGTAAACAGTGGTGGCTCCATCATCTTTGATACAAAGGTAGGTATTAAAGAAGATTTAGGAGATATCAACGAATTTTTGCTTTTAGATCCGAAAGAAGAAACGACGATTCAAAAAATCAATGAAGATAGCACATTCCCTAATTTCCCTGTTTTTACTGGGAACCTTTTATATGAAGATATAACCGTTGTAACAAAAGATGATAAAACACCTTTTACCATCGTAAGAAAGGTTGGAGCTGGGGCGGTTGCACAAGTCACTAGTAATTTCGCAGCTCCACAGTGGGCAGATTGGAAAGAAGTAAACCTCTGGTGGAACAGTGTGCTGCCAAAGCTAACTTCCAAAAGCCCTAGCCATTATAAACAACCATTATTGGAGGAGTTATCCTACCAACTTAGTTCCATCGGAGAGGCATTTCCAGGTTCTATTGTCTCGGTCCCTCTTCTAATAAGCTCTTTTATCATTTATCTAATTTTATTAATACCGGTGTTGTACATTGTGTTGAGAAAGCTTGACAAACGAGAGCAAGCTTGGTGGATTATTCCAGCAATCGCTGTTTTCACAAGTGTGGCAGTATTTGGAATAGGAGCAAAGGATCGAATTGCTGGAACACAAATTAATGAAGCAAGTGTACTCTTGTTAGATAATCAATCTGGTCTTGGGTCAGGTTTTGGTGTGTCTACTATCCTAACTAATAGCGGGGGGGATTATCAGGTTTCAACCGATGCACACACTTCTTATTTTCCCGTTGCTTCTTCCGTGCATTCAGGAAGCTTTGAAATGATAAAGCATGCTGCCTATATCAATCCAATTTCGGAAAGGACTGATATTACATTTAATAATGTAGAGTATTGGTCGACTCGAACGAGTATTGGAACGATTTCTAATAAACCGGTGGGTAAAATAGACTACGATATATCCTTTAAAGATAGTACGGTACAAGGATCCATTACCAATCAACTAAACTTTGAGTTAACCGATGCTTATATTCTTTCAGGTAACAACGCACATAAACTAGGAAATATCAAAGCAGGAGAATCTGTAGAGGTAAAGTACGAAGTTGCAAAGGGCAACATCGCAAATGCTTTAACTGTTCCTCAGAATTCCGCTGCCAATAAGGCATTTCCAGGATTCTCGAGCAATTATCATCATGGTCCTAGCGCAAACAACATTGAAAAAGAGGAACTAGAAACTTATAAAAGATTCCAAATGCTAGACTTTATGCTATACAGAAAAGAGCTCCTGTCTATGCCAGATCAACCATTATTGGTCGGTTATGTCACCTCTGATTTAGTAGGGACGGAAGTAAAAGGGAAATCCAATACACCGAATGCAACTCATTTAGTCGTGCTACCAGTTGATATTATCCATTCAGGTGGAGGAAGTTTTTCATTTACAGAAAAACAAATGCAACCAACTCTTGCAGTTGCTGAAAATGCATCAGGTATGATTCATCACAACGGTCTTGCTTTTGGAGAAAACTATGTTTATCTAGGTAACGGGACGTATACTCTATCCTACCAACTACCTGACCTTGTTGATAAAAAGAAGGATGAAATTACGGATATGAAACTAAAGCTTCGAGTAAGAGAGCTTGATATCGAATATGCCATCTACAATTTTGCAAAAGATGAACTCGAAATCCTGGAAAACAAATCATCCATTACCCTTGAAAATAATTTAAAAGATTATTTAAGTGACGAAGGGGTTATTCAGTTATCGTTGAAAGTAAATTCTATGGATAGTGATATAGAAATTCCGGGAATTCAGGTCAAGGGAGAGATAAAGGAATGATCGAAACAATAAATCTAACAAAAAAGTACGGTAAGTTTACCGCGCTGGATTCATTAAACTTAAAAGTGGAGAAAGGTACTGTTTTTGGGTTTGTTGGTCATAACGGTGCGGGTAAGTCTACCACATTTTCGATTCTATCTACACTATTAGCTCCAACTTCAGGAACAGCTTTTGTGAATGGGTATGATGTAACAAAAAATCCTAAAATGGTACGGAAATACATCGGCTATATGCCAGATTTTTTTGGCGTGTATGATCAATTCAAGACCGATGAATATCTTGATTTTTATGGAGCTAGTTATGGCATTCCTTATGAGGAAAGACAGAAACTTATTCCACAGCTATTGGAACTTGTGAACTTGACCGATAAAAAGGATTCCTATGTAGATGTCCTTTCAAGAGGAATGAAGCAACGGCTGTGTCTTGCAAGGGCGCTCATTCACGATCCAGAAGTTTTAATTTTAGATGAACCAGCATCAGGACTAGATCCAAGAGCAAGAATTGAAATGCGTGAAATTTTAAGAGAATTAAAAAGTATGGGAAAAACAATCATGATTTCCTCTCATATCCTTCCTGAACTTGCAGAGATGTGTGACGAGATTGGTGTGATCAATGGAGGAAAGCTTGTTGCAACTGGGAGAGTAGAAGAAATCCACCAGCAGCTTCAAGCAAACAAAGTATTAAGAGTATTGATTTATCAAAACGTGGAAAAAGCGATAGAGTATTTTGAGGATAATCCGAAAATATCCAACATTACCGTAAGTGAACAAAAGCGAAATCTTCTTTCCTTTTCTTACGAAGGGACAGATGAAGAACAAGTCACACTTCTAAAAGAAGCATTAGAAGCTGGAGTAATGATTTTAAGCCTAAGTCAGGAAGAGTCTAACTTAGAGGATATCTTCTTAGAAATTACAAAGGGGGTGGAATAATGAAAGCACAAGTAATTAACCCAATGCTAAATAAAGAATTCAAATTGAGGTTTAGAAGTTTTAAGAGTTTTTTAGGTATATTATTCTACCTTGGAGTTTTGGGCTTGATTGCCCTTTTCTACATCTACATGGAGACTAGGTATCAATCTATGGGTATGTTCCGCCCAGAGAACAGTAAAAACATGTTTATGATTCTCGCATTTGTTCAGCTTGCTTTAATCTTTTTCATGACACCAGGCCTAACAGCAGGAATTATCAGTAGTGAGCGAGAAAAACAGACCTTAAACATTCTCCTTACTACTCAGCAGTCATCGGCAAGTATTATTATTAGTAAGCTAGTATCATCTTTGTCCTTTTTATTACTCATTGTGATATCTAGCTTGCCGTTGTACAGCATTGTTTTCTTATTTGGTGGAATTTCCCCAAAATTATTGTTGCTTACATTTGGGTTATATTTTTTAACAATGGTTACATTGGGCAGTATCGGAGTTTTCTTTTCTACCATAATTAGAAAAACGATTGTGGCAATGGTTTGTACGTATGGCGTAGCATTTTTTCTAGCTGCTGGTACGGCAATTATCACGATGTTTACCATTAGCTTTACTTCCTATGGTGCCACAGGACCACAATCAAATCCTATTCCCTATTTCATTGCGATGTTTAATCCTTTTGGCGTCATGTTAGCACTGTTTGAACCTGCGGCAAATATGGAACTGAAAAATATCACTGGAATAGATGTACATCTTGGGATTGGTCAACTAATCACATTTATTGTCATTACTGTCACCCTATTATTTTTTAGTATTAGAAAGCTACGTCCAAATATGAAGCCTCGTAAAGGATAGATGATGCGATGATGGAAAAAGACAAAATACTGCAGTTTCTACTTTCTATGAGAAAGAAGTTGAGGTTGCAAAAGCTTACGAAACAAGCTCAAATTGCCCTTCTAGCAGCAAGTCTTACCTTCCTTTTAATAGCATGTGTAGCTCGAATGGTTGTCACTCCTTACATGTTAGAGAAAACATTATGGTCAAGTGGAATCGCATTTATTGTTGCATTACTCTTTTTCTGGAAGATACGTCCTACTACTAGGGATGCTGCGCGCTATTGTGATCAATTTTTAGAAGAAGACAGATTAACTACCACGCTTGATTATGTTGAGGATACTTCTTTCATCGCGCAGCTGCAACGCAAAGAGACCCTTACCTGCCTGAAAAGTAAGGATGATGAAATTAGAAAAGCAAAGCTGAAACATTTCTATCCAAAGCTAATTCTAGTCTCCTTACTAACCATACTTCTTGGAGCAGGATCTATCTTGTTTCCAAACAGTACCATGAATGAAGCGGAGGCAGTGGAAAAAGAAAAGGAAATAATAAAAGAAACCCTCGAGGAAATGAAAAAAGAGACGGACAAATTAGATGATAAAAAGATAGAAGAGCAATTAGAAGAGTTGAAAGAGCTAAGTAAAAAAGAAGATGCAAATGAGCTATTAAAAGAATTAATGGAAAAAGAAAATGAATACCATGAACGTATGAAAGAACTGAAAGAGAAAGAGGAAAAGCTGCAAGAGCTTGCCAAGGAACAACCTGAAAACTCATTAGCAAATCTTGCTCTAAACGGGAAAAACGAAGAACTGAAAAAACAGTTAAATGATAAGAAAAATCGATTAAATGAATTAACACCAGAAGAAATGGAAGAATTAGAAAAGTTGTCAGAGCAACTTTTAGATAATGAAGTGGACATGAATGCCATGCTAGAGAAAGAGCTAGAAGCTTTAATGGAACAACTTGAAGAAATGTTGAAAGACATAGATAGCCTGCCTTCTATGGAGCAATTACATGCTTTAATGCATGATGCTTCTATTAATATGTTTAACAATATGATGAGCTCAGAACTAAATCCGAGTGCATTAGCATTGTCTAATTCGAACGGCACTGCTCAAAATCAAACCCAAGGACAAAATCAAGGTCAGAATCAAAATCAAGAACAAGGTCAAGGCCAGGATCAAGGACAAGGACAAGGTCAAGGCCAGGGTCAAGGCCAGGGACAAGGTCAAGGCCAAGGTCAAGGTCAAGGCCAAGGTCAAGGCCAAGGTCAAGGTCAAGGCCAAGGACAAGGTCAAGGCCAAGGCCAAGGTGGCGGTGGACTTGGAGGTGGGGTAGGAGTTGGAGAACAGAATTTCACCGTACCTTCTTTTATGGATGGAGAGAGAAAAACGGAAACAGACGGAGGACAAATGAGAGAAGGGCAATCGCAATATGAGGATGCTCCAGATTCTCCCACATTAAAGGGTGTTGTCAGGTCCTATGAGGATGTGTATTCTTCTTACGATCGTTCCAATAGGGAAGCATTGCAAAGAATGCAATTACCTTCAAGACTCGAGAACATCGTTAAACAATATTTCAGTGAAGTAGAGCCAAAGGGAGCTGATTAAATGATAAGTCTCGAAGAAAAAGAGATAGAACTAAAACATTTTCAAGATACATTACAAAAAGTGAAAAATGAAATTGGGAAAGTGATTGTTGGCCAGGAGGAAGTAACAGAACAAGTGTTGTGGGCGATGCTTTCTGATGGACACGCCTTGCTTGAAGGAATGCCTGGTGTTGGTAAAACAATGTTAGTCCGGACAATCTCTGAAGTGCTAAACTTCCAATTTTCAAGAATTCAATTTACACCAGACCTTATGCCCTCTGATATTACTGGTACGAAAATGATTGAAATTCATGAAAACGGTAAGCAGTCCTTTGTGTTTCATGAAGGGCCGATCTTTTCAAATATCGTTCTTGCTGACGAAATAAATCGTGCAACACCAAAAACCCAAAGCTCTCTATTAGAAGCAATGGCAGAAAAAACGGTAACAATCATGGGAGAAACTCGTAAAGTTGCTACCCCATTTTTCGTCCTTGCAACGCAAAATCCTGTTGATATGGAAGGTACTTATCCATTGCCAGAGGCTCAAATGGACCGCTTTCTATTGAAAATTCATATGGGATATCCCAAAAAAGAAGAGCTCTATGAAATTATTAAACGAACAACAGGTACAGAGACTTATCAAGTACAGAGTTTATTAGATATTGAAACCATGAAAAAAATTCAGCATGCGGTGAAGGAAATTCTTGTTTCGCAGGATCTCCTGGATTATGCGGTTCATTTAATCCAAGCAACACACCCTGAACAGGAACAAGCTAGTGAGATGGTAAGAAAATACATTCGTTACGGTGTAGGACCACGTGGTATTCAAAGCTTAATTCGTGTTGCTAAGGCAAGAGCTTTTTGCAACGGAAGATTGCATGTCTCGAAAGGAGACATTAAACATGCAGCCATCCCAGTTCTTCGACACAGATTATTCCTCAATTTTGAAGGAGAAGCAACTGGTGTGAAAGAGGATGAGATTTTAGAAGAAGTGATACAACATATTGATAAGGGTTTAATTGGTAGGTAGTATGTTAAACGCGATATTATCCAAGCAACTTGGTGCATATACCCTTCAAGCAGGTAAACTAAAGAGAAGCTGGCATAAAGGCGCAAGAAGGTCTTCCCGTTTTGGATCCTCTCATGATTTTTCAGATTATCGTATGTATGAATTAGGGGATGATCTGCGTCAAATAGATTGGAATATTTATGCTCGTACTCAAAAGCATTATATCAAAAGGTATTTAGATGAGCAGGAGCTAACGGCAGCTATTTATTTGGATTGCACAAAATCTATGACGACTTCCATGGAGAAATGGAAGCTAGCTAAGACGTTAACTGCTGCTTTTGGCTATATCGGACTAAGTAATGATGATAGGATTTCGATTGTCAGTGTTAATGGAGAACAAGCGCCATACTTGTACAGAAAAGGAAAAGCTCATCTCTATAAAATGATGGAATACGTGGAAAGCCTAACACCAGAAGATTCATCTTTGTTATTTTCTGAAGTAATCGGTAGACATTTGCAAAGAAAAGCAAGTGTATCTGTCGTTATAACGGACTTAATGGAGCCACTTGAAAGCGTTTTACAATCGTTAAAATTAATTCAAGCAAACCGCCAAACTGTTTATCTTTTACAGGTACTAGAAAAAGATGAACTCGTCCCTAGCTTTGATGGAGACTTTATGCTGGTAGACAGTGAGACCAACCAGGAAGTCAATGTAACGGTCTCGGATTATACTCGGAAGAATTATCAGGAGAAAATGAAACAACGAATGGAAACACTCGGAAATTTCTGCTTTGAAAGGGGCATTTCCTACCTTACTTGCCATACAGAAGAAAAGGTGGAAGATATAATATTTAATAGGATGACCACTAAAGGTTGGATTAGGTGATAATATGGGTTTTTCAGCACCAATATATTTTTTATTCAGCGCATTTTTATTAATAGTGATTGTAATGTACTTCTTCCGTAAACAATATGAAACTAAGAATATTCCTTCTGTGCTACTTTGGCAGGAGTGGATGAATGAATTTGAGGCACAAAAATGGTGGAAGAAGCTTCAGCATCATTTACTTTTATACCTTCAATTACTCGCGCTGTTATTATTAATATTCACATTAGCTCAACCATTTTTTAACAAGGATGGATTGAAAGGGAATCATATTGTTATTATTCTCGATACTTCAGCATCCATGACTGCAAAAGAGGATGGAAAATCAAGGCTCCAGCTTGCTAAAGAAGAGGCTAGAACGCTGCTTTCAAAGGTAGAGGATCAATCAATAACACTTGTCCATGCGAAAGAATTCCCAGAAATTATAGTTGAAAAAACAATGTCATCAAAGGAAGTAATCGATGATATTGATGCAATGGAATCTACATATGGGAATGCCAATCTATTAGACTCCATCGAACTGGCTAAAAATCTATTAGGAGACGAGGAAGGGCAAATTCACGTGCTGACTGACAATCTTTCAAAAGAAGCAGACCTTACCTTTCATGAAAATACTACCTTTGTAGCATATAACTTAGGAACTAGTAGTGAAAACCTCGCTCTAAATACCTTTGGAGTAGCTTCCCAGCAAAATAAAATGATTGGCGTTGTCACCATTAAAAACGAAGGAAAATCACCTAAAGAAGCGGAGTTAGTGATTACCAACAATGATGGGACCGTGCTTGAAAAAAGAACCGAAAACATCGAGGCAAACAGTTCAAAAAATGTATACATTGAAAATCTCCCACCTTCGGACGTCTATAAAGCTGTTATCACGGGTGATCATGCTTATGAGTTAGATAATGAACTATATGCTTTTTCTCCCATAGAGGAAACAGGTACAGTGTATCTTCATGGAACCATTCATCCCTTTGCCAGGAAAGCAGCAGAAATTGCGAGTGAGGACGTTGTTCATTTAACTAGTGCCAAAACAGAAATAGATGAGCTCTCAGGTATTCATATTTTACAAGGAATGCCAAAAGATGAGTGGCCAATGGGTCCTAAACTAATTTTTGTAGCACAAGAGGATGGAAAAAAAGAAGCATCTGGAGAAATGAATTTTGATCACACCCATGCCCTAATGCAATCAGTTGAAATAGATAAAGTATATGTAGATAGCGTATATACAGCAGAAGTGTTTAAAAACATGGAAGTAATTGCTAAGAAAGGAGATTCTCCTTTAATAAAAAGTGGCGAATTCGAAGGATCACCTGCTGTTGTGGTCTTGTTTGACCTTTCTGATAGCGATTGGCCCCTTCACACAGGGTTCCCGTTGTTTATGTATCATGCCATTCAACAGCTCACAGAAAAACAGGAAAAGCTAGGATATTTTTATCCGGGACAGTATCTTGATTTTGTTCCTGATCCCAAAACAGAGAAGCTGGAATTTTTCAATTTTGACAACAATCTGGTTCGTTCCTATAACGATCCCAATGAGGCTATTCAAGTTCCAGCCAAGCCGGGTCTTTATACCTTTAAAGAAGTAGAAAACGGCCAAGAATTGTCAAAAAAATTATATGTAATGCTTCCAGATGGTGAGAAAACAACGAAATCTGACGAAGGATTCACTGTATCTGCAGGTGGAGCAACCACAGATTCAACAAAGGCTAATGTGAAAATGGATATCAGCTATGTATTTATTTTACTAGCACTCTTCATCCTTTTTCTAGAATGGGAGGTGTATAGACGTGGGATTTCAACTTGAGCATCCTCTCATGCTATTAATAGTAATACCAATGCTGATTAGTCTTTATCTTTACTGGATGAAGAAAAGAAAAAAAACCAAAAAGGAGTATGTAATCTTTTCTTTACGAGGAGCCGTATATTTGCTATTAATTTTAGCCCTTACCATTCCTTCTCTCCTTTATCCTGTTAAAGGCTTGCATACGGTGTTTTTGGTTGATCAATCAGACAGTGTAAAAAGGGTGGAAACAGAGATTCTTGCTACAATAAATGAAAGTATTAAGACTAAGCAGGAAGAAGATCAGTACAGTATTGTCACATTTGCAAATAAACCGAAGCTTGATAAATCTTTTACATCTGAAAGTGATACCGTTTCGAATTTATCAATAAACACAGAATCTCAATTCACCAATATAGAAGAGGCGATTAGATTCGCTACCAACACGATTCCAGAAAATAAAAAAGGCAGAATTGTCCTTATTAGTGATGGTGTAGAGACAAATGGAAAAGGTGAACGCTTGTCACGATTAGGTAATAAAGAAAACATCGAGCTTGATGCCATTTCTTTTCAGCCACCTAATGTGGAGGATGTATCCATACAATCATTCGTTTCCCCACAAACAAGCTTTGAAGGGGAAGCTATTCCTCTTCAAATTGTGTTGGATTCTAACGTGGATACGACGGCTACTTTAGTTGTAACTAAAAACGAAGAAACGATAGTAAAAGAAGAAGTAGACATCGCTAAAGGAACCAATCAGTTTTCCTATCAATTTAAAGTAAGTGAACCAGGAATGTCCACTTTTAAAGCAGAGATTTATCCAAAAAGTGATCAGATTGTGGAAAATAATGTATCACATGCCCTTACACAAGTATCAGGTCAGCCAAAAATCTTAATGGTGGATCAAGAAGGAGAAGGGGAAAATGTGTTTCAAGCTCTTACAGCGAGTGGGTGGAAAGTGGACCGAATGCTGCCAGAACTACTTCCTACCACCTTATCTGGATTTCTTGATTATGATAGCATTATCCTACATAACATTTCAGGTCATCACTTAAGTGAAACACAAATGGAATTGATGGAAAGTGCCGTTAGAGATTTTGGCACAGGGTTTATCATGACAGGTGGGAATGAATCCTATGGGCTTGGGGGCTATTTCAAAACGCCAATTGAAAAGCTCCTCCCTGTCGATATGGATGTAAAAGGGAAAAAAGAAATACCATCACTAGGGTTAATAATCGTGTTAGATCGATCAGGAAGTATGATGGGAGAAAAATTTGAGCTGGCAAAAGAAGCAGCAGCAAGGTCTGTAGAGCTTTTAAAGGATGATGACACCTTTGGATTCATTGCTTTTGATACAGAGTCTTGGCAAGTAGTGGAAACAAAGCCAATTTCCGATAAGGAAGAAGTAATCAATTCTATTCGCTCTACCGCTCTTGGAGGAGGAACCAATATCTTCCCTGCTCTAAGCGAAGCATATGGACAGCTGAGTGAAATGAATTTAAAAAGAAAGCATATTATCCTTCTTACAGATGGGCAGTCAGAAAATGGGCCGTATGAGGAAATCATAGAAGAGGGTCTGTCTAAAAATGTAACTCTATCAACCGTCGCTATTGGTGGGGATGCGGATATTAACCTACTTGAAGAGCTTGCAGGTTTGGGCACAGGTAGATTTTACGAAGTGTATGATGCAAGCGCTGTGCCGAGTATCTTATCAAGAGAAACCGCCTTAACTACCAAAACATATATTGAAGATAATCCACATGTCCCTTCTGTATATGATGGTTACGATTGGTCTTCAAGATTTAAGAGCGGAACACCAAGTATAAATGCTTATGTAGCTACTACCCTAAAACCACGGGCAGATCTTATTGTGGAAAGTGAAAAGAAAGACCCAATTCTTTCAAGAATGAGTTATGGGCTAGGTAGATCAATTGCTTGGACAACGGATGTTTCCGGGGCTTGGAGTGGCGATTTTCCATCGTGGGAGCAATGGTCTGGATTTTGGAATGATCTACTTACTTGGTCATTACCATCCTATCAAACAGGATCTTACTTCGTTTCTTCTATGGTAGAAGGGGGCAAAGTTTCGCTTAAGATAGATGCTACAGACAACAATCTATTGCCACTTGCCATTTCAGTAACCGATAATAAAGGACAAAAGATAGAAAATGTTACAAGCAAAATGGTTGGCCCAGGCCAATATGAACTGGAGTTTTCCGCACTGCCTGATATCTACTTTCTTAATGTGATGCAGGAAGAGGAAGGCGAAGTAATTTCTACCTTTAAAAGCGGCATTGTCGTCCCGTTTTCCACAGAGTATGAACAAAGACCTGTAAACATGGAGCTATTAGAGACACTTACAGGAAATATGAATGGAAAGATTCTGGAAGAACCTAAGGATGCTTTTAGACCATGGCATAAAAACCTTTACAGAAGCCAAAGTGTATGGGTGCCTTTTGTCGTGTTGGCGTTCCTTTTATTCATCGTCGAGATTTTCATCCGTAGATTCGGATTAGTGCGGATTCCAATTAAGAAAAAGCCTAAAAAGAAGATACAACGGCAACAGCTTCCTCAAAAAGTAGAAATAAAAAGGCAAACATCTAGTAAACAATCCCTTGCTAGAAAAGAAGTAGCAATAAGTAAGCCTTCACCGGGAAAAGAGGAAAACAAAAAGAAAGAGAAAGCGCCTCCACCCCAAAGCAATGCTAGGACTTCTGAGGAAAGAATGAATCAACTGCTTCAAGCAAAAAATCGAAAAAGAAATAAACCTTGAGATGGCTAACTATTTAGCCATCTTTTTAGTGATGGAAATGTGTGCATTTTATGAATTTGTAAGCTACATTCTTTATATACAACCCAATTAATGATAGGATTTGATGGGAAGATTATAACAGGAAAAAAGGTGAAAAACGTGAAACAAACATGGTTAACTATCGGAATCCTTTTCATATTCATTTTAGCTGGCTGCAGTCAAGACATCCCTGATAAAACAAATTGGGAATTAGCTGACTTTCAGTTTACGAACCAAGATGGAAAAAGCTTTGGTCTGGACAACGTAAAAGGAAACATTACAGTGGCCAACCTTATTTTTACTAATTGTACAACCGTATGCTCTCCTATGACTGCGAACATGGCAAAGCTACAAAAAATGGCGGATGAAAAAGAACTTAACGTTCAGTTTCTATCATTTTCCGTAGATCCTGAAGTAGATAAGCCAGATGTATTGAAAGAGTTTTCAGGTCGTTTTACAGAAGATTTATCAAATTGGAATTTCCTAACAGGTTATTCTCAACAGGACATTGAGAGCTTTGGGCAAGAGAACTTCAAAACCATTGTTGCCAAGCCAAAAGATGGTGGAGAGGTAGTACATGGTACAAGCTTTTATTTAATAGATCAAGAAGGAGTTATTATTAAAAGCTATGATGGACTTGATGTGCCTTACGAAGAAATCTTAAAGCATATTGAAATATTAGAAAAGCAATAATCGGTACCAGGGAAAACAAATGCTTCTTTTCCCTGGTTTTTTTCTTATAAAAACATATTATTTAAGAATGTAGGAGACAAGATTAAATTACTTTTTTGAAAAATATACTAAATTATGTTATAAAAAATATATTATCAAATATTATTCCTTAACAAATAGGGCTCGGGAGTTGACCGTGATATAAGGAGACAGAACGATGAAAAAATGGGGCTTACTAAGCGTTCTTTTCTTGTTGGTGATAAGTATTGTAGGTTGTTCCACGGAAAATTCTTCTGGTTATGTACTGGAAAAAGTAAAGGAACGGCGAGAAAATCAACAGGAGAAACGCTTGTTTAAAGATTTTTTTAAAATAGATGACAAAAACGAAAATCAGAAGAAAACAGTAAATATAGAAGAAAAAGAAGGTGTGTCAGAGGAGTTTTTTGACCGTTCTTTTAAATTGACTTTTTTTGGGGATTCCTTAACACAAGGAGTTGGTGATACTTCAGGTCAGGGTGGATTTACTCGTGTTGTAAAAACGCACTATGAATCCAAGCCATTTATAGACAATGTTTCTGTCACGAATCTTGGTGTAAGGGGGAACAGAACAAATCATCTCCTAAAAAGGTTAGAGGATCCAAAAGTCCAAAAGGCATTGAAAGAAGCAGATGTGATTTTTTTAACGGTTGGTGGCAATGACCTAATGAAAGTTGTAAGAGAAAACTTTCTTGACTTAACCTTCGACTTATTCGATAAAGAACAGGAGAAATATGCAGAACGCTTAAATAGTGTGATTAAAGAAACTCGGAAACATAATCCAAATAGTAGAATATATCTTGTTGGATTGTTTAATCCTTTTTATCAATTTTTTGAAGAGATTGAAGAGATGAATCAGGTCGTAACAAATTGGAATGAGACCACTGTCTCTGTGTTAGATCAATATCCTAATACCGCCTTTGTACCTATCCAGGATTTATTTGTTAATCCTGAAGAAAACCTCCTTGACGATGATCAGTTTCATCCAAATGAAAAAGGGTATGAATTAATAGGAAACAATATCGTAACGGAAATTAATCGTTTTAATGAAAAAACTAGTATAGACGAAATGCTTGAAGAAGAATAGTGGAGATGGACTGAATGAAGAAGATTGTAAATTGGAAAAATGCCTTTATAGGTTTATTAATTGTAAATATTTTAATTGCAGCATTTGCTGTCGCTCTCGTTTTTCTCCCTAATAATTCAAAACTAAAATTTATGGGAAACGGTAAAGAGGACGACCGAAAACGAGTAGCACTGACGATTCAATCAGACAAAGCGGATATTAATGAACTGATTCGCTATTATTTAGAAAAAGAAACCAGACGACCTCTTAACTATGAGGTTGTCTTGACAGACAAAGTGGAACTTAGGGGAGAAATGACAGTATTTGAACGGAATCTTCCCCTAACAATGACATTTGTTCCTGAAGTGCAGGAAAATGGCGATGTTCTATTGAAGCAGGATTCTATGTCCATCGGTAGACTTCAAGTACCAGTCTCTATGGTTCTTAAATATGTAGCAGATAATTATCCTTTACCTGAATGGGTTAAGATAATTCCAAAAGAACAAAGTATTTATGTCTCCTTACAGGACTTGGAATTGCAAAGTGACACGAAAGTAAGATTTTCAACATTTGATTTAGAAAAAAATGATATCAAACTCAACTTGCTGGTCCCAGTAGAAGATTAGGAGATTCCAGCATCTAATAATGCATTTGCCCAGAAAGTCATTTGTTTTTGACTTTTTGGGCATTTTTTTTATTTTTTTCGTTTTGAAAAACTACCCAAATTTTTTGGAACTGGGCATATGCCTTTACCTTTATTCGTTTGGTGAATACATTATGTAGTAGAAATGAGGGGGGAGGTGTAGAGCATGGGTGGAGCCGGTTATGGTTCAGGTTTCGCGTTGTTAGTTGTTCTCTTTATCTTATTGGTGATTGTAGGTGCGGGTGGTTTTCGCTACTAATATAAAGGAATAGATTGATTTTAAGGAGGAGGTGACAGCTATGAGTTGGTGTGGTTGCGGATATGGCCCAGTGGCAGGTGCAGGATATGGTTACGGAAGCTCTTTCGTGTTAATCGTAGTATTGTTTATTCTTCTAATCATCGTTGGTGCAGCTTGGTGCTAAATGAATAGAAAAAGAGTGCTCCATCCATTGTTGATGGAGCATTTTTTTAGGGAACGAGAAAGATAGCATAAAGCGAATTTGGATCAGCAGAATGGCTTATTAACACAATAGTATAACCAAAATTAGGCTTTAAACTAACTCTGTTTAATGGTCGAATACTATTTGTTGTGCCGCTTTGCCGTACTTCTAAGTCGACCGTCATGGGAGTCATTGCTAGGTATTCAGTGACCTCTGAATAGCCGATATCAGAAAAAACTACATCTCCTTTTTTTACAGCAACATCTATGGATGGGGGATATTGAGAAAGGTTCCATACCCTGAATTTCGATTCGTTTTGAGGAATTTCTACATCATCCTCGATGATAAATAAATCTACATTTTCATTGTTCCCTGCAATGGCAATCGTATAGTAGGCGTCATTTTCTACTTGGAGATATCCTGATAGTAATGGTGTGTTTTTTGTATTTGCTGGAAAAATACTTATTTGATAGCTTCCTTCTGGAATAGCTTCATAATCGCTTTTGTTAGAAAACCTAAAGGATCTTTCCAAGATGGTATCATTAAGATAGATATCTACTTCCTGAGTGTTAAGTGCAGCATGAAGAAATCGTAAATTACCAGATAGTTCTTGTGGCGCTGTTTCTATTTCTCTTTGCTGTTGAGAGTATTCATAGACATTACTGTAATACAATTGATAATAGTACAAATGCTTTTGAGGATTCGTATATTTGTAAAAATCTGCAAGATATTGATATTGTTCCACATTCATCTGGTTATGATTTTTCATTATCCAACATCACCTCACAACATTTTATGATGACATTGTTTAACCCATCACTTTTCGTGGTAAATTAAACGAATAGTACTTAAGAAATGAGGGGCATATGATGGCAGAATATGAAAAAGTAATTAAAGATGATATCTCATTGCATTATGAAGACCAAGGAGTAGGGCATGCAATTGTGTTGCTTCATGGATTTTGTGGTTCTCATGAATATTGGAAATATGTCATCGATGAGCTTGAAGATAGATACCGGATTATTGCCGTTGATTTAAGAGGCCATGGAGATTCTGCTGTAGCAGAAAATGAATTTACCATTGAGGATATGGCAGATGATGTAAAAGTATTACTCGAGAGCTTAGAAATTGAAGAAGCAACAGTAATAGGTCATTCACTAGGTGGATATGTTGCTTTACAGTTAGCAAAGAACAATCCAGCTCTCATAAACGGTTTAGGTTTAGTTCATTCCACCCCACACTCTGACAATGAGGAGGCTAAAGAGGGGAGAGAAAAAGGGAAGAGACGGATTTTAGACGAGGGGATGGAAAACTTTTTAGATGATTTAGTTCCAAAGCTGTTCTCCCCAGAAAACTTAGAAACCCACAAAGGAGAAGTGGAGTTTACCAAGGTTCTTGGCTTAAAAACAAAGCCACAAGGCGCAATTGGAGCATTAAATGCCATGAAAAATAGAAGGGATATGATTCCCTTTCTAAAAGATTATCAAGGCAAGCTTTTATTGGTTGCAGGAGAAAATGATCAAATTATTCCTAAAGAAAAAACCTTCGTAAAAGAGGGGAATCATGTAACAAAAAGACTTTTAGAAGACTCTGGACATATGAGCATGCTAGAGGAACCTAAGCAATTGATTGAGACAATAAGAGACTTTATCAAATCTCTAGATTAATGTGCCAATATAAAAACGGATAAAGGGATGGATATCCATCCCTTTATCCGTTTTGGATTTCAGCACGTTTTATAAACAGTTGCTCATCCTCGATTAATCCACATGTGGCACATTGCACTTTTTGTACAGGCCCTTTGTAAGGTAGATGAAATGGGTCTAGCTTCTCTGCACTATATTCCTCCATCAGTTCACCTGTTTGTGGATGAAGCTTCACTGATTTTGCGTTTTGTTCAATAATGTTAAAGCGAGAACGATTTGTTTTGCAGTTTGGACACAAATAAGGGGATGACATTCAAACGCCTCCTTTTTATTATAGCGTTTTCTTTACCATGACTTTTTATACAATAGCACTTTTCAAATTGTAACGTACCTTTCTGACATGGTGCATAGTGTGTTAGGTTTTTGTACCTTTGATTTTCAGATCAAGGAAATGTATATCATCCCAAATCCGGATAAATTACCTGTTTAAGGAGGTGCTAAAGGGACATTTCTCTAAGCGGTCCCTTTTTCACATCCTTTTCACACAATTCCACCAAGGCTCTTCCACAACTCCTGCCTATACTGAAACTGTAAGATATAACACGTAAGGAGGAGTTAAGATGAAAAAAGGAATGATTGCTGTATTGACAGCGGCTGTGATTGGTGGTGGGATGTATGGGGTGAACGCTACTTCTGCAGCAGAAGAGGAGGCTAATCTGGAAACTCCCATCGAGCAGGTCACGGAGCTTGAGGGAAGGGAGAAGCTAAAGCATCGCTTAAATTTTTTGAAGGAACACAAGGATGAACTGCAAGCGAGAAAAGAAATGAAAAGTGAACGTTTGGAAATAAGAAAACAAATTGGGGAGAAAAAGGACCAGTTGCTGGACCTTGCCTTAGAAGCGAGCCTTTCTGAGGATAGTGAAAAGGCGACCGAGGTGAACGAATTACGACAGCAAATGAAGGCAGTCCAGGATGAAATAACAGCGATCCACGAAGAGATGAAGGAAAAGAAACCGACATCAAAAGAAGATAGGTCTGAAGAGAAGTTCGAGGAGCTTCGTTTACTAGGAGAGCAGGTGAACGAGAAGCTTCAGGACGAGTTGGAGATTCTTGACCAATTGATTGCTCTGCTTAGCGAATAATTCTTGGTATAGAGATAGGGAGCCTTGCCCTGTCTCTTTTTGTTAGGCTCTTTTTGTAAAGTTTGTTGCTACTGCCCGTAAAAAATCATGTTTTTGGAATTTTTACTGCACGATATACCAACGCTTCATAGAAATTAATATGGTTGAACAGGGAAAAGAGCACAATAATCCCTATCTTCCGTGATAGACTTAGATACGTGAAAAGCAACAATTTATGCGAATACTGTATTTTTGATATAATCTATGATAGGAAAGATAGATGGAAGAGTGGTGTGTGTGCATGCATGTGTTTGTTGTCGATGATGAGAAAAACATTCGGGACATTCTGGAGAAGTATTTGGTGAATGAAGGCTATAAGGTTACATTGTTTTCCAAAGGGGAGCAGGTGGTGTCTGAGATCCAAAGGCTTTCTCCTGATCTGATTGTGCTGGATATCATGATGCCTGGGATGGATGGGTTGGAGCTGTGCAAGGACATCAGGAAGCGAAGCGAGATACCGATCATTTTTGTGTCTGCCAAGGATGAGGAGTTTGACCGAATTCTCGGGCTTGAAATTGGCGGAGATGATTATTTGACGAAGCCTTTCAGCCCCCGGGAGTTGATTGTCCGGATTAAAAACATCATCAAACGAATGAATAAAACGACAGCCGAGGAGACCTTGGTCATTAGGGATGTGAATTTGATTCCGGCTAGGCGTTATCTTGAATGTGCAGGGGAGGAGGTCGTCCTGACTATGCGGGAGTACGACCTATTTGCGTTTCTTGCATTACATAAAGAGCAACCGTTTACAAGGGAGCATTTAATCGAGAAGATCTGCGGGTATGATTTTGTTGGGGATGGCCGTATTATCGACGATTTGGTGAAAAGGATCCGGAAAAAATTAAGTCAGCATGGCTCTTCCTTGGAGATCACGACCATCTGGGGCTATGGCTATCGAATGGATGATTAAGATGAAAATCGGGACAAAGCTATACTTTTCTTATTTGTTATTGGTCGTCCTCATTTTGATTATTTCCAGTCTGTCGTTCCGTTATATATCCCAGCATTACCTGGTTCAGGAGACTAGGGAGCGGTTAAGGGAGGATGCAGCTTTAATGAGTAACTGGCTCAAGCCAGATCCCCTCACATCGGACAACATCCGGGCCAAGCTGCGGAATAAAGTGAAGCTCTCAGCGGTAAGTAAGCTATTGACGACCCAGGTCATCGTCCTGACCCCGAAACAGGAGGTGCTCTTTACCAACCTGGATGAAGCAACTCTTGAGGATATTAGGGAATCAGAGCGGGAATATATTTCTGAGAGTGTCCCGATACTCGGGGAATCAGGAGAGAGGAAGGGCTTTGTCGTGCTGGTCGCAAAGGTTGAGGATGTCCAGGAGTTGAACGGAATGATGAAACAATCCCAGCGTGTCGGATTTGTTTTTTCCTCCATCATCGCCTTACTGATTTGTCTGGTGTTTCAGCGGAAGATAACCGGTCCGATAAGGAAGCTGACGGAGCATATGCGCAAATTTTCATTAAAAGGGGAGGTGGAACCTCTCGCCATTGATACGAACGATGAGGTGAAGGAGCTTGCAGATAGTTTTGAAGCGCTGACCAAAAAGCTAAGAAACTATGATTCACAGCAAAAGCTCTTCTTTCAAAACGCATCGCACGAATTAAAAACACCGCTCATGGCAATCCAAGGCAATGCGGAAGGAATTCTGGATGGGGTGGTGAAGGGAGACGACGTGAAGGACAGCCTCCACATTATTGTGAACGAAAGTCAGCGCCTGAAAAAGCTGGTGGATCAGATCAGTTATTTGACCAAGCTGGAAAACGTAGAGGACACCTTTCGTTTTTCTTCTATAAAGATAGGTGTCTTGTTAGAGGATGCGATTGATTCTGTCCAGGCACTAGCCAAGCAAAATGGGATTAGTTTGGTTTTGGAGAGCAATGCTGCGGGGAGTTACGATCTGGATGGGGAAAAGCTCAAACAGGCGTTCATCAATCTCTTGGGTAATGGCATTCGCTACGCAAAAACAAACGTAACAATTCAAAGTATGGAAGTGGCGAGCAAACTGGTAATTGAATTTCGTGATGATGGAAAAGGCTTTTCACCCGGAGAAGAAAACAAGGTATTTGAACGTTTTTATAGTGGGGAAAGTGACGGCTCTGGCATCGGCCTTGCCATCACAAAGACGATTGTAGAGGGGCATGGCGGCGAGATAACGGCAGAACGAAATGTCCCCAGTGGGGTGGTATTCCGGATTCTCTTACCGATAAGATAAAAAGTGGAGGGAATCGAATTTTCTAAACATAGTCAATCCGCATTTTACTGACGCTACCCCCTATACAAAAAACAAAACCTGACTCCTTCGATAGAGTCAGGTTTTGTTCGTTATGCCGCCTTGGAGGATTCCCTCACATCTAATTCCAAATTTGCTTTTCTTGAGGCAATCGCCTTTATATAAAACATTCCGATTACCACAATAGTAAACATGGCAGCTCCGATGTAGGAGGCTTCAATTGGCAAGCCAAACCCTATAGGGGCATTTAGAATATACGTGGTGGTTGCCATTGTCATGAAAATAGCTGGAATCATTGCTATATAATATTGCTTTTTGGCAATGAACAAGTACATTGCCCCAACCCATAATGCAATGACTGCTGTTGATTGGTTTGCCCATGAAAAATATCTCCATAATAGTTCAAAATCAATTTTAGTCAGAACATAAGAAATCGCAAACAAAGGAAGCGCAATCCACATTCGACTAGCTATTTTCTTTTGTGGTATGTGAATATAGTCAGCGATAATCATTCGTGCACTGCGGAAAGCGGTATCTCCAGATGTAATGGGAAGGATGATTACTCCGATTACTGCAAGTGTACCACCAATAGCTCCAAGCATGGTGGTAGCTACTTCATTTACTACCGCACCTGGTCCTCCATTAGCTAATATTGCATTTAGTCCTTCAGAGCCATTAAATAAGCTCATACCCGCAGCTGCCCAAATCATGGCAATTATTCCTTCTGCAATCATCATGCCATAGAAAATTCTACGTCCCTGTTTTTCATTTTGGGTGGTTCTTGAAATAATGGGAGTTTGTGTTGCATGAAACCCAGATAATGCTCCACATGAAATAGTTAAGAATAGTAATGGAAAGATAGGTACATTGTCAGGATGCATGTTTGTAAAGCTTAATTCAGGGATTGGCTGCCCTGTTACTACTAAGGCACCACCTACACCTACGGCACTGATTAATAAAAGTGCGCCAAAAAGTGGATAAACTCTGCCGATAATTTTATCAATAGGCAGCATGGTTGCAAAAATATAGTAAACGAAGATGACCATTAGAATAATTCCTAGTGCAATACCTCCGTTAGTGAGACTATGAATGAGACCAGCGGGTGCCGTGACAAAAACGGTACCTACTAAAACTAACAACAAAATAGCGAATGCGTTTACAATATGCTTCATAAATTTGCCGAGGAATTTCCCTGCAAGTTCTGGCAGGTGAGCACCACGGTTTCTGATAGAAATCATTCCTGTTAAATAATCATGAACAGCGCCTGCAAAAATACAACCAAGCACAATCCATAAGAATGCTACCGGTCCATAAAGTGCCCCAAGAATGGGACCGAAAATTGGGCCTACACCAGCAATATTCAATAACTGGATGAGGGAATTTTTATTTTTTCCCATTGGTAAGTAGTCGACACCGTCCTGGTTTGTGTATGCTGGAGTATTTCTATTTTCTTTAATCCCAAACACTTTTTCGATAAATTTTCCGTAAATGAAATACCCTAACACTAATAGTAAAATACCTGCAAGAAATGTGTACATAAAGAAATGACCCCTCTCTTTTTTTGGAGTAAGGTCATTATAAAATGAAAAGGCTTTCATTTGAGTTGTTTTTGTGTAACATGTTCATTATGGAACGTAACATGTTGATATTGCTAGTTAAGATGTCATAGCTCGAGTTTGCTGCGGAGCGACTTTACATAATTTCGACTAACAGAAAGCTTTTCTTTACTTCCAGCTAGCTCTAACATATAAGCCCCATTGAACCATGGAATCAATTTAGAAACATGGTTTAGGTTTACTATATAGCTTTTGTGAATGCGAAAAAAAGGATAGCTACTTAAACGTTCCTCTAATTCCTTTAAAGCAAGCTTGGATTCATAATGTCCATCCTTTGTAAAAATACGAGATACTCTTTCTTCTCTGCTAATATAGAGAATTTCTAAGGGATCTAAATAAAATATCTCATGTTCAAGTTCTACTGCCAGTTTGGCATTACTAGTTGATACGGGCATGTACTGGTTTGGCTGAAGATATTTTATCATTCGCTGTATCGTTTCATTTACCTGTTCTTCCTCATAAGGTTTTAATAGATAGTCAATGGCTTCATGGCGAAATGCTTCTAATGCAAAATCTGGATAGGCAGTTGCAAATACAATAAGAGGAGGATTTTTTAACTCCTTCAAATGCTTCGCTACCTCTAATCCACTCATTTTTGGCATTTCAATATCTAAAAAAACGACAGCGGGCAGTTGTTGCATACAAAGAACTAATGCATCCTCTCCTGAAGCAGCTTCTCCGACCACGTTGATGTGATCATATTCCTGCAATAAATGCTTTAGCTCATCTCTACTGTACCGTTCATCATCAACAATGATTGTCTTAATTCTTGTCATTAGCTCCTACATCCTTTAACTTTTTTGCAATAGTAAAAGAGACCGCTGTTCCGTCATTTGCTTCACTGTTAAAGTATAGCTTAGCAGCTTCTCCATACATCATCATTAATCGCTTGTTAATATTGTACAACCCAAGCCCAGTCCCTGTGGCAGAAGGGGGAATCTCTTTTCCTAGAAGCGCTATTTTTTCATTGTTTATTCCAATCCCATTATCTGTAATACAAACATGGATTGAGTCATTTTGATTTGTAATAGCAATGGTGATTTCTGCATTTTTCTGTAGATCCTTTAATCCATGCTTTACGGCATTTTCGACAATTGGTTGTAAGGAAAGAGGCGGAATTAGGTAGGGTAGAGCTTGTTCATCTACCTTATAAGATACTCGAAGTCTATCTACAAACCTAGCCTCTTCAATAGCAAGATAAGCTTTGACATGCTTTAATTCATTTTCTAAGGTGGTCCATTTTGCCGTAGTAGCAATCAGGTTTTGTCTGAAAAAGTGTGATAATGAAAGAAGCAGCTTCCTTGCTTGCATTGGATTCGTTCTAATTAAAGAGACAATAATATTTAAAGAGTTAAATAAAAAGTGTGGATTGATTTGAGCTTGTAATGCCTTTATTTCGGCTTCTTTTGCTAGCTTTGATGCTTTTTCAGCATCAGAAATTTCCAGTTGATGGCTCATCAAAGAGCTTAATCCTTTTATTAGCTGTATGACTACATTGTTAATATCCTTTTTAGATGAAAAGTAAAACTTTAAGGTGCCAATAGTATTTTCACGCTTCTTTAATGGTGCAATTACGACTGCACCTAAAGGGCAAGTTGGATTTTTACAATGGATGTCTTTTTTGTCTACAACTAACAATTTTCCGTGCTCTAACACCTTTTTTGTGCTATTTGTCTGAACAGTTGTTCCGATTTGATGATGGTCATCCGCAATTCCAATATGAGCAAGAATTTGAGTTTTATCCGTCATCGCTACTGCAATAGCATCTACTTCTTTAAAGATAATTTTACATGCTGCTTGAGCAGATTCCTTATGTAAACCTGTACGCAAATGAGAAAGAGTACTTTCAGCAAGGGTAAGAGCTTTTTGTGCTTGGGTGGCGCCGACTTTTTCTTCTTCGTTAATGACTGCTAATATAATTAGGAAAAAAAGAGCAGAACCTATTCCATTAGCTAAAATCATCGGAAGGCCGATACTTTCTACTAGATTTAATGCTCTTTCAAATGGATGGGAAAAAAGAAGAATAATGCCCATTTGAATAGATTCTGCTAAAGCGCCAGTTAACAACGCAAGGATTACACTAATTCGTTTACCTTTATATTTGCTGCGGATAAATCCTGCTAAAACACCTGCAATAATTGCTGAAAAACCACAGGAGAAGGCAGTAAATCCACCAAGACTCATGCGATGGATGCCAGCAATGACTCCAGCACCAATTCCTACTTTGTACCCTCCAAGCAATCCAGCCATCACAATCCCAATCACTCTTGAATTAGCAATAGCTTCAGATTGATTTAATTCTGATATCCAACGATTAAAGCCTAGCGTTTCTGTATCAAAGGTAAGACCTGTATAGGTACCGATGATGCCGAAAAAACCAAAAAATCCAATGGCCATCCATTGTTGTTTTCGGTCAATTTCTTGTCTATTAACGAGCTGCCGAAAAAATGAGAGGCGAGTCATAATAAATGCAACTGTAACAATGATACCAAGTCTTTCAAACATCGTTAGAAGTAATTCAAACATACTTTCAACCAACCTTTATTAAATCATTACTGCTAGCATACCCGATAGGATAGAAAGTGACCAGTTTCTAAACAAACAAAAAGACCTTTCTGATGGGAAAAGTCTTTTTACGGCCTGTTTTGTTTGAAATGTGCCTGAATTTGTCCTTTTAGCATTTGCTTTTTCCAGTTTTCATGCTCTTTTTCTTTCTTTTTCCATTCCCTTCGTATTTCGTGAGTTTGTACTCCTTCCTCCATTTGATTTGCAATTTCCATTAATCTTTCTACATCCGCAAAGGAATACTTTCGAATACCAGATCCATTTCGGGCTGGGAAGATGAGTTTCCTTTCCTCATAATATCGAATTTGACGCTCGGATAATCCTGTTAAATCTCTGACAGTCCCAATAGAAATAACTTTTCGGTCTTTCAGTGGTGTTTCTTCCTGACTCACAGGTTCTCACATCCTCACTTCACTGCATACATACATTATAAAGGATTTCTATGATAAGGAAACTTTTGTTGTTAGAAAACCTTACAAATAAAAACACCATCATTCAAATTGATGTCATAAGACCTTACAAAGTGACTGAAATTTCTTCTATTGCTTGTTAATATCTACAAAAGGGGGGGAGTACAATGGCAGGGAAATTACACCAAGCTATCACGTTTGCAAGAGAATACTATATCGATGCGCTTGTGAAAGCGGGTTACTTTGTCCATCAGAAGCAATTGTCAGCCTATACACTTAGTGAATTGAAAAAAGAATACAGTACGTTAATTTTACCAAGAAAAAAAGACCAACTTTAACATAGAGTTAGTCTAAATCATGTTGAAAAATAAAGATTGTGTAATAGCTGTAAATATCTATGACAGGAAATGGAAGATTTATTATGATGAATGATGGTATGTTGCTGCTTTCTTTCCGACTGCATATAAACTGTACCTAGAATTTTTGATAATTGTCGAAAATCCGGACGGGCCACATAATCTGTTAACGTCGCTGGACGGGTCGCCTCAGGTAACGCTGTACTGTTTAAAAAGTCAACAATGTACTTTTTTGATTGGATTCCAATACCATGACCAAAATATTGATCACTTCCCATATATAAGGCATTTTCACCTCTCCACCAAAAGGTCATTGGGTTGTAATCTGGATTATCAAAGTATACGATATCTCCCGGGATAAGGTGGTAGGTGTGAGAAGAGTCCATTACAAGATCTGCATCAAAATGCCAGCTGTATAAGTAAAGTTCCTTGAAAAGCTTATCAAAAAGCCGTTTTCCTATAGTTAATAACAGCCCATGATATAAGTTAATGACCATGGCTGTTGCACATTCAAAGGCATAATTAGAACTATTGGTAAATATATCAATAATTGCATCAGAAGGAGAGACTGTTTTTTTTAATAAAAAGCCTCCGTTAGGGGTCAATTGCCAAAAGTCAGGGTTACACGTCGCACCAGCAAAGGTTTCAAAACGGGCCTCCCCTTCGCTCATGGCGGTACCACTAATTACTAAATTTTGACGATAAGCAAGTTCAAATTTTAGTTCCTCTACACTATCATACTCATGGATGGATGAATCATCTAACAAAATATTTAGAATGTCTTTTTGGAAGCTTTCTTCTAGATTAAGCATGGATTCATCCAACGATTTTCCTGCAACTTCTATCAAAACTTTCCCTCCCCTTAACAGTCACTCCTATACTAAGATATTCAAAGGTAGGCTAAATGTTCATACGCTTACCTAGCATGAAAGGGAAGGGGGAAAGACTATTTTCTTTCTAGGTGCTGAAGTTGGTCTCTTAGCATTTGCTGGTCTAAATTTTCGCCAATCAATACTAGATTCAAAGGAACCTTAACCATTTCTTTCATATATAAAGGGGTCCCATAGGAATATTGAAAGAGATAGATGCTAGACGTGTGTTCAAAGCGTAGATAACCTTTTATCCGGTATACGGAATCAGGAAGCTGCCTTAACCAATTCTCAAATTCATCTAAATCTATCGCAGACTGAAACTGGTAAACAAACGATTTAAGGTTAAGCTGTTCCTTTACATGGGAAACTTCATGTTCTTCTTTTTCCAAACTTTTTGTATGCTTCCAGCTATAAGGTGGGATTTTGGCATAGTTAGTTAACAAGGTAGTCGCATTTGGATTTATTGATTGAATTTCATATAACATGCTCGCTGTGTCTGCTTCACTTACTAAGTCCATTTTATTTACAATTAACAAATCAGCGTGTCTTACTTGTTCTCGAATTAGCTGTTTGATTTGAATAGAAAGATTATTTTGATCTTGCCATCTTAATAAATCTAGAAGAGTAATTATTTTTGGGTCAACAAAACTCTCCGCAAAAATTGGGGATAGGACCGTATCAAGAACTTCTATCGGATGAGCGGCTCCTGTTGTTTCTATATAGATAGCATCCAAGTCTTCATTTAGTAGTAAACCCTGGAGAGTGGATTCCAATTTTTCTTGTATCGTACAGCAAATACAACCGTCAAACAGCTCTGAAAGTGGAGTGTTTTTTGGAATCGCATCAGAATCTATCGATACTTGCCCTAATTCATTCATGACGACCGCAACTTTTCTATTCGCATTTTGCTCTGTTTCAAGCATTTGTGTTAATAATGTAGTTTTTCCACTACCTAAAAATCCAGCCAAAATGTAAACTTCGATTTTCTTTTTCATTTGTAGGCCTCCTCTTTCATCGTTATTCATTTTATCATAGGATCTAAAAACGGTCATACTTAGAAAGCAATCCATTAGGATTCCCACTTCGTTCTTGATATAATGCAAATAAATAATGATTGAGGTGGGAATTATGAGCGATAACTTAGAGCTTGCAACGTTTGCTGGCGGATGTTTTTGGTGTATGGTAAAACCGTTTGATGAGCACGATGGAATTGAACGAGTCGTTTCTGGATACACAGGGGGACACAAAGAAAATCCAACGTATAAAGAAGTGTGTTCAGAAACCACAGGGCATTATGAAGCGGTGCAGATCTTATTTAATCCAAATGTTTATTCTTATGAAAAGCTGTTGGAACTCTTTTGGAATCAAATTGATCCTACCGATGCGGGCGGCCAGTTTCATGACAGAGGAGACTCTTATAGAACAGCAATTTTCTATCATTCAAGCGAGCAACAGCAAAAAGCAGAAGAGTCTAAAAGGCAATTGGAGAAGAGTGGAAGATTTACAGCTCCGATTGCTACACAGATACTACCGGCAAAGCCGTTCTATCCTGCAGAAGAATATCATCAGGATTACTATAAAAAGAATCCATTTCGCTATAAAATGTATGCAAAAGGATCTGGGAGGGAAGCTTTTATCAAAAAGCATTGGAAAAAACCAAGTGATGAATTGAAAAATAAGCTAACACCTATGCAATATGAAGTGACGCAAAATAATGGAACAGAGCCACCTTTTCAAAATGAATATTATAACCACACACAAGAAGGAATATATGTAGACATCGTGTCAGGTGAACCATTGTTTAGTTCAAAAGATAAATATGATGCAGGCTGCGGATGGCCAAGCTTTACGAAGCCAATTGATACAACAACCATAAAAGAAGAAATGGATGTAAGTCACCGAATGGTTCGTACAGAAGTCAGAAGCAAAAACGGAGACTCCCATCTTGGGCACGTATTTGAAGACGGTCCAGTTGAAAAAGGTGGTTTACGATACTGCATAAATTCTGCAGCACTAAAATTCATACCTGTAGAAGACCTTGATAAAGAGGGATACGCTGATTACAAAAAGCTATTTGACTAAGAATATTCCATTTGCCTTTTATCTTTTGAGATAAAAGGTTATTTTTTTTCCCCAATTTTCTACAAAACTTGCAGGATAGAGAAACGTTGATGAAGAATGTATTACAAATAGAGAGAAGCAAGGAAAGATGAGTGGGGGAAATGCAATGTCGGTTTTAAGTGTAGAAGAGTTGAAGTTTCAAGACTTATTAAAAAAGAATAAGCTTATGTTTTTCGTCGTGTTCTTTTCCTATGGCGCGGGTTTGTTAGTGAACATTCTCGTTCCTGCTGCAGATTTAATAACGTACACCTTAATTGTAGCATTTTGCTTAAGTATCGTGATGTTTGGGTTAACCAAATGGAACAAATGGTTTCATCAATGCGTTCCTTATTTTACAGTCAGTGTTACATTTATTGTGTTTTTTATTATTTTGGTTGGACGAGGGGCATCTTTATCAGGTTTTATCCTACCTTTTTTTGTTCTTGTGATTGCAACCATTTATTTTAACAAAAGGGTGTTTTTTGTTGGAGGAGTAGGAAGTCTTATGTTGTTTGGGTTTTCCTTATACTCCTTTTTAAAAGGTAATCTCCTTATTGAAGGCCAAGTAGGTAATATCATCCTGCTTTTTGTATTATTGTTTGTTGTAACAATCGTACAGGTGAGAATAGGCAACCGATTATTTGTACAATTTGAAGGAATTGTTAATGACATGAAAACAGCTAATGAAGAGAGACAGAAAAAGCAAGATAGCTTCCAGCAAGATGCATTGCAGTTAATTAAACACATAAATAATGTTCATGAAAGATTAAGTTTGAATATCCAATCACAAAGAGAGATATCCTTGACCATTCAAGAACTGTCAGTAGGGAGTCAAAGACAAACGGACCAAATTAGCAGCATTGCGGAACTCACAAATGATGTCACCTCATTGATGGATCACATTGTCACTAAATCAAACGGATTATATGATTATACAAATACGACAAAATCTACTGCAGGACAAGGTCAATTAAAGGCTGTAGGGCTTACAGAAAACATGAGTGCCTTTTCTCGGGATGTAAAAGAAATGGATAATGTTTTCCGTGTATTAACAGAAAAAATTGACGACACAAATACGTTAACACAGCATATTAAAAATATTACAGAGCAAACCAATCTGCTTGCTTTGAATGCTTCCATTGAAGCGGCAAGAGCTGGAGAGGCAGGCAGGGGATTCGCCGTTGTAGCAGAGGAAATCAGAAAGCTAGCAAGTTTAACAGGTGAAACCACGAAAGAAATAACCGAAAATCTTGCTTCTTTGAATGAAACAAAGGAAGAAGTTTTGCTTAAGCTGCAAATGAATGTAAGAGAAATGACAAAAAATGTAGAAGCAACCAATGAAGTAAATCAATTCTTCCATCAAATCAGTGAAACGTTAGCAAACTTACTTACGGATGTTAAAGACTTTCATCATTTTGCTAAAACTGTTCAGGAAAAAACAACCAACACAGACCACTATACAGGTGAGTTTGCAGCATTGATGGAGGAAGCGACGGCTGGTCTTGAAGAAATAAGTGCAAGTGTAGAACAGGTAACAAATGATAATAACCATATTGAACATACTTTAAAAAACATGGTATTGGTGATTGATAAAATGGAACAAAATAAATAGTATGTAAAAATGGGCATTCGCACATACGGGACAGCCACCTATGTTCATAGTGTAGAAGTGTAAATATAAAACAGGAGTGATGACCATGCATGATTACTGTTACTACACTTGTGGACCTTGCGGTTACCCCCAGCAGGTAGCACCTGCATACGGCTGTGGAAATCCATTTGTATTGATTGTTGTGCTATTCATTTTGCTAATTATTGTAGGAGCTTGCTACTGCAAATAATAAAAAAACAGAGCTTCACCTGGGATGCCGGGTGAGGTTTTTTTTTATTTCCAGTTTAAACACGAAAGAATTTCTATCCTAATCATAGAATAGTAATAAGCTAGCTTTCATTATGTTGAGAAAAGCTAGTAAACGGTTACATATTGAATGAGAAAGGGGTAATCGTTTATGGATCAGTCCTACCTTATTAAGCCGCTTTTGGATAAAGAATATCCAGTAATAAGTCATGGAAATGGTGTCTATTTATATGATAGGGATGGAAAGAAATATTTAGACGGTTCCTCTGGCGCAGTCACAGCAAGCATCGGCCATCATGTACAAGCTGTGATTGATGCAATGGCAGATCAAGCGGCAAAGGTTTCATTTGTATACCGTTCCCAATTTACGAGTGAGGCAGCTGAAAACCTTGCCTCTGAGTTAATGGGGCTTGCTCCTGGTGATGTTAATTGGTCTTTTTTTGTCAATAGTGGAACAGAAGCCCTTGAAACGGCAATGAAAATCTCTGTTCAATACTGGCAGGAAAATGGATTGGAAAATAAAAACCAAATTATCTCAAGGTGGAAAAGCTATCATGGGATTACAATCGGTGCTTTGTCTTTATCTGGACATGCTGAAAGAAGAAAAAGATTTGAACCGTTATTAGAGAAGTCTCCAATTGTTGAACCACCATATTGTTATAGATGCCCGTTTAATCTTTCTTACCCTACCTGTAAGCTGAAATGTGCGAAAGATTTAGAAAGAGCTATACAAGAAATAGGGGAAGACAGGGTTGCCGCTTTTGTGGCTGAGCCAATTATTGGTGCGGCTGCTGGCGCAGTTTGTCCTCCTGATGGATATTATGAAGAGGTTGCAAAAATCTGTGCCGAATACAATGTTCATTTTATTGCAGATGAAGTGATGACTGGGATAGGCAGAACAGGAACCATGTTTGCAATTGAACATTGGGGAGTAACTCCAGATATTATCTGTATTGGAAAGGGGATGAGCGCAGGTTATAGCCCAATTGCCGCAACACTTGTAAGTGACAGAATTGTCCAAAGTATTATAAGTGGCTCAAAAATTATTATGAGCGGGCATACCTATAGTGCCAATCCACAATCTGCCGCAGTAGCCAATGCTGTTCTTGGATATATAAAGAAAGAAAAGCTTGTAGAAAATGGAGCAAAAATGGGAGATTACTTGAAAGAAAGGTTAGAAAAACTACAAAGTATGTTTTCTTTTATCGGAGATGTTAGAGGCAGAGGACTTTTACTTGGAATGGAAATGGTCTCAGATGATACAACGAAATATCCATTTGCTTCAGAAAAAGCAGTCACGACAAGAGTAATAGAAATTGCCCAAAAGAATGGATTGCTTATTTATCCTGCCTCAGCGGGAGTGGAAGGAGTAGGAGGAGATGCGATTATCATTGCCCCTCCACTTTCCATTACAAAACAAGAAATCGATGAATTAATAGATATCCTAGAAATGACCCTAAGTGAACTACAAGGATACTTATAAGGGGTGCTGAAATGTGAAAAAAATAGAAAACAGCTTTAAAAAAATGGTAAAAAAAGAGGATGTAAAACCGTTTTTCCACGATGGAATGACCATCATGTTTGGCGGATTTGGAGGAGTAGGAACACCGCCAGGACTAGTAGACCTGATTCTTGAAGCGGGTGTCAGTGACCTCACCTTAATTGGGAATGATGCAGGTTTTCCAACCATAGGAATTGGAAAAGTAGTATGCGAAGGAGCAGTAAAAAAATTGATCGCTTCTCATATTGGTTCTAATCCGGTGGCTGGTAGACTCATGACGGATAATATGCTTGAAGTAGAATTTTCACCGCAAGGCACACTGGTGGAAAGGATTCGTGCAGGAGGTGTAGGGTTAGGAGGCATTCTTGTTGATGTTGGCATCACCAATGAAATTGTTACGAAAGAAAAGACCATTCTCACTGTAAACAATTCTCCTTACATCCTTGAGTCAGCTTTGACTGCTGATGTTTCCATTATCTATGCTAAACAAGCAGATCCCTATGGGAATTTAGTGTTTGATAAAAGCGCTAGAAATACGAATCCTTTAGTGGCAATGGCAGGGACGATCACCATTGTGGAAGTAGAGGAATTTGTCCCGCTTGGATTTTTAGACCCAGAAATTATTGTCACGCCAGGAGTGTACGTAGATTATATGGTTCAAAGTGAGGGGGTCAATTGGACATGGGTTTGGGAAGAGACGTACGGAACCTCATTGCCAAAAGAGCAGCTAAAGAAATAAAAAATGGAATGGTTGTAAATCTTGGTATCGGAATTCCATCATTAGTTCCAAATCATTTACCCGAGGGATATCATGTCTTTTTCCATGCTGAAAATGGAATTTTAGGAATGGGAAGTTCGCCTAAAGCACGGCAAGAGGATGAAAATTTATGCAATGCTGCAGGATATCCCGTGACTATTACTAAAGGAGCTTCTTATTTTGATAGTGCCATGGCATTTGGCATGATTAGACGAGGAAAACTAGATGTAACCATTTTAGGCTCCTTACAAGTGAGTGAAAAAGGAGACTTAGCAAACTGGATTGTCCCAGGAAAAAGAGTTCCGGGTATGGGTGGTGCGATGGAGCTTTCGCAAAAAGCAAAAAAAGTAATCGTGTTAATGAACCATTGTGATAAATATGGAAATTCCAAAATAGTAAAAACATGTTCATTGCCTATCACCACACCCTCCTGTGTTCATATGATTATTACAGAGCTTGGGGTGATGGAAGTAACAGAAGCAGGTATCACGTTAAAAGAACTTATGCCTGAAGTTACCCTTAAAGAGATCATAGACAAAACAGATGCTAATTTTATACAAACACCATAACTCACTTAAACCTAAATTCTACCTAGAGAGAAAGACAGGTTGTCAAACTATTTTGGTGAAGGGATGGGAGAGATGAATTACTCAGAAGAGATAAAGACTTGGCTGCAAAAAAACAAAAGTAAAGCTATCAAACTTCTGCAAAAACTTGTTCAAGAAAGAAGTATATCGGGGTTTGAAAGCAGTGCCCAAGCAGTTGTGGTGGAGGCCTGCAGAGAAATCGGTTTAGAGATTGATATTTGGGAGCCAGATATAAAAGAGCTGCAAACCCATCCTAACTTTGTTTCAGCAAGAGAGACTTTTCAAGATTCTCCAAACGTCGTGGCAATCTGGCGTGGAACGGGCGGTGGGCAATCGATTATATTAAATGGGCATATCGATGTTGTACCTGAAGGGGACCTAAAACAATGGAGCCATGATCCCTACGAAGGAAAAGTAGAAGACGGTAAAGTGTTTGGGCGAGGGACCACCGATATGAAAGGTGGAAATGTTTCATTACTTATGGCAATTACTTTGTTAAAAGAGTTAGGAATCAGGTTAAAGGGAGATGTTATTTTTCAAAGCGTGATAGAAGAAGAAAGTGGTGGAGCAGGGACATTAGCTACTATCCTACGAGGGTACAAAGCAGATGCGGTATTAATTCCGGAACCGACAAATATGAAAATTTTCCCAAAACAACAAGGCTCGATGTGGTTTCGGATTTATGTAAAAGGGAAATCAGCACATGGCGGGACAAGATATGAAGGGGTAAGTGCTCTTGAAAAAGCTTTAACAGTCATCAACACAATTAAGGAACTTGAAAAGAAACGAAATCTTCGAGTGACTGATCCATTGTTTCAGCATATACCTATTCCACTTCCTATTAACATTGGAAAAATTGAGGGGGGAAGCTGGCCATCTTCCGTACCAGATTTAATTAAACTAGAAGGGCGCATTGGTGTCGGACCTCATGAAACATTAGAAGAAGTAAAAGAAGAATTCCGTCATGAACTTTCTTTACTATCTAAACATGATGATTGGTTCACTCTCCATCCTGTTCGACTTGAGTGGTTTGGTGCCCAATGGGTTCCTGGTGAAATAGAGATGAATCATTCCTTTATTAAGGTACTACAAAACAGTATAGAGAAAGTTAGGAAACAAATGGCCATTTTAGAGGCTTCTCCATGGGGAACAGATGGAGGATTGTTTTCATCCTTAATGGATACCCCCACTATTATTTTTGGTCCTGGAACAACAGAAGTTGCACACTTTCCAAATGAATACATTAGTATTGACCAAATGATGGAAGCTGCGGAAATCATCGCTTATCTGCTCATTGAATGGTGTGGGATGTCAGATGAATCTCTTCAATAAAAAATCTCCTTTTTTTTAGGGGATTTTCTTACTTTATGGCGAAATGATAAATAGGAGGGATTACATGTCAAATAAAACGGGAAGAGAAATAAATTTATTGAACGAATCCTTCTATCTGGAAGGGTACAAAGATTACTATAACAAACGCTTAAAGATTGAAGACATCAGAGGAGATCTTGTCAATATTGTTGATCAAATCAATAGAAATAAGGATTCTTATGTAGAAAAAATCATTGTTAAATCCAGATATGAACAAGTGCAAGCACTAATGGAACAGGGATTCGTATTAGAAGCAGTTGTGCCACAGTATTTTTTAGGTAGTGATATGTTCTTTCTTTGCAAATATGCTTCTATAGAAAGATATAATAGCGATAAATGGTGTGAGGAAGACGATATATTGGAGGCGGTCTACAAAAAGAAATATTCCAGTATATTAGCTGAACTGGACTCTAACTTAACCTTAAGGCTAGCAAACGAAGCGGATGCAGTGAAACTATCCACGCTATATGCCTCTGTTTTTAAAATTTATCCCGTTCCTATAGAAAATCCCGATTATATAAAACAGCAAATGAATCTTGGGACAATTTTTATGATTGTGGAACGAGGTTCAACTATTATCGCAGCAGCCTCTGCAGAAATTAATCTGACCTATATGAATGCCGAAATTACAGATTGCGCGACCTTGCCTGATAACCGAGGCGGTGGTTACATGAAACATATTATTTTAGCATTAGAAAAAGAATTAGTGAAAAAACAAATTTTTTGCAGCTATTCTATCGCGAGATCATTATCCTTTGGGATGAATGCAACCCTTCAAGCATTATCGTATTCGTATTCTGGGAGATTAAAAAACAATTGCTACATTTATAACAATATAGAAGATATGAATGTATGGAACAAAAATCTAACCAATGGCTCTGCCGATTATTCGGCATCATCTGCCGAAAGTTAGGCGGTGTAACATGATAGAGACTCAAAATTTATCAAAGGAAATGTTACGAGCAATTTTGGATGGAATTGACGAAGCGATTCATGCTGTTGATAAGGAAGGAAAGACAATTTACTATAATAAAGTAGCAGCAAGTCATGATGGAATGAATCAAGAGGAGGTGCTTGGAAAGCATATCCTCTCAGTGTTTCCCTCTTTAACGGAGGAAACGAGCACCATTTTGAAAGTGTTAAAAACCAAAAATCCCATCTATCATAAAAATCAACGCTTTGAAAATAAAAAAGGCCAGCTGGTCGAAACCGTAAACACGACTCTTCCCATTATCTACGATGGGACTATGCTAGGAGCGGTGGAAATTGCTAAGAACTATGGGCAATTGAAGACACTATCCAATAACCTGTTAGACCTTCAATCAAAAGTACTAAAGAGTGGAAAAAAAACACAAGCAAGCTCCTATACACTCACATACTCTCTACGTGATTTTCTAACCGTAGAACCTGAATGTATGCAGCTGTTAAAAGAAGTCACCATGTTTGCTAACACCTCGTTTCCAATTTTAGTCTGTGGGGAAACTGGGACTGGAAAGGAAATTATTGCACAAGGGATACATCATGCATCCCCGAGAAGGCATGCTCCATTTATCGCTCAAAACTGTGGTGCCATACCAGAAACACTTTTAGAGAGCATCCTCTTTGGTACTGCGAAGGGGAGCTATACTGGAGCAGCTGATAGGCCAGGTCTATTTGAAATGGCAGATGGCGGCTCTCTTTTCTTAGATGAAATGAACTCCATGCCAAAAGAGCTTCAAGCCAAACTTCTTCGAGTAATTGAAGATGGGTATGTTCGAAGGGTAGGTGGTACAACAGCCGTTAAAGTGGATGTTCGTATTATAACAGCCATGAATGAAATGCCGGAGAAGTGTGTGGCAGAAGGCAAGTTAAGAGAAGATCTCTTTTTCAGGCTAAATACCTGCCCTGTATATATCCCACCTTTACGTACAAGACCAGCAGATATTGATTTTTTAATCTCAAACAGATTAAAAAAACACCCAAAAATATCTATAATCCCACAAGTGCTAGACATGCTTCAATCCTATCGTTGGCCTGGTAATGTAAGAGAGCTATTAAACACCCTTGATTATCTTTTGTTAAAGGCAGAAAAAGGACAAATTACCACCAAGCATATTCCTGGAAAATTCTATACCGATAATACAGATACACTCCAACTCCGAACTAATTTGGCCCTAAGGTCAGTCTTACAGGAAACGGAAGAAGGCTTAATTAAAGAAGCAATACGTCAAGCTAATGGCAATATTATGAAAGCAGCAAAATTATTGAAAATACCTAGGCAAACACTGCAATATAAATTATCCAAAATGGAAAGTGCCAAATAACTGGCACTTTTTTTGATAACAAGTTCCCTTCTTTTTCATATAGTAAGTAATAACTAGGCTTTCGTGTAGTTGGCACGGTTATTGCATAGGTAGGTTAAGGGAGGAGATAGAAATGAAAATGGATTTATATAAGCCAGCCAAGCATTGGAAAGAGATAGAACTGTGGAAGGAAGTAACAGAGGAACAATGGAATGACTGGATCTGGCAGCTCACTAATACCATAAGAACATTAGAAGATTTAAAAAAAGTAATTAATTTAACACCTGAGGAAGAAGAAGGAGTCAAAATCTCCACAAAAACCATTCCATTAAATATCACACCATACTATGCTTCTCTCATGAATCCTGATGATCCGCGGTGTCCTATTAGAATGCAATCGGTTCCGGTGTCTAAGGAAATTTATAAAACAAAGTATGACTTGGAAGATCCGTTACATGAGGATGAGGACTCTCCAGTACCAGGATTAACACATAGATATCCCGATCGTGTGTTATTTTTAGTAACCAACCAGTGTTCCATGTATTGTCGCTATTGCACAAGAAGGAGATTCTCTGGTCAAATTGGAATGGGAGTACCAAAAAAACAATTAGATGAAGCCATTGCCTATATTGCAGCGAATGATCAAATTAGAGACTGTTTAATTTCTGGAGGTGATGGTCTACTTATTAATGACCAAATTTTAGAGTATATTCTAAAAAACCTCCGTGCTATACCGCATCTTGAAATTATCCGTATTGGCACAAGAGCACCCGTTGTTTTCCCGCAAAGGATAACAGAAAATCTATGTAATATCTTAAAAAAATACCATCCAGTATGGCTAAATACGCACTTCAATACCTCAATAGAAATTACGGAAGAGTCCAAAGAAGCATGTGAAATGCTGGTGAATGCAGGAGTGCCTGTTGGAAATCAAGCAGTTATTCTTGCAGGTATTAATGACAGCGTTCCAATTATGAAAAAACTAATGCATGACCTTGTGAAAATTCGTGTCCGGCCTTATTACATTTATCAATGTGATTTATCAGAAGGAATAGGGCATTTTCGTGCGCCAATCTCCAAAGGTCTGGAAATTATCGAGGGCTTAAGGGGACATACAAGTGGATATGCGGTTCCTACTTTTGTTGTGGATGCACCTGGTGGAGGGGGGAAAATTGCTGTTCAGCCAAATTATATCATTTCCCAAAGTGCTAACAAGGTAGTGCTCCGTAACTTTGAAGGAGTGATTACTACTTATCCAGAGCCAGAAAATTATGTGCCAGGAAGAGCAGAAGATTATTTTAGCGAAATTTATGCTGATATGGAGTCCAAACGTTCCAATATCGGAATTGCTTCCTTGATGAATGATTCGCAATTTAACCTTGTTCCAGAAGGGCTGAATCGCCTAAATCGCCGAAAAGACTATGAGTTAAATCCGAGTCACTCTTCATTAAAGGATAAAAGAGACAAACGGGATGAATTGAAGGAGAAAAAGTTTCAAGCGCAGCAGAAAAAATACACTTCCTTAGAAGAAGAGAATAAATCAGAAAGTAGTTAGGGGGATTTTATGCATACGTGCGAATGGTGTAATGGTACAAATGCAGTACCCTCCACCTGTACAGTTTATTGGGAACTTCCTGATGGCACAAAAGCCATTTCTATTTCCAAAACACCATCTGTGATGTGCCCAGACTGTGGAATGGAGTATCAGAAAGAGAGTATAACAAAGGAAATCGAGGATCAGTTGTTTTTAATAGATACAAAGAAATTAAAGGCTGTTTTGAGCTTTGAGGAATTAATGGCTCTGCCAAGATTATTAAAACGCAACTATTTTGATTTCACAAGTTAAGTCTTGCGCTATCATTTAAATCATGTAGAATGGTAGAAAAAATGGGTGGTTCAATTATGAATAAGTCCTTTTATCACTACATGATGAAATACCGTCATGCCCTTCAAAAAGATGAAATCAGTTTATTTGCAATTAATGCTTACGAGGATCATGCTTTTCCAAAAAATTCATTTGATTATCATGAAATCAGTAGTTATCTTGAAGTGAATGGACAGTACCTTGACAGCATGTCAACCTTTGATAAGGCTTGGGAATTATATAAGCAAGATATTTAGGCTGAAAAAATGCGCTCACAAAAGTGGGCGCATTTTTTGTATTTCGTACATTAAGGGGTACTTTTTGCTTTTGACCTTTGGCGATTTTCCCCTTCCTTGCATATAATACATTACTACTAAAGCCACAGGAGTAAATGGGGAGAAGTTGATATGGGAAAGAACAAAAAACCAAATAAACCAAAATACAAAATTGGCGATATTGTGGTCATCACCATCTATGGAACTGTCGGTAAAGTGACGGACATGAAGCTAATAGATGGAGCGTATGTATATGAGGTCAATTCAAGTGAAGGACTATATCAAGAAGAAACACTTGCATTCGTATCAGAGTATGAAGGCAAGGTGCTTGTGACAGAGAGATTAGACATCAAATATATGTATTTTATTGGCGACATTGTAAAGGTTGCCGGGTATGGGAAAGAGTTATTTAAAATTGTCGGCTTTCGCACAGAAATTTGGCGATATAAAGAGGATTCATGGGAAGATATTATTTATGAACTTACACGATTGTCTGATGGGGAGTGGCTAGAAGCTGGAGAAGAAGAATTAACAATGGTAGTCCACCATGAACAAGCCGAAATTCTCATTCATAAGCTGGGTTTATCCTATATGTTCAACAAAGAAAATACGAGCTTGGAGTTGTATAATCCAATGACAGGATCTAATAAACATTTCAAAAAAGAAGAATACAGTAAAGAGTATCAACGGATTATTGATGGCTTATTGGATGTTTATAATGATTACAAAGTGCTATATGATATATTTGGTGATGAGGAATACAAAGAGGTTATGAATCTTGTAATGAAAAACTTAAAGAAATACATGGATGGAAAAAAACATAGTCAATTAGAAAAATAAGGAGAACTGAAAAAGTAAATAAATAAAAAATGGTCCACATGTGACAGCAGCAATCCACACTAGTCTGTCTGAAATCTTATCTAACAAAGGTAATAATACTTCTTCGTCTCCTAATTTTTCCAGATTGGATAAATAGTTCTTCATCTTAACGACCTCCCTGAATTTTCAATGCTTGTCCTCATGTCACAATCTATGCGCGCTTAGAATAATTTATACGAACTATTTACAAAATAAAGATGGAAAACGACTATTACGATAGATTAATATAGATAATAAGACATATATAAATATAGGCTTACATAAACCTTAAAAAAGGGGTGATATTGTGAAAGAAATCGAGGTAATTATTGATACAGAGGAGATCGCCGAATTCTTTTACAATGAGCTGGTAAGGCGGGGGTATGTTCCAGCTGAAGGTGAAATAGAAGATTTGGCGGATATTATGTTCGATTATCTTCTTGAAAAATGCATCATCGATGAAGAAATAGAATAAAACTCTTCTTTACCACATTAATCACCAATATTTTCCATTAAGCGACAGGATCAAGCATCCTGTCGTTTTTTTTTGCAAAAATATAAAAAAACTTCTCTTTCGACAAAACTTGTTGTTTTTCTATGAAGGATTCGACACGGTCAATTTCTAATATTGTTATATAGATATTGGCGGAGGGGTGAAGAGAATGCTTGCACTGAAAAGAATGATGAAACTAGGAACTGGAGAGTATGATGTCACCATTATGCAGACACCAAATTACGGTGAGTCAAAAGGGTATGCTCCGATCTTCCGTTTAACAATGGAGGGAAGCAGTCACCTAGAAGCAGTGGAAAGGGTTTATAGAAAATTTAATGTAACAGACTCCATTCCAAAAGATTACCCAGGTCGTTTTATTGCAACTGGCGATATTATTATGATTGATGAAGGGACATTGGGAATATCCTATTATCGCCTTGAGTTTGGTGGATGGAAGAGAATAAATCGAGTAGTGGTCAGGTAAAGGCAGAAAAAAGTTATGGGCAAAGTTATCCTTGCCCATAACTTTTTTTACATATGATTCCCAGGGCCGTTTTTTCTCCCTTTAGCTGAATGTTCTTTTTTATGTGCTTCGTGCTCAGCCACGATTCCCTCAGGAGGTATATGATTATTCTTTTTCTGTCCGTTGACTCGATTGCGATGCTTTTTACCCATAATAGACACTCCTTTGTATTAGCTTTGCTTTTTATCACGCTTAGCAGTATGGGGCTCTGCCGTTTTCTTTTTAGTTGTATTTGTAGCATTAGCATGCTCGACAGCCTGTTCAAGTTTTTTCTTCAAAAATTTTCACCATCCAGTTGTACTGATTTCTTGCTTTTATATTTTCCGTCAAAAAAACAAATTGAATGCGCTATTTTTTAGAGAGATTCTTTTGAAACATGGGTAATATATGGTATAGTAGGTTTTGTTATAATTGACAAGGTAAGTCTTATTAGGAGGTTACAATATGAGCGTACATATTGGTGCAAAACAAGGGGAAATCGCAGAAACGATTTTACTGCCAGGAGACCCTTTGCGTGCAAAATACATTGCAGAGACATTTTTAGAAGATGCAGTTTGTTATAACGAAGTAAGAGGTATGCTTGGGTATACTGGAACGTATAAAGGTGAAAGAATCTCTGTTCAAGGTACCGGAATGGGAGTTCCTTCCATATCCATTTATGTTAACGAACTCATGAACGAGTACAACGTACAAAATTTGATTCGTGTTGGAACGTGTGGAGCGATTCAAAAAGACGTGAAGGTGCGAGATGTTATTTTAGCGATGAGCGCATCTACAGATTCCCAAATGAACCGCCTTACTTTTGGTGGAGTGGACTATGCACCTACAGCTAACTTTGAATTATTAAAGAAGGCTTATGATGTTGGAGTGGAAAAGGGTCTTAACTTAAAGGTTGGGAACGTTTTTACTGCAGATATGTTCTATAACGATAATGGTGAGCTAGAAAAATGGGCAAAATACGGAATCCTTGCAATAGAAATGGAATCTGCAGCCCTGTACACTTTGGCTGCTAAATACGGACGTAATGCATTGAGTGTTCTTACAGTAAGTGATCATATTCTTACTGGAGAAGAAACAACTTCAGAAGAGCGTCAAACGACCTTCAGTGACATGATGGAAGTAGCACTTGAAGCTGTAATAAAAAAATAATGACAACGAATACCCATAGGTGATATTGCGCCATGGGTATTTTTGTTTAGGAGGAATAAGATGCATTTTTCATTCCAACTTCAAACTGGAAAACGTGATGAATGGCAGGATATTACAAGGAGTGTCGAGGAATTGTTATTAAGATCTGGTATAAAAACTGGCATCATCACCGTGTATTGTCCTCACACAACTGCAGGGATAACAATAAACGAAAATGCGGACCCAGATGTTGTTTCTGATGTCATAATGAAACTAAATGAGGTCTATCCTTGGGAGCATCCAAACTATCAACATATGGAAGGTAACACGGCAGCACATTTAAAGGCAATGACGTTGGGGAGCTCACAGCAAATCATCGTTCAAGATGGAAAACTTGTGTTAGGAACATGGCAAGGAATTTTCTTTTGTGAATTTGACGGTCCTCGTACGAGAAAAGTGCATGTTCACATATTAAAAGGATAAACGAAGGGAAAACTTTTTACGAAAATCAGGTTTAATGGTACACTAAATGAGATGCTTCACATTCGTGGGGCTTTTATTTTTTCAGAATAATAAAAAGGTGATAGGTAATGAAAACGAAGCATTTTTCTGTCTTAATTATACTAATGCTATTAACTGGTTGCACAAATAAAATGGATCAAATCAACTGGAAGTTCTGGGAATACTTCACAAATGATACGCAAGAAGAAATAACGGATGAACCAGAAGAAAAAAACCCTGAAGAAAAACCAACCGAAGAAAACTCAGAGGATGAAAAAAATAATACATCACAACCTGAAATTCCTGAAAAAAATGAAAATCAATACGTATTAGAAGCATCCTATTTCACGGTTTTAAATGATGAGAAGGTTATCGAAAACGTAGATAATATGCTGGTCCTTGTAAACAAGCAACAATCATTACCTGCCGATTATGTTCCAAAGGATTTAACCATTCCAGATGTACCATTTTCCTTTGAAGGGGATTATGAAAAGAAGTACATGCGAGAAGAAGCAGCTAGGGCGCTTGAACAATTGTTTCAAGCTGCACAAGCTGAAAATGTAGAAATTTTTGCTGTTTCTGGTTATCGCTCCTATGAAACCCAATATGGTATTTATAACTCCTATATAAAAAAATGGGGGGAAAAGAAAACAAATGCAGTTTCTGCAATTCCTGGACATAGTGAGCACCAAACTGGCCTCTCAATGGATATTTCTAGCAGGAGTGCAGCACTTGATTTAACAGAAGAGTTTGGAAAGACCCCTGAAGGAAAATGGGTGAAAGAACATGCAAGTAAGCATGGTTTTATTATTCGTTATCCTGAAGAGGGAGAACCAATTACAGGGTATCAATATGAGCCATGGCATTTACGCTATGTAGGAAAAGAAGTTGCAGCGTACATCCATGAGAATAACTTAACGCTAGAAGAGTTTTTTGACCGAGCAGTTAAACAATAATGAGTGTCAACGTTTACCTCCCCAATAGGATTTTGGGGAGGTTTTAAATGATTCCAGAAGAAAGAATAAAGGATGTAAGCAAACCAAGAGCTGTAAGTAAACCAACTACCGGTCCACCTTCTTCAAAGCTTTCTGGCATCATCGTCGAAGCCACCATTGCAATGATTCCTCCTGCAGCTAATCCACTTACTAAATAGATATACAAGGCATTTAACTCACGAAAAACAATAAACCCAAAAAAGGAGCTTAAAGAGGTTAATGCAAAAACAATCGTCCACATAAATAGAATTTTTTTAATCGAGTAGCCATCCTTTTTTAAACCGATGGAACTCGATAAAGCCTCAGGAAAATTACTTATAAAGATGGCAATAACTATGACCCAGCTAACTGTATTCGTTTTAAGAAAACTAACCCCAATGATCACCGATTCAGGAATAGAATCCATGATGCTGCCAATAAATATTGCCATACCAGAGTAGCTTACTTGCTTTTGCCTTGAAAGCTTTCTATCTTTTCCGCCTTTTTTACTAATGAACATTTCCAAAACCGTAAACACAATAGCACCAAGTGAAAATCCGATAATAACGTAACTGTAGCCTGCTTTTTCTTCTATCTTTCCTAAAAGCTCGAAGGAAGCAGCACCAATTAATACGCCTGTCCCAAAAGCCATTATAAAAGCCGTTATTCTTCTTGGAATTGGTAAAAATAGGCCCGATAGCGCTCCTAAAAGAAGTGCTCCTCCTGCAACCATTCCCCATATCAATGCCTGAACCACTAGTTTTCACCCTACTTAACAAATTAAAATATTTACTCTTAATGTGCTCGAAAAAAAACTCAACATACTTTATTTCACTTTATGACAAAATACAAAGGTACTTTTTATGATCTTCTCAGGAGGTATTATTGTGAAAAAGTTTTATTTTGGTTTTGTCATTTGTGCATTAACATCTCTGTGTTTCTTTTTTAGTTCATTCCTCCCGCATGAGGGGGCAGCTGAAAGCTTAAAGGATTATTACCAAGCTCAAACTTCAACTGAGTCTCGCTATTCTACTAAGATGAGCCTGCCTAAAGAAGTGAAAAAGGCTATTTTACGTGGGGATTGGGAGAAAATCACCTACCCCGTACCTCCTACCGATATATTCATTACGATAAAAGGGAAAAGAAAATATGCAGTAGACCATCAAATGAATATCTATGATGTAAAAGAAAAAAAAGCTATATTAATTCTACCCAATAAAGCAGCGAAGCAACTCTCAAAGGATATGAAGAAGCTTTATAACAAGCATTACGGTGATTTAATAACGTGGAATGAAGCAAACAGTGTGCTTCCTCGTTACAGTAAATTTGAAGTATTGGATCTTGATACAGGAAAGTCTTTTCACGTACAACGCCGGGCAGGTTCTTATCATGCAGATGTACAGCCATTAACCAAGAAAGATACGAAAATAATGAAGGAAATTTATCGTGGTACGTGGAGTTGGGACAGAAGAGCGATATTAATTCTATCAGAAGATGAGAAATATGCTGCTTCTATGCATGGAATGCCACACGGTGCAGGAGCATTACAAAATGGTTTTCCTGGACATTTTTGTATTCACTTTCAAGACAGTATTACACACAAGTCAAGAAAGATGGACCATGCCCATTCAATCATGATAAAGAAGGCAGCAGGGGAGTGGCTCGATCATACCGAAAAATTATCCCCAGGTGAGATCGTCGATGCCGCAGTTTTATCGATACATCAGCATGATTGGTTTATTCTTGCCTCGGTATTAGATGATAAAAATAGGGCAACCTTGGCAGAAAATATCAAGTACCTAGAAGAAATCGAACTGTTGAAAAGGTTATCAGATCTACCTGAAAAACAAGATGCAGATACGAAGCTTTATTATCCCATTCAGGTAAAGCTATATATTCACAGGGATTCAACAGGAACTGATGCAAAAGTGGTTACCTTCAAAATGTATCGTGCTTCTTTAGAAGAACCATGGGCTCTTGATTTAGAATATCTCTTAAAACAAATAAGGTAAAAGATGAATGGTTTGACGGAATGGCCTTTTTCCACTATACTAAATTAATCTCGAATTCAAGATATTATTCGAAGGAGGAATAAGGCGTGAAACATGTATTTAAAAAAGGATCGGAAAATGTATTGTTATTACTTCATGGAACAGGCGGAAATGAAGAAGATCTGTTGCCGCTTGCAGAAATGATAGACAGGGAAGCATCTGTCCTTAGTGTAAGAGGCAATGTGTTGGAAAATGGCATGCCACGATTTTTCAGACGTCTTCAAGAAGGGATATTTGATGAGGAGGATTTAATATTCCGAACTAGTGAGCTTCATGATTTTCTTGATGAGTCCGCAGAAAAATATCAATTTGAACGCTCAAACGTCGTAGCAGTAGGCTATTCGAATGGTGCGAATATTGCAGGAAGCCTGCTTTTTCATTATAAAGATGCGTTAAAAGGGGCTATTCTTTATCACCCGATGGTACCAAGGAGAGGGATGGACCTTCCTGACTTAAATGGAGTACCAGTATTTATAGGTGCAGGAAAAAACGACCCAATATGTCCCGCAAGTGAAACAGAGGAACTGAGTGAAATGCTACAATCTGCAGGTTCAGAAGTAACGGTATACTGGGAGAACCAAGGCCATCAATTGACTGCTTCTGAAGTGCAGGAATCAAAAAAATGGTATGAGAAATATTAAGGAATGGAGAAGTGGCAATAGCCCACTTCTTTTTTAATGTTTAGGAAATTATAAAAAACATGTTTGTGGATATTTGGAACAAAAGTAGTAGCGTCCAGCTCCATTCGCCAGCGACTAGCAAAGAAGGCGCATTGCGCTTTTGTTGTGAGCAAACAAGTTTCTTTCCATACCCGCCTGTATTACACTAGTATAAAGAATACATAATTAATATTGGAGGATACCATGAAGCTTATTGATCAAAAATTGGTTCAGGACCAATTAAATACATTCGTGGATACAAACGTATTTGTTCATCTTGAAACAACAAATGGTGCTTACGCTGGACATCATAATACCGGCCAGGCAGTTGGCGCGTTTATCCGTAATGTTCCACTTACATTTGAGAGGGCAAAACTTGCAGGGAATGGTCCTTATAGAGTTGGTCTTAAACTTGCCCATGGCTGGGTATATGCCGAGGGAGTTACGCATTATGAAGTGGATGACAAAAACCGATTACTGATGGCAGGACTTAATCCTGAGGGGAAATTAGCGGTTGCCCTTCAAATTAGTGAAAGTCCATTTTAGGGAGGAGAGAAGAAGATGGAAGCAGAAAAGCATGTACTAGTAGTTTTTCCTCATCCTGACGATGAAGCTTTTAGTTCATCTGGAACAATCAAGCTTTTTACGCAAAGTGGGGTTCCTGTTACATATTTATGCGGTACATTAGGCCAAATGGGGAGAAACCTTGGCAATCCTCTTTTTGCCAATCGAGAAACATTACCAGAAGTGAGAAAGAAAGAACTTCTAAAAGCTTGTGAAGTGATGGGAATTACGGATTTAAGAATGCTCGGTCTTCATGATAAAACGTTGGAATTTGAAGATGAAGAGTATTTAGCAGATATTGTGGAAGAGGCATTGAAAGAGTTGCAGCCAACCCTTATTCTTACTTTTTATCCTGGTCACGGCGTACATCCTGATCATGATGCAATGAGTAATGCTGTAGCCATTGCTGTAAATAGGATACCTGAGGATGCGCGGCCAACTGTTTATGGAAAAGCGATATTAAAAAACAGTGTAGAATTACTAGGAGAACCAGATGTGGTCATTGACATCCGCTCAGTGGCAGAAGATAAGCTAAATGCAATCAAGGCACATAAATCCCAAACAAGTGGTTGGGTAGAACTAATGGAAAAACAATTGCAAGAAAATGCTCCTGAAATTGAAGATTGGTTGTACAGGGAAACTTTTTGGACATATAAAGGATAAAGTAGAGTGAACAGAGGCAACTATTATTGCTTCTGTTTTTTTGCGGAAAAAAATCTGAATTTTCAGTTGACATTACTTAAGTGCGGGGTTATTTTTAGGTTGAATCTACTTATGTGACAGAAATAATTATAACGACATAAAATCGTTATATAAGAAACGGAAGGTGTTATTATTATGATTTTACATGCTGTAGAAACTTTTACACACGAGCAAATAAGAGATTTGCAGTTAATCAGGCTTCAGCAAACGGTTCAACATGTCTATAAAAATGTCTCTTTTTATCAAAAGAAACTATTCGAACATAATCTGCTTCCCTCCGATATTCACTTCTTAGATGACATAAAGAAACTTCCTTTTACAACCAAAAAAGATTTAAGAGACCATTATCCGTTCGGAATGTTTGCCCTGTCTCCTAATGAAATTGTCAGACTGCACGCATCATCAGGTACTAGCGGAAAACCAACAGTTGTTGCTTACTCTAAAAATGATATCGATATGTGGGGAGGGATCGTTGCTAGGGCCATTTCAATGGCTGGAGGAAAACAAGGCGAGGTGTTACATAATGCCTATGGCTATGGTCTTTTCACAGGTGGTCTTGGCCTTCATTATGGGAGTGAAACACTCGGAATGATGACAACACCCGTTTCTGGGGGAAATACGGATAGACAAATCCAGCTTATTCAAGATTTCCAGCCTACTGTGATTTGTGGAACCCCATCCTATATGCTAAACATCGCAGAAAAAATGAAAGAAATGGGGGTTGATCCAAAGGAAACCTCATTAAAATACGGAATCTTTGGTGCAGAGCCTTGGTCAGAGGAGATGCGACATACACTTGAAAAAACTTTTGACATTAAGGCTTGCGATATTTATGGACTTAGTGAGGTGATTGGACCGGGAGTTGCGATGGAATGTCATGAGGCACAAGATGGTCTACATGTGGCTGAAGATCACTTTTATATAGAAGTAATTGATCCAAACACTGGGGAAGTTTTACCTGAGGGAGAAGAAGGAGAACTTGTTTTCACTTCCCTTACGAAAGAAGCTATGCCAGTTATCCGGTACCGTACTGGAGATATTGCTTCCATAAAAAAAGAGAGGTGCATATGTGGAAGAACCTCCACCAAAATGTCACGAGTAAAGGGAAGGGTGGACGATATGTTGATTGTTAGAGGAGTCAATGTCTATCCCTCACAAATTGAACATGTTCTGTTGAAAATAGAGGAGGTTGCCCCTCACTACCAAATTGTTATCCAGAAAGATAAAAGTTTGGATTCGATGGAAGTGTTTGTAGAAGCAAAAATGGAGCACTACGATAAGCAGATGCTCGAGAAAAAAATCGAAAGAGCTTTACACTCCTCATGTTATGTACAACTGAAAGTGAGCATCGTTCCACCAAAAACAATTCCTCGCTCAGAAGGGAAAGCTGTCCGAGTGATTGATAAAAGACAAGTGACGGTTTAATATTTCTGAAATTTCTGAGTTGATAATCGTATAACATTAATATATAATAACGTTAAATAAACGTTATAAATAGGAGGCGGCCATTTTGACAAACGCAAGTGTGTTTGACCGCTTAACAGATGATGAAAAGCACGAACATTTTATGATGCGCATACAGAACGGCGAAAAAATTGAAGCAGATGATTGGATGCCAGAAGAGTACCGTAAGACATTGATTAAATTAATATCCATGCATGCAATCAGCGAAATAATGGGAGCGCTTCCAGAAAAGGAATGGGTACCAAAAGCTCCTACATTAAAGCGAAAACTAGGAATCATGGCAAAGGTGCAGGATGAGATGGGGCACGGACAGCTTTTACTACGTGTAGCGGAGGACTTAATGGCTCCCTACGGTAAGTCTAGAGAAGAAATCATGCAAGATCTATTTTCAGGAGATTTAAAGTTTCATAATGTGTTTCATATGGAAGCGCCAACTTGGGGAGATGCTGGATTAATTGGCTGGCTTGTAGATGGAGCTGCAATTATTTCGCAAACGAACATGCTCGATGCCTCCTACGGCCCTTACGCGAGATCATTAAAACGAATTTGTGCCGAAGAAGTTTTTCATGCTCAGCATGGAGAGGCCATTATTATGGCACTTGCAGAAGGCACAAAAGAGCAACGGGATATGATACAAGATTCTATCAACAGATGGTGGGAAGCGTTATTAATGTTCTTTGGCCCGGCAGATGCTTCCACAACCGGTACCTCCAAACAAGATGTCACCATGAAATATGGAATTAGAACGAAGAGCAATGAAGAGCTGCGACAGGACTTTTTCACCAAATATATTCCTCGCGTGCTCTCGCTAGGTCTAACTCTTCCTGATACAACCATGCGTTATGACGAAAAGGAACAGAAATGGATCTATCAGCAGCCAGACTGGAGCAATTTTAAAGAAATCATCCGAAACAATGGACCAAAATCAAAAGATCGATTGCGTTTAAGGATCATCGCGCATGAAAATAATGCATGGGTTCGAGAAGCACTAAGCTCCGAAACAAACGCAGGGTAAAGGGGGCTTAACTTATGAGTACAAAAGGTTTTTATAAGGAATTCGAAGTGTTCAGCAAACGATCGCATACATCTCCCATGCAATATCAATTCAGTTTGCTCGCTCCAAACAAAGAAATCGCGCTTGTAATGGCACAAGAGAACTTTATGCGTCGTGAGCCTGCAGTGGATATATGGGTGATTGAGCGTTCACATATTCGCAAAATGACCCAAGAGGAAAAAGAAACCCTACAACGAATTGACAACAAAGATTATCGTAATACAAAAGGCTATGGTTATTTAAAGAAAAAATGGCGTCATTATGAACAAGGCATGCTTGATGAAAAGGAGATCATGTCCTGGGGAGGGAAAAAGCAGCAATGATTATTACAAGCCCTGCAGAGGCGAAACAAAATTCTGAGTATTATCAAGCTCTAACTTCATTACTCTTTCAACTCGCAGATGATGATTTTATCATCGCTTACAGGGGATCGGAGTGGCTAGGATTAGCACCTCATATTGAAGAGGATGTTGCTTTTTCCTCCATAAATCAAGACACCATGGGCCATGCATCCATGTTCTATCAGCTATTAGAAGAGCTTGGTGAAGGAAATATGGACGTTCTTGCCCATGGTAGAAGTGTAAAGGAAAGAGTGAATGCTATTTTACTAGAAAAAGTGAATGGTAGTGGAACGTATCTTACGGAACCAAAATACGATTGGGCCTTCACCGTTGTGAGGAACTGTTTTTACACCATGCTAAAAAAAATTAAGGTCGAATCCTTGAAAAACTCTTCCTATGAGCCATTAAAGCATATAGCAATTAAAGTAAATATGGAGCTCTATTATCATCTTCTACATTGGAAAACCTGGTTTGTCCAACTATGTAATGCAAATGGAGATGCTAAAAGCAGAATGGTGGCAGCAATACAACTGGTGATGGAAGAATTCGAAGGTGTGATTCATCTTGGGCCATCTGGAGAAAAGATGACTTCTTTTAACTTACTAGATTCAGAAGATGCGCTTCGTCAACGATTTGTATCCGAATTGAGTGCGATGTTTGAAAGAGCCAACCTATCACTTGAAACCAACACGAAAATGAAAAGCGGCAATGGGAGAAATGGAGAGCATACTTCGGACTTAGAAGAGGCCTTAAAGACGTTAGCGGAAGTATACAACAGTGATCCAGCAGCTGTCTGGTAAGGCAAAAGGACTGAGTGAAATGCAAACAAATAACAACGAAATATGGGCAGCACTACAGAAAGTGAAGGACCCCGAGATTGATTCTATCAGTATCGTAGACCTTGGAATGGTGGAAGAAGTAAAACTGGATGGCGAGTGTTTGGAAATAAAATTGCTTCCAACCTTTATGGGGTGCCCAGCACTAGACATTATTAAGAAAAATCTAGAAAAAGAACTAAGCTGTTTAGAAGGGGTAAAAGAGATGAAGGTGGAATTTATATACCAGCCACCCTGGACATCTGACAGAATTACAGAAGAGGGCAGAAAGAATCTAATCGAATTTGGAATCGCTCCGCCACCTCTGATGGATGAAACAGGACAATGGCATGTAGATTGCCCTTATTGTGGCTCCACCTATACTACCTTAGATAACATCTTTGGGCCTACCGCCTGCAGAAGTATTCTTTATTGCAAGGGCTGCAAGAACCCCTTTGAAGCAATGAAACCTGTATCAACCATGATGTAAGCTACACCACCTTACCTTTTGTAAGGTGACTACATATAAAAGGAGAGATTTACGATGGTAAAACTTATCGCACTTTACAAACACCCGGAAAACAAAGAAGCTTTTGATCAACATTATTTTGATACACATGCACCGATTACGGCAAAGATCCCTGGTCTTCGCAAGATGGAAGTGACAAAAGTAGTTGGTAGTCCAATGGGTGGCGAAGGAAAATATTATTTAATGTGTGAAATGTATTACGACAGTCATGATGCACTAAAAACAGCAATGAGAACAGATGAGGCTAAGGCTTCTGGAAAGGATCTTATGAAGTTTGCAGGTGACCTTGTAACATTGATGATTGGTGAAGAAGTGAATGAATAAGGAATTAGGTTTTATTGAGGTCTCAGTTGAAGGCAGTATCGGGATCATCAAATTAAACCGTCCAAAGGTGTTAAATGCGATTAATCGTCCAATGGTAACAGAAATTGTGACCACCATGGAAGAATTTGATCGAAATGATGAGGTAAAAGTGATTGTTCTCTCAGGAAACGGCCGGGCTTTTGCAGCAGGCGCTGATATTGACGAGATGGCAGAAGCAAGCGCCATCGACCTTGAATTATTAAATCAATTTACCGAATGGGACCGTCTTGCTTGGGTGAAAAAACCAATAGTTGGTGCGGTTCAGGGCTTTGCACTTGGTGGCGGCTTTGAGCTTGCGCTTTGCTGTGACATTCTTTTTGCAGGGCACAATGCTGAATTTGGTTTTCCGGAAATCAGCCTTGGTGTGATGCCTGGGGCTGGTGGGACACAACGGTTAACCAAGCTAATGGGAAAATCAAAAGCAATGGAATGGCTCTTAACTGGTGACAGAATGACCGCAAAGGAAGCTTTGCATTATGGTGTCATTAATCGAGTAATCGCAAACGAACTTCTAATGGAAGAAACAGTAAAGTTTGCTAACAAGATTGCTAAGCAACCTCCGCTTTCCTTGCGCCTGATAAAGGAATCCGTTCATAAAGCAGTGGATTATTCCATTTATGAAGGAATGCAATATGAAAGAAAGAATTTTTATTTGCTTTTTGCCTCACAAGATCAAAAAGAAGGAATGCGTGCTTTTCAGGAAAAGCGCAAGCCACACTTTAAAGGCGAATAAGGGGGCAGTCCAATGTTTGAAACCATTCGTGTGGAACTAAAAAACAATGTTGCTTGGATCATCATGAACAGACCAGATAAGCTGAATGCTTTTACAGAGCAAATGAACAAAGAGATTGCAAAGGCACTAAAACAAGCAAATTCTGATTCTGAAACAAGAGCGGTTGTTATTACAGGCGAAGGAAGAGCTTTCTCCTCTGGTCAAGACCTTGCAGAAGTAGACGAGAACATGGATCATGGGGAGGTTCTTCGCACAAGATACGGGCCAATGATGAAAGCGCTTGCTACATGTGAGAAGCCTGTGATTGCTGCTGTGAATGGCGTCGCAGCTGGAGCGGGGTTCAGCTTGGCTCTTGCATGCGACTTTCGCTTAGTTTCTGAAAAGGCGAGCTTTGTACAGGCATTTATCCATGTAGGCCTTGTCCCTGACTCAGGTAACCTTTATTTTCTCCCTAAGCTCATTGGCAATGCCAAAGCATTAGAACTTGCTGTATTTGGTGAAAAAGTAAAAGCGGACGAAGCCAAAGAACTAGGGCTAGCAACCAAGGTTTTCTCTATGGATGAATGGGAATCAGAAGTGTCACGATTTGCCGAGCGTATCGCCTCGATGCCAACTCAAGCCATCGCACTAATTAAACGTTCTATTAGCGCAGGCTGGAACATGAACTATGATGACTATTTAGAACATGAAGCATATTGCCAACGAATTGCCGGACTTTCTATAGATCATAAAGAAGGAGTTACTTCTTTTATCGAGAAAAGAAAGCCCGCTTTCCAAGGTAAATAATATTCTTTTAGGAGATGAGAAAATGGCAACTGTAAAAGAAGAAAAAATGGAAATGTTACAAATGAAGCGTGACTCCTATCAACTAATTATCGGTGGCCAGAGAATGGACAGCGTCTCAGGAGAAACATTTACTACTTACAACCCTGCAACAGGTGAAGCGATTGCAACAATTGCAAAAGCTGGGAAAGAAGATGCGGAAAAAGCGATCCAAGCCGCGCGTCTTGCTTTTGACAAAGGAAAATGGAAACTTGCACCGTTAAACAAAAGAGCAAGAACCTTAAATAAAATTGCTTCGATCATGCGCTCTCGTTTTAATGAACTAGTAGAGTTAGAGATTCTAGACACAGGGAAATCGTTATCTGCTGCCCAAGGTCAGGTAATGCAAGCCATTGAAGACTTCGAATTCTATGCTGGAGCCATTGTTGGCCATCGTGGTGCCGTTAATAATGTGCCAGGACAATTCCAAAACTTCACAGAAAAAGAACCAGTTGGCGTTTGCGCACAAATCATTCCATGGAACTACCCATTAATGATGGCAGCGTGGAAAATCGCACCTGCCATTGCAGTTGGATGTTCGGTTATAGTAAAACCTGCTACCTTAACTCCTTTAACGGCAATTGTAGTAGGCGAAATCTGCGTGGAAGCTGGTGTTCCAGAAGGAGTGGTAAACATCATTCCTGGAGCAGGCTCTGAGGTTGGTAACTATCTAGTAGAGCATCCAAATGTCGATAAAGTTGCTTTTACAGGCTCCACGCCAATCGGTAAAGACATTATGGAAAAAGCTTCTCAAACGTTAAAGCGTGTAACGCTTGAGCTTGGTGGAAAATCTCCAAATGTTGTGTTTGAAGATGCAGATATCGATGCAGCAGTGGATGGTTCCTTGTTTGGTATTTTCTATAACACCGGTCAATCTTGTGAAGCACGCTCCCGTTTATATGTCCACGAAAGCATTTATGATGTGTTCATGGAAAAATTCGTGGAAAAAGCTAAGAAGCTTCAATTGGGAGATCCTTTTGCGAAGGAAACACATATCGGGGCGGTTATCAATCAAGCCCAGCTTGATGTGATAGATGGGTATGTTCAATCTGCCAAAGAAGATGGCGCAAACGTTGTACTTGGTGGCAAGGTTGCAAATGTAGAAGGCTATGAAAATGGATATTGGTATGAGCCGACCATCATTACAGGAGTTACCCATGAAATGAAAGCAGTAAAAGAAGAAATCTTCGGACCAGTTGTTGTCGTGATGCCGTTTAGTGACGAAAAGGAAGCAGTAAAACTAGCAAATGATAGCGAATATGGCCTTGGCTCAGCAATTTGGACTACAAACCATGCTCGTGCAACACGCGTTGCAAAACAAATCCAAGCTGGAATCGTTATGGTGAATTGCCCATTCTCCGCATTCCCTGGGACTCCATTTGGAGGATATAAGCAATCTGGTTTCGGACGTGAGCTTTGCATTGAAACATTAGACTTATACACAGAAACAAAAAGTATTATTTCCTACTTTGGAAGCCGTCCACTAAATCCGTTCGGTGTCTAATGGGATAACAACCATTCAAGAGCAAAGAGGCTAGTCCTCTTTGCTCTTTTTCACAACATGTTAGGAGGAATTTTACATATGGAAAAAATAGTTGTCATCGGATCTGGCGTGATGGGGCGTGGCATTGCTTACGTAAGCGCCCTTGGTGGCTATCAAACGACGCTTGTGGATGTAAGTGACCAACAGCTTAACAGTGCCAAAGTCGAGCTTGAAAAAATCAATGAAAAGGGAATAGAAAGAGGAAAAGTAACAGATTCACAACTTACAATGTTTCGTGAAAATCTCTTTTATTCTACTAGCTTAAAAGATTCTTGTGATAATGCTAGCCTTATCATTGAAGCTGTCCCTGAAAATATGGCCATTAAAAAATCAGTGTTTGAACAAATAGATGCGATAGCTCCTGCGACGTGTTATTTTGCATCGAACACTTCCACTATGAGTCCTACCGAAATTGCTAGTTTCACAAAGCGGCCAGAAAAAGTAATTGCGATGCATTTTTTCAATCCTGTCCATAAAATGAAGCTCGTTGAAATTGTCAGAGGTCTTGAAACAAGTGATGAAACAGCTGCTTATATTCGACAGGTTGCGGAAAATATGGGTAAGGAAACCGTTGTAGTCAATGAGTTCCCAGGATTTGTAACTAGTCGTATCAGTGCCCTTGTTGGGAATGAAGCCTTTTATATGCTTCAAGAAGGGGTAGGTTCACCAGAAGAAATTGATAAAGCCATTAAATTAGGCTTGAATTATCCTATGGGACCGTTTGAGCTTGGTGATCTTGTTGGCCTTGATACACGACTAAATAATTTAAAATATCTTCACGAAAAGCTTGGCGAAAAATACAGACCTGCTCCATTACTTGAAAAATACGTAAAAGCAGGACGTCTCGGACGGAAATCAGGTAAAGGTGTATACGATTACGAAAATAACAACTAAGAGGGTGAGAGAATGAGAGAAGTTGTCATTGTTGATGCTTGCAGAACGCCGATAGGGAAATACAAAGGGGCATTGAAATCTGTCCGTCCGGATGATCTTGGTGCCATTGTCATTAAAGCTTTGCTAGCAAGGAATTTGGCTGTAAATCCGAAAGAGATAGAAGAGGTAGTGTTTGGCAACGCGAATCAGGCTGGAGAGGATAACCGTAATGTTGCCAGAATGAGTGCCTTACTCGCAGGCTTACCTGTAGAGGTTGCGGGAACAACCATTAATCGTCTATGCGGTTCAGGCCTAGATGCGGTAAATTATGCAGCAAGAGCCATCATGGCAGGCGAAGGCGATATTTACATTGCTGGTGGCACAGAAAGTATGACACGAGCCCCTTTTGTGATGGCAAAACCAGAAGCAGATTTTCCAAGAGGCAATATGGAGATGTTCGATACGACCATTGGATGGAGATTTACTAACAAAGAGCTGGAAAAAATGTATGGCTCTGACTCTATGCCGCAAACAGCGGAAAATGTCGCAAAAAATTACGAGATTTCTAGAGAAGACCAAGACAGGTTTGCGATAGAAAGTCAACAAAAAGCGAAACAGGCGATGGAAGAGAATCGTTTTTCCGACGAACTTGTACCAGTTAGCATGATAGATAGAAAAGGAAATGAAACGATTTTTTCTATCGACGAACATCCTCGGCCAGAAACGACCCTTGAAAAACTAGGTAAGCTTCGTCCGATTTTTGAGGGCGGTACTGTAACAGCTGGGAATGCGTCAGGAGTGAATGACGGGTCTGCTGCATTACTACTAATGAGCAGGGAAAAAGCAAAGGAACTTGGTGTCACCCCCCTAGCAAAATATGTGACTTCTGCCGTTTCAGGATTAACACCATCCATTATGGGGATTGGTCCTGTAGCAGCAACGCAAAAAGCGTTACAGCGGGCAGGATTAACCGTAGGTGACCTAGATCTTGTCGAACTAAATGAAGCCTTTGCCTCACAAAGCCTAGAGTGTATCAAACAGCTTGAATTAAACAGAGAAACGGTAAATGTCAACGGTGGTGCCATTGCTTTTGGTCACCCACTTGGAGCAAGTGGAGCTAGAATCCTAACCACTCTCGTGCATGAAATGAAAAAACGAGGCTCCAAGTATGGTTTGGCTACCATGTGCGTAGGTGTCGGCCAAGGAATTGCAACAATCGTTGAAGGAATAGAGGAATCATAGAGGTCAAACTCTATGATTTTTCGGCATCTCTTTTCTATAACGCGTTAATCTGATAAAATAAAATTTGTGTAATATATTTACCTATCTGTTTTAAAGGAAGAGGATGTACATAATGAACACGAGATCAATGATATTTACTCTTTACGGCGACTATGTCCGACATTATGGCAATAAAATATGGATTGGAAGTCTCATTCGACTTTTAAATGAGTTCGGGCATAACGACCAAGCAGTGAGAGCGGCCATTTCCCGTATGAACAAACAAGGCTGGGTGCAGGCTGAAAAAAAAGGGAATAAAAGCTATTATTTTTTAACCGAGCGCGGTGTGAAACGTATAGATGAGGCAGCCAAGCGTATCTTTAAGCTGAAAACCGAACAGTGGGATGGGAAATGGCGGATGCTTATGTACACGATTCCTGAAGAAATCAGAAATGTTCGTGATGAGCTTCGGAAAGAACTAATATGGAGTGGGTTTGGAACCCTGTCTAACAGTTGTTGGATTTCGCCAAATCCGTTGGAAAAACAAGTGAATGACCTTTTGGTAAAGTACGAAATTAAAGACTATGTTGACTTTTTTGTTTCCAAATACCAAGGTCCTCATGAAAACGAGCGTCTAGTGCTAAAAAGCTGGGATTTGAATGAAATAAATGGTCGCTATCAACAATTCATCCAAGACTATAGCCAAAAATATATTATCGACAAGAATAAGATTGGAAAAGGGCAAATGTCAGATGCGGAATGCTTTGTTGAAAGAACAAAGCTTGTTCACGAATATCGGAAGTTTTTATTTGTGGATCCAGGTTTACCGGAAGAATTACTTCCAGACATGTGGCTTGGAAACCATGCAGCTTCCCTATTTAGTGAGTATTATAAAGAGTTGGCAGAGCCGGCATCACGCTTTTTTGAACAAGTTTTTGAGGATGGGAATGAAATCGCATTAAAGGATAAGCGTTATGATGTATTGAATCATCCTTACATTATGGAATAAGCATTTCTGCTGATGTAGAAGTGCTTTTTTACTTTAGGCTTTTTTGAACTGCGCTATTGATTGCCTCAAATTCGCCCGCGTCCTCAGGGCGAGTTACGATCCTCCTGTTGTGTCTCCAGACAAATGCATCTTTCGCGCTGGAGTCTACGCCATTACCTCTAATCAACAGCTAGAAATTTTACCGGCGACACAAATGTCCTGACACAATAGTGGTTAAACCTCGTTAAATGACACAAAAGTATTAACAACAATGAAAAAGCCATAATAATCTCTTCTTCCGTTAAAGGGCCATATTGTGGAGCAACAATTTAAAGATTGTGAAGAAGGAAATGACATAAAAAAAAGGAATATGCTGCTTAGGCTGTCTTAAATTTTTTTAGAATAAGGAAGGATTAGTATGGAACTTGGACATTTAATTGAAAAAGTGAAAAACTTCTCAAATTGTAAAGTTCATTCACCTTTAGGCTTTCCAGTTGTAGAAAAAGGTCATCTATTACCAGATGATTTATATGAATTTTATAAAATATGTGGTCGAATTGAATTATTTACGAACTGTGATTATGGTATAACAATCGTTTCTCCTAAAGAGTTTTTATTAGCAAACCCTGTAATAATAGGTGAAAAAGCTGAAAATGATATTTCTTCAGATTGGTATATTATTGGTCGTGATAAGAATAATGATTACTTAACAATTGACTTAAACCCGTTAAGATTAGGTAGATGTTATGATAGCCATTGGGAAATTCACGGTGTTCCTGGTAGTTGCCCTATAATTGCCAATTCCTTTACAGAATTTTTAGATCGTATAGTAATGAATAGAGGTAAACAATGTTACTGGCTTCAAGATGATTATACATATTTGGGTGATGCTTATAATGAATAAATTGAACTGCTTGTTGTACTAAACTGGCGCGTTTATTAAGGAACGGGGTTTTTTTACATCTTTCCATTTTCTGGTCTAAAAAAGGGAATTAGCTTGATTACTTATAATTAAAATGTTACGCCCTTGAAGGGAAGTTTATTTTGGAACAAAAGGAGAGGTTGCTATGTCCCACAATATTGATTTTCGATATAAATATACTAATGGGGATACTTGGGCTTCAGGCATTATTGGCACGAATAAAAATAAATTTGAGTTCGTATGTTCCTACCTATTTAGTGACCCTTTAGAGAAATTACTAAATTCTGTTTATCAGATCGTACCGAATCTGGCTGCGTTTCCAAGGAAAGAAATTGATTTTACAATGTTGGATGAACCGATTGAATATAAGTGGGAGTTTAAATTATTAGATGAAAAAAACGTATCCATTAACATTTAAAAAAAAGGGTACGATTTGAAAACAAAATTAATTTTTGAAGAATATTTTAACCTCTACGATTTACTAAAGGCTTTATTTCAATGCATTAGTAATGATCCTAATCTCAGAACTAATGAGCGCATAGAACGTATATATAAGGAATTTAAACTTCACCTAAACTGGCGTAATTCTTAAATAAGAATCGGTGCTAATTTTGTATTTTAGAGCAAATTATTTGAAGAAAAGAGAAGGTTTTATGAAGGAGAAATTATTATATTGAAAGTAATTATACATAAACAAAAGATAGGATCATAATTAATACGAATCTAATTTACTGGGGGAAGAGCAATGTTTCCTATTGGAGAACAACCAGATTTTATTAAAGATCTAAATCAATTTGAAGAGGTTCCAGCTGAGATTGCTATACAAGGAAAAACCAAAAATCTTGAACGACTGAAGGATTTGTCTGGTATTGAAAAGTTATGGTTGTTCAGTGTAAATCAAGAAGAGTTTGATTTAATTCTTCAATCTGTAAGGCCTAAAACACTTTATGTTTACGAAATGAGGGTAGAAGATTTATCTTCATTGGAGCTTCTTTCAGGTACTGAAACATTATATTTATGCTGGAATACAAAAACGACCAAGTTGTGGGATTTAAAAAAAAATATTAATCTAAAGACTTTGTCCCTTGAAGATTTCAAGAGAATAAACAGTTTGGACCCTTTACAGCATTGCCAAGCCCTTGAGGAGTTACATTTATCAGGTGGCATATGGAACACATTAAAGATTGATACCCTAGAACCCCTCAAACAACTAAATGCCCTTAAATATTTAGGCTTATCTAACATACGGGTAAAAGATGAATCCTTGGAGCCTTTATCGTATTTAATCAATTTAGAGGAACTTGAAGTATCTAATCAGTTCCCGACAGAAGAGTTTGCAAGGTTATCCGTTGCCCTTCCTAATACTAAGTGTAATTATTTCACGCCTTATGTAAAATTAAACGATCCTATAGATGGAAAAGATATTATGGTTATTGGTAAACGCAAACCTTTTTTGAACTCATCTACCGATACAAAAAAGCTCCAAAAATATGAGGATGTTTTTAAAGTGTTCCAAGAGAAGCATAAAGAGCAGTATACTTAATAAAATTATCTTGTTAAATACCAGGTGGATTAGATGTTTTACGGGGTGAACTTAATTTAAAGGATAAGCGTATCATTACCGCTAAAATTGCGTTGTTCCTAAAATCAGGAGGAAATAAGTGATTATTAGAGGATACACAGCTAATGATGAAATTGGATGGGTAAGATGCCGAACACTTGCTTTTTTACAAACAGCCTATTTTGATAATGTGTTAAATAAGAAAGAACAATATGAAAATCCTGCAATTGAGCTCGTTGCAGAATTAGATGGCCAAATTGTTGGGCTTATTGATATCGAATATGAAAAAAAAGAACGATCAGTTTGCTCTAGGGGTAAAGGGCTAGGCGGAATGATTTGGCACATTGCAGTACACCCTGATTTTTATAGGCAAGGAATCGGTCAACAACTACTGAGTGCGGCAGAATATAAAGCTAAGAAAATTGGCTTAAATCGTTTTGAGGCTTGGACAAGAGATGATCTATGGGTTCAAAACTGGTATCAATCTATGAATTTTAATATGGTTGAATCGTATTACCACGTATATTTTGAAGGCGATGAAATGGACAATAAAATTCAAAAAAACGTGCACAATCTATACGTAATAAATGCTTTTGCTCACTATGTCGGGAACGAAATTGACCAATTTAAAAATAATAAACGAATTCATCAGTGCGTTTGTTTTGAAAAGTATTTTTAATTTGAAATACCTATCCATATTAAACAATAATTGTATTCAATTATCGGGCGCGATCCAGGAACAAGGATCAGCGCTCGTTTTTATATGGGCTAAATAGAAAAATAGTTTATTGTAGGAATTTTTAGCTTATGAAATAATTGGCATTAACCAGTAGGGTAGTCTAATTCAACAAGGAAGTGATAATATGCAAGGTTATAATGTATTGATGGTTTATAACAAAGATATGGACAAGTTGTTAATGTGTGAAAGATTGAAAAACCCTTATAAAGGCTTAAGTAATTTAGTAGGCGGAAAAATTGAAGATGGAGAAAAAGGTATAGATGCTGCTTATAGAGAACTTCATGAAGAAACTAATATTTCCAGTGAGGACATAAATCTTCATCACTTAATGGATTTTAAATACTTTCTACAAGATTGTTATGTTGAAGTATATGTTGGTAGATTAAAACGAGATGTACTAGTTTCTGGAAATGAAAATATTCTTTATTGGTCTAATTTAGATAATAACTTTTTTGATATGTCCTTATATGCTGGAGAAGGAAATATAGGTCATATGATAGAGCAAGTAAATTATGTTAAAGACAAGCTATTCTCCGATAAAGACTTGTTTGTATAGTACGTTTTTCTTAAAACTTATCTTCAACAATCGGGCGCGTTTCTAAAGTAAAAAGAACGAATTGTAAGAGAAAAATAGTTGGTTTTATATCAGATAAGGTGAGGTTTAATGGAGTTCAAATATTATCTTAGTGGAATTGGATGGGCAACTTGCATTGTTGAAGTTAACTCGCAAAAATTGGAGTTTACAGCAAGTTATTTAACTGACTGTTTAGATGACTTTCTAAAATCATTAATGTATTTAAATTCTTTTTGTGTTCCTAAAGATGAGGTAATGAAAAAAACTGAATGTGAATGGCAGGGTGAACCAGAGGGAATTGTGTGGTCTTTTGAATTAAAAGCAAATCACAAACTAATTGTTGAGGTAATGTATTTTGAAGATGAATACAACAAAGAAAACTCTCGAACATTAATAAAAACTGAGTACCCGTATGATGATTTTTTAAGAACTGTTTTGATTGAAATAGATGCCCTAATAAAAAGACACGGAATTATTGGTTACAGAGAAGAATGGTATGATTTTGATTTTCCCTTAAGTTCCTTTTTAAAATTAAAGCACTATATAATGAAAAAACAGAAATACCCTGTAAAACAAGAAATGGGAGAGTTTGACGAAGAAACAAGAAGCAATATAAATTTCGATTTAGAATTATTATTACAAGAAATTAACAAGTCTTATTAAACAATATGGCGCTTTCCTGCAGCAATGAACAGCACTTATTTGAATTTAGTGCCATTTAATCGAATGTTTCATTTAAAAGTGATGAAAATTAGACATAATTTTATTTAGTTTAATGGCTGGTTATTGAAACAGGGGCTAGAGGTGGTTATATGAAAAACGGTTACCCACGACAAGGGTTAAGAATAAGATGTGAACAAGGAGTTCATTCAGAAGTTAGAAGGGCTTGTCTGGGATTTGCAAAATGGTTAAGGAAAGAATTTGAATTTCCTATTCGAGTTGTTGTTTATCTAAAAAAAGATTATCAAATTAAAAGTCAGACTGATAAAGAATTAGTATCGGGTACATTTTTTGGACCCTACTACAAAAATGAAGAACCATATATAAGGATCGCTACTGGTGACTATTCAGAATTACTTGGAGAGAGTGGTCAAGATAATGCTCTCTGGGCTATTCTTGGAACGTTTGCTCATGAGTTAGGACACTATTATCAATGGATTGATGACGAACTTGATGATGAAGATGCAGAAGAAGGAGCAGAAAATAATAGAGAGTATATGCTTGATTTGTTTGCTGAGACCATAGAGCATCCATAAGAAATAAGATTTTTTTTAAAACTTCAAGGGGGACGTATCTGCAATATCACCTCCCGATGTATGTCATATTACAATTTCAGCAATCGGGCGCAATAATCTAATATTGCGTCCTTTTTGTCTTGAAAAATGATTGTCAGATCTGAGGATATTTGAAATAATTGGTATTAAGTTAAAAGGCAGGATTGTTGAGTAAGAACAATATTAAGTAAGGGGGATTAAAATGCTATTATTTATACTTTTTTATATTTTGGTTATCCCAATATGTGTCCTATTGCATGAAATAGGTCATGGTTTAGGAGTTGTTTCCCTTTCAAAGTCTGACGTGCATATTTATCTTGGAAAAAGAAATAAGGAAAATAAAGAAAACTTCAGTATAGGAAGGCTTCACTTTCATATAGTTTGGTCATATGTAGGCTTCGCTTATTGGAAAGGAAATTTAAACAAAAGTCAGAGGATTGGAGCTTTGGCAGGTGGACCTGTCATGTCGTTATTACTTGTGTTTATATTTGGATTGATAGCGTTTTTGGTACCTCAAGGAGATTTACGTTTATTTTTTTTAGGAGCAACATATTTAAATCTTTCCATGTTTTTTTTTACAATATTTCCTATGACTTATCCTCGTTGGATGGGGTCTTTAAATGGTCATCCGTCTGATGGACTGCAACTGTTACGACTTTTAAGAAAGTAACGATTATCAATCTCTTTATTAAAGAAAATAGGGCTTTTATTTAGTAACGCGTTTATTGCGTGTAATGGCTGCTTTTGCTGAACAAAGTTAGATGAAGGGGTTTTAATAAATGGAAATAGAATTGTTACGAAAAGCATTAGAAAATGATAATCAAGATGTAGTATACAGTTTGTTAGAGCAAATCGGGAAAAATAAACAAAATGAAGCTATTCCCCTACTCATACATTATTTAAAATGCACTCATAATCATATGTTAAGAAATTCAATTGCACTTTCCCTAAGTGATATTAGAAACGAAGTAGCAGTAGAACCATTAATAGAAATGATAAATGACCCGAAAACTTTGGGGTATAGAGGTACCTTGCTTTATGCATTGAAGCCATTCGATTGTTCGCCCCACCTTGAAACACTGATTTATCATTTGCTAACAGGTAACTACGAAGTCCAAATGAATTCTTATCAACTAATCGAAGAAAGTATTAAATCAAAAATTGACGATGAAGTTCTATTAAATTGTATATTAAAAGTAAAGAAAGAACTAGATGAAATAGAAAGACAACAGGATATACTCTCAGATGCTTTAGAAATGTTATTCTCCTTAAAGAAAAATATAGTTATTCAATCACCTTATTGAACTAGTGTGTGATCTACAATAACGATCTTAAGCAATCTAGGAGCGATTGCAGCATAGTAGGCCTTAAGAAAAAGCTATATAGGAGTGAGTTATATGGATAGGTTTTTATTTGTATTTGGTATTATCGTATTTTTCTTTAGTTTTATATTTTTTGTAATGAATTTTTTTTCTGATTATGAAGGTACCACAATGGTAGGTTCTTTATTAGTAATGCTTAATGCAGGTATAGCGATAGGTGTTTCAGAGATTTTATCAAGAACAAAAAAACTAACATAACATTCAATCTTTATTAAACAACCTAGGGCTATAGTTGAAGAAATGTATAGTTATCTTGGAATCGAATCTTCCGCAATTGGGCGCAATAATCTAATATTGCGTCCTTTTTGTCTTGAAAAATGATTGTCAGATCTGAGGATATTTGAAATAATTGGTATTAATTTAAAGGGCAGTTTAGTTCAAGAATGATAGATGGTAAATTTAGAATATGTTAGTCTAAATTTCTGTATTAAAGGGGTCAGGTATGAGAGAAGAAATTAAATCTCAAATAGGAAAATTAGTTGGTTTGAAATTACAGTATGCAGGACGGGCATCAAACCTCTTTTGGCTTGGTTTTGGGGACATAGTTCAAATAGTCCGAAGGAGCAGAACCGAGGAAACAGCAGAATATGCTTTACATATCCAATGTTCGTGGAGAATTACTTTAGGAAACAAAATTGTTGTTGCTTCTAGGGATTTCTATACTCCATACTCACAATGGGTTGAAAAAAATGAGGATTTCGACTGGGATATACAAGGCAACAATAGATTTGATGAACGTATTAAACATTTTACAAAAGACAATAGACAAATAGAAGTTTTACAAATTGTTTCTGATGAAGTCGGTGGATTTAATGTTACCTTGTCTGGGGGTTACAATTTAGAAGTATTTCCAGATAGTTCCGAAGAAGATGAACAAAGTGAACATTGGAGACTCTTTAATCGGAAAAAAAATAATTATCATTTTATTGTAACTGGAAATGGAATTGAAAAAGTTTGAACTTCAACTAAAGGGTGCTTTAGTTCAATAACAATCTTCAGCAATCTAGGGGCTTTTCTTTAATAAGATATTAATTGAAGATCCTCAACTATAGGGCGCGATTGTTTTAAACGGTTGCGCCGTATTCGAGCTAAATTGTTGAGGAACTCTCCGATGGACTTAATAAAATGAGGTGAAAAAAATGGAATTTTTATTGGTACTTTTCATTTTCCCTGCTGCTGTTATTGTAGCTTCAATCATTGGGATTCTTTTGTTTAAAAAGTGGTTTATAGTTCCAGCGTTAACATTAGTTGTTTTTGCAATCTTAATGTTTACATTATTTAATGAATCATTCTTTATCTGGGTAGTGATTTATACAATTCTTTCGCTCGTTATTAGTTTGATGGTAAAATTTACCAAATGGCTATTTATCCGATAAGAGGCAATACACCTTTATTCAATTATCGGGCGCAAATGTTTAACTACAGCGAGGACTTATATTTCATTCTCTAGCGAATAACTAATAAATGTGAAAGGGGATATAAAATTATGCCGTTTCATGAGTTTGGAATTATTGAGGATTTTAATATTCGAAAAGATTATAGTTACTACTCTCCAGAAGAATATAGTTGTATTTCAGTGGATGATGATCTCATTCAAAACTTTTCAGAGAGCTTAAAAATGATGAAGAGCTATTTCCATTCGTATGAAAGACTAGGATTCGGACTAGCATATTGTGGAGTTACGATTATTCCACCAGAATCTTTAACATTATTTTATGAAGTTATTGTATCTTCTCCGAGTTTCAAAGAGTCAAGCAATCTTACAGACTTAGCAGCAAAAGTTTCTAAATCAAATGAAGAAAAGAGATATATGATCCACTTCGGGATTTAAATAATAGTATATTTAAAAATCGGGCGCCTTTCTTCAATAAGACAAGAATTAATCGTCTTCGTAAATCGGGGGCGATGCATAAATTAGGGGCATCGCCTTTGTTATTTAACAAAAGGGCAGATTGGTAGAAGAATGAATTAATATGGTATTAATTAAACGAGTGAAAATCATTATAGGAGTGTAAAAGGTGATAAAAATACAAAACAAATCTGAAAATTTAATTATTGTAGTACACGAAATTTATGGTATTAACCAACATATGACAGATTTATGTGAGTTATTATCAGAACAAAATTTTGATGTGATTTGTCCAAATTTATTAGAACAAGAAATACCTTTTGACTATTCACAAGAGGAAGAAGCTTATCGTAATTTTATGGATGTTGTAGGTTTCACAAATACACTACAAAAAGTAAAAAATATAATATTAGATAATCAAGATGAGTACTCAAAAATATTTATCATTGGATTTAGTGTAGGGGCAACTGTTGCTTGGTTGTGTAGTAAGGAAGAGTGTGTCGAAGGTATTGTTGGATACTATGGTTCACGTATTAGAGACTATGTTAATATATCTCCAAAATGTTCAACACTGCTATTTTTCCCGAAAGAAGAAAAATCATTTAATGTTGATGAACTAATTTTAACATTAGATAAAAAGAATATAGATGTACATATATGCAAGGGTCACCACGGATTTGGCGATCCATATTCACCTAAATACAATGTAGAATCAGCACAATATACATTTAGAGAAACATTAAACTTCATTAAAACGAACTGAGTTGTTTATTCCACATTCGGGCGCGATCCTGTAACAAGGATTAGCGCTCTTTTTTCAAAGAAGACTCTTTAGGACGAAGGGAATATGGTCGAGCTTCTTGAAATTATAAGATATGCAAGACGTGGAAAAATACTAAATAAGGCGTATTGCTTATATATTCCTATAAGAATATTATTAATTTTCTAAAAACTATTGAAAAGGTATTAGGAAAAAGGTAGCCTGATATTGGGAGTTAATACCAAAAATGTAAAAGCAGAGGTTATATTCTATGTAACAAGAAATTAACTATGTTTTTATGTAGTGCTTTACTAGTAACAACTTTTTTTGTGAGTCCGCTTGGAGCTGATGCTCACCATGGGGGATCAAATTGTGTTACACATAATACTTACTATTCTTGTATAGGTGGGAATTGGAATTAGGTTACTCAACAATATAGACTTCTTTCAGATGGTTCTACCTGTCCAATTCAATAACATAGAATTATTGTTTTAGATAGAAGTATTAACTCCCAACCAATCGGAGGGATTAGTCATGTTTCATTACATAAAATCTTCTTTTAGAGAAAGAGCTATTTTGTTTTTTGTTATATTCATTATCTTAAATGTTGTTGGATTTGGTTATATTGGTGCATTGGCCGTATCTGATCAAATGACTTTGACTGCGAACAAGAACCTAGAGGAGCATTGGAGATATCAATACGATATCTTGGTACTACCTAAGGAAGTGAGCGAGAAAAGGGCTCTAGAAGGTGGTTGGGTGCCACCACAATCGAATATTGCCAGCTACGGGGGCATGTCACTAGAAGATCTAGAGGTGATTCGCGGGATTTCTGGTGTGGAAACAGCCGCGCCACTAGCAATCATTGGTTTTTATCAGGGTGACTTTTTAAATGTGCAAGCCGAAGATGCCATTCCTGGTGAATTCTATATAGTCAAGGGAGAGAAGAAGGCTTTTGATGGGTTGCGGGAATATCATTTTCATACAGAAGAATATGTGACCAATTATTATGAGCCTGAAATGGAAGATTCGCTGCTGTTTCAGCGTTTTAATGAAGAAAAGAACATTCCAGAAGGCTTCCGCATCCAAGTTCCACCAGGTACTCATTTTCGCTATCCCAATGAATTGTTGGTGGTTGCCATTGATCCAGAAGCAGAAGAGCGTTTGTTTCAGCTCTCAGAAAGCACCGATGTGGATCTTTCTCTCTTGAATGAGACGATAAAGCGAGGGGAGTTTTTGCCGCATATTCCTTTTTTGGCGTTGCGAAATCAAGGATATGCTGTGGAGGAGTCCTTTGAGGTTAGTCGGATAAAGGTTCCTGATACTGTCATGGAGCAAGATTTGAGTGGAGGAGTGGAGAACTACTTATATAATCTACCACGGGAAACGATCGCTTCCATTAGTCTTCCTACCTATTCGGAGAAGTGGAAAAATAAGAAGGTAGAGCTGTTCATTGATAAATACAATATTCAAGAAAATCCTGTGCCCTATTCCACCTATTCGACCTTGTATAAGTACAGCCCGTTGCTATACGAAACGAAAACTACCGGGGCGAACACGATTCCGACCGTTACAGCTAAGCGTTTTCCACCGCCAGAATTCGCGGAATTTACCATCGACTTTCCTAGCTATCGTCAAAAATATGGTGATGAGGACATGCAAGTCACACCAAACATTATTGGCTATTATGATGCAGCAAAAATTAAGCCTGTGGTGGAAACCTCTTGGGAGGAAGGGGATCCGGTCGATATTTACACCCCTCATCACAGCACGATCCTGAAAGATGGAGCGGGGAAATCTGTCGAGCCCACTCCATTGATTCCGATACCGTTAAAAAGTGCCTACTATCCGGGAGCACCGGACCTGCTTACCTCTATTGAAGTAGCAAAATATTATTATCAAAACACGCCACCACTTTCATCCGTAAGGGTTTTAGTAGAGGGAGTGGAGGAAAGGTCTGAGGAGAGCCAGCGGAAAATAGAGCAGGTCGCTCAAGAAATCATGGAACAAACGGGACACCATGTGGAAATCATGCTTGGCTCTGCCGGTGGAAAAGTCCATATCGAACTCGAAGGTACAGCGGAAGGCGAGGTTGGGACCGTAGAGGAAGCCTGGCAGCAGCAGGGGGTAAACTGGAGCATCGAAAAGCAGATGAATGAGACTAACAAATGGCTATTTCTCTATCTGCTCATCATCTGCTTTATTTTCATCTACACGACCATCACCCACAGCCTTTTAAAGCGCGCAACAGAATTCTCGACATTGCGTTCGATTGGCTGGCCCCGAAAGAAGATTATGATTAGTTTGGCTTTTGAAATTGTGGCACTCAGCTCCGTGGGCTTGCTTTCCATCGTCTTTGCTGACCTGTACTTTCAGCTGTTAGGAGCCTTGGACTTCCTTCTCATATGGGGGATATTTATTTTCATTATTTCGGTTGGATATGTAACTGGTAGCAGAAAAGCGTTGAGTAAATCTCCACGAGCCAGTGTTTCAGGGGAAAATGGTCATTGGCGCGGGGGAGGACTACTAGCGATAAATAGCATTGGCACATATGTGTTCCATCAAGTAATGAGAAGGCCATTGCGATTCGGCTTGCTAGCAGGCTCCTTGTCTCTAACCCTATTTATCGGTATTCTTTTTACTGCAACCCAGCAAGGAATGTCTGATTTTCTGTTTTTGAGTGTGCTTGGGGAAACGATAGATTTGGAGATTCAATCCTATCAGAAGATGTTCATTTTCGGGGGATTAACTCTTACCATCGTAAGCATTTTTTTCCTCCTTTATCTTAATGCAGCCGAGAGGAGAAAGGAATTCTTTATTATGCGCTCCATTGGATGGTCACAAAAACAAATTGAACTATTCTTAGGGCTGGAAGCTAGTTTCATTGCTTTGACAGGGTCCATGGTCGGTTCGCTGAGTGCCTTCTGGGCAATTTATGCATGGACAGAGATATCCTTGCCGCTTTGGATTTATGGTTTAGCCATTTTAGTATCTATCGGCCTGTTTTTGTTGTGCACGTTCATTATTTCAAGATTCATTGATATGAAGGGAACAGTAAAAGATCAACACGCAGCTTAGGAGGTGGGAAGAAATGATAATTCTAAAGGATGTCGAAAAGCATTACAAGCTGGACCATGAAAAGCTGAATATATTAAAAGGTGTCAACCTATCTATCCAAAAGGGTTCTTATGTTGCCATTACCGGCCCGTCTGGTTCAGGAAAATCCACTCTATTACATGCCATAGGTGGGTTAGAATCCATTAATAACGGAGAGATTTGGATTCAGGAACAGCCGATTCATCAACTAAAGGAAGCCCAGCTAGCCAAAATCAGATCTGAAAAAATAGGCTATATTTTTCAACAGTTTCAGTTATTATCTTCTGCCACCGCATTAGAAAATGTGATGATGCCGTTGCTTAAGTTTTTTTCTAATAAAGAAATAAGATCTAAAGCGGAAGAAGCGTTAATTAGGGTAGGCCTTGGGCACCGCATCCATCATTTGCCTTCCCGTCTGTCAGGCGGGGAGCAGCAACGTGTTGCCATTGCAAGAGCACTAGTGACAGAACCATCCATTATACTTGCTGATGAACCAACAGGAAACCTTGATTCAGAAAACAGCCATCACATCATCTCGCTACTAGAGGAAATTCATAAAGACGGCGTCACCGTCATTCTCATTACACACGATCAAACCATCGCAGATCGGGCTGAAAGAATCGTTCATTTCTTGGATGGAAAAATAGTTGATCTAATTAGTTGACACACTTTTTTATCCTTCTTATTCCATAAGAGTAAGGGGGATTCTTCTTTTTTGAATGGTGAGGATAATTACATTGCTATTCAACGATTAGAGCAGTTTCAGAAGTAATGAAAGCGAGTATTCAACAATCGTATAAACCCTACTTTCTAGTCGATGTAAACTAGGAGAGTGAAGGAGAATTTGTCGAAAGTTTGGGATAAGGCGAAGTTGTTAAACTTAGTCGTGAAGATATCAATGTCGCCTCAAAATCGGTCATCGTTCATGGAAAAGGGGATAAGCTTGAAAGGAGTAATCTTTTTGAAAAGATGGTCTATAGTTTGCTTTATTATTTGTCTATTGCTCTGGATTCCTAATATATTTTTTCATATTGCTAGTCCTTTTTGGATGTGCACATTTATTATAGGTCCAATAGGAATTGCTTTCAGCCTCTATGGTAAGAACTATATACTTGCTTTCCTTAATCTAGTTATGACATTTAGTTTCTTTTTGTTTATGGCGATAGGATATTATATTAATAGTTTATAAAGGACCACACTTCAAGAAACATTTTTTTCTAATGATTCTGGCAAAAGCATTCTTACTTGGCGGGATGAAGATCTTACTTAAAAAAACTAATTATAAATTAACACCAAATGAAGTGAGTAAAGACCAATTAGTTAAGATGGGAGAGTCTTTTCAATAGTACTTATTAATGAAATTGGAGCGATTGTAGAAGAAGAAAATTCCCTTTGTGTTAATGGGGGAGGTTGCTTGGATTAGGAATACATAAAAGAGAAAATGGAGGGGTAACCATTTATGAACGAATTTGTTAAATGTCCTAAATGCAGTAATGAGGGGAAGAGGGGATATATTTTTTCTCCTCGCAGAATTTGTTGGTCAGATTCGTCTGATTCAATCATCGCTGATTTAGAGAGTGAAATATTAATAAAAGATGCAATCTTTCAAATTAGTAAAACTCCAGCATTTAGATGTGAAAACTGTAATTTAGTTGTATTTGAATATAAAAAATAATGATATAAATAAGCAGAGCTTAATAACCATACTATCTTAAACAATCTAGGAGCGATAGCTGCATAGGGTGATCGTACTTTAAATACTTAAATATCGGGCAGTACTTCTCTTTGTCGAATCTCTTTGGAGAGTATAAATAAATAGATATAAGTGGCGCTTTATTGAAATAAGCTAATGACACATACTCCTAAATGTTAAGGACTTTTGTGTCGCTCGTCTTCTTTACTATAGCCTAACTGTATTGTTTACATAACATAATTATCGTTACTAAAATACCGAGCTGAATCGATATCAGCCCGGTGGGTATAGTCTATACTTCTTTTAATTCCAATTGATAATCCTTTCCCTTTTGAACATAGGTATCAATGGACATCTGTATAAGTTCCAAATCTCTCTCCGTTAACTCCCGAACGACTTTTCCTGGTGAACCAACTACAAGGGAACGGGGAGGTATTTTCTTACCAGGAGGAATGAGGGTATTCGCACCGATTATGCATTCTTCCCCAATATCAGCACCATCAAGAATTGTTGAACCCATTCCGACAATACAGCGTTTGCGGATCGTACAACCATGAAGAATGGCAGTATGTCCAACAGTCACTTCATCCTCAATCACTAAAGGAAACCCCTCATATAAGTGTCCGGTCACATTATCCTGTATACTACATCTTTTACCAATTGTAATTGGACCCTCGTCACCGCGCAGTACAGCATTAAACCAAACTGTAGATTCTTCACCTATTGTCACATCGCCAATAATTCTAGCTCCTGGTGCAACAAATACAGAACGGTCGAGTTGAGGCTTCTTTCCACCATATGGATATAACATTGCATTCCCTCCTATGTAAATGTAGATATTGTCTAAATTTTATAATTAGTATAACATTATTTTTACGAGGGGTGAAAGAAATGATAAACAACTTAAAAGAGATCTTACAAATAGAGGTTCCCATTATTCAAGGTGGGATGGGGAATATCAGTAATGCCACACTTACGGCTGCTGTATCTAATGCAGGGGGATTAGGTACCATTGGTGCGGGGACCATGCCTCCCGATAAAGTGGAGAAGATTATTCTTGAAACGAAAAATAAAACGACTAAACCATTTGCAGTAAATGTAGCAATTTCTGTCTCTCCATTTACGAGAGACATTCTAATGCTCATCATCAAGCATAAAGTACCAGTTGTGTCTCTTTCTGCTGGAAACCCAGCTCCATTAATTCCTAAGTTAAAAGAGAATGGTATAAAAGTAATTTGTGTGGTTGCATCACCAAAACAAGCACAAAAAGCCGAAAATGCTGGAGCCGATATACTTGTTGCAGAAGGCTATGAAGCTGCAGGAATCAATTCTAATCTTGAAACAACCACGATGACACTGATTCCTCAAATTGTTCAAAAGGTGGAAATACCAGTTGCGGCTGCTGGGGGAATAGGGGATGGTCGTGGATTGGCAGCAGCGCTTTCATTAGGGGCCCAAGGAGTACAAATGGGAACAAGACTTATTGCGACAAAGGATGCTCCCTTTCATGCAAACTATAAAAATATGATTCTCCAAGCTGACGATTCAGGAACAGTGATTGTTGGGAGATCGGTTGGGCGTGTGAGAAGAGTGTTACAAACCCCATATGCACATCTACTTCTACAAAAAGAAAAAGAAGGAATTGACCTAGAGGGCTTCAACAATCTTACCACAGAGATTCAGCATATACGTGGAGCAATGGAGGGCGATTTACAAAATGGATTTATTAATGGAGGGCAAATCTCAGGAGCCATAACCACCATTCCAACAGTTCAGGAACTAGTTGAATCAATGGTAAAAGAAGCGAAAGAACAGTTAAATAGAGCATCATCGCTTATATAACAATCAGGAGACCTTTAATGGGTCTCTTTTTTAAATTCTGTAACACTAAGAGAAGGATTTTAGCTATTAATCTCGTATTTATACTAAAATAATAAACTTATTTAAATTTTTCGAATATATTGACACTATTTTAAAACAAGTGGTAATATAACGATAAATTTACGAAAGTTTTAATTATCATCATAGGATTGACATTTTTTGTATGCGGTTTCACCTGTAATTGGTTTTCTACCTTTTGCAGATAAATATATAAGGGGGATTAGGATGAAACGGTTTAAAGTGAAATCTATGTTAGCTTCATTAGCCTGTGTGGCCTTGCTTGCAGGGTGTGGAACAGACGCTACAGGGGGAGATTCTAAGGAACAAATTGTGATTGGTGTAACACAAATTGTGGAGCATCCATCACTCGATGCGGCCTTTGATGGCTTCAAAAAAGCCCTCGAGGACAACGGTTATAAAGAAGGTGAGAATGTTAAATTTGATGTTCAAGTTGCCGGCGGAGATCCCAATAACAACAAAACAATTGCAGACAAATTTGTGGCAGATGAAGTGGAATTGATTTTTGCCAACTCCACTCCAAGTGCACAAAGTGCTTTGCAAGCAACAAAGGAAATTCCAATTGTTTTTACTTCCGTTACGGATCCTGTAGGTGCAGAGCTTGTTGCCTCCTTTGATAAACCAGGAGAAAACATTACGGGTACATCTGATACACATCCAGATGCGATTGCAAGTACAATTAACTTTATTGTCGATGAAATCGGAGCAAAAAACATCGGTGTCCTTTATAATGCTGGAGAACAAAACTCTGTTGTACAGGTGAAAAATATTAAAGAACTAGCTGAAGCGAAAGGCGCGAGCTTAGTAGAAGCATCCGTTTCCACATCAGCAGAAGTTCAACAGGCAGCAGAATCACTCATCGGTAGAGTAGATGCCATTTATATCCCAACGGATAACACGGTTGTCTCTGCATTCCAGACTGTAGTGGGTGTTGCAAATAATGAACAAATCCCTTTGTTTGCTGGAGAGCTTGATTCGATGAAGCTTGGTGCTGTGGCAGCATCTGGATTCAGTTATTATGATCTTGGCTATGAAACAGGCCTAATGGCAGTGCAAATTTTAAAAGGGGAAAAGAAGCCTTCTGAAATTCCTGTTGCTTACCCTCAAAATCTCAAGCTAGTCATTAATACGAACGCTGCAGAAGCGCAAGGGGTAGAAATTAAGGAAGAATGGACTGAGATTGCAGAATTTCACGATGAAAGTAAATAAATAAATGAAGGAGATGATTCGGACGTGGTTACAGCTATTTTTGGTTCAGTCGAATTGGGAATCATCTACGGAATCATGGCCCTGGGGGTATATTTAACCTTTAGGGTCCTTGATTTTCCGGACCTGACGGTAGATGGTAGTTTTGTTACAGGTGCGGCAGTGGCTGCTACGATGATCGTGAATGGTCAAAGTCCACTCATGGCCACGATGGTGGCAATGGTAGCAGGTTTTCTTGCGGGGTGTTTAACAGGTGTACTACATACGTTTGGAAGAATCAATGCCTTGCTTTCAGGAATACTGATGATGATTGCACTGTATTCTATTAACCTAAGAATTATGGGGAGATCCAATGTTCCTCTATTAAACAGTGAAACGTTCTTTACAGGGGTGAGAGATTGGTGGAATGCGACTGGCATTGATCCATTTATCAATAATCTCTTTATTTCTATCGGATTAGAGAATTTTCTTCCACGAACTTGGGGTTTCATTTTTGTGATGCTAATCGTCACGTTTGCTATTAAATTTGTGACAGATTGGTTTTTGAAAACAGAAGTTGGCCTTGCCATGCGAGCAACAGGTGATAATAAACGGATGATCCGCAGTCTTTCCGCAAATACGAATGGCCTCGTTATTTTAGGGCTGGGTCTCTCTAATGCAATGGTTGCTTTTTCTGGAGCATTAATTGCTCAGCACGGTGGGTATGCAGATGTTGGAATGGGAATCGGGATGATTATCATTGGCTTAGCATCTGTCATCATCGGTGAAGCGATTTTTGGTACAAAAACGATTGCCAGAACGACCCTTGCTGTTATTGGAGGAGCGATTATTTACAGAGTGGTGATTACCTTAGCACTACGTGTGGAATTTTTAGAAACTGGCGATTTGAAAATCATCACAGCCACTATCGTTGTTCTCGCACTTATTACACCTAAATTGATAGAAGGCTGGAAAGAAAAGCGGCGAAAAAGGCAAAAGATGCTTAAGCTCCAAAGTCTTGCCACTTCAACAGGAGGGGGGAATCAAGGTGCTGCATCTAACACAGATTAACAAGGTTTTTAATGAGGGAACTTTAGATGAAAAAAATGCGCTAGATTCTATCAATCTTTCACTGAAAAAGGGAGATTTTGTGACCATCATCGGTAGTAACGGGGCAGGTAAGTCCACGATGATGAACATGGTATCTGGCGTGTTAACACCTGATACAGGTGCTGTTGAGATTGATGGGAAAAATGTAACCTATATGGCAGAGCATAAGCGTGCCAAATATATAGGAAGAGTGTTTCAGGATCCGATGGCTGGTACAGCACCTTCCATGACCATTGAAGAAAACCTTGCCATGGCATTTTCCAGAAACAAAACAAGAACATTAAAGCTCGGGGTTACGAAAAAAAGAAAAACCTACTTTAAAGATGTACTCGAGTCCCTTCATCTCGGTCTTGAAAACAGATTGACGGCTAAAGTAGGATTGTTGTCAGGTGGCGAAAGGCAGGCTCTATCTTTACTGATGGCAACATTCACAAATCCAGCAATCTTGCTTTTAGATGAGCATACGGCGGCATTAGATCCTGCCAGAGCTGAACTAATTACGAACATTACAAAAGAAATTGTGGCAGATAAAGGCCTAACTACTCTTATGGTGACTCATAACATGCAGCAGGCTCTTGATCTTGGAAATAGACTAATAATGATGGACAAGGGTCAAATTATTTTAGAAGTTGGGGAAGAAGAGAAAAAGACGCTCACAATTGAGAGGCTACTAGCTGAATTTCAACGAATCAGAGGTCAAAAGATGACCAATGACCGCGCATTGCTCAGTTAGGTTTTTAAGTGGAATGGATAAGAATCCTTTCCGCTTTTTTATTATTCGATTATTTATAAAATTTCTGCAATTTATTGACTGTTTATTTAACGGAATGATATGATAGCGTTAAATAAACGTTATACGTTTCATAGAAAAAAACAGATTAAAGGGTGGTTATTTTGACAAATATGAAAACGCTTACTTCTGTAGTTGGGGGGCTCGATATGTTCGATAAAATTCAACAACATCAACAAGTGGTTTTTTGTAACGATCCTGATACAGGGTTAAAAGCTATCATTGCCATACATAACACAACATTAGGTCCAGCACTTGGTGGATGCCGCATGCAGCCTTATCAATCAGTAGATGCGGCATTATATGATGTATTAAGGCTTTCCAAAGGCATGACTTATAAATGTGCCGCGGCAGATGTGGATTTTGGTGGAGGAAAAGCAGTCATCATAGGTGACCCGAAAAAAGACAAAACACCGGAGCTTTTCCGGGCATTTGGTCAATTTGTCGAATCCTTAAATGGACGTTTTTATACAGGTACTGATATGGGGACTTCTCCAGAAGACTTCGTTCATGCACTCAAAGAAACCAATTGTATTGTTGGTGTCGATGAAGTGTATGGAGGCAGTGGTGATTCCTCTGTTCCGACAGCTCAAGGGGTTCTTTATGGAATAGAAGCTACGAATCTAACACTTTGGGGATCTAAAAATCTCTACGGAAAAAGCTATGCCATTCAAGGGCTAGGAAAAGTTGGGGCGAAGGTTGCTGATCAGCTTTTGCAAGCTGGAGCTGACTTATACGTAACCGACATTAATGAGGAAGCAATAGAAAATCTCCAACTTAAAGCAAGGGAAATGGGTGCTGGTTTGAAGGTGGTTGCTGGAGATGAAATTTATTCAGTAGCGGCTGATATTTTTATCCCTTGTGCATTGGGTGGCATCATTAACGACCAGACAGTTGAGCAGCTAAAAGTGAAAGCGGTGGTTGGTTCTGCTAATAACCAGCTGTTGGAAAATCATCATTGTGCGATGCTTCAGGAAAAAGGAATACTTTATGCACCTGACTATATTGTCAATGCCGGTGGACTTATCCAAGTAGCGGATGAGCTTTATGAGCCGAATAAGGAAAGAGTACTGAGAAAAACGATGGCAATTTACAATTCCTTAATGGATGTATATAAAGAAGCAGATAAAATGAATATCACGACAGTCGAAGCTGCAAACAATTTCTGTGAACAAAGACTTGTCGACAGAAGCAGAAGAAATAGCTTTTTCAGCCATTCCAAACGACCAAAATGGTCAGTAAGAGTTTAACAAAAGGGAGGGAAATCGATGTTAGATCATTTTCCTATTCATCAAATAATGGATAATGAAGGAAATATTATTGATAAAGACTATGAATCGAAAATTACAGAAGAGCTTGGTAAAACGATGTACCGACATATGCAACGTATCCGCATGTTTGACAAAAAGGCGGTTAGCCTTCAGCGTCAAGGAAGAATAGGTACCTATGCACCTTTTGAAGGTCAGGAGGCTTCCCAGGTAGGGAGTGCGCTTTCCTTGGGGAGCGACGATTGGATGTTTCCAACCTACCGAGATCATGGTGCAACGATGACATTTGGTCATTCTCTGTTAAATATTCTCCTTTTCTGGAACGGCAGAAATGAAGGCTGCATCCCTGCAAATGGAAAAAAAGTGTTTCCACCAGGAATCCCTATCGCTACCCAGCTTCCTCATGCAGTTGGAGCAGCTTATGCAGAAAAAAGAAAGGGAACAGATAATGTCAGTATCGTGTATTTTGGTGATGGAGCAACTTCAGAGGGTGATTTTCATGAGGGCTTAAACTTTGCCAGTGTCTTAGGAGCACCTGTTGTGTTTTTCAACCAAAATAACGAATATGCCATTTCTGTCCCACTTACCAAACAAATGAAAACAAAAACGATTGCACAAAAAGGGCTTTCTTATGATATTCCTAGTTTGCGTATAGATGGAAATGATATTTTTGCTGTTTATTTTTATACTCTAAAGGCAGTAGAACGGGCTAGAAATGGTGATGGACCAACATTGATAGAGGCACTTACATGGAGATATGGCGCACATACAACAGCGGATGATCCAACAAAGTATAGGAATCAAACGGACAGTGAACAAAAGCGAGAAAATGATCCTATTCTCCGTTTAGAAAGATTTATGAATAAGAATGGCTGGTTAAATGAAGAGGCAAAAGACGCATTGTTACAAGAGCTTTCTAAAGAAATAGATGAAGCCATTATAGAAATGGAGAATTTCCCGAAAGCGAATCCAGCAGATATGTTTGATTATGTATTTGAAAAACCTACATGGGGAATACAGCAACAGAAAAAAGAACTTCTTCAAGTGCTAAGAGGTGAAGCATAATGGAAACGGCAGTAAAGACGAAAACACTAACGATGGTTCAGGCAATTACAGATGGTCTAGATACCATGCTTTCCCTTGACGAAAATGTTCTTTTGATGGGAGAAGACATTGGTGTTAATGGTGGAGTCTTCCGTGCAACCGACGGCCTACAACAGAAGCATGGGGAAGAACGCGTCCTTGATACACCTCTTAGTGAGGCAGGTTTTATTGGAGCAGCAATTGGCATGGCTGTAAATGGGTTTAAACCTGTAGCAGAAATTCAGTTCTTAGGATTTATCTATCCAGCCTATGAGCAGATTATGACTCATGCTTCGAGAATCAGAGCAAGAACGATGGGTCATTATACAGTCCCCATGGTCATTAGGGCACCATATGGAGCAGGTGTTAGAGCACCAGAAATTCATTCTGATAGCACCGAAGCTTTGTTCACACATATGCCTGGTATTAAGGTGGTTTGTCCATCAAATCCTTATGATGCTAAGGGTTTGTTAATTGCGGCTATTGAAGACCCTGATCCTGTTCTTTTTCTAGAACCCATGCGTTGTTACAGATCTGTAAGAGATGAGGTACCGGAAGGTCATTATACGGTGGAAATTGGAAAAGGAAAACGATGTCAAGAGGGGGAAGATGTTTCTGTTATTGCTTGGGGTGCCATGATTCCTGTCGCCATGCAGGCTGCTAAGGAGTTGAAAGCAGACGGAATAACGTGTGACGTTATTGACCTCAGAAGCTTGTATCCAATCGATAAAGAAATCATAAGTGAATCTGTACAGAAAACAGGAAGAACCGTCATTGTTCATGAAGCACATGCACAAACGAGCGTCAGTGGGGACGTGATGGCTATTATTAATGAAACTTCTTTTCTTTTTCAAAAAGCACCAACAGAACGAGTCACTGGGTTTGATGTCCCAGTACCTTACTTCGGATTTGAAGACTATTACCTTCCTACAAAAGAAAGAATTATCGCTGCAGTGAAAAAAGTAATGAACTTTTAGGGGGTCCATCTATATGATTGAGGTCAAGCTTCATGATATTGGCGAAGGAATGACACAGGCGGATGTGTTGACCTTTTTCGTTAAATCGGGGGATTCAGTAAAGCCGGATCAACCATTAGTTGAGGTACAAACAGATAAAATGACAGCAGAAATTCCAGCACCTGCTGCAGGTGTGATTAAAGAAATTAAAGTAGAAGTAGGGCAAACGATACCAGTAGGGACGACGATTTTTCTAATGGAATCAGATGGAAGCAGCAACAAAGCTGAGGACGAAAAAGTCATTGAAACTACTAATCTATCTGCTTCTAAACCAACAGCATCGACAAAAACGTTTCGTATTATGGCTGCACCTTACACAAGAAAAATAGCACGTGAAGCTGGTGTCAATATTGAAGAAGTGAAAGGAACAGGACCGGGTGGAAGAATTACCGATGAGGATGTGTTCCGTTTTATTTCAAATGAAGAGAAATCACCAGAAGTAACCGAAAAAGAAAAATCTGTTCCACAAAAGAGCGCTTCATCCACAACTACTTTACCAAAAGAGACTTCCCAAACTATTCCTTTTCGGGGAAGAAGAAAACAAATTGCTCACAAGATGGCACAATCACTTCGCACCATACCTCATTGCACACATTTTGAAGAAGTGGATGCTACAAATATTTTGGAAATGAGAGCAGCTTGGAAAAATAATCAAGCTACTATATCGGCTACTGCCTTTTTCCTAAAGGCCATATCGGTAGCCTTAAAGGATTACCCAATTTTTAATGCGAGATTGAACGAAGCAGAAGAAACGATTGAACTAATTAGGGAACACCATATTGGAATCGCTACCGATACAGAAGAGGGCTTAATCGTACCTGTTGTCAAAAATGTCGAAGCTAAATCACTGCGTGAGATCCATGCAAGCCTCAAAGATCTAACAGGAAGAGCGCAAGAAAACAAGTTATCGATGCAAGACATCTCAGGAGGTAGCTTTACCATTAGCAATGTCGGTCCTCTTGGTGGAAGTATTGGGGCCACCCCAATTATCAACCATCCAGAAGTCGCGTTGATATCCTTTCACAAAACGAAGAAGCGTCCGGTTGTAAATGATCAGGATGAAATCGTTATTCGTTCCATGATGAACATCTCCATGTCCTTTGACCACCGTGTAGCGGATGGCGCGACGGCGGTAGCCTTTACAAACAGACTGAGTCAACTTCTAGAACAACCAAACTTATTAATGATGGAGCTGGTGTAAATGGTAGTTGGAGAATTATCACAAGAAAGAGATGTTGTCATTATTGGCGGGGGACCTGGAGGATATCATGCCGCAATACGAGCGGCCCAGCTAGGGCTACAAGTAACACTTATTGAAAAAAAACAATTAGGTGGATTGTGTCTGCATGAAGGCTGCATCCCCTCCAAGCTACATACTGCTGCAGCGCAAAATTTTGAGCGATTACATGGTTTTAAAAATCTTGGAATGAAAATAGATCAGGTAGTCTTCGCCCTTGACGTGTTACAAGAACATAAACATAAAACCATTAACACATTAAAAAAGGGAATTGAAGCTCTTTGTAAAGCTAACAAGATTGAAATTATTGAAGGAGAGGCTTCCTTCTTAGCACAAGGAAAAATTGGCGTGGAAAATGGACATCAATATGACACCTTTACCTATCAGTATGCCATTATTGCGTCAGGCTGTCCGAGAAAGCCAATCCTTGAAACAAAAACTAAAACTTTAACTCCTAAAACGATGTGGAATTTAGATGAGCTTCCAGATGAACTAATTCTTTATGGAAATGATGATTATGTGCTTGAAATTGCAACGGCTTTTAATAGCTTCGGGTCATCTGTGACCATTCTTTTGCCGCCGAATTCAGACGAATTTTCCTTTGATAGTTCACTGACAAAAGAACTGAACAGGCAACTGAAAAAACAAAAAATAAAAGTTATTAAGTTATCAGAGCCACCAACCATCGAGGAGATAGGTGACAAGTATGAAATTAACTGTAAAGATAAGGCCAACTCTACTCTACAATTAACAAGCTCTCATGTTTATGTTGCAGAAGAAAGAGCACCCAAAGAAGTTACATTAGGATTAGATCGTGCTGGAGTGAATCTAGATGACCGCTCATTTGTAGAAATTAATGAAGGTTGTCAAACCAATGTACCTAACATCTACGCAATAGGTGATATCACATCGGGGCCTGCCTTAGCAGTAAAAGCGATCAAACAAGGGAAAGTGGCCGCAGAAAATATCAGTGGTATGAATACAGTTTATGATTTAACGTTTCTCCCTCGGGTACTGCAAACCATTCCTCCCATTGCTACAGTTGGATTAACTGAACATGCTGCAATAGATGCTGGATATAAGGTGAAGATTGGTGAGAGTCCACTACAGTCAAATGGGTATGCAACCATTATTGGGGAGAAAGCAGGAGTCATTAAAACCATCTCCGACCAAGAAACAGATGTACTTCTAGGGATGCATATTATTGGATCGCATGCAGTGGAACAAATCAGTTCAGGGGTCCTTGCTTTGGAAATGGTTGCAAGAGAGGAGGACATGTTGTTCCCGTTGTATCCACATCCAAGCTTAAATGAGTGTTTGCTAGAATCAGTAGAGGATACAACAGATAAAGCGATTCACAAACCACCACAAGTAAAAAAGCAAAAGGTTACAGCAACTTGATAGCGCTTTCTCGCGTCAAAGCATTTTAGCTTTAAATGGTACTCTTGCCAACGTGAAAATCAATCGCTTATATTGAATATTAGAATAGTAAAAATTTTATAATAATATGGGAGGTCTTCTGATGAACGTTGAAAAAGCAGTGCTTCAAAAGGATCAGGTGGAAGAAGTTTTTCCAGTAAAAGATGTAGATTATTTAGAGATTTATTCTGGTAACGCAAAACAAGCAATGCACTTTTTTGCTACTACCTTTGGGTTTATGCCAATTGCTTACTCTGGACTTGAAACAGGAAACAGAGAAAGTGTTTCGTATGTATTAAAGCAACGAAATGTCCGTCTTGTTATTACAGGTTCATTAAAACAAGAAACAAAAGTATCCGAATTTGTGAAAAAACACGGTGACGGTGTAAAAGATATTGCGCTTGTAGTGGAAGACGTAGAAGCGGCATACAATGGGGCTGTTGAAAGAGGAGCAATTGCAATTTCCCCGCCACAGGTTCATACAGACGAAAATGGAAGCCTGAAAAAAGCGGTTATTGGTACATATGGTGATACGATTCACACGTTAGTGGAGCGCAAGGATTATAAAGGTGTCTTCATGCCTGGGTTTAAGGAATACAAAAATTCCACACCTGTCAAAGATGCAGGCATTATTGGGATCGACCACGTTGTTGGAAATGTCGAACAGATGGAAGAATGGGTGGCATATTACGAAAAAGTGATGGGCTTTAAGGAAATGACCCATTTTACAGATAAGGATATTAATACGGAATATTCCGCACTTATGTCCAAGGTAATGCATAACGGTGGAAGAATAAAGTTCCCAATCAATGAACCAGCTGAAGGGAAAAGGAAGTCACAAATTCAAGAATACCTAGAGTTTTATAATGGCCCTGGTGTTCAGCATATAGCCATCCTGACTGAGGATATCGTAAAAACAGTCAGTACGTTAAAAGAAAATGGAGTTGAATTTTTAAATACTCCAGATACGTACTATGAAATGCTCTCTGAACGCGTAGGGGAAATTGATGAAGAAATTGCTAAGCTACGTGAATTAAGTATTTTAGTGGATCGTGATGATGAAGGCTATTTATTACAAATCTTCACGAAACCTATCGTTGACCGTCCAACTCTTTTCATTGAAGTAATCCAAAGAAAAGGTGCCAAAGGGTTTGGCGAAGGAAACTTTAAAGCATTATTTGAATCGATTGAAAGAGAACAGGAATTAAGAGGCAATTTGTAAGCAAAAAGGGGGGAGGCTGCTCCCTCCTTTTCTATTAGGGAGGTTATGAATTTGGCAGTTAAAGTTGAGAGCCGTAAAATCTTACAGAATATTGCTGCCTATCCTTTGGGAAAAAGCATTCATGATATTCAGTTAGAACTTGGAATTCCCTTAATAAGAAATATGTCTGAAATAGAAAATGTTTTTGGCTGTTCCCCTTTAGTGAAAGAGCAAATTAAAGAGAATTTAGAGCGAATTTACACGTATCCAGATGGCTCTGCTAGCTTATTAACAAAGAACCTAGCAGAGTACTTACAGGTGAAACAAGAGCAAGTTTTTATAGGCAATGGATCAGATGAAATCATCCGTCTCTTACTTCGTGCGTTTATAAATCCTGGAGAAGAAGCGATCATGGCGGAGATTACCTTTCCAAGGTATAAAACGAATGTTTCCATAGAAGGTGGGATCCCAGTTTTAATACCGCTCGAAAATGGAGTTCACAACCTATCTGCCATGAGCGCAGCGATAACTAGCAATACCAAAATGGTCTTTATCTGCAATCCTAATAACCCGACAGGTACGATTGTTGGTAAAGAGGAGTTAATAGCCTTTATAGAAAGAGTACCGGAAAATGTTCTCGTCATTTTAGATGAAGCTTACTATGAATATGCAACGAGTAATGAATATCTTTCCTCTGTCCCTTTCCTTAATAAATTTGCCAATCTCGTTATTTTACGTACATTTTCCAAAATATACGGTCTAGCTGGACTAAGAGTAGGGTATGGGATTATGGATTCATTCATCGTCCATGAACTTACGAAGGTAAAAGAAGTTTTCAACGTCAACCAGCTTGGCCAATCTGCAGCAGTAATGGCCCTTGAAGATCAGGGATTTAGGCTGGATTGCTTGAAAAGAAATGAAGAAGGAAAGGCTTTTATCGAATTTGAGCTAGATCGACTGGGTTATACCTATTTCCCAACACAAGCAAATTTCATCATGATTCATGTGCGAAAGGATGGGAAGAAAATTGCCGATCAACTGTTAGAACTTGGAGTCATGGTAAAGCCAGGCACTGCATTAGGATATCCCGAAAGCATTCGAGTAACCATCAGTTCCATGGATGATAACCGTTATTTTATTGAAGCATTAAAAAAAGTCGGAGAAAGGGGATAACTTCAGATGAATGTTGAACCCAGCAGTCTGCCTTGGCGAGACGCCTATAAATTAATGATAGGTTCCATTCTTCCAAGACCCATCGCGATGGTTTCTTCTATTAATAAAGCTGGTGTAACCAATATTGCACCATTTAGTTTTTTCACAGCCATTAGTGCAGAACCGATGCTAGTTTGTTTTTCACCGATGAGAAATGGCAGGGATGGGAGCAAAAAAGATACGCTTGTTAATATAGAAGAAACTAAGGAATTCGTGATAAATATTGTCAGTGAAGAAATCGTTGAGAAAATGAATGTTACTGCCACTGAATTTCCTAGTGAAATAGATGAATTCGAACAATCCGGATTCACAAAGGTAGAGAGTCTAGTCATAACTCCACCTCGGGTAAAGGAGAGTCTTGTTCAATTAGAATGCAGTCTCCATCAGGTTCTCCATTTTGGGGAAGAGGCAGGAGCAGGGAGCCTTGTGATTGGTAAAGTGGAAATGATTCATGTCCATGATGAGCTTTATTATGACGGAAAAATAGATACCAAAAAATTAAACCCAGTTGGACGGATGGCCGGAAACATTTATTCAAGATCTGTCAGTGATATGTTTGAACTTATTAGGAAATAGGGATGTGAGTAGCTCGGGATGAAATACGTTACATTTATAAATACGTCTGGAGATTGTAGGTTAGGAATGATAAAGGAGAACTTCATTATCGATCTACATGAAGCTACTAATGGCAGAGTGCCAAAGGATATGCAATCCTTCATAGAAGCGTACGATACGTACCAAGACGAAATAAAACGGATCTACTCCGAACCTCATTTAACTAAAAGCTATCCTTTTGATACTGTCACATTACTTGCTCCATTACCTAGACCTGTCAGCATCAGAGATTTTTATGCGTTTGAAGAACATGTCAAAACAGCTCGTTCCAGGAGAGGATTAGACGTTGTTCCAGAATGGTATGATATTCCCGTTTTTTACTTCACTAATCATTTAGCAGTAAGGGGTCCGGAAGAGGTAATCGATATTCCACCAGGATGCGAGCGTTTGGATTTCGAATTAGAAATAGCATGCATCATTGGGAAAGAAGGCAAAAACATACGAGCTGAGGATGCAGAGGAATATATTTTCGGCTATTGCATTATGAATGATTGGAGTGCAAGGGACCTTCAGGCACAGGAAATGAAGGTAGGGTTAGGACCAGCTAAGGGAAAGGATTTTGCAACATCTCTTGGCCCATGCATGGTAACAAAAGATGAGTTGGAGCCTTATAAAACCTCTAAAGGCTATAACTTGAAAATGACAGCCTCTGTTAATGGAAAGCAAATTTCAGAAGGTAATTTTGCTAGCATCTACTATAGCTTTGCAGAAATGATTGAACGGGCATCAAGTGGTGTAACCTTATACCCTGGTGAAGTGATTGGCTCAGGAACAGTAGGGACCGGTTGTATATTAGAACTAGGAACAGAAACTCATCGGTGGTTACGGTCAAAAGACGAAATAGCATTATCTATTACCGAATTAGGCACGTTAAAAAACACGATAAAATAGAGGTGAGATCATGTATTATCGATCGCTAGGGAAAATACCACAAAAACGTCATACACAGTTTAAAAAAGAGGATGGTACCTTGTATCGGGAGCAGGTAATGGGGACGAAAGGTTTTTCAGGTACACAATCCATACTTTATCACCACTTTCTCCCAACAGAAGTAGTGAAATCGGAACTGATTGGTAGCTACTTACCTCAATATGAAGAAGACAGTCCGTTAAATCATCGTCACCTTCTTACTCCTTCTATTGAAAAAAGAGGAAATGCTCTTGACGCTAGAGAGTATCTTTTAGGGAATAACGACCTTTTAATTGGTACAGCACTTGTTACTGAAGAGATGAAGAGCTATTACCGAAATGGAGACGGCGATGAACTTTTATTTATTCATTACGGTTCTGGTGTTGTGGAAACGATGTTTGGAACAATTACTTACCGTAAAGGAGATTATGTAACAATCCCCATTGGTACGATCTATAAGGTTATACCAAATGAAGAAACAAAAATGTTGATTGTTGAAGCATTTAGTCAAATGACAACCCCTAAGCGCTATCGGAATGAATATGGTCAGCTCCTTGAACACAGTCCATTTTGCGAACGTGATTTTAGAGGACCAGAGACACTTGAAACATACAATGAAAAAGGGGAATTCGAAGTTTTAACAAAATCAAGAGGACTAATGCATTCTCATATCCTCGGACATCATCCTCTAGATGTAGTCGGTTGGGATGGTTATCTCTATCCATGGGTGTTTAATATAGAAGATTTCGAACCAATTACAGGCAGAGTGCATCAGCCACCTCCTGTTCACCAAACCTTTGAAGGGCATAATTTTGTCGTATGTTCCTTCGTACCTAGACTTTATGATTATCATCCAGAAGCCATTCCAGCACCTTATTACCATAGTAATGTAAATAGTGATGAACTGCTTTACTATGTGGCCGGCAATTTCATGAGTCGAAAAGGTATAAAAGAAGGTTCCATCACTCTTCATCCATCGGGAATCCCTCATGGACCTCACCCAGGCACAACTGAGGCAAGTATCGGTAAAAAAGAAACATTAGAGCTGGCGGTAATGATTGATACGTTTAAGCCATTGAAAGTAGTGAAGAGTGCAACGGGAATAGAAGATAAAAACTATATGTTTACTTGGATAGAGAAATAAGAAAAAAGCTCCCAAAGAACTACAATATGGGAGCTTTTTCCTTTTTCTTTCGTGATTTTATGTAACTTTTGTAATACAAATTGAGCACTTTGTAATATATTATTGCTTTTCAAACTTTGTCAATATCTTTTTTTTAGTATAATTTATACATCTTTCATTTTTATGGAAAAATGGTGGTAGTTTTGTGTTAGAAAGAAACATGGAGTTCCATTGTTACATAAGGCATTATCCTCATTAATGAAAAATTGCCCAGTTTTTCTATTTGATATGTTTAATTTTTCCATGAATATTACAAAAAACCCGTGTTATGATTTTCGTGTAGCAACGAGCAACACAAAAATTATTTCAAGGGGGAAATTCACCTATGAAAATCAACAAGAAATCAATCTTTACTGCTGTTACTACTGCAGCTATTTTAACTGCTGCACCATTCGGATTATCTGCAAAAGCAGAATCCAATGCACCAGCAAAGCCAACATGTGACTTATCTAATGTCACGTCCTTAACTGGAAAACAATTTAAAAGTCATGAGGATGCAAAAGCATTCTTAGATAACTATATGAAAGAATTAGAAAGCAAATATGGTGTGAAGGTTCAAATGAATGGTGCACCTGCTGAAGCAGCAGAAAAACAAGCTCCAAAAGAAGAACAAAAGCAAGAAGCAAAAGCACCTGAAAAAGCTGAAGCTCCAAAAGAGGAAGCTCAAGCACCTGCTCCACAAAAAACGGAACAAGCTGAAAAGCCAGCAGCAGAAAAACAAGCTGCAGATGGTGAAGTAAGTGAATTCGAACAAAAGGTAGTGGAATTAACGAATGCTGAGCGTGAAAAAGGTGGATTAGCTCCTCTTGAATTAGATGCTGAGCTAAGCAAGGTTGCGAAAGAGAAGTCTAATGACATGCAAAAAAACAACTACTTCTCTCATAACAGTCCAACTTACGGATCTCCGTTTGACATGATGAAACAATTTGGTGTGGAATATAAGACTGCAGGGGAAAACATTGCCCAAGGTCAACAAAGTCCAGAAGAAGTAGTGAATGCTTGGATGAATTCTGAAGGTCACCGTGCAAACATTATGAATGAGAACTTTACTCATATTGGTGTAGGCCATGTTGAAGAAGGTAACTATTGGACACAAATGTTCATCGGAAAATAATGAGGAAAGACAGCCATTGAGGCTGTCTTTTTTTATGCTTTATTATGTGATAATAGATCCTCATGGTAGCGTTCAAGAAAAAGATAGGCTTTTCGTATTTGTTGCAGCACTTTTTTTATGCTATTAGGATTTATGCGGTTAACCCCTATTTCTTGTAGATAAATAAATACAACAGATAGAGTTGGCAACAAATAATCAGAAACCAGCATATTTGCGTCATACTGAACTAATATTTTTATTTCTTTTTTTAGTTCATCTTTGAAACGTTTAAAATGGCTGGCAATGATAACATGTAACTCTTGCTTTTGAGGGTGATCAGCCTGTTCATAAAGCTCAAGATAATCTAATAGTATCGCGAGTTCTTCTTTGAAAAAAGTTAAGGAATAAATCACCTTTTCAAAATCATAATGATTCATACAGAAAACCCCTTAAATAAATGTTATAAATGACTAATTTCGACATTTTACAACAAAATCCTCTTATTATTCCTATAAGAATACTCCTGAACTATCTTGATTTCGCAGTCTTCAAATATTTGTTTTGTAAAAAATACAATCGTGCCGCTAGCCCGATTGCTCCAGCTGCTAAACCAGATATTAAGCCTATCCAATAACCAAAAGCACCATGGTCTGTATAATTAGCAAGAAAATAGCCAATTGGCAGTCCTAAGAGCCAATAAGATACAAAAGCTACAATAAACGTTATATTCACATCTTTATATCCTCTTAATGCTCCTTGAATAGGGGCAGCTATAGCATCTGATAGCTGAAAAAAGATAGCGTATAGTAAAAACGCTGTGGTGAGTGAAATAACTTCAGGATCTTTCGTATACATATACGCAACCTCAGTTCTAAAGAAATAAAGAAATATTGCACAAACTAATGAAAGCAGTACCGCTGATAGTACCCCAATCCAGGCATATTGCTTTGCATCTTTAATCCGTTTTGCTCCAACCTCAAAACCTACTAGAATGGTTAAGGCCATGGAAATACTTAAAGGAACCATATATAGAAGGGAAGCGAAATTTAGAGCAACCTGATGGGCCGCTATCGTAATGGTATTAAATGAACTCATTAAAAGGGTTACAGCTGAAAATATGCTCGTTTCAAAGAAAATAGATAGTCCTATTGGTACACCGATAACTAAAATTTCTTTCCATTTTGAAAATGAAATAGGATGTAACCGGTCAAAAAGGTGGTAGTTTTTAAATGGTCGTTTCTTCAGGACAATATATAAAGATATAAACAAAATCAGCCAATACGTTAGTGCAGAGGCAACTCCGGCACCAATACCACCTAATGCTGGAAAACCAAACTTTCCGAAGATAAACAAATAGTTTAATGCAATATTTATTGGAAGAGACATTAAGGTGATAAACATAGAAGTTCTTGTTTGGCCTAGGGCATCAATAAAGCATCGAAGAACGGTATAGGCAAACAAAGGCAGAATTCCAAATCCAAGAGCAACAAGATAGTAGAATGCAACATCTCTTACTTCTTGTTCTAGGCTCATCCCTTCTAAAATAGGAGACAAAAATAATCCTCCGATAAGTAACACCAATATGCTCATGGCAATGGAAACATATAAACCTTGAGTGGTTGCAAATGGGATGCTTTTTGAATCTTTTGCACCTGTCAATTGTGCAACGATGGGGGTGATCGATAATAAGATTCCACTTAAACCTGTGAAAACTGGTACCCATAGCCCTGCACCAATGGCAACTCCGGCGAGATCTGTAGCTCCAACATTTCCTGTCATCATGATGTCAAACAGGTTCATGGAAAATAACGCCAGTTGGGTGATAAGGATAGGGAATAGGATTTTGAAAAATAGTCTTATTCTTTCTTTTAAAGTAAATACCTGCTGCATGTTCTTCTCTCAACCTTCTATAAGTATGATAATGCTATGGATTATATCACAATCAGAGATGAAAACCCTATACCTACATTTATAATTTATGCAATCTTGACACATAACATCAAACCTACTAGAATAGGAATATAGTAAAACTACATACGATTAAAGCCCAATCAAAGGGGAGTAGCTATGAGAACAATATTGCCGTCATGACGTGACTGTTTATCAGTCTCCGGCTTTATTGGCATCCTAACGGTGTTAGCAAGACCTTTGCCTAAACTGGACAGTTCTAGGTAAAGGTCTTTTTATGTGCTTCCATAAAATGCCTTTACCTTTGCCAGGTAGAGGCTTTGTTATGTGAAAAAGGAGAGGGAAACCATGGAATTATCATTATTATTAGAGTATGGCTGGGTACTTCTTGTATTAATTGCCTTAGAAGGTATCCTGGCTGCAGATAACGCACTTGTCCTAGCTATTATGGTCAAGCATCTCCCGGAAGAAGCAAGAAAAAAGGCACTCTTTTATGGGTTGGCAGGTGCTTTAGTGTTCCGTATCGGTTCATTATTTGCAATTTCTTACCTAGTTACCATTTGGCAGGTTCAAGCAATTGGAGCTGCTTACCTATTGTTTATCGCCCTCAATCACCTCTGGAGGAAGTTCGCTGTTGCCAAGGTGGAACATGCGGCAACAGTTGATAAAACGAGAAAGCAATCTGGTTTTTGGATGACCGTGTTTAAAGTAGAATTGGCAGATATTGCGTTCGCTGTAGATTCAATTCTGGCGGCATTTGCCCTTGCAATGACTCTACCACAAACAAGTCTGCCGAAAATAGGCGGAATTGATGGGGGTCAATTTATCGTCATCTTTTTAGGTGGTTTTATTGGTGTCGTTATTATGCGATTTGCAGCAACTCTTTTTGTAAAATTATTAAAAGAGCGACCAACCCTAGAAACAGCAGCATTTCTAATCGTAGGTTGGGTTGGATTTAAGCTAGCTATGTATACCTTAGCTCATCCAAGTGTTGGCGTCTTGCCTCACGACTTCGTACACAGCGGGCTGTTTAAAACATTATTCTGGATTGTTTTAATTGGGATTGCTGCTGGATCGTGGATTATATCCGGTAAAGATAAAAATGTTCGCGAAGTAGATAGCATAAAGTAAAATTACTTCAAGTAACTTTATATTCCTGCTATAATGATGAAAGCTGTTGACACGATGTCAGCAGCTTTTTTTAAGAAATTAAGCCATACTATTCAATATGTATCGATAAAAAGGAGTAATGATGTTGTTTACTATAGATCAATTACCACTGCAAATACAAAACGTACTAAAATCACGTTATGCCAAAGAGGAAGAGCAAACGGATATAGGAAAGGCTGGGTATGCTTCAGCTGACATGAATATTCTCTATGATAGTGTCATTGCCCTTGCTTTGGATAAGAACGTTTTATTAAAAGGGCCGACTGGATCTGGGAAAACGAAGCTTGCAGAAACACTTTCCTCCATTTATCAGCAACCTATGTACAGTATAAACTGCTCAGTAGATCTTGATGCAGAGGCACTTCTAGGTTTTAAAACAATAAATGAGGTAGATGGGAAATCTATAATTGATTTTGTACCCGGACCAGTTATCCAAGCAATGAAAAAGGGGCATCTTCTCTATATTGATGAGATTAATATGGCAAAACCAGAAACCTTACCAATATTAAACGGAGTGTTGGATTACCGGAAAACCATCACAAACCCCTTCACAGGGGAAGTGGTGAAAGCCAAAAACGGTTTTGGAGTAATTGCGGCAATCAACGAGGGCTATGTGGGAACAGTCCCATTAAATGAAGCCTTAAAAAACCGATTTGTGGTTGTGGATGTTCCTTATGTACAAGGTGAGACCTTACTTCAAATCCTTACAAACCAATCCCAACTTAAAGACGAAAAACTACTAAAGAAATTTGTCACACTTTCTAGTGATTTAATTGCGCTTGTCCAAAACGGAAACCTTTCAGAGGAGGCAGCCTCCATCCGGGCATTATTAGATGCTTGTGATCTTAGTGTCTATTTACCACCTCTTCGAGCAGTTCACCGAGCGATAGTTGAAAAGCTAGAAGACGAACGTGAAAAAGCGGCAATTCTCAACGTTGCTCAAACTTTATTTAACTGAGGCGATGAATTTTGAGACCAATTGTTTTTAATGATAAAAAAATCGATTCCTTTTTATTTATGCAGTTATCTGACTTAGTTGTTTCCTTATCTAAAAAAAATGGGGTAGAAGTGGAATATGCCTTTAAGTCATATTTTGATCCTTTTGAAAACAAAGTATATCTTAGCCTCTTTTGGGATAATCATCCAGAGTTTGAAAAATTTCATGGCATGAGAAGTGACGTGTATTTACGTGGAATTGGTTCTGTTCATCATACAGATTACCTTGTAGTGCAAGATTTTCTTACACGTATTAAACATTCTCCGCTAAAAAGCTTTGCAAGACAGCTATTCATGTTACTCGAGGATATTCGGCTTGAGGAAATTTGCAAAAGGGAAAGACCAGGTACAATTAACACCTTTTTAGTAAGAAGGCAGGAGTACCGCAAATACTTTCGTAGTCAGTTAACCGTAAATGCTGAAAGAAATATCCTAACTGATGCTCTCTATAACGTGTTATTTTTGCTGTTAACGACGGATAACCCGCTAGAGGAGATACCAACCCTGCATGAGAGGCTCAATCTTGCGCTCCCTTACTTAAGAGAGGAAGCTTCAAAGACCTATGAAGCAGATCATACAGAAGAAATTAAGAAAATCACCTTAAACATTCTCGATGTTTTAGAAGATGTAGTAGAAAAGGACATGCTAAATACCTACTTCTTTTTCCCAGATTTCACGAAAGAAGAGGAAAGCGGTCCAAGCTTTGATGATTTGAAACGAAAAAGCGAATTAAAAAATGATGATAGTAAGCATAAAGAAACAGAAGAAGAAGAAATACAAGAAGAAAAGCTTCCAACATGGCACCGCGAGTCTGATAGTAACAGTAAAAGCTTTCTTCAATTTGATTTAGAGCAAGGAACGAAGATGGATTTAATGGGTGAGGGCATACGAGAAGGAGAAGATGGAGACCAAGCAATGGGGTATGTGCAAGGTCAAAGTCAAAAAACCACTCGTAATGATTACTCTAAGCTTGACATGATGGATGTCATTAACAACGAAAAAAAAGAAGGGGGAAGTGGAGCGGAGTTTGGTAAAGAAAACAAATATGCGTATCCAGTCTTTCTTCAACCTGTTCCTGTTAATAGGGAAGACCACGTGGCTTATGATAAGGTGAAAACAATCATTGCTCCTTATCAAAAGAAACTAAAACAACTGATACAAAAAACATTAGAACACAAAAAGATACTTCCACGTAGTGATTTACCTTTTGGCAGGTTAAGTAAAAAACTAATGCCATGGTTTACAGATGAAAACCCGAGAGTCTTTTATAAAAAGGACAATCTCTCTATTGAAATTGATGCTGTTTTTTCCTTGCTTGTGGATTGTTCTGCGTCCATGTTTGATAAGATGGATGAAACAAAATATGGAATTACCTTGTTCCATGAAGCATTAAAGTCTGTTTTGGTTCCACATGAAGTGGTTGGTTTTTGGGAGGATACAAACGATGCAACAAAAACGAGCCAGCCGAACTATTTCAAGGCTGTCATCGATTATTCTTCCAGCCTTAAAAAGCAGTCAGGGCCAGAAATATTGCAGCTTACACCAGAGGAAGACAATAGAGATGGCTATGCGATTCGCCATACTACAAAGAGGCTCAACCAACGAAGAGAAAAACAAAAATTCCTACTCGTTTTCTCAGATGGTGAACCTGCTGCAATGGATTACGAGAAAAATGGAATAGTCGATACCCACCAAGCTGTGATGGAAGCCCGAAAAAGTGGGATAGAGGTCATAAATGTGTTTCTTGCCAATGGAGAAATAGAAGAAGCACAAGTGAAAACCATTCAAAATATGTATGGAAAATATAGCATACTTGTGCCAAATATTAATGAGCTACCGGATATTCTTTTTCCCTTATTGAAAAAACTCTTACTGAAAAGTTTATAACAAAACATAATGGGCTACCTTAACATCATGGAGTTTTTCGACTAGAAAAACCATGTGAAAGAAGGTGCCCTTTGTTTTGAAATATTTTTCACCTAAAAAGTACCTAATTACAGCTGCAATCCTATTGTTTATCACAGTACTAATATCTCTTAGCTTACAAATAAATATAGTAGTCAGGTATGACAGATTTCTTGGGGAGGCTCTCTATCAATTTACGGGCGCTGATTACTTTTTTATCTTCTTATCTGAGATAGGCTCTAGAAATTTCTTTTTTCCAACATTAACTCTCTTAAGTGTTATCATTGTTTGGAAAAATAATTGGGCAATCCTTCTATTATTATGGATCAATCTGCTAGGCGTCAGGTTTGCAAATACAGCTTTAAAAACCTTGTTTGAAAGAGAAAGACCAACGCTTGACCATATTGTGGAAGCTTCATTTTATAGCTTTCCAAGTGGTCATTCCATGAATTCAATGGCCTTTTATGGGATGCTAGCTTTGTTATCGTACCATTATATGAAGAAAAAGAGTTCTAAACTTTTGACGGTTGGATGTTTTGTACTTTTGATTTTTCTTATTGGGTTAAGCAGAATCTATTTAGGGGTTCATTTTCCACTAGATGTATTTGCAGGATTTGGTGCAGGAGCAACCTGGTTATTTGGTCTTTATGGCATATATTCCATTTATGTAAACTGGAGAGAAAAGAAAAAGCTTATGCACCGAAAAAATTTCGGGTGACGAATGAATCTGTTCCGTGGTATAGTTTTTTTAGAAAGCTCTTTACTAAAGGATTGTTGCTATCAACCAGGAAAAAGTTGGAATTAAGACTTTTTCCAATCTATATTCGAAGAAAAATTGGTCACATAGTTCAAACTTTCTCCACGAAAAGAGCACGACAGCAACCTTGTTTAAGGGCTTCTTAACTATACGTAGTAGCAACAAAGTTGTGGAAACATCCTTTTGGGATCACAATGGAACGGAGAACATAAAATGTGGAAAAATAAAAACGTTTGGATTTTGTTAATTGGAGAATTTATTGCAGGTCTTGGGCTTTGGACAGGAATTATTGGCAACCTAGAATTTATGCAGGGATTAGTCCCATCAGATTTTGCTAAATCACTAATTCTCTTTGCAGGCTTATTGGCTGGAGTAATGGTTGGACCGCTTGCAGGTAGAATCATTGATGCCACTAGCAAGAAAAAAGTCATGCTCGTTGCAGGTTTTGGCCGTATGATAAGTGTAGTATTTATGTTCCTTGCAATTGAATATCAGTCCATCTTACTGATGATAGTCTTTATGATTGCTATTCAAATCTCTGCAGCATTTTACTTTCCTGCCCTTCAATCATCGATTCCTTTGATAGTAAAGGAAAAAGAGCTCTTAGAAATGAATGGTGTTCACATGAACGTTTCCACCATATCTAGAATTGCCGGGACAGCTCTAGCAGGAGCCATGCTCGTTGTCATGAGCTTACCTTCTTTGTACTTGGCATCGATGATTGCATATGGATTATTGTTTGCTCTCACCTTTTTGTTAGAAATAAACGAGGAACCTAGAGAAAACGATTCAAAAACAATTGGGAAGTCTGGTAGTTTTAAAGAAGTACTTCCTGTTCTTAAAAGTACACCTATTGCTATGACCGTTTTAATTCTTACCTTTATCCCGATTTTATTTATCGGTGGATTCAATCTAATGGTAATTAACATTAGTGAAATTCAAAATGATCAAGTGATTAAAAGCTGGATTTATACGATCGAAGGTATTTTCTTTATGATTGGTGCATTCTCTGTAAAGCGTATCACAAATGAGCAAAAGATGGTTCCGATGCTTTTTGCTTTTGTTACCTTAATTGCCATTTCGCTTTTCAGTCTTTATTTTGCTGACTTGAAATGGATGACGTTATTCGCATTTGGACTTTTTGGTTTAGCTGTAGGTTGTTTCTTTCCATTGGCCGCGACTATTTTTCAAACAAAAATTCCGAAAGAGTTCCATGGAAGGTTCTTTTCCTTTAGAAACATGTTAGACAGAGTGCTATTTCAAGTTGCCCTGCTTGGAACAGGATTACTATTAGATACGATTGGACTACAATACATGGGTATTACTTTCGGATTTTTGTCTCTATTCATCATCTTTTCATATGGATTGCGACTACTACGACAGCCCATGGCCATATCTGAGCAAAAAACACCTTAGCATGAGGTGTTTTTTTGTGCGGTAAAAAGGGAATTAAGATTAGAGAGTGAATATAGTAATTATGTATTGAAAAATGGAGGAGGGATTCTTTTTGAAAGAATATTCAATGTACATAAATGGTGATTGGGTTCGAACGGAGGAAGAGATCACCGTTACTAATCCAGCAACTGGTGAAAAAATTGCTACTGTGCCAAGTATTACAGAAGAACTGCTTAATCAAACCGTAGAATATGCAGAACAAGCGTTTCAGACTTGGAGAAATTACACGGCAAATGAGCGAGCAGAACTATTAGACAAGTGGTTTAAGCTTTTAGAAGAAAATAAAAAAACAATTGCTGAAACATTGACAAAAGAACAAGGAAAGCCATTTCGGGAAGCGCTAGGAGAGGTGGGGTATGCGAATAGCTTCGTAGAATGGTATAAAGAAGAGGGAAAAAGAGTGTATGGTGAAACTATTCCATCGTCTTCAAAGGACAAGCGAATTCTTATTCAAAAGCAACCGGTGGGTGTTGTTGCCGCAATCACCCCATGGAACTTTCCTGCTGCCATGATTACGAGAAAAGTGGCACCTGCTCTTGCAGCTGGATGTACCGTTATTGTTAAGCCTGCTGGACAAACGCCACTGACGGCACTTTTACTTGCAAAATATGCCCATGAAGCTGGTATTCCACAAGGAGTATTACAAGTGGTAACTGGAAAATCCAGTATGATTGGGGAAGTGTTAATGAAACATTCTCTTGTGAAAAAATTGACCTTTACAGGTTCAACAGAGGTTGGAAAAACATTAATGGAGCTTGCCGCTCATACTGTAAAAAAACTCTCGCTTGAATTAGGCGGTCATGCTCCATTTATTGTTTTTAAAGATGCTAACTTAGAAAAAGCGGCAAAAGGACTTGTTCAATCAAAATTTAGAAATGCGGGGCAAACGTGTATTTGCGCGAATCGAATTTATGTGGAAGAGAGTGTTGCTGAAGAGTTTACCACACTGTTCGTTAAAGAGGTTGAAAAGCTAAAAGTAGGGAATGGAATGGAAAGAGGAATGGATATCGGACCATTAATTGATGATGCAGCCTTGAAAAAGGTACAGGAGCATATAAATGATGCAACGAAAAAAGGAGCCAAAGTACAGTATGGTGGAGAAGAGATGGATGGAAACTTTATGAAGCCTACTGTTCTATCTAATGTGCGTGATGAGATGCTTTGCATGCAAGAGGAAACCTTTGGCCCTGTTGCGCCGATTACAACCTTCTCAAATGAAGAAGAAGTGATTAAACGTGCCAACCATACCCCATACGGTCTTGCTGCTTATGTTTTTACAGAAAACATCTCTCGAGTCTACCGCGTGACAGAGGCATTGGATTATGGAATTATTGGTGTGAATGATGGAGCACCTTCTCTTGCGCAAGCCCCATTTGGAGGCCTAAAAGAAAGTGGAATTGGCAGAGAAGGCGGGCACCATGGAATGGAAGAATACCTAGAAGTGAAATATGTTTCTATTGGTATATAATATAATTTAGAGTAAACAGCCGGAATAGTCTATATCCGGCTGTTTTTTGCTTTTGGCTATATTGTTGATAAAAGGACTTTCTAGCTGTTGAATGGAGCAAAGGCGGAGACTCTTCTCGAGAATGAAGCGAAAGACATGTGACCCCACAGGCGCAATAGAGGAGGCTTATAATTCGCCTCGCGGACGCAGAGCCATTTACGGAAACCAACAGTATATTTTAACAGAACAAAAATTTTAATATTTCTGCTTGTTCCTTTTTTCCTATATAATAGAGAAAGAAGCTATTTTCCTGAAACCTTTTTACAACGATAATCGTATAAAAAGGACACAGGTGAGGAGTGATATAAATGAAACGTTTTTTCCTTCAAGGGTTTATCATAATACTCTCGTTCAACATAGCAGTTATCGGGTTTTTTAGCGTATTTTTCTTCACAGGCAATCAAATGCAGCTTGGTGCACTCGGAGCATTTGCTAGCTTTTTACTTAGTTATTGGAGTCTCAAAAGAAAATTACTACCTAGTAACGAATTAGACAAAATAGAACGAAAAGAAAAAAAGTATGTTTATTCACAAGTAAGAAAAGCGAGAGAAAATGCCAAAATTATCAATCAAGCCAGAATTCGTGTTCGGTCTATTTTTATGTATCAAACCATCACAAAAATAGCAAAAATAAGCAACAAAGTCATAAAATTAGTGGAAAAAGAACCAAATCGATACCGAACTGCACAAAGTTTTTTTCAGCAACATTTAGATTCCTCCGCCATCATCATCCGTAAATACATTCAGCTATTACATCAACCTGTGCGTACACATGAGGTTTCCCTTGCTATCCGAGAAACCGAAGCAGCGTTAAAAGAAATGGAACGGACGATGGAAAAGGAATGGATGAATGTTCTATCAGGTGATATAAATCATCTCCAAACAGAATTAAAGCTTATTAACCAAAATAATTTCCAAGAACCTAAATCCAATCAAAAGTAAAGTTGTATACGAGGTGAATGACTTTGAAGAACAATGATAAACTTGAACAACAGCTGAAAGAAAACACATTAAACGACCTTTTAAGCAATCCTTTTTCTACACCCAAAATGGATAACGAAATGATGGCTATGGAAAAAGAAAACGAATCTCCAAAGCAAGAGAAGGTCATGGATACATTAACTGAGGAATATAAAACAAAGGCGTTAGACATCGCAAAACAGATTGATCCTCATGACCAACAAGCCATTTCATCTTATGGCATTACTGCACAAAATGAACTTTCAACCTTCTCAAATTCCATCCTTTCGCATGTGCAAGCAAAGGATGCGGGTCCAGTGGGTGAGGTTGTTTCTGATTTAATGAGAAAAATAAAGGAAGTAAAGCCAGGAGAGCTGGAGCCACAGAAAAAAGGCTTTTTCGGGAAGCTTTTTGGAAATGTAAATAACTCCATGCAACAGCTCTTTGCTAAGTACAGAAAAATTGGGTTTGAAATAGATAAAATCTCTGATCAGCTTGAAAGCTTTAAGAAGATACTACAACGTGATAATATTATGCTTGAATCACTTTATGATAAGAATAAAGATTATTTTCAAGCTTTAAACATTTACATTGCTGCCGCAGAGTATAAATATGACGAAATACAGGAGTCGATCATCCCAGAACTTGAAAAAAAGGCGAGAGAAACGAATAATCAAATGGATGTGCAGGCAGTAAGCGATATGATGCAATTTGCAGATCGACTTCAAAAAAGAACACATGATTTGAAGATTAGCCGCCAAATCACGCTTCAAATGGCACCGCAAATTAGAATGATACAGCACACAAACCAAACGTTAGTGGAAAGAATTCAATCCTCTATCTTAACCGCAATTCCTCTTTGGAAAAATCAATTGGTAATTGCTGTTTCCTTATACAATCAACAAAAAGCAGTTGATACACAGAGGAATGTATCAGAGACAACAAATGAACTCTTATTAAAAAACTCAGAAATGTTAAAGCAAAATACCATTTCTGCAGCAAGGGAGAATGAACGAGGTCTTGTTGATATAGAAACGCTGAAGAAAACGCAAGAAAATTTAATTGAAACATTAGAAGAAACGATACTAATTCAGCAAGAAGGCAGAGAAAAAAGGTATCAGGTAGAGCAGGAGCTTGTACAAATGGAAAATGATCTGAAAACAAAGCTGCTTGAAGTTCGTTCAAAAGCCAAGCCAAACAAATAAAAAATTACCCCTGTAACTTTTTCTTACAGGGGTAATTCCATTAACGTGCTGTAGGAAAGATTCGCTCAACGAACTGTGTGAATTCATCAAAAAATCCACCAACAGGACGACCACGACGAATATCGTTAGCATACCCATCCATGCGGTCTACAAATTCTGGATTGACAGAAACGTAAACGTTACGAATATCAGGATCAGATTTTCTCACTTGGTTTGCAATTTTATCCTCTATCTCTTTTGAAAGCTCAGTACTTTCATTTCCTTCAAGTACTGCTGCAACATACGCGTTACGGTTGGTCACGATTATATTGCAGGACTCCACATCATTTAATGCGGTAATCTTATCACAAGCTTCATCGGCTACCGCAAGTCTCGCTTCATTTCGATCATTTACTCTTGTGGGGTTCATATTTCTATTGTAGCGCCCCATGTTATCGTAGTTTACATTTAAAGCATCATTTTGATTATTATCTGCACCATAATTGTCAACATTGTTACATCCAGTTAATAACAACGTCAATGCTAATCCTGTTACAATTAAGCCTTTACCTTTCATTATTTAACACCTCATTTGCTAATTTATATCGATATTTTGTTCAAAAAAAGGATGATTATTCGTTTAAAATTGTATAAAGAGGTGTAATTTATTAATAAATCTAATGGGATATAGGGGATGAAACCAATAATAGAGTATGATAAAAGGGAATATTTAACATCGTACCAATTGACAGCATGGGCTAGTATCCATCAATGTAAAATGATCAATACCGGAAAATATCGTCTCTATACTCATTCTTTTCTTCCAAAGAATCGAGAAGGAATGGTTACGATTATTCATGGATACCTTGATCATGCTGGGTCCTTGAATAAACTTATACATTTTTTACTTTCCAATCATTTTGGGGTTATTTCCTTTGACTTACCTGGTCATGGGTATTCAAATGGAAATAGAGGAGACATCGATTGCTTTAGTGACTATACCTCGGCCTTACATACTGTTCAAAGCTACTATAAAAATGAAATTGTTGAAGAAAATTGGGGAGTCATCGGTCATAGTACAGGGGCAGCAATTGTCGTTAGTTACTTACAAGAACACCCAAATGTATTTAAGAAAGTAATCCTTGCAGCACCTCTCATTCAGCCATATTTGTGGTCTTTTTCTCAAATTGGTGTTAAACTCATTGGCAGGAAAGTGAAACACTTAAACAGAGCCTATCGAAGAAATTCTTCTAATGATCAATATCTTCAATTTGTTAAAAGTGACCCATTGCAATTTTCTAAGCTACCAATGAATTGGCTCCAGTCCTTCCATGCGTGGCATAAAAAGATATCAAATATAAAAAGAGGGGAGAAAGAAGTACATATTCTTCAGGGAAATAAGGATACTACAGTAGATTGGAGACATAATGTCCGTTTTTTACTGAATGCGTATCCAAATTCTAAATGCATTTTGATAGATGGGGTAAATCATCAGCTTTTTAATGAAGAAGAGACATTACGGGAGATAGCTTTCTTTCACGTGAAAAGAATCTTAGCATTCAAAAATTAATTCAAGTTAAAGGGTGATAAAAGTAAAATGGAAGAAACAAAAAATAACAACATTCAAATTGGAGATATGATTTTAATAAACAAAGGATCAAAAAAAGGAAGCAAGGGAAAGGTTATCGTCATTAGAGATAGTTCTGTTATCGTAGAGCTAGGGAAAAACCCAAATACTGGAGAACCAATTCGAACTGTGATAAACCATAAAAATTATAAGTTGCTATAAAAAAAGTGTCAGGATATAATCCTGACACCTTTTTCTTATGATTTATTGAGCAAATACATGTTTTCCAATTTTAGTTGTTACTTCTCGAGAGCGAATCCATTGGTCACTTGTTTTATCTGGATTAAAGAAATATAAAGAATTATTCCCGTCACCACGAAAAGCAATGGCCTCTTCTGCAGCCTTCAACGCTTCTTCGTTTGCAGGCTTATCAATTTCTCCATTACCAACAGGAGAGAACTGATAAATTCCACCTGGGGATGTTTCATAAATAACTTCTTTAATAGAATCAGGGAAGATATCACTATCTACACGATTTAACACAACAGTTGCTACAGCTACTTTCCCTTCATATGGTTCACCTTTGGCTTCTGCATGAACAAGACGGGCAAGTAATTCTTTTTCCTCATTTGCTACCTGATCAGGTAACTGAATTGATTCACCTGGAAAAATCAAGTGATTATTTTTATTATTTAACTTCTTCATTTCCTTCACAGAAACACCGTACGTTTTTCCTATAGTCCACAGGCTATCACCTGATTTTACTTTATATGATTCTGCTGCCTGTGCATGAAAGCCAGAACCGGCAATAATTGTCGCACTAAGTGCAGAAAGAGTAATTAATTTTTTTAACATGAATAAGTTCCTCCTTGTTGTTGTTTTTAACCAACTTTAGGACGCTCTAGACAACATCCTAACAAGAAATAAGTCCTATTTCATTAGAGAATTGTTGGAATCAATACATATATTTTGTACATCGTACCTGTTATTTACATTAAAAAGGGTAATTTTGGTTGTTATTCAGGAGTTTTTTATTAATTTCTCCTGTTCTTTTGTCCCAGAACAAATGTATTTGTTCTTGTACATCCATTGTTGTAAAATAAATAGAAGAAACTTGGAGGTGGAAAGATGATTCATCAAACATGGGAACAAACGGCAACCATTAGTAAAGTGAAATGTGTACATACTGATGCAAAAAAATACCTTGTAAACAATATGCTTACAGTGGGCAAAACATATGAAGTAAAAAATGAAACGGAAGAGTTTTTGTTTGTTATTGATAACAGTGGAAATATTGGTGGGTACTACAAAACATATTTTGAGAAAGTATAAGGAAAAAACAAGGCATCGATTTTGCCTTGTTTTTTTTAGTATCACAAAGATTACTTTTGTCATGGAAAGGGAATAGGTAATGTGGGGGTGCTATAATTTTGAGAAAAAGCCATATATTGTTATTCATTTTTGTTATTATCTTGTCTGGATGCACAAATTCTGTGAAAGATGAGGACAATGACTATCAGGAAACAAATGCTACTGCAAATCAAAACGAAGAAAATCAAGAAATAATGGCAACCAATCTTCAAGCTCCTTGGGCTATTTCTATGCACGGTGGAACCTTCTTTATCACAGAAAGAGAGGGTGAAATTGTAAAGCTTGAAGACAAATCATCGAAAAGAGAAAACCTCAAACTTAAAGAAAAACTTTTAGTATATGGAGAAGGCGGACTGATGGGAATGGCTTTGCATCCTGATTTTGCTGATAACCGTCTTGCATACATTTATCATACATATGGAACCGAGGAGAAGGTGAGAAACAGAATCATACTTGTAAAATATAACGGTACAGAATGGACAGAGGAAAAAATGCTTTTGGATGACATTCCCGGAGCAATTTTTCATAATGGTGGACGATTAAAAATCGGACCAGATCAAAAGCTTTATGCAACTGTTGGAGATGCAAATATTCCAGAAAGTGCTCAAGATATAACAACACTTTCTGGAAGTATCTTGCGAATGAATTTAGATGGCACAATTCCAGACGATAATCCATTTGACGATTCCTACATTTACTCTTATGGACATCGTAATCCCCAAGGTCTAACCTGGGACGAGGCAAACGATACGATGTACGCATCTGAACATGGACCTTCTGGATATGATGAAATCAATAAAATTGAGGCAGGGAATAATTATGGGTGGCCGCACGTCACAGGAGATGAAAAACGTGAAGGCATGCAAACACCACTCTTTCATTCAGGTAAAAAGACGTGGGCACCTTCAGGATTAGGCTTTCATAATGGAAATCTATATGTAGCAAGCCTTAGGGGTGAACAGATAAGAAAATTAAATCTTGAATCAATGTCTGAAAGCGTAGCATGGAACAATGATGGAAGAATTAGAGATGTATGGATCGAATCAGATACGCTATTTTTTATTTCTAATAATACGGATGGTAGAGGAAATCCTCGAAAGAATGATGACATACTAATGCGGCTACCAATTCAATAGTGAAGGAACAGATACCAATATGAAAACTTTTATTAAAAGAAAAAAATATTTTCTCTTACTTATCGTTATAGTTTTAATTGTTGCAGGTACGAGTATTTATCATAGCTATAAGCCTCTACCTGACGGGGTTTCTTATGAAGGGAAAATTCATTATGTATCGAAGGTGGATTTTTTATATGATCTTACCTATAGCAATGATGATAAAACCATTCAAGAACAAGAAATTTTTAAAAGGATATTCGAAATCATTGATGAAGCAGAAGAATTTATTGTGATTGATATGTTCCTTTTTAATGGATATCATGATGGGGAGAAAGATTATCCACCTATAAGTAAGGATTTAATGGACAGCTTGATGACAAAAAAACAAAAAGAGCCAGAGATTGACATCTATTTTTTAACGGACGAAGTGAATACCACTTATGGATCTCATGAGGCGAAAGAACTATCCATTCTACAAGAAAATGGAATTAACATCGTAAAAACAAATGTAGACGTTTTAAGAGATTCCAATCCTATCTATTCAGGAATATGGAGGGTATTTTTCCAATGGTTCGGTCAAGGTGGAAGTGGCTGGATCCAAAATCCAATGGCCAAAAGTGCACCAGAAACAACTGTTCGATCATACCTAAAGCTATTAAATATTAAAGCCAATCATCGCAAAGTAGTCGCAACGGATAAAACAGCTGTAATTTCATCTGCGAATCCTCATGATGCTAGTGGGTTTCACTCCAATACAGCATTTGAAGTAAATGGCCCGATTATACAAGATATTTTAAAAACCGAACAAGCCGTTATAAATTTCTCTGATGAAGCAGTATTACCTACGTATGAAGGAGAAGAAGAAGGTGGACCAATCGCAGTACAGCTCTTAACAGAAGGAAAAATCTTAAAGCATGTTCTAAAGGAAATCCGCGCAGCAAAAGAAGAGGATACCATCTGGCTTGGAATGTTTTACTTGGCAGAAAGAAAAATCATCGAAGAGCTAATTGCTGCCTCACAAAGGGGAGTGAAGGTAAATTTAATGCTAGACCCTAATGAACACGCCTTCGGTCAACAAAAGATTGGTCTCCCAAATCGACCAGTAGCTGCGGAGTTATCCGAAGAGGGCGAGGGTAATCTGATTGTAAGATGGTATAACACACAAGGTGAGCAATATCATCCTAAAATGATTTATTTTGAAAAACAAAAGGGAGATTCGGTTGTAATAGGGGGCTCTGCTAATTTTACACGTAGAAACCTATATGACTTAAATTTAGAGACCGATATTAAAATAACTGCTGCTAAAGATGAGGATTTCATAAAAGAAGTGGATGCTTACTTTGAACGAACTTGGAATAATGAAGATGCAGTATACACACTTCCATTGGAGAAATTTAAGGATGAGACAACTGGACTGAAGAAAGTCATGTACCGCATTCAAAAATTGTTAAGATTTACAACCTATTAAAATGTCAAAAACCCCCGAAGCTCGATGCCGGGGGCTTTTTTTCATATAGGAAGTACATAAAACAGGACGAAAAAGAAATGCAACACCGTTCCGCCGATTACAAAAATATGCCACACTGCATGATGAAACGGAAAGGCACGCCAAACATAAAAAATGGCACCAAGGCTATAGACAATTCCTCCAGATACTAAAAAGGATATTCCAACGACTCCCACTTTATCAGTGATGCTGTTCCATCCGAAAATAGCCAACCACCCCATTAGAACGTAGAGGAGCGTGGAAGCAAAGATAAATCTCTTAACAAAAAACACTTTAAAAATGGTGCCACCAATCGCAAGCGCCCAAACGATTCCGAAAAGTGTCCAACCAAGTGCGCCATCCATAAGAACAAGAGTAATTGGGGTATAACTACCTGCAATAAAGAAATAGATGGATGAATGATCTAATATCTCAAACACATTCTTCGCTTTGCCTTTAGGTAAAGCATGAAGGAGAGTAGAGGCAGTGTACAGCAATACCATCGTTACTCCATAGACAATAAATGTAACCACATGAAGGGACGTACCATTTAATGCAGAAAATACAATCAATAAAACAAGCGCAGCAATACTCAGTAAAATTCCGATACCATGTGTAATCGAATTAGCAATTTCTTCGCCTTTTGAAAATGTATGAGTTGTATTCATTGGCTTCATCCTTTATTTGCTTCTGCAAATTTATAATAATTTCTCATCATTTACTTTTACTTTTCTCAGATTTATAAACCGGATCGTGTGTAAAACAATCACTTTTGAGACAGCATAGGTTGGGACCGCAAGTAATAAGCCTAACAAACCAGCAAACTTACTTGCAACCAAAAGGATGAAAATAATCGTTATCGGATGCACATCCAGTTTTTTGCCCATAACCTGGGGTGAGATTAGATTGCTTTCTACCTGTTGAACAATGATGACCACAATCAATACCCATAGCGCCATAATCGGATCATCAAAAAATGCCACAATTAAGCTTGGAATCGTCCCAATAAACGGTCCGATGAATGGAATTATATTTGTAAACATAGCTATCAACGCTAGCACAAGAGAATATTCTAGACCAATAATTAAAAATCCAATGTAAATTAATACTCCGACAAAAACACTGACAATAATTTGTCCCTGAATATACGAGCTTAGGGCAATATCCATATCTTTCAGGACATTTTTTCCTTCACGTTCATGCTGCCTTGGGATAAATTTTAACACCTGACCAGGTAATCTGTCCCCATCCTTGAGCATATAAAACAAAACAAAAGGAATGATAACGAGTAATATGAAGAATCCTGTCACCGCACTGATAATATTCAATACATTACTACCGAATGTAGATAAATAGGCATTTAGATTTTCTGCGACTTTGCCCGAAATTTCTTCTAACGAAAAGCGTTCATCCTGTTGAAAGCGAGCTATGTATTCGTTCTCCTGAAGCTCCACCACATATTTCTGAATATCATTTATAATTTCTGGTGTATTTTTCACCAAACTATTAACCTGTTGTTGTAATATGGGACCTAAAAGAAACAATAATAACGTAATAAGCCCTATAAAAGCTAAATAAATGGATAATATTGCGATCCCTCTGGGAACAAACCGAGCGGCAAGATTCACGAGCGGTCTTAGTAGATAGTAGAGGACTCCAGCAAGGATAATTGGTGCGAATAATGTTTGAATCATTATGGTAATAGGAGTGAAAATAAAATCTACTAGAGAAGCAAGAAAAATAATTAATAGGATGACAATTACAGCATAACCCACTTTAAACCACTTCGTCTGTGGCATCCACTACACCTCATTTATTCTAAAGTAATAATATCTAACTATACAGGATGGGGAAGTAAAAGCAATAACTTCACTATCTTTTGTATACGGAATCATAGAAGAAAAAGTTTCATATTTTAAAAAAAGCCCTTATAAGAAGGGCTTTTTTTGTTAGGAATTCAGCTGAGCTAGCTTTTCTTGAACACTTGCATCCTCTAGATACTCATCATAAGTCATTTGTTTATCCATGATACCTTTAGGTGTAAGTTCAATAATACGATTTGCAATCGTTTGGACAAATTGATGGTCATGAGAGGTGAAAATCATGGAACCTTTAAAGTTTATTAATCCATTATTCAGCGCCGTGATGGATTCTAAGTCCAAGTGATTAGTTGGATCGTCCAATAACAGAACATTCGAGCCGCTTAGCATCATTTTTGATAGCATACAGCGAACCTTTTCTCCTCCAGATAAAACACTTGCCTTTTTTAATACTTCTTCACCAGAAAATAACATTCTTCCTAAAAATCCGCGTAAAAAGCTTTCGGTTTGATCATTAGGGGAGTATTGTCTTAACCAATCCACAAGGTTCATGTCTACTCCTTCAAAATAAGCGGAGTTATCTCTTGGGAAAAGAGCCTGAGAAGTGGTTATACCCCATTTATACGTCCCGCTATCTTGCTCCATTCCACCAGCTAGAATCTTTAAGAGCGTCGTATTGGCAATCTCGTTTCCACCAACAAGGGCAATTTTATCATCTTTATTCATAATAAAGCTGACATTATCCAGCACTTTAACACCATCAATCGTTTTTGTTAAGCCCTCTACACGTAGAAGATCGTTTCCGATTTCACGCTCAGGTGTAAAGTTGACATATGGATATTTACGTGAAGATGGTTTGATATCATCAAGAGAAATTTTATCAAGCAATTTCTTTCTTGAAGTAGCCTGCTTGGACTTAGATGCATTTGCACTAAATCTTGCAATAAAGGCTTGTAGCTCTTTAATTTTTTCTTCTTTTTTGCGATTAGCATCTGAAGCAAGCTTAGAAGCCAACTGACTAGACTCATACCAGAAGTCATAGTTACCAACATAGATTTGAATTTTTCCATAATCTAAATCAGCAATATGCGTACACACCTTGTTCAGGAAGTGACGGTCATGGGATACCACAATAACGGTGTTTTCAAAGTTGATTAAAAACTCTTCCAGCCATTGAATAGCTTTTAGGTCCAAGTGGTTCGTAGGCTCATCCAGTAAAAGCACATCAGGCTTACCAAAAAGAGCTTGCGCAAGAAGAACCTTTACCTTTTCACTACCAGTAATGTCCGCCATTTTCTTATCGTGTAATTCTTCGGTTATGCCGAGGCCTTTTAGGAGAATAGCAGCCTCTGATTCTGCTTCCCAACCATTTAATTCTGCAAATTCTCCTTCAAGTTCAGCCGCGCGCATGCCATCTTCATCAGAAAAATCGGCTTTCATGTAAATTGCGTCTTTTTCTTGCATCACTTCATAAAGGCGAGTATGACCCATAATAACGACCTTTAATACTTCGTGTTCTTCATACTCAAAATGGTTTTGCTTTAAAATAGCCATCCGTTCGCCTGGATTCATATGGACATCGCCAGATTGAGCTTCTAATTCGCCGGATAGAATCTTTAAAAAGGTAGATTTACCAGCTCCGTTCGCTCCAATTAGACCATAGCAGTTTCCGGGAGTGAATTTTATATTAACGTCTTCAAACAATTTTCTGTCGCCAAAGCGTAAACTAATATTCGTAACTGTAAGCATGTAATAGATTTCCTCCAAAATTAATGTCGTTGAAATTATACCATTAAATACAGTACGAACAAAAGAAACAAATAGGAAATGAACAAAAAAAAGAACTAACGACATAAAAGTCCTAGTTCACCTATTAGCCCCTGTTAGATACAGCTGGTGATTTCTGCAAAAAGTTTCCGCGTGCTGAGGAGCGATTTGTATACCTCTTTAGGTTTCGCCCTGCCAGGTCTCCAGTCAATCGCTTCATTTCCGCGGGAGTCTCCGCCTTTTGCTCCAATTACCAGCTAGGCACTACATTATTAGGAATCAATAAAGGAATCAATTACTAATAAACATAAATGTAAGCAATCATTGGGGGAGCGTGATGGCCGTTGCTATGAGAATGAGTAGAACATATTAATTTGTATACTCCCGCCTTATCAAAGCGAGTTTGAATAAGGGTTTCTTCTCCTTTTTTGATCACGCCATTAACATCTGTTCCTTCAATGGTAAAAGGGTGTTCATGCCCGTTTACGCCAAATATGCTAATGGTAATATCTTTTCCTTTAGGAACTGTGATTGTTCCTGGGTCAAATCTGTATGCTTCCATTTCTGTTCCGTCTTCCATCTTTGCTTTAAATTCCGACGTGATCATATGGAAGATTAGCTCCTCTTCTTGTGCTTTTCCGGTAGTTGGAACAACTCCATTGTTTACCACATACCATCCACCAAACGCACTGATGATACAAAGAATAGTGGTCACAATAACGTTTTTCTTTATCACATAAAATTTCATTAAAAAATTCCCCCTTTTATCCATACAGTTCTTTTTAATATGTATGCAAGGGAAGGGGAAAGCTTGTCTAAAAAGTTATAAAAACAGATAAAAAGCTGATGGTGATTTCTGCAAAATGGCTCGGTGGTGTAGGAGTCTTGTTTTTTTGCGCTAATTAACAGTAAGGGAACAAAAAAACGTAAGGGGAATAGATGATTCTCCCTTACGTTCTGTAATTTAATGAACCACGATAATCATTTTGGTAAAATCTTTGAGCGTGTAAGGAACCTTACACCTTCCGGACCTTCAAGAGAGAACATCCCACCTCTGCCATTTACAACATCAATAATGAGCTGGGTATGTTTCCAATACTCATATTGTTTCTTGTTCATATAAAAGGGGGCGTTTCCGATTTCACCAAGAAGAACATCAGAATCTCCAATCATGAATTCATCTTTTGGATAGCACATAGGAGAGCTTCCATCACAACATCCGCCCGATTGGTGAAACAGAACTGGACCATGCCTCTTTTGAAGCTTTTCAATAAGTCCTAGTGCTGAATCAGTTGCAAGAACCTTTTCCATCTTAAAAGAATCCTAGTTTTTGAGGACTGTAGCTCACAAGCAGGTTTTTCGTTTGCTGATAATGTGATAGCATCATTTTGTGATTTTCTCTACCAATCCCACTCATCTTATAGCCACCAAATGCTGCATTGGCAGGGTATGCGTGATAGCAGTTTGTCCAAACGCGTCCTGCTTCAATTTGACGTCCAAAGCGATAAGCCGTGTTCACATCTCTTGTCCATACGCCGGCGCCAAGTCCATATAGCGTATTGTTGGCGATTTCTAAAGCTTCTTCCGGAGTTTTGAAGGTTGTCACAGATACAACTGGACCAAAAATCTCCTCTTGGAAGATTCTCATTTTATTATCACCCTTGAAAACAGTTGGTTTGACATAATACCCACTCGCAAGATCACCTTCAAGCATATTTCGCTCCCCACCAGCAAGAAGTTCAGCACCTTCTTGTTTTCCAATATCAAGGTAGGAAAGAATTTTTTCTAATTGCTCAGAGGATGCCTGTGCACCAATCATTGTTTCAGAATCTAAAGGATTTCCTTGTTTGATTTGAGCAACACGCTCTAAGGCACGTTCCATGAATTTATCATAGATTGATTCTTGAATTAGCGCTCGGGAAGGGCACGTACAAACCTCACCTTGGTTAAGTGCAAACATAACGAAGCCTTCCACCGCTTTATCAAAGAAGTCGTCATCTTGGTTTAATACATCCTCAAAAAAGATGTTAGGAGATTTTCCACCAAGCTCTAACGTAACAGGAATAATATTTTGGGAAGCATATTGCATGATGAGTCGACCGGTAGTGGTCTCACCAGTGAACGCAATTTTAGCAATTCTATCACTTGAAGCGAGAGGTTTTCCAGCCTCCACGCCAAAACCATTTACGATATTTAATACTCCAGGAGGAAGGAGATCCCCAATCAATTCGATTAAAACCATAATGGATGAAGGTGTTTGTTCAGCAGGTTTTAAAACTACGCAGTTTCCAGCTGCAAGTGCGGGAGCCAGCTTCCAAGTAGCCATTAATAATGGAAAGTTCCAAGGGATAATTTGACCAACTACTCCTAATGGTTCTTGGAAATGATAGGCGATGGTATCATTATCAATTTCTCCTATCGAACCCTCCTGTGAACGGATACACCCTGCAAAATAACGAAAGTGATCAATAGCAAGAGGTAAATCAGCCGCCATCGTTTCTCTGACAGGCTTCCCATTTTCCCAGGTTTCCGCCACAGCAAGCATTTCTAAATTATCTTCCATACGATCGGCAATTTTATTTAAGATATTTCCTCTTTCGGCAACAGACGTTTGGCCCCAAGCTTTTTTTGCCTTATGGGCAGCATCTAATGCGAGTTCAATATCTTCTGAAGAAGAACGAGCAATTTCACAAAAAACCTGTCCTGTTACTGGAGTTACATTTTCAAAATACTCTCCCTTTACTGGTGCTACCCATTCTCCGCCGATATAGTTTTCATACCGGCTCTTAAAAGTAACCTTTGAATCTTTTTCACCAGGGTTTGCATAGATCATGAAAAATCCTCCTTTAAAATTCAATTAATAGGCTGATAAATATGTAAGCGCATACATAAAGAAAAATAAGACAACCTATTGTAAGGTAAATTGTAAACATTCTGATAATAAAACGCAAATGATACGCAGAATGATAGGAGAAAACAGGCTTTTCCTGTTTGCAGAGTATAAAATTATAAGATAGACTGTTACTGTTATAAACCTACTAAAATCCCCCCAAAAACAATTCCCTTACAAATGATACGATGTAGAAGAGGTGTATTTCACATGTATGAACAAGGAAAAAAACTATTACAATCTTATTTTGGTTACGAAGATTTCAGGGAAGGGCAAAAAAACATCATCGAGAGCATTTTAAACAATCGCAATACTCTAGGAGTGATGCCAACTGGTGGTGGAAAATCCATCTGTTATCAAATTCCTGCACTGATGTCAGAAGGACTAACCATTGTCATTTCCCCACTAATTTCTCTGATGAAAGATCAAGTGGATGCATTAAATGATTTAGGAATTTCAGCCACGTTTATAAACAGCTCCTTAAATGGTGGGGAAATCCGTGAAAGAATGGAGCAGGTGCTCAGCAGGCAAACGAAAATACTTTACATAGCTCCAGAAAGACTAGATTCCTATGATATGAGAGAGATTCTAGAGAAATTATCCGTATCTCTTATTGCCATAGATGAGGCTCACTGTATGTCACAATGGGGGCATGACTTCCGGCCAAGCTATAGAGAAGTTGGCTTATTTACAAAACGAATCCCCGGTAATCCTGTTGTCGCAGCATTCACTGCCACTGCTACTAGACAGGTAATTTCTGATATCCAGCAACTCCTTATGATTAAGGAGGAAAATACTTATGTGACAGGATTCACTCGTGATAACTTATCCTTTTCTGTGTTACGTGGACAGAATAAAGATGCATATCTAGAAAGGTTCCTCCAAGCCAATAAAGAAGAAGCAGGAATTATTTATGCCACTACAAGAAAAGAAGTAGATCAAATTCAACGTAATCTTAGTAAAAAAGGGTATCAAATTGGAAAATATCATGCGGGATTATCAGAAGAAGAACGATTGCTCTATCAAGAGGATTTTCTTTATGATCGAACAAAATTGATGGTTGCCACGAATGCTTTTGGGATGGGGATAGACAAAAGCAACGTCCGGTTTGTTGTTCATTACAATATGCCTAAAAATGTAGAAGCATACTATCAAGAGGCTGGACGTGCAGGCAGGGATGGAGAAAAAAGCGAGTGTATTCTCCTTTTTAATGCAAGAGATATTCAAATTCAAAAATTTCTAATAGAGGAGAGTGTCGGTTCACCTGAAAGAAGAAAGCAGGAATACCAAAAACTGCAGGCAATGATGGATTATTGTTATACCCAGCGTTGTTTACAATCCTATATTGTGCACTATTTTGGTGAGGAGACAAATGAAACTTGCGGAAGATGCAGTAATTGCTCAAACGAATTCTCAGAGCAGGATATTACGCTTGAAGCTCAAAAAATCTTCAGCTGTATTCACAGAATGAACGAGAGATTTGGAGCCTCTCTTGTTGCAAAAGTTCTAAAAGGGTCAAAGGATAAAAGAATACAACAATTCCGCTTTGACAAACTGCCAACCTATGGTCTAATGAGCTCCTCTACGGAAAAAGAACTGGTGGACACAATCAACATTCTCATTGCGGAAGGCTATTTGTTTTTGACAGAGGGGCAATATCCAATTGTTAAACTTGGAAAAAGAATTGTGCCTGTACTGAAGGGTGAGGAAAAAGTAATCATTAAAAGGAAAGAACAGGTTCAGGCCATTGTTGAGAACAATGAGATGTTTGAAGTGTTAAGAGCACTCCGTCTAAAACTGTCGAAAGAAGAACAGGTTCCCCCATATATCATTTTTTCAGACAAAACACTCAAGGAAATGTGCAAGGACGTACCGCTTGATAAAACAGCTTTTCTTGAAGTAAAAGGAGTCGGAGAACAAAAAGTAGAAAAATATGGTGCCCTTTTTCTTGAAGCAATAAATGAATATGTCAAAAAGTCCAAATCCCAAGCCGAGGTTTAGATATTTTTACGAGGGGAATAATACCTCCAAGCAATGAATCAATAATAATGGAGGCGTTAATCATGAATACACGTCAAATGAAAAAGCCACTATTGATTGCAGGAGTAGCAAGCTTAACCGGCGCAGGATTACTAGCATATAAACCATATAGAGAAAAACTTTCCGCATTCACAAAGAAAGCAAAATACAAGCTCATCCCAATGAAATACAGAAGTACGGACCTTCCCATTGAAAAAGCAGGAAATCCAGATCCACAAGACATCGAAGACAATAGCATGGTAAGTGAAGGCGCACAATACTCTGTAGATTATTACAACAAAAAAATGCAATAACAAAGAAGCAAGCCGGTATTGGCTTGCTTTTCGTATGAAGCGTAGTAATTGTCACAGAGGGTTTTTTAGTGTAAAATTCCTTCACATATACATAGTAAAGGGGTAGAGCGATGACGTTAAAAAAACATGAATTTGCAACATTTGCAGGAGGCTGCTTTTGGTGCATGGTAAAGCCATTTGATGAACTACCTGGTATTATCAACATTGAATCTGGTTATACAGGGGGAGACATCATCAATCCGAAATATGAAGAAATTAAACAAGGAACCTCAGGTCATTATGAAGCAGTCCAAATTACATATGATCCCTCTTTGTTTCCTTATGAAAAATTACTAGAGCTATATTGGCCACAAATCGATCCTACTGATGATGGGGGACAATTTTTTGACCGTGGACCACAATATCGCACGGCAATTTTTTACCATACGGAAGAACAAAGAAAGCTTGCAGAAAAATCAAAAGAAGAGGTTGCTTCTAGCGGAAGGTTCAATAAACCAATCGTGACAGCTATTAAACCAGCCAGCACGTTTTATGTAGCAGAGGAATATCATCAGAAGTTTTATAAAAAGAATCCAGAGAAATATAAACAAGAAAGAGAAGAGTCTGGGCGAGATGCTCATATAAAAGAGTTTTGGGGAGAAGAATATACAAAGTAAAAGAAGGGAGGTCATCATTTGATTCATTTGTTTACACATAACGATTTGGACGGAGTAGGCTGCGGTATCGTTGCAAAGGTAGCCTTCGGTGACAAGGTGAAAGTTCACTACAATTCCGTTGGTAGCTTGAATTATCAGGTTGCTGATTTCATGGAAGAAGTAACGAAGGAAAATCAATTATACATAACTGATCTTTCTGTGAATGATGATAATGCAATAAAAATTGATGAATTTGTTAAAGCTGGCGGCTTTGCACAGTTTATTGATCATCATAAAACTGCGTTACATTTGAACGAATTTAGTTGGGCATCGGTTACAGTGGAATATGATGACGGAAGATTGACTAGTGCTACTTCATTGTTTTATGAATATTTAATAGAACAAAATTTACTCTCAAGGTCTCCCTCATTAGATGAAGCCGTTGAACTCATCAGACAATATGATACGTGGGAATGGGACAAAAACAATAATATAAAAGCTAAAAAGCTTAATGATCTTCTCTATATGATATCTATTGATGATTTTGAAGCAAGGATGCTTGATAAGCTTAAAAAAGCGGACCGTTTTGATTTTGATGATTTTGAATCACAAATCTTAGAGATGGAAGAGCAAAAGCTTGAGAGATATCTTCGTAAAAAACGACGTGAGATTATTCAAAAGCCAGTAGGAGAGCATTGGGTAGGAATTATTCACGCAGAACAGTTTTTATCTGAGGTTGGGAATACGTTAGGAAAAGAAAATGCTCATCTCGATTATATTGCAATGATAAGCATGGGTAGTAAACGAATTAGTTTAAGAACTATCCATGATGATGTGGATGTATCGAAAGTGGCAGCGAAGTATGATGGGGGAGGCCATGCTAAAGCTTCCGGCTGTCAGTTAAATGAAGAAGCCTATAAAAGCTTCGTAGCAGAAGCTTTTCCATTAGAACCATTAAAGCAGGATGCACAGAAAAACGTATTCAATATTAAAGAATCACCCAATGGTGTTCTTTTTGATTCAAAAGATAAAGGATCATTCTTTCTTAGTCCAAAAAATGACGGTTCTTGGCAGATCGAAAATAAAGGGAAACTATTGGAGCATTCATTTTCTACTTTTCATGATGCAGAAAAGTTTGTAAAAAGAAATCATGCTGCTTGGCTAGTGAAAGACGAAGACTATGTCAATTTCCTAGTGGAGAATATTCGAAGGCTTAAAAATATGTAAAATGAATTAGGAGAGAATGTAAATGGCGATTAAAAGATTAGAACATGTTGGTGTGATGGTCAAAGACATCGAAGCTTCTATTGATTTTTACACAAATATTGTTGGGTTTACACTCAAAGGAAAGTTAGACCATCCAAACGGGGAAATTAAGCTTGCATTTTTAGGATTTAGTGAAGAAGGCGAAACAGAGTTAGAGTTGATTCAAGGATATAATGACCAGCTTCCTACTGAAGGAAAAGTCCATCATTTAGCGCTCACCGTAGATTGTATTGAAACCGAATACGAGCGACTAAAAAAGCAAGATGTCACTTTTATAGAATCGGAAATTACAACCTTGCCTAATGGTGCAAAATATATCTTTTTTAGTGGACCAGACGGAGAGTGGATTGAATTATTTGAACGAAACAACTAATAAAACGGGCAGTGTTCCTACGAACACCGCCCGTTTTAGATTATTGCTTGTTCATTTCTTTTGCTTTGGCACGTGAGCTTTTCAACATATGCTTATACGTGAATCCTAGGCAGATGATACCCGTGAAGGAACATATATAGCGTACGATGGACAACCAATCCAAAAAAGTCACCTCTTAGAAACGATTTGTTCCTATTTTCTCTTTAAGAGATGACTTTTATTCATCGCCCGTGTTCATTACGGTTGTGGCTTCATCTTAGTCTATATATTTTTTATTCAAACGTTCCAATACCATTTTTAAATCTGAAGGTTTTAGCATTTCTACAGGGGAGACATTTTTCTCGAATTGAAGAAAGTCTCCTTCTAAAAGTACAACATAGCGGTTGTTTATTTTTGCAATATGAACATTCTCGCCAAAGTCTGCTAAAAGACCTTTAACTGATAGGTGATCAAGCTTAAACTTCAGCTCAATGTCAGGCGTTTCTTCTACTAGGCTTGCTGAAGCTTCAATAACTTGTTCATCGCTCCAGCGTTCCTGTAATTCTCTTTTTGGAGAGGTTGCCCACGCTTCCATGGCTTGTTCCATTTTTTCCTTTTCTTCACTTTCCTCCAAATAGGTCTCAGAAAGCTCTTGATGCACCATTCCCATCACCTGATGTTTGATAATTTCAGGCATGGATTCGCCATATTCTACATATTTCAAAAAATCCTCAAAATAACGTGAGTGAGAGGACTGATGGATTTTTACTTCCCCTTCTTCCACCATGCCTTCCTCTGGCATAAAAGGGTATTGAATAGACTTCATGTTTTTCGTTGTAATGGCCATTTGAACATTACGAATCAAGGTTTTTTGGTCTGTAATAGAGGCAACCTTTTGCTCAAAATCACATTTTAGGATAAATACAAACGGCTCATCGAAATATTTGTTTAGTTTTGCCTTAGCAACTAAAAGCACTCCACCTCGAACAGCAGTTGTATCCGTATAAGTAGCGGCTACCTCATCACAAGCTTTTGAAAAATCCTCTACACTTTCTGCCAAACGGATTCTTTGAAATAAATTATAATTTGGGTTGGAGCCTAAATCATAGCCTTGTTCCACCATAAACCGACCTATCTTTGTAGGAACCTGTTCGTTTTTGGGATGTCTATCTACTTTTCTTTTCGATATTTTCATCAGTTCACCATCAAGAAAATCTTTAAGCGCACTTTCTTCATACATCGCTTCATCTAACACAGACATTTGCTTGAACTGTTTTTTTGCATTATCTCCACTGCCTTCTATTTCAATAACATAAAACGCAAGAGACTTAATATCAAAATCCATTGTTTTCACCATACTTCAATATAATCTATTTTTCTACCTATCTAAGTATAGATAGGGGATGGATGTAGGTCAATGTTAGCTATTCATTTCTCTAATTTTTCTATCCGAGGGCAATAGGAAGGTGAGGAGTCCTATCATTGGTAGACAAACGGTAAAAAAGATCGTATTTTTTAGCCCAATCCAGTCAGCTAATACACCGAGTGCCACTGAACCAACTGCACCCATTCCAAATGCCAAACCAACAATTAATCCTGATACTAATCCAATTCTTCCTGGAACAAGCTCTTGCGCATATACAACTGTCACGGAAAAGCTAGACAAAATAATAAATCCAATGACCGCCATCAACACATAGGAAAAACTCGGGCCTACAAATGGGAGTAATAATGCAAGGGGAGCAGAGCCTAGCATGGATAACGATATCACAACCCTTTTACCAAATCGATCAGCAAGCGGTCCTCCAAAAAAGGTTCCTATTGCTCCAGCACCTAAAAATACAAAAATATAAATCTGTGAATCTGCAATCGGTAGACCGTATTGTTCTATGGCATAAAATGCATAAAAATTTGTGATTCCAGCATGAAACCAAGAACGAGCAAACACGAGAAACACCAAAAGGCTAATGGAAAAAATAATCACTTGTTTATGCGTAACAGTGGATTTCTCATTTGATTTTATTGCAACAACTTTTTTAACTGGCTTACTTTTTAACACTTGTTGTTTGTACCAAGCTGCGATGAAAAGGAGAAGGAAAACAGCAGCGGCTGCTACAAGCGTAAACCATAACGCCCCTATCTGACCTAGTGGCAATAGAATGAAGGCTGCCATTAAGGGAGCTAATGCTTGCCCCGAGTTTCCACCAACCTGATAAATGGATTGTGCGAGTCCTCTGCGGTTTCCTGCAGCCATATAAGCAACCCGAGAACCTTCTGGGTGGAAAGCTGCAGAGCCAAGTCCGATAAATAGGACAGAAAGTAAAATAATCCAAAATGATGGAGCCAATGCTAGCCCGACGATTCCAAACAAAGATAAGGTAAGTCCAATAGGCAAGGCATAAGGGGAGGGCTTTTTATCTGTATAAATACCTACAACAGGCTGAATCAAAGAAGAAGTTGCATTCAAAGCAAATGCGATAAGTCCTAATTGAGTAAAAGTTAAACCCATGGATTGCTGAAGCACTGGAAATAAAGCAGGGACCACTGATTGTAGTGCATCATTCAGAAGGTGGGCAATGCCAATGACTATAAGGATAGGATAAACCGTTTGAGATTTTTCTTGTGTTGCAGAGAGGGAAAGTTTTTGTGCCTGCATCATTTGAACTCCTTTATTTTTCGATAGCACTATGATAGCACGAAAGAGGAAGGGTTGTGGGATTTTTTTCGAGAGTCGAAATATTATTATATAAAAGGAAGGGCCTACTCAGCCCTTCCACAAATGATCAAGGAGTTACTAAAGTTTTTACAGCATGCTCTCGCAATTTAAATTTCTGGATTTTACCAGACGCAGTCATTGGGTATTCTTCTACAATTTCAATATAATAAGGAATTTTAAATTTAGAGATGTTTCCATTGCAATAAGCTTTAATTTCTTCGCCAGACAGGGTTTCCCCAGGTTTAACTTTTATAAATGCGGCAACCTGTTCACCAAATCTTTCATCCGGAACACCAACCACCTGCACATCAAATACTTTCGGATGGGTATAGAGAAATTCCTCAATTTCACGGGGATAAATATTTTCTCCACCTCTAATTATCATATCCTTTAGTCTTCCTGTTATGACTACATACCCTTTTACATCCATCGTTGCAAGATCCCCTGTATGAAGCCAGCCTTCAGCATCAAGCGTATCATTCGTTTGATCTGGCATCTTATAATAGCCTTTCATAACTAGGTACCCTCTTGTACACAATTCACCCTGAACGCCATGAGGAACGGTGTCTCCTGTGACAGGGTCTATTACCTTTACTTCAACATTATCTAATGCCCGTCCAACAGTGGATACACGTCTTTCAATGGAATCATTTGGCCTTGTTTGTGTAATCACAGGGGATGCTTCTGTTTGACCATAAGCAATCGTTATCTCTTTTGCACCCATATCATTTACGACTTTTTTCATTATTTCTGTAGGACACGGAGAGCCAGCCATGATGCCTGTTCTTAGGCTTGATAGGTCATAATTTGAAAAGTCTGGATGGTTTAATTCTGCAATAAACATCGTTGGAACCCCATATAGTGATGTACATTGCTCTTGTTCTACCGCTTTTAACACAAGAAGGGGATCAAAGACTGTAATAGGCACCATGGTGGCACCAGTTGCAACTGCAGCGAGTGTACCCATTACACATCCAAAACAATGGAAGAAGGGGACAGGGATACAAATTTTGTCTTCTGATGTGATATTTTGACATTCAGCCACATTAAGCGCATTGTTAATAATATTAGAATGTGTTAGCATTACACCCTTTGGAAATCCGGTCGTACCGGAAGTGTATTGCATATTAATGACTTCATCTGGTGAAGTTTGTTTTTGTCTTTGAATAAGCTCCTCGTCGGAAATCCCTGTGCCGTTTGTTAGGAGGAAATCCCAATTATACATTCCTGGGTGTTGTTCAGACCCCATGTAGATAATATTTTTTAGCATGGGTAGCTTTTCAGAATGCATTTGTCCTTGGGCCATTTCTTTTAGTTCTGGACATAGAGAATAAATCATATCCAAGTAACTTACACCTTTAAATTCATCCATCAGTAAAAGCGTAGTGGAATCCGATTGACGTAATAAATATTCTAGCTCTTTTGTTTGATAGCTTGTGTTCACGGTGACAAGCACTGCGCCAATCTTGGCACTTGCAAACTGCGTGATGACCCATTCGGGTTTATTTGCCGCCCATACCGCAATATGATCCCCTTTTTTTATCCCTAAACTCATAAGACCTTTCGCAACTTGATTACAAATTTCTTGAAAAGCCCGGTAAGAATACCGTAAATTGTTTTCTACATAAACAACGGCATCTTTATCTGGATATCGGTCGGTGGTTTCATCTAACAATTGTCCAATGGTTTTATGTATAAGTGTTGCCATGTTACCAACCTCCAATTTTTATCATATTCTATTAGTATATTAGAATGAATCTTCAGAAAAATCAATTAAAAATTCAAAAGCGCAATGCGCCCGCTTTGCGACGTACAAACTGGACTGAGCCGTATGAGATATAGAAAACACGAAGAGCGAAAGCTTTTTCGTGTTGCCTTATCGTAAGGAGGCGAGGGAAGTTTGCTAGTCGCTGGCGCATGGAGCTGGACGCTGCTACCATGAGTATCCTAAAATTCAAAAGCGCAATGCGCCCGCTTTGCTAGTCGCAGGCGCATGAAGCTGGACGCTCCTAATTTTTGTTCCAGATATCCCAAAAGACTAAAAAAACAGAAGCTAGCATAGTGCTACTTCTGTTCAACTTCTACTTTTTCTTCATTTATTTTTTCATTAGAAGTAGGTTGTTTTTGAATAACACGTTCTTGCAGTCCAAAAATCCCACTAAAATAATGAAGGGTTTGTTTGTATTTTGTATCGATAGAGGTAATAGCAGATTCCACTTTTTCCATGAGGTTTTTCTTCAGAATTTCCAGCTGTTTAGTCATGTTTTGTGCTACTTCATCCTGATGAGCTAATCGTTCCATTACAGACTGATGAAACATTTCTTGAATTTCTAACTTTTCATTAATCCGCTTAAACAAAAGCTCTTGGTCTGATATTTTTGCGCGTATATCTTTATACAACTCCTCATAATTTTCTAGTCTGGAGCTGATGCTTCGTGTTAAATTTTCCTGACATGCTAGTTGATCGATCGTTGCTTGGCTTAACAGCTTTTCTTCTGCGAAAATAGTTTCCAATTTATCTAATCTACTTTGTAATTCAAGGCTGATTTGCTCATTAATTAACACGTGTAGACTTTCAATTTTTTGCTCTACTATTGCTTCATTGGATAAAATATTTTCTTTTATCTCATCACTTTTCGTTTCTTGTAATTGAATGATTTCCAATAGCTGTACAAAATGTTTCTCCTGTGTATCAAAATTTTCGTTAAAATTCTCTTTCATCTCATCAACAGAGGAAGACACAGTTTTGTTAATTTCTGATTGTTCTTCTAAAATGGCTGATAGATAGTTTTTACGATACTCCTGCTGATTAGATGAGATAGCGTGAGTATTCATAAATATTCTAGGTTCTGCAGGAATATTGTAATTGTGAAATTCCATAGACAAACTCCTTTTTGACGTCATTATTTTTTGTGTGCTAATGTATGGTATGAAAAAAACTCCACTTTGCCTATGGATTTAGGAAAACTAGGCATTTGTCTATCATTTTTTAGCGAGAAGTGGGGTATATTACTGCAGCAACAAAAGAAGAAAATCACAGTGATTTTCTTCTTTTATTGGTTTTGTAGGTGTGTATAGGTGGGGTGTAAGATGGGTTTAATAAAGCCAGAGGCAAAAACTTTTTTAGAGATGGGACGATAAGAGGATCGTTACCAATAAAAATTAGAAAGAAGTAGGACAAAGCAAACTCCCAGCTTAGATGAGCTGGGAGTTTTTTTCTACTATTTTTGGTTATCTGCAGGATAGATAATCCCAGTTTGTTTTCTAACATCTTCCATTATTGTTGCTGTATTTAAAGAGTGGGAGAGAGAATCACTTTTTTTGCTACCTTTTTGAATAGCATGGATAAATTCTTTTGCTTCATAATACATTGACTTGCTTTTTTGTGGAACTGAAATATCTTCTTCCATCCCATTGCGATAGATGATTTTAACATTCTCTGGGGTGTGAATTTTATCAATAATCATACTGCCATTTTCCCCTTGTATTTCGGAAGGAAGGTGGGAATTTGCAATTTTTGAATAGTGAACAGTCGCATCCATTTCTTCATATTGAAATACAATGCTTCCTTGACCATCCACACCGGTATGTAATTTATAACTTGTGGCTTGTATCTTCTTCGGCATACCAAAAAGAACGACCATTGGAAAAATGGTATACACTCCAATGTCCATTAATGCACCATTTGAAAACTCCGGTTTAAAGGCATTAAGAATTGTTCCTTCCTTAAATTTATCGTACCTAGAAGAATATTGACAATAGCTAGCAATATACTTTCTTACTTTTCCAATTTTGTGAAGATTAGCTTTGATGGCAAGAAAGTTTGGCAGGTAAATCGTTTTCATTGCTTCCATAAATATAACATCATGTCTTTTTGCAGCTTCTATCATGGCAGTGACTTCTTGTGTGTTAGAAGCAAGGGGTTTTTCACAAATCACATGCTTCCCTGCTTCCATGCAGGAGATCGCTTGTTGGGCATGAAGAGAGTTTGGACTTGCAATATATACGGCATCCATATGTTCACTTGAGGTGAAATCCTCAAGATTAGTAAATATATGTTCTGCACCATGTTTTTCAGCAAAGCTAGCTGCGGTTTCGCTATTTCTAGAATAAACTGCCGTTAACTTGAATTCATTTATTTCCTTTGCAGCTTCAATAAATGCTTCGGTAATCCAATTCGTACCGATAATTCCAAAACGTATCATTATCGTTTCCCTCTTTCTATCATAATGAAGAAAGTATAGCAGAAATGAATAGGAATATAAAAAAAGAAGGCACCTGAGGTAGGTGCCTTCTTGCGTATTGAGGCGATGAACAGCATGACCACATTCATGCCTTGCTCAAATAGCGTGTTCATCGACTTACACAATTCAGCTCATCGCCAAATAAATATAGCATTTCTTCATTAATAATGCAAGATAACAGTTTGTTCAGAAAACGATAAAAAATTCATCATTTGTTATTGTATTTTTATTCATAAGTAGTTATAATAATTCATATTATTAATCCATGGAGGGGATGAAAGTATTGAAGGTGGGAATAATTGGAGCCAATGGTTATAGTGGAGTGGAACTTATTAGGATTTTATCACAGCATCCTCAAACAGAAATATCATTTCTTGCTTCACATTCGTCAAGCGGAAAAATGGTTACAGAACAATATCCTCATTTACAAGGGATTGTAGAGGAAAAAATGGATGAAATGACGATGGAAAACCTAAAAGAGAAAGCGGATTTCTTCTTTTTTGCCACACCTGCAGGAGTAGCGAAGGAATGGATACCAGTTTTTTTAGAAGCAAAAATTCCAGTAGTTGATTTGTCAGGAGACCACCGATTGAAACATGCTGAATTATACGAAAAATGGTATAAATATTCATCTACACCAAATTCTATTTTGGCTAAAGCAGCTTATGGTTTACCGGAAATTAACAAAGAACAAATTAAGAAATCGTCCATCATAGCTAATCCTGGTTGTTATCCGACTGCGACGTTACTAGGGCTTGCACCGGTCATCAAACATCAAAAAATTAAGTTGAATTCCATCATTGTGGATGGAAAATCTGGTGTAACTGGAGCAGGTAGAAAAGCGACCTTGGGAACTCATTATTGTGAAGTGAATGAAAATGTTAAAGCATACAAATTAGGTAAACATCAACATATTCCAGAAATGGAACAGGTGTTGCAATCTCTTTCAGGAGAGATGGTGAAAATGACATTTTCGACGCATTTGATTCCGATGTCGAGAGGGTTGATGTGCACCATTTATGCTGATTTAAAGGAAACTGTAACCTCTATGGAATTGCTTGATTTGTATCAAGATTTTTATAAGAACCAATACTTTGTCCGGATTCGGAAAGAAGATCACTTTCCAGCAACAAAGGAAGTGTATGGCTCCAATTATTGCGATATTGGGTTAAAAGTAGACACACGAACAAACCGACTGATGATTGTTTCTGTTATTGATAATGTAATGAAGGGTGCCTCCGGTCAGGCGGTACAAAATATGAACATTATGAAAGGCTGGGAAGAGCATACAGGATTACAAATGACCCCGGTTTATCCATAAAGGGAGGTGCAATAAATGAAAACAACCGCATTAAAAAATACTACCTCATGGACAAAAAGTGATGGTGATATCTGTACACCTAAAGGTTTTACAGCAGGAGGGCTTCATTGTGGTGTGAAGCGGAAAAGAAAGGATTTGGGATGGATTTTTTCTTCTGTGCAAGCAAATGCAGCTGCTGTTTATACAACCAATCTTTTTCAGGCTCCTCCATTAAAAGTAACGCAAGAAAGCATTCGAATAGGGGAAACCCTTCAAGGAGTCTTAGTTAATTCAGGAAATGCAAACTCTTGCACAGGGCAAAAAGGACTTGAAAACGCATATGAAATGAGACGGATGTTCGCTTACAAAATTGGCTTAAACGAAGAGGAAGTTGCTGTTGTTTCCACTGGTGTAATAGGTGAGCAGCTTCCCATGCTAGCTATTAAACAAGGAGTGGAATCGATTACAGATGTCAAATCCAAAAAGGAGGCGCATTTTTTTCAAGAAGCCATACTAACTACAGACACCTTTACAAAAAAAGCCAGTGTAGAACTAAATTACAACGGATGCATCCTTACGATTGCAGGTGTTGCCAAAGGATCTGGTATGGTACACCCAAACATGGCAACCATGCTTGGTTTCATTACGACAGATATCCATATATCAGCATCTGCCCTAAATTTGGCATTAAAGCAAGTAACAGAGGAAACCTTCAACATGATTACGGTCGATGGAGATACCAGTACAAATGATATGGTACTTGTTATGGCAAACGGCCTTGCAAAAAACGAGGTATGGACAGAGCACGATGATCAGTTTCAACTATTTAAAGAAGGCTTAAAAATGGTTTGTGAATCCTTGGCAATGCAAATTGCAAGAGATGGGGAAGGCGCAACAAAACTAATTGAAGTTCATGTAAATGGAGCAAAAACAAAAGAGGAAGCACAAAAGATTGCAAAAACGATTGTTGGCTCAAGCCTTGTGAAAACAGCTGTATTTGGAGAGGATGCCAACTGGGGGAGAATTGTTTCTGCGATAGGATATAGTGGGGTAGCATTAACAAACGAAATTAATGAAGTGAGGATTGGTTCCACCGTTGTTGTAAAGAACGGTTTACCTTTTCCATTTAATGAACAAGAAGCAGCTGCATCATTAAAAGATGAAAAAATAATTATAACAATAGGGCTTGATGAAGGTATTCAACATGCGAAAGCTTGGGGATGTGATCTCTCTTATGATTATGTAAGAATAAATGCATCCTACCGAACGTAATGAGGAGGAAGTCTCATGAATGCGCTTGTTATAAAATGCGGTGGAAGCACCATCGATAAACTGCCAACTTCGTTTTTCACAGACCTTGTGGAGTTAAGAAATAAAGGGTTTCATCCTATCATTGTACATGGTGGAGGACCGAATATATCTTCCCTTTTATCGAGTTTAAATGTCGAGACCTTGTTTGTTAATGGCTTAAGAAAAACAACGGAACCGGTATTAGAAGTGGTGGAAATGGTGCTCTCAGGAAGCCTGAATAAACATATTGTCCGTAAAATCCTAAAAGCTGGAGGAAAATCCATGGGGTTGAGCGGAGTTGATGGCAGGCTCTTAGAAGCAGAACCAGTTGCCAATACAAATGAGTTGGGGCTAGTTGGAGAGATCATTCAGGTAAATATAGAGCTGCTATCTATGTTACTACTTCAAGACTACATCCCTGTCATTTCACCAGTGGCTGTGGACAAAGCAGGACAGCATTATAATATCAATGCCGATTTAGCAGCTGCAGCAATTGCTAACGAGCTTTATGCACCGCTTTGTATGGTGAGTGATGTAGATGGCGTGTTAGTGAATGAAAAAGTAATTCCTGCTATATCAGAAAACGAAATTGCTAGATTAATAGAGGAAAAACAAATAACAGGTGGTATGATTCCTAAGGTCCAGGCTGCCGTAATATCCCTGCATGCAGGTGTAAAGAAGGTCAGTATATTAAATGGGGAAACACCCGGTGCTCTGCAAACTTTTGTTGCTACAGAGGGTACTGTTGGCACAACGTTTTATATAGAGGAGGTCACTAGCAACCATGCTTAACACGCTAAATCAGCACACATCCATTATGTCTACATATAACCGTCTTCCCCTAAGAGTAATAAAAGGAAAAGGAGCGTACGTATGGGCAGAGGATGGCGAAAAGTACCTTGATTTCACATCAGGCATAGCCACATGTAACCTTGGTCACTGTCATTCAGCAGTTAAAAATGAGATTAATTTGCAGTTAGAAATGATTTGGCATACGTCTAACCTTTATGAAGTGCCAAAACAAGAAGAGTTGGCCTCCCTATTAACAGAACGGTCTTGCTTGGATCAAGTTTTCTTCTGTAATAGTGGTGCTGAAGCGAATGAGGCTGCGATTAAGCTTGTTAAAGCACATGAACAAAAATCATCAGGGAACGCAGCAACGATTGTTACCTTCCACCAAAGCTTTCATGGAAGAACTCTCGGAACGATTGCTGCTACGGGCCAAGAAAAAATCAAACAAGGATTTGAACCCTTACTAGAAGGCTTCGTACATTTACCCTTTAATGATGGGGAGGCACTAAAAGCAATTGAAGCGTTAAAACCTTCTGCCGTAATGCTTGAACTTTTGCAAGGAGAAGGTGGTGTTATCCTTGCAGACCCAATCTGGGTTAAGGCGCTTGCTTCCATTTGCAAGAAACAAAACACACTCCTTGTTGTGGATGAGGTTCAAACAGGAATAGGACGAACAGGGAGTCTTTTTCTCTATGAGCAATATTCCATCGAACCAGACATAATCACACTTGCAAAGGGGTTAGGCTCAGGCTTCCCCATTGGTGCAATGCTCGCCAAAAAAGAAGTGGCATCTGCCTTTAAACCAGGAATGCATGGAAGTACCTTCGGTGGTAATCCGCTTGCATGCTCAGCAGGAATAGGCACATTATCTGTCATGACGCAGGAATTTTTAGATAATACAAAGAAAGTGAGTGAGCTTCTATTTCAAGAGTTACAGCAACTTGCAAAAAAATTCCCAACCATAAAAGCGATTAAAGGCAAGGGTTTTCTTCTCGGTTTAGAAATGGAAGAAGATGTATCATCCTTCCTATTGGAAGCTTTACAACAGAAGCTTCTCCTATTAAGTGCTGGTCCTTTTGTTATTCGAATGCTCCCACCAATTAACCTAGTGGAGTCAGAAGTGCATGATTTCATTCACCGGTTTCAACAAGTATTACATAATTGGGAGGCGGCTAAGAATGACTAAGGGCTATTTAATATTGGAAACAGGAGAAGTATTTTCTGGAACGCTAATTGGAAGTGAGAAGGATTCCACAGGTGAAGTTGTTTTCAACACGAGTATGACAGGCTATCAAGAAATCATGTCTGACCCTTCCTATGCGGGACAAATCATCGTATTTTGTTACCCTTTGATTGGAAATTATGGGTTTAATCCAGCAGGTTATGAAGGAGATGCACTTCACCTCAAAGGAGTCATCATGGGGGAAGCTTGTAATCTGCCCAATCATTATTCCTCAGAAGAGGCTACACATCAACTTCTATATAAGCTTGGGATTGCTGGACTGGCAGATGTGGATACACGAGAGCTTGTTAAAACTATTCGTCACCATGGAACGGTAAAAGGTTTCATTACCAAGGATCCTCATCACATCTTTGTGGAAAAAGAGGAGACAAATTGGGTTGATGTCGTTTCTACGAAAGAACAGAAGCTTTACAGTGGTTATGGTCCACATATTGCTTTAATTGATTTTGGCTTCAAAAAATCCATTCTAAATGCCCTATTAAAGGAAGGATGTCAGGTTACCTTAATGCCATACTATACTTCCTTTGGGGAGGTGCAAAAACTCAACCCTGATGGAATTGTTTTTAGTAACGGTCCAGGAAACCCTAAGACATTAAATGCTCGCTTACCAGAATATAAAAAGATGGCAGAAACGTATCCAAGCTTGGGGATTTGCTTAGGTCACCAGCTTCTAGCCCTGGCATTCGGTGCAGACACTACGAAACTATTGTTTGGGCATCGGGGAGGAAATCATCCAGTAAAAGATTTGAAAACAGGGAAAGTGTTTATCACCTCACAAAATCATAGTTATGTGGTATCAGAGTCCTCCATCAAAACAAATACTTTTAAGGTTACGCATCGAAACATCAATGATCAAACAATAGAAGGACTTGCACACCAAAACCTGCCCATCCTAAGCGTGCAGTTTCACCCAGAAGCACATCCTGGTCCAGAGGATACCCATTATCTTTTTCAACAATTTTTACAAAACATCAAAGAAAAATCAGGAGTAATGTCATATGCCATTAAATAAAACGATAAACAAGGTGCTTGTGATTGGATCTGGACCTATAGTCATCGGTCAGGCAGCTGAGTTTGATTATGCAGGAACACAAGCTTGTCTGGCATTAAAAGAAGAAGGACTAGAAGTTATTCTTGTCAATAATAACCCAGCAACCATTATGACAGATTCTAATATTGCAGATAAAGTATATATGGAGCCGCTCACCTTAGAATGTTTAACAGAAGTAATTAAAACAGAGCTTCCTGATGGTATCATTGGAACACTAGGAGGCCAAACCGCATTAAATTTAATTGTGGCTCTATATCATGAAGGAATTCTAGACAGATTCAATGTCAAGGTATTGGGCACCTCTGTCGCTTCGATTGAACAAGGAGAGGACAGAGATAAGTTTCGTCAATTAATGAAGAGATTGAACGAGCCAATTCCAGATTCTATGATTATTCAAACAAAAGAAGAAGGAAAGAACTTTGTAGAATCTATTGGTTATCCTGTCATCATAAGACCAGCATACACACTCGGTGGGGAAGGTGGAGGCTTTGCTAATAATGAAAGGGAACTAGATTTTCTATTACAAAATGGACTTCAGTTAAGCCCTATTCATCAAGTGCTTGTGGAAAAAAGCATTAAAGGCTGGAAGGAAGTAGAGTATGAGGTAATGCGTGACGAAAATGATACATGTATAATCGTTTGCAACATGGAAAATATGGATCCAGTCGGTGTTCATACCGGTGATTCCATTGTGGTCGCACCATCTCAAACATTAACAGATAGACAATATCAAATACTGAGAAATGCATCCCTTCATATTATTAGAAATTTGAAGATTGTTGGAGGCTGCAATATTCAATTTGCGATGGATCCATATTCAGATGACTATTATATCATCGAGGTTAACCCTCGGGTTAGCAGATCCAGTGCTCTTGCTTCCAAGGCAACAGGCTATCCAATTGCTAGTATTGCTGCAAAATGCGCTATAGGTTACCACTTAGATGAAATCACGAATCCCATCACTGGGAAAACGTTCGCTTCCTTTGAACCAGCTCTTGACTATGTGGTAGTAAAGCTTCCGCGTTTTCCTTTTGATAAATTCCCAGAGGCAGATCACAGCTTAAGCACCCAAATGAAGGCTACTGGAGAGGTCCTTGCTATCGATCGTTCCTTTGAAGGTGCCTTGAATAAAGGAATTCGGTCGTTAGAACAAAAGCTAGATTCGGTGCTACATCCATCTTTTGATAGCATTTCAGAAAAAGAATGGAGAAAGCATCTTACAGAACCTACCCACATGCGGCTTTTTGCTTTAGCGCATGGATTAAAAACTGGGAGAAATGTCGAGGAACTCTACAACCTAACCAATATTGATAAATGGTTTCTATACAAACTAAACAATATTGTTCAGCTAGAAGAAAGAATAAATACGAAAACTCTTTCTACCATTTCATATAAACTATTAAAGAAAGCGAAAAAGTACAACATGAGCAACAAACGACTTTGCACTCTTTTAAAATGTTCAGAAGATCTTCTACAATCCGCTTTGCAGGAACATAAGCTTTTGCCTTCCTATAAACAGGTGGATACTTGCGCAGCGGAATTTGATGCCATTACCCCATATTATTACTCCACCTTTTGCGGAGGGGATGAAGGAAAGGTGACACCAATCAAAAAAGCCCTTGTTATTGGTTCAGGTCCAATAAGAATAGGGCAGGGAATAGAATTTGATTACTGCTCTGTTCATGCGGTGTACTCATTGAAGAAGGCAGGCTATGAAACAATTGTTGTCAATAACAATCCAGAAACAGTTAGTACTGATTTTTCTGTCGCAGATAAGTTATATTTCGAGCCGATTACCATTGAGGATGTAGTACCAATCATTCAAAAAGAAAAACCTGAATTGGTTTTCATTCAATTCGGTGGGCAAACAGCCATCAATCTAGCAGAAGAGCTTGAACGCTTAGGAGTAAGAATAGCTGGTACAACAGTAGATGCCATAGATATGTTGGAGGAACGAGCACGCTTTTACGATATGCTGGAAACTATTGACATTCCTCATATAAAAGGAAAAATGATAACAACACCAACAGAACTGAAAAAAGCAGCGGCAGAGCTCGGCATGCCCATCCTCGTTCGTCCATCCTATGTTATTGGCGGGCAATCAATGTACACTCTTTACGACGAAGAAGACATAGAATCTTTTATAAGAAAACAAGTAAACGACGATAGATGGCCGTTGTTAGTAGATCAATTTATTCCTGGACTAGAATGTGAATTAGATGTCGTATCTGATGGAAACGATGTGTTAATACCAGCTATTTTTGAACATATAGAAAAAGCTGGTGTTCATTCCGGAGACAGTCTTGCAGTTTTTCCAGCCTTAACACTTACACATAACATAAAGCAAACTTTGGTAGATTACACAAAGAAAATTTGTTCCTATACAAACATCGTGGGAATTGCAAACATTCAATTTGTTATTTCAGGTGATACTGTTTACGTATTAGAGGTGAACCCTCGTGCATCTAGAACGGTACCCATTACAAGTAAGATTACTGGTATTCCAATGATTGATCTTGCCGTTCAAATGCAATTAGGCAAAACACTAGAAACGACTGGCCTCTTACCAGAGCCTAGCTTTTGGACAGTGAAAGCTCCTGTTTTTTCAGGAACGAAGTTAAAGGATGTGGACCACATTCTCGGACCTGAGATGAAATCAACAGGGGAAAGTATCGGGATTGGAGCAAGCTTTGATGAGGCGCTAAATAAAGCTCTTTTTTCAAAAGAACGAAACCCTTTTACAACAGAAAATCCAAATGCGATAATCTTTTGCTCTATCACGGATCGAGAAAAAGAGAATGCTCTTCCATTACTAAAGGAGCTAAACGCTAGAAAATTCACCCTTCATGCAACAAAGGGAACAGCGGAATTTTTAATAAAAAACGAAATTCCTGCCATGGCAATAACATTTGAGGAAACAGTAGACCTTGTCAAGAAAGAGAAATGTCAAGCAGCCATCATCATTCCTACAAAAGGAAGAGAAAAGAACCGAAATGGAGCTAGCTTAAGATCGCTATTTTTAAAGCATGGGATCATATCCTTTTCAAACTTAGATACAGTTAAACACGCCATACTTTTGAAAGCATACATGAAAGTGGATTACCTTACCATCAACCAATTTGTAAATTTACCAAAAAGAGAGGTTGAATATTTATGCAAAGTGTACTAAGATGGGAAAATGAAAAAACATATAGAATGAGCCAATCACATTTTCTAACCTTAGGCTCTTTAACAGCAGATGACTTGCATTTTTTACTTGAAGAAGCTAGTAATCTAAAACACTTACAAAAAGAAGGCATCCCTCATCCTTACTTAAAGGGGAAGGTGCTTGCGATGCTTTTTGAAAAATCCTCCACTCGAACTAGAGTTTCATTTGAGGTAGGAATGCTTCAACTAGGTGGAAATGCCATTTTCCTTAGCTCCAACGATATTCAACTTGGAAGAGGAGAAACACCAGGAGATACCGCTAAGGTTTTATCAAGATATGTTGACGGAATGATGATTCGAACCTTTGGGCACAACATCCTTGAGGAATTTGCTACAGAATCAACCGTTCCTGTAATTAATGGACTCACAGACTTACATCATCCAGCTCAAGTACTTGCCGATCTCTTAACCATTAAAGAAAAGAAGGGCAAGTTAAAAGGCTTAAAGCTATGTTACCTTGGAGATGCAAATAATAATATGTGCCACTCATTAATAGAAGGTGCGGTAAAAACAGGCATGAATATTACTATTGCTTGCCCAAACGAATATCAACCTAACCAAGAGCTTGTAACGAAAGCAGAACAAGAAGCTAAACGATCTGGCGCATCCATTCAAATCTCAAGCTCTCCAGAAGAGATGATAAAAGATGCCGATGTTGTTGTGACAGATGTATGGACCAGTATGGGTCAGGAAGAAGAAACAAAGGCTAGACTCTCTATATTTAAACCGTATCAAGTTAATTCTGATATATGTAGCTTTGCGAAGAATGATTTTATTTTTTTACATTGTTTGCCTGCGCATCGTGGAGAAGAGGTAACCTCAGAGATACTGGATGGTCCTCATTCGGTCGTTTTTGATGAAGCGGAAAATCGTCTTCATACTCAAAAAGCAATATTAAAAGCATTAATGGGAAGCTAAATTTTTTTACAGAGAAATGTATAAAAATACAACAAATCATATTTTTATACCAGAAAGGGTGTTTCAAAATGGCAAAAGAAAAAGTAGTATTAGCATATTCCGGAGGTTTAGATACTTCTGTTTCCGTAAAATGGCTACAAGAGAAATATGGCTACGATGTTATCGCACTTGGTTTGGATGTGGGGGAAGGAAAGGATTTAGAGTCCATTAGACAAAAAGCATTGGATGTCGGTGCCATCAAGGCAATTATGGTTGATGCTAAGCAACTGCTTGCAGATGGTTTTATCGCTCCCGCATTAAAATCAAACGCAATGTATGAAGGGAAATACCCGCTTTCCTCTGCCCTATCCCGACCCTTAATTTCTAAGTTGCTTGTGGAAGTGGCAGAGCAAGAAGGAGCGGTTGCCGTTGCTCATGGCTGCACAGGGAAAGGAAATGATCAAGTGCGCTTTGAAGTGTCCATTCAGGCGTTAAATCCTAACTTGAAGGTCATTGCTCCTGTTCGTGAATGGGGAATGACTCGTGATGAAGAGATTGAATATGCGGTAAAACATAACATTCCTATTCCTGTAAATTTGGATAATCCGTTTTCCATAGATGCCAATATTTGGGGAAGAGCATGTGAGGCTGGAGTTCTTGAAAATCCCTGGAATGAACCACCTGAAGCTGCCTTTGCGTGGACAAATCCTATTGAATTAACGCCAGATGAAGCAGAATATGTGGAAATATCGTTTGAGAAAGGGATACCTGTTGCCCTAAATGATAAGCAGATGGGACTTGTCGATTTAATTGAAGAATTAAACCTTCTTGGTGGAAAGCATGGTGTGGGACGAATTGATCATATTGAAAATCGTCTTGTAGGAATAAAATCCCGTGAAGTATATGAAAATCCAGGAGCCCTTATCTTAATACAAGCACATAAAGAGCTGGAATTTCTAACGCTTCCTAGAGAAGTAACACAATTTAAATCATCGGTAGACGATCAAATGGCAAAAGCAATATATGAAGGTCTATGGTATTCCCCACTTGTCCATGCACTTAGTGCTTTTATTGAAGAAACACAACAATGTGTATCAGGAAAAATCCGTGTAAAGCTCTATAAAGGAAATCACACTGTTGTTGGACGCATGTCCCAATATAGTCTCTACAACGAGGAGCTTGCCACCTATTCTAAGGGTGATATGTTTGACCATCAGGCAGCAGTAGGATTCATTAAGCTCTGGGGCTTACCAACAAAGGTATACGCAGATATTCACAAAAAACAAAAAATGCCGATTACTTGATAGGAGGGAGCAGCGATGACGAAATTATGGGGCGGAAGATTTACGAAAGCAACGGATAAGCTAGTTGAAGAATTCACAGCCAGCATTGAATTTGATAAAGAACTTGCCCTAGAAGATATTCAAGGGAGCCTTGCCCATGTGCAAATGCTTGGAGACACTGGAATCATTCCTTTAGAAGATGTTGACACCATTAAATCTGGACTCTCAACTATTGAACAGAAGATACTATCAGGAGATGTAGAGTTCTCGGTTTCCCATGAAGACATCCACATGAATATTGAAAAAATGCTCATTGATGAGATTGGACCTGTAGGGGGGAAGCTTCATACAGGACGAAGCCGCAATGATCAGGTTGCTACTGATATGCATCTTTACTTGAAAAAGAAAACAAATACCTTAATTGAACTTCTAGAGTCCGTTCAACATGCCATTCTAAAAAAAGCCAAAGAAAATGTTTACACCATCCTACCTGGTTATACGCATCTTCAGCGTGCACAGCCTGTGTCCTTTGCACATCATCTTTTAGCATATTTTTGGATGCTAGAACGTGATAAGGAACGCCTGCAAGACAGCTTAAAAAGAATCGGATGGTCGCCTCTAGGTGCTGGTGCATTGGCTGGGACACCTTTTCCTATCGACAGACAACAAACGGCAATGTTGTTAGGTTTTGATAAAGTATATCCCAATAGTATGGACGCGGTGAGTGACAGAGATTTCATCGTCGAATTTTTATCACATGCATCGCTTATCATGACACATGTATCCAGATTATCGGAAGAACTCGTAACATGGTCTAGTCATGAGTTTAACTTTGTTGAGCTAGATGACTCGTTTTGCACTGGATCAAGCATTATGCCGCAAAAGAAAAATCCAGATGTTCCTGAGCTTTTTCGGGCAAAAACAGGAAGAGTTTATGGGAATTTGATTGGTTTACTTACTGTCTTAAAAGGTCTGCCTCTTGCCTACAATAAAGACATGCAAGAAGATAAGGAAGGCATGTTTGATACTGTTAAGACACTTGATGGTACCTTAAGATTGCTCGCTCCAATGATTGAAACAATGACTGTCAATCAAGGCAATATGTACAAGGCGGTGTCACAGGATTTTTCCAATGCAACCGATATTGCAGATTATCTTGTTACAAAGGGGCTGCCCTTTAGACAAGCACATGAAATCATTGGGAAAATTGTCTTGCATGCGATAAATCAACAGAAATTTCTTTTGGACCTTAACTTAGAGGAGTACCAACAATTCTCTCCTTTATTTAACGAGGAGATCTATCAAGTGCTTCAACCTAAACAAGTAGTGGAGGCTAGAATGAGTGAGGGCGGGACGTCATTTGCTCAAGTAGAAAAACAAATGGAACTTGCCGAAACATTTCTTTCAAAATGAATTGCAACCTATTTGCAAAAGATACTTCCCTCGTTCACAATGAACCTATAACATTGTGAAGGAGGTTTTTTTGTGAAACTGCAAAATATAAGAGTGATTCAGCTAGTAAGTGATGATTTTGAAGACTTGGAGCTATGGTATCCTGTTTTACGACTTAGAGAAGAAGGGGCAGAAGTAGTAATTGCAGGAGAAAAACCCAACACAACGTATACAGGAAAATATGGAGTTCCGATTGAGTCAGACATATCCTTTCACGATGCCGATCCAGGTAATTTTGATGCAGTTTTAGTTCCAGGTGGCTGGTCACCTGACAAACTAAGAAGATATGACGATGTCTTACATTTAATTCAGCAAATGAATGAAGATAATAAACCGATTGGACAAATATGCCATGCGGGATGGGTATTGATATCCGCTAACATTCTGAAAGGTAAAAAAGTCACAAGCACCCCAGGAATTAAGGATGATATGATGAATGCAGGTGCAGAATGGGTGAATGAAGCCGTAGTTGTGGATGGAAATATTGTTTCCAGTCGTCGCCCACCAGATCTTCCTGACTATATGCGCGAGTTCATAAATGTTCTAACACAAAACAACTAAAACAGAGAATGGGACAGCTCGAACTGGGCTGTCCTTAAAAGGGAGAAGAAACAATATGCATACATATAAAGTGGGGATTGTTGGCCTTGGTGTCGTCGGTCAGCGATTAATTTCACAATTCCAAAATAGTACGAATATTCAAATCGCATCATTGTGTGACACAAATCTTGAGATATTAAACAATACAGCAAAAATAATGAAAAATGTGAACGTATATACTAATTACCAGGAGATGTTCAGCAAGGAAGAACTAGATTTCGTCTATATTGCAGTTCCTCCTGCATATCATCACCCTGTAGTAATGGCTGCTGCACAGCATGATCTACATATTCTTTGCGAAAAGCCTTTAGCAAATTCTATAGAAGAAGCGGAGCAAATGCTTAGTGTTGTGCAGGAAAAGAACTTAGTGAACGGCATCCATTTTCCAATGGCTTATGAAAAAGCATTTGCAACAATTAATAAAATGATGACAGATGAAGCATTTGGTGAGCTAAAAAGAATTACGCTAAAAATGCATTTCCCAGAATGGCCCCGACCTTGGCAAAAAACAAGCTGGATTTCTTCGCGATTACAAGGTGGCTTTATTCGAGAGATCTCGCCTCATTACTTGCACCTAATCATGCATTTTTTTGGAGATGTCAAAAGGGTCATTACCTCTGTTGAATTCCCTGATGATCCAAATGTTTGTGAAGAAGGCGTTTTAGCTATTTTGGAGCTTGAAAACGGCAGGAAAGTATTAGTTGATGGTATGAGTGGGCAGGCAGAAAAAGAGGAAATTGCTTTCACTATCCATGGTACAGAGAAAAGCTTTCGATTGGAAAACTGGCGCACCGTTAAAACGGCAGCAAAAGGAGAAGCCTGGACCATTGTGGATGAAGCACATTTAGCACCAGCAAAATTTGATTTGATTCAAGAGTTTGTCAAAAGTTTAAACGGGGAAGACGCCCACCTTGTCAACTTTAAAGATGGACTTAACATTCAATATACTTTAGAACAATTACTGGGACACCAGTAATCCCTTTCCTAAACGCTGTTTTCGTAAACTTGGTTGACCCGAAATCAACATTTCTGTCGTGCTCATTTCGTGAAAGAAGTATGAAAGATGAGGCAATTTTCTTTGCTAAAAGATTTGATAAGCTCTAAAAGCTCATTTTTTCCTGGTAAATAGCAACAAACTTTTTTGAAAAAAGCCTTCCAAAAATCTCATTTTTTCTTGTTTTTTACCAATTATAGTTTTGAAATTTAAAGCAAAACTAAAGGGGTATCAAAACAAGAAAAGGAGATGTAACATGAAAAAAGCATTACAATTTACAATCATATTTACCCTTTCTCTATTGTTGCTTGTTGCTTGTAATAATCCTAATGACGCTCAAAATGATTTGAACAATAACAATACAGCATTTGATGATAGAGATACTGGAATTACGAGAGTAGGGTACAACAACGCTCAAGGTGGCCATGAAGGACAACACGCTGAAATTCAAGAAATGAATCATGGTTATTTAACAATTGACCAGAACTCTTTTAGCACGACCATTCCAAGTGAAAAATTCCCTCATTTTGAGAACTTTGCGCACAAAGGACCTTTTGATATCTATAAGTTTCAGCAGGAAGTACCTCAAGGGCAACAGCCTGGTGGTGGGCAAGAAGCAGCTCCTGAAAATCAGCCTCAGCAAGAACAAGCTGAAGGGGATACCAATAAACAGGCCCAAGAGTCTACAGAAGGAATTTCTGAAACAGAAATGAAGGTCATTGAATTGACCAATGCAGAACGCAGAAAAAATGGTTTATCTGATTTGAAAGCAGATGCATCCCTAAGCAATGTAGCACGTGATAAATCTAAGGATATGCAGCAAAATAATTATTTTTCACATACAAGCCCAAACCACGGATCTCCATTTGATATGATGCGTGACTATGGAATATCCTACAGAACAGCAGGGGAAAACATTGCAATGGGACAACGTTCACCTGAGGAAGTAGTTCAAGCTTGGATGAATAGTGAAGGACATAGAAAGAACATCTTAAATGGCCAATTCACGCATATTGGTGTAGGATACGTAGAAGAAGGAAACTATTGGACACAAATGTTTATTGGAAAATAAGTTAATACTAATGAAAAGCAAATTTAATGTAACCGTTAGATTTGCTTTTTTTTCTATCATGTTTAAACAACCTTTAGAATTGGGAATGTATCTTAAGACAAATAAAGTTGAACGGAGGAAAGATACGTGAGCCTTAATCTTGAACAGGAGACGTTTTCAGTGAAAAACACTTGTAAAAATGAGTACAATGAATTAAAAAAAGTGCTTGTTTGCCCACCCTTACATATGAAAATTGATGAAATTATCAATGAAACACAAAAGCATTTTGCTGAAGAAAACATTGACGAAACGCTCGCAACAAAGCAGCATCGAAAATTCGTAGATACCATGATTGCTCAAGGAATTGAAGTTTACAGCTTACCTCCAGCTGAACACTTTCCAGAGCAGGTCTTTACGCGAGATATAGGCTTCACATTAGGGGAAAAGGTCTTTGTTTCACATATGGGCAGTGAGATTAGATCTGGAGAGGAAGAGATTCTTAAAGGATGGTTAACAAAGGAGAACATCTCCTTCACCCCACTAACCGGAAACAGTGTGGAGGGTGGAGATGTGATCATAGATAACGACGTAATTTATGTTGGCATCAGTGGTAGAACCACCATGGAAAGTCTTGACGCATTAAAGATGGAACTTCCTGGATATGAGATAATTCCCATCCCTATTGATAAATCCTATCTTCATCTTGATTGTGTCTTTAATGTAATTTCTGAGAACGAAGCAATTATTTATCCAGACGCAATTGGAGAGAAAAAATATGACTATCTCTCAAACAGATATCACCTCCTGGAAGTCACGAAAGAGGAACAATTTACGATGGGAACGAATGTTTTATCCATTGGAAATAAGACCGTCATCAGCTTACCATGTAATAAAGATATTAATGCAAAGCTGAAAATGCGAGGTTATCAAGTACTGGAAGTAGATATATCAGAAATAATAAAATCCGGCGGATCATTTCGGTGCTGTTCCATGCCTTTAGCAAGAGGGTAAAGAGAAGAGAGGAGGAGCCTTGGCATGAAAAGATTTGTTATTTTTTTAAAGAGGCTTTGGCGGGAAATGGAGGAGGACAGAGCAACAGGCCTTGCAGCAGAACAAGCATATTATTACATGCTCTCTCTTTTTCCATTATTAGTATTAGGGCTATCCTTAATGCCTTACTTAAATATTGATCCACAAAAGGCGATTGAATTCCTCCAAACGATGATGCCTTCAGAAACAGTAGCTGTTTTTGAGCAAAACATTGATGAATTTTTAAACAAACCTAATGGAGGACTCCTGACTGTTGGAATCCTCGGGACAATTTGGTCAGCATCCAATGGAATTAATGCTTTTATAGGTGCAATGAATCAAGCATTTAATGTCGAAGAAACAAGGCCATTTTATCTAGTTAGGCTGCTATCCATTGGGCTTACTATTGGATTGATTTTTGCCTTTCTCATTGCTTTTTTCCTTCCTGTTTTTGGAGGCATTATCATAAAACGACTAGATTCCATGTTATTTTTAGAAGAATACACCTCCATTTTGTTGAATGTATTCAGATGGATTATCGCATTTATTGTTATTTTCACCATCATTACACTTTTATATCGAATCGCACCTAATATTAATAAGACCATAAAAGAGTTACTACCTGGAGCTCTAGTTGCAACCATTATATGGCAGACGGTATCGTTAGGTTTTTCCTTTTACATCAGCAATTTTGGAAACTATTCCGCAACGTATGGAAGCCTTGGTGGTGTTATAATTTTAATGCTATGGTTATTTTTAACGGGCCTTGCCCTTGTTATCGGTGGGGAGATTAACGCTATCTATCATAAAGACAGGCTAACGAGGCCACCACACTATAAAGATGAAACGTTTACTGCATTATAAGAAAAGCACCGAATCAGAAAGTGGATTCGGTGCTTTTTACATGCTTCGATCATATTGTGTGTGCTTTTTTCTAGTAGAGCTTTTAAACGAATATGGCAATTTTTTCAGTTCTCCTAGCGTGAACTGAAATACTGATTTCTTCCAGTCTAAATCATTTTTTAAGTTCGTTTGTTTTTCCTTCATTTTTTCCATCTGTAATTGAATCGCCTCTTTTTCTTCCGTAATCCGTTCATTCATTGTATTTAATGCTTGAAAAGTCGGTTCGGATTTCTTTCGGAAAGAAAGATAGGCAACCACCAATATACTAACGGAGACAATAAATATCACGACACTTAAGTAAACAGCAAGCATTCTCTCATCCTCCTTACTTTTTATCTTCCCAATTATTGAGATGGATGAAACGTAAACCGTCCATTCAAAAATAGTAGACTAAAAGATAAAATGCTGGTACGATAGTTTTTCTTAAATTGTATACCTAGAAGGAAGAAAAAAATTGAAAACCTCTCAACATATAAAAGAATGGAAAAAAGCATTACAAGCAGAAATTTTTCACATGAAGAAGTTCGGCAGCACCGAGTATTTGCTTTTAAACGGAAGAATGGTCAATAGCGGTCCGCCATACAATTACTATTTTGATACAGTATTTTCCATTAGCCTCCCACCAAACTCTCTAGTCACAGTAGAGTGGGGAGAGATAAAAACAGAGGCAAGAGTGTTATCGTCTGATGGGAAAAACCTTATTCTCTCCTTTGAAAAGAATCTAGGAGATATACTAACCAAAGCATATTTGTCACACAACCCCTGGGAATTGTTAGATCAATTAATACAACGATTAGATGAAATCAAAAAAGAGAAGAAGAAACGGGGAAGAGTAAGAAAGCTTTTACAACCTGATATAGAGCCTAAGCATCCCACTTCCATTATAAAATCAAATGTTCACGAATTAATTCTCCGAAGTAAGTATAATCCGGTCACGTTTGTATGGGGACCTCCCGGAACAGGAAAAACCTACACTTTAGCCAGAGTAGCAGCCAATAAATATTTTAAGGCAAAGAAGGTACTCCTGCTTTCTCACAGCAATCAATCCGTTAATGTCCTTATGAAAGAGATAACCTCCTTTATCGTAAAAAAGAGAAAGTTTAAAGAAGGGGATATCCTTCGGTTTGGTACTGTGACACCAGAATTCGAATTAAACTTTCCACCTATTACAAGCACAACACTTATACAAGCACAAGATCCTGAGCTTGCAAAAGAAAAAGGAGCAAAGACAGAAGAACGAAAACAGTTGAAGCTTGAGCTATCCGAATCCTATTCTGAAAAGAGTTCCGAGCGATTATTGAAACTAGAAGCTAACCTTGCAAAAATATTGGAGAAGGTCAGACAGAAAGAGCTGAAGCTAATAAAAAGTGCTCAAATTATCGGTACCACCTTGTCAAAGGCAGCAACTGATCCGTCTGTTTATGAAGCGGATTACGACCTTGTAATTATAGATGAAGCGAGTATGGCCTATATTCCACAGATTGCTTTTGCGGCTTCCCTCGCCAAACACATTATTGTATGCGGAGACTTTAAGCAACTACCGCCAATTGCATCAGGAAGACATGAATTAATTGATAGATGGTTAAAAGAAGATGTATTTCATCTAACAGGGGTAGCTGATTCGATTAATAGCGGGACTTTACATGCACATCTATTCTTATTAAATGAACAAAGAAGAATGCATCCAGAGATTTCAGCTTTCACAAATAGGTATATCTATTCTTCTTTAGTTGGTGATTACCCAGGACTAAAAGAGGTACGGGAAAAAATTGCTAAACAAAAGCCTTTTCCTAACACAGCTTCCCTCATGCTTTCCACTTCAGGATCAGGCGCGTATGCTTTTACAGAAAGAGACTCTAAATCTAGAGTAAACATATGGCATTTAGTGCTATCTTTTCAAGCTATGTACGAAGCCTATATTGATGGAGTAAGGTCTATAGGATTTATTACACCATACAGGGCACAAGCAAGTTGGATGCAGGAGCTAATTGAGGAGATGCTGCCACAGGAGCAGGGGAAGGATACTATCATTGCTGCAACGGTTCACAGATTCCAAGGTAGTGAGCGCGACATGGTCATTTTCGATTCTGTTGACAGCCATCCATTTGAAAGGCCAGGAATGCTGTTAACAGGAAAAAATAGTGAAAGATTAATCAATGTTGCTATCACCAGATCTCGTGGAAAGTTTATTCATGTGGGTGACGCTGACTTTATTCAATCCAAAGCATATAGGGACAAAACCGTGCGAAAACTGGTCGACTTCCAAAAAAACAATCAATTATCGGTCCTTCCACATCATATTGGGAAATGGGTCAAGCAGCAGCATCCCAACATGCAATGGATGCATGCACAAAAATTAGATAGGCTTTTTTATGATGTTGAAAATGCTACCAATTCGGTTTGTATTTACCTTCCTAATAACAAGGAACTTCCTGTTGATTGGAAGCAAAGATTGGATAACATGAGAATCTCTGTCCATTTGGAGAAAAGCAAGGGGGTCTACCCTTTTCCATTTGTTATCATTGATCAAGCTACTCTATGGCTTGGTGTACCATTTGAAGCAGTACACTTGGCGCAACCACCACATGTATGTGTGCGTGTACAATCAAGATTACTGTGTAGGAGACTGCTTGAGTCCAAAGAATGATCCTTTGAGCACATACAAAGAGCTTTTAAGATAGATATGTTATGATATACCCAACAGGAAAGAGAAGAGGTGCAACAATGAAAATAGAAATCTGGTCTGATTTTGTTTGTCCATTCTGCTATATTGGGAAACGCAGATTAGAAGCAGCGTTGGAAAAATTCCCTCACCGAGAAGAAGTGAAGATTGAATTTAAGAGTTTTGAACTTGATCCAACTGCCAAGGTGGACCCAGACTTTACAGTATACGAAATGTTAGCAAAAAAATATGGCATGCCAGTCGAAGAGGCGAAGAGAATGAGCGCAAACGTCGCCAAACAAGCAGCAGAGGTTGGTTTAACCTTCAACTTTGATACAGCCATTACAACAAACACGTTTGACGCTCACAGGCTTGCAAAGCTTGCAGAGAGCAAGGGAGTAGAAAAAGTGGTGACAGAAAGACTGATGCAGGCTTATTTTACCGATTCAGAACATATTGGAGACAGAGAGTATCTAAAAGAACTCGGTACAAGCATTGGTCTTGAAGAAGCGAAAATAGAGGAAGTTTTAGAAAGTGATGCCTATGAAAAAGAGGTTCGATTTGATCAACAAGAGGCAAGAGAAATAGGCGTACAAGGTGTACCATTCTTTGTCTTTAACAGTAAGTATGCCATTTCAGGAGCACAGCCAGGTGAGGTTTTCCTAGAGGCACTTGAAAAAGTTTGGGAAGAAGAAAACGGGAAACCAACGCTCCAAGCTTTTGAATCAAAAAAGAAAAGTGACACATCTTACTGTTCAGATGATTGTTGTGAATAGATAAAAGGAACTCCGGCCACTAAGGTGAGACCGGAGTTTTTATTTTGTTTAACATAATTAAGTTATGTTAACTTTTTTAGTTTTCGGACCTATATACTTCGATAAAGGCCGAAAAATCACATTTTCCTCCGCCTGCTCCAAGACATGCGCTGTCCAGCCTACCATTCTGCTGGCAGTAAAGGTAGGTGTAAACAAACTCGGCTGCATGGCTAGGGCCTTCATAATTGCTGCAGCATAATACTCTACATTTGTATGAAGGCTTTTACCTGGCTTTTCTCCCGCTAAAACCTTTAACACATATTGTTCTACTAGTATTGAAAAATCTAACCAATCGTTTTTTCCAAAAGAATCTGTTAAAAGCTTCTTTAAAGCTACTGCTCTTGGATCGCTTGTTTTATACACACGATGTCCAAATCCCATTAGCTTTTCGCCTGCTCTAACTTTTTCCCTTAAATGCATCTCTATATTTTCTACCTGTGAAAGCTCATCGAGAAGAGCTATCACTTCAGATGGCGCACCACCATGGAGAGGGCCTTTCATCGTACCAATAGCGGAGATTACAGCAGATACCATATCTGATTGAGTGGAGGTTGTTACTCTAGCAGAAAAAGTTGACGCATTCATCCCATGCTCCATAGTTAAATTCATGTACGTTTCTAGAACCCTAATAGATGCTTGTGGAATTCTTTCACCTGTTAACATATATAAATAATTTTCAACATGACCTAGATTTGCATCTGGTGCAATCATTGTTTGCCCTTTTAATTGTCTAAAGCGAGAGGCGATAATGGTAGGGGTAACAGCTGTGAGTCTAATCGCCTCCTCTATTGTTGGTTTGCTCGAGTATGTGTTATCACCCTCAGCAGATAACACGGTTCTAAGAACATTCATGAGCTCCATGTTTTTTGGAAGTGCTTTTAAAACATTTTCCATTACAGGCGAGAGACCTCGCTTTTCTTTAAAGGACCGCACGATTTTTTTCCTTTGTTCAGGTGACGGTAACTCTCCATGCCAGATTAAATATGCTATTTCCTCAAACGTATAGGCTGACGCAAGCTCACCAATTTCATAACCCCTATAAACAAGCCTCCCATTCGTTCCATCTACTTCTCCTATTTGCGTTTCTGAAACCACAACACCTTTTAACCCTTTTTGAATTTCCATTTGTATCCCTTCCTTTCTTTACGTAAATTGTATAAAATTTAATTAATTATGAAAATTAAATTATTTTAAACAAAATAATTAATAACTTTAATCAAAAGGAAATGAATGCATATGGACTTTAACTGGCTCCAAACATTTGTAGTGGCAGCAGAGCATAGCAACTTTCGAAAAACTGCAGAGCTTCTATTTTTATCTCAACCTACCGTGACTGTTCATATTAAACTTTTAGAAAAAACGGTTGGGGCAAAGCTATTTGAACGAGTGGGGAGAAAGGTCATTCTTACGGAAGAGGGGAGAAGGTTTCTTATTCATGCGAAGGATCTTTTAAAGGGGTATGAAGCAGGATTAAGAGACATTCAAACGATACAACAAGGCTTTCAATCATCTTTCATCATTGGAATTTCCCCTTCAATAGCAGATACTATTTTACCTTTTGTGCTAAAGCAATTTATCAAAAAGCACCCTACCATTGAAATAACTGTCAAAATTATTGAATCCACATTCATTGAGGAAGCACTTTTTGAGGAGACAGTTGATTTTGGTCTATCTTGTCTGGATGCTATAGCTTCTCCAATCATCTCTTATCCCGTTTCTTCTGATACGCTCGTACTCGTTGTACCTCATGATGGTTATGATTTAGAACGAGGTTCGCCAATGGATGAAGAATTAATTTTTAAGGAATATTCATTTCTCACTCATAATCATCCAGGTTACTGGGATGATCTTTGTCAGCAGATTAAAATAAAATACCCGAATACCAAAATGATGAAGGTTTCTCAAACACATATCACCAAACGATTTATTATCGAGGGCCTTGGTGCTTCCATTCTTCCTCGCTCGACCGTTAGACGCGAGCTTTTAGAAGGGAGTTTATTGGAAGTGAATGTACATTCTATCAGCTTACCAGAAATCGGTACCTACGCCTTAATGAAATACGAACACTCTATTCAAAAAGAATTTCTTACTTTTATATCAAAATATCATTTCTAAAGGAAATACCATCTATTTATCGAAGTATGTCTTATTATGAAAAAGGAGTGTATCTATGTCAGACAAATGGATAGAATGGATCAAACAGCTTCAAGCAATTGCTCAAGCAGGGCTAACTTATTCCAAAGATAAATACGATATGGAGAGGTTTGCGCAACTAAGGGAAATTAGCGTGGAAATGATGGAGGATAGAACGGGAGTACCAAAAGAAAAGCTTCGAACCATTTTTGCAAATGAAACTGGCTATCAGACCCCAAAAGTTGATGTAAGGGCTGTTGTCTTTAAAGATGGAAAGCTTTTATTAGTAAAAGAACAACAGGACGGGGCATGGGCATTACCTGGTGGATGGGGAGACATTGGTTACTCTCCCAAAGAGGTTGCGGTAAAAGAGGTCTATGAAGAGGCTGGCCTACATGTAGAACCTGGAAAACTTTTAGCTGTAATGGACAAAAAGTGTCATCCACACCCTACATCTCCCTACCATGTTTATAAAATGTTTATCCGTTGTGAAATAATTGGAGGGAAAGCGCAGGCAGGTATGGAAACCTTGAATGTAGATTTCTTTGGAAGAGATGAACTTCCAGAGTTGTCCATAGATCGAAATACATATACCCAATTACAGAAAATGTTTGCTTATTATGACAATCCCAATATGGAAGTGTATGCGGATTAATAGTTAGAGAGTGTCTATAAACAAAACATGGAGATGAACATCATCGTGAGGTGCCTTGACGCCTCTTTTGATGTTCATTATCTTTTTCCAGGATTAAATCTCCCCAACAACACAACCTTCAAACAATTCTATAAAAATCGTCATTTTCTCCGTACAAGCTTTATATAGTAATAGTAGTGGGACAAATATACCTATCTATTGCTCTCTACAAAAGGAAGGTAAGGAGGGATTGACTTTGCTTCATATTGTTGCCTGTATTAAACAAGTTCCGGACACCAAGGTAATAAAAATGAACCCCAAAACAAACACCATGGACCGGGCGAGTGCCCCAGCAATTTTAAATCCATATGACGCACATGCAGTAGAAGAAGCCGTGCGTTTAAAAAACAAATACGGCGGAACCGTGTCCGTCTTAACAATGGGACCACCACCAGCAGTGAAAGCCATCCGAAAATGCATAGAAATTGGTGCGGATGAGGGATATATGATTTCTGACCGAGCATTTGCAGGCGCTGACACCCTAGCTACCAGCTATGCACTAACAAAAGCCTTAGATAAAATTGGTGAGATAAAACCAATTGACCTTATCATTTGCGGCAAGATGACCATTGATGGAGATACAGGTCAAGTTGGGCCTGGAATTGCAAGACGTCTTGACATACCGCCACTTACCTCTGTAAACAAAGTAGTAGAAGTAAATAAGGACGAAGCGAACATGGTCGTTCACAGGAAGCTAGAGGATGGCTACGAGGTTATTCGTACCTCCTTACCATGCCTGCTAGCAGTAGAAAAAGAAATAAATGACGTTCCTTACTCCACTTTTCCTAATATGTTAAAGGCTGCCAGGTATCAGCCGCATATCTGGTCTGTGAACGATTTAGATGAAATTGACAGAAAACAGCTTGGCTTAAAAGGATCACCTACGATCGTTGCAAAAGTGTGGGCACCTCCTAAACCAGAAGGCGGAAAAATTTTAGAAGGTTCTCCCGAAGAACAAGTACAACAACTAATATCCGTATTACTTGAAAAGAAAGAGTTGTTTGCGGAAATGAGGGGATTAGAATGAACTTTGAAGAATACCACGGTGTCTGGGTTTTCATGGAAGAAAAGGAAGGGAAGATTGCTCCAGTGTCCCTTGAATTGCTAGGTGCGGGGCGAAAGTTAGCAGACAAAAGAGGCACGGAACTTGCTGGCGTTTTAATCGGGAGCGATATCACTCATCTTGCTAGCACCGTTTTCGAATACGGTGCGGATACCGTGTATGTGTATGACCAGCCAATATTTGAGCTTTACCGAACAGAGTCTTTCATGAAAGCCCTTCTTCATTGTAGTGAAAAATACAAACCAGAAATCATTCTTTACGGAGCAACATCTACAGGAAAGGACCTGGCTAGTGCCGTTGCAACGGACCTACCAACAGGTCTTACGGCAGATACCACAGAACTTGATGTGGAAGTGGATACCGGATTACTTCTAGCAAGCCGCCCGGCATTCGGTGGAAACATCATGGCGACGATTCTCTGTAAAAAATATCGACCTCAAATGGCGACTGTGAGGCCTAAAGTGATGAAGGCTCTCCAACAGGAAAAAGGTCGAACAGGTAAACTGGTTAAGGAAACAATAGCTATTAAAGAAGAAGATATGCGAACCAAAGTGCTGGAAATTGTCCGCCATACAACCAAGAAAATTAAAATAGATGAAGCCGATATTATCGTCGCTGGCGGAAAAGGGCTCGGCAGTGCACAAGGCTTTGACCTTATTCATACCCTGGCGAATACCCTTGGCGGAGTAGTTGGCGCAAGTCGGGATGTAGTGGAGGCGGGATGGGTGGAGCATCATCATCAGGTTGGACAAACCGGGGTTACTGTTACACCAAAAATCTATTTTGCAATAGGAATTTCAGGGGCCATTCAACATATTGTTGGGATGAAAAATTCCGGACTAATTATTGCCATCAACAAGGATCCAGAGGCTGCGATTTTCCAGTCCTGCCACTATGGGATCGTTGGAGATGCCTTTGAAATAGTTCCTGCATTGATTCAAGCTTTCAAGCAAGCTTTACATGGAGAGGAGGTTGAGGTGTAGATGCCAGAAAAGTTTGATTGTATCGTGGTTGGTGCCGGACCTGCCGGCATATCCTGTGCTTATGAACTTGCAAAGGGCGGAGCAAATGTATTATTGCTAGAAAGAGGAGAGTACCCTGGCAGTAAGAACGTGATGGGTGGGGTTCTGTACCGAAAAATGATGGAGGATATTATTCCAGATTTCCATAAGGAAGCACCACTTGAACGCCCAGTCGTGGAACAACGCTTTATGATGATGGACAAAGAGTCCGCTGTGACCTTTGGGTATAAGGGTCTGGAATGGGCACAGGAACCGTACAATAATTTTACCGTAATGCGGGCAAAATTTGATCAATGGTTTGCCAACAAAGCAGTAGAACAAGGGGCGCTTCTCGTTAATGAAACAGTAGTGTTAGAATGCATCGTAGAAAACGGGAAGGTAGTTGGCGTCCGCACTGACCGCCCTGATGGCGAGGTATATGCAGATGTAGTTGTGCTGGCGGATGGTGTCAATTCTTTACTCGGAAAATCACTTGGCTTTCATAAAGAATACCGTCCGGATGAGGTAGCACTTGCCACCATGGAAATCATCAAACTAGATGCCAAAACAATTGAAGAAAGATTCAATCTCGAAAAAAACCAAGGCTGCACGATTGAATTATTTGGTGATGCAACAAAAGGAATTCTAGGCACAGGTTTCTTATATACAAACAAAGATACACTAAGTATCGGAGTTGGAACACTTCTATCTGGGCTAATTGAGCATAAAATAAGACCATATGAGCTTTTAGAATATGTAAAAAATCATCCAATGGTCCGACCATACCTAGCAGGCGGAGAACCTGTGGAGTATTTGGCACACTTAATCCCAGAGGGTGGACTGAAATCTATGGGACGTATTGTGGCAGACGGGGTGGTAGTTGTTGGGGATGCGGCACAACTTGTCAATGCTATTCATCGCGAAGGCTCCAACCTTGCTATGACTTCAGGAAGACTTGCAGCCCAAACGATTCTTGAAGCAATGGCTATAGGTGATTTCTCTGAAAGCACCCTTGATCAGTACCGAGTAAACCTTATGAAGAGTTTTGTCGGACAGGATATGAAAAAGTACAAGGATTCCACCCATCATTTTAATAAGTTTCCGCAATATTTTGATCAGTACATTCCAATGGTTAACAAGGCTGCTAGTCAGATGTTTACAGTGGATGGAAAATCTAAATGGGAAAAACAGAAAAAGATATGGAAGGATCTTGGTTCTCCAAAAGAAAAACTTAAATTAGCTCGAGACGCTTACCGGGCATGGAAGGTGATGAAGTAATGAGTGAACAGAAAAAATATCAAACTATCGAAGAAAAACAATATCTTGTTCGTTTCAATGCTGACACCAAATCACACTTAACGGTAATGGATGAGGACATATGCTTAACAAAATGTCCAGATAAAATATGTACGATTTTCTGTCCAGCAGAAATTTATAAATGGGAAGAAATACGAATGCATGTTGGCTATGAGGGCTGTCATGAATGCGGTAGCTGTAGAATAGGCTGTCCTCATCAAAATATTAAATGGGAATATCCAAAGGGTGGGCACGGAATCGTGTTCAGACTAGCTTAGGAACCTATCGCAATCGCGGTGGGTTTTTTTATGGAGAGAGGAGGGGGTATGTATATCTTTTCACAAACATTTCCGAAAAGAAAAACACACACATTTTTCTTTTCCCGCAGGTACTACGGTGTTTATCATCCTGCTATTGTATAGAGTTGGCCTTCTTTTGCCATCTTTTCTACTTCTGTCGTAAAATCGATTGCTTCGTCTATTGATAGAAAGAATGACGATACATAAAGGGGGTGTTTAAAATCGAAACTTCCGCCAATTTCAGCTGGGAAAACTACCACCTGCCAGTGATAATAATCTTCTCCGAGGTTCATTTGTTTGCCTTCTAAGGCAATGAGCCAATGGCTAAATTGATCACAACAGTCCATTTCCGTCACTTTTTCCAAAAAAATCACATGGTCATTTTTACTAATGGGCACCAATGACTTAGGATAAAATTCTCCAAAATTTCGAGCCTCATTCATCTTCATCGCTCCTTTGTCCCTAGATTAAGTATTAGTTGTATTATTATATGAACGCCAAGCAAAAATATTTTGTATTTTTAGAAAATTAATGATGAAGAGTTTACTATAAAGAAAGGGATTTCAAAAACAAAAAACGAACTTATTATAATGATATGAAAAATAAAGGAGATGATTTGTCGTGAATCAAACAGAAGTTTTGTCTGAGATTCAAAAACTACAAGAAGATATTATGGAAAAAAAGCAACGATTGGCGGAGATGATGCGAAATGTTGCACCTAAGAAAGTGAAGAATTATGTTTTTAAGTCGTTTCGACAAGGTGACGTTTCGCTTTTGGACTTATTTGAAGAAAAAGATGAACTGATTGTTGTACATAATATGGGAAAAAGCTGCATGTATTGCACGACTTGGGCAGATGGCCTTAACGGACTATATCATCATATTAGAAGAAAAGCTGCTTTTGTCGTCTCGACTCCTGATTCCACAGAGGTACAAGAAAATGTTGCCGCAGAAAGAAGCTGGGTTTTCCCAATGGTATCAACAAAAGACACCACATTTAAAGAAGATACTGGCTTTGCTAAAGATAACTTGTACTATCCTGGAGTGTCCATTTTTTCAAAAGACAAAGAAGGCAATATTTATAAGCATGCGGATGCTCCTTTTGGACCTGGTGATGACTTTTGTGCCGTGTGGCCATTATTTGATATGCTGCCATCAGGCTATTCAAATTACAAACCGCACAAAAAAATCAATGACCGTTCTGCCTTTCAGTTAACAAACAACATCGCTGTTCAAGTAAGTGACTACGAGAAAGCGGTGGATTTCTATGAAAAGACATTCGGCATGCAAAAGATCAAGAATAAAGAAAATGAAACACAGTTCATCATCAATGGCGTAAATTTCTTTATTGAAGATAGTGCGTCGTCAAAAGGAAAGGTATTTTTTGAATTTGCAGTAGAGGACATAAAAGAAGCCATGCATGACCTAATGGAAAAGGGCTGCACGATGACAAAGGAGTATAACGAAAAGAGTGTGATGATGAAGGACCCGTATGGCCTTCACTTTCATCTCTTTGAAATGTAAACTAGTGAAATTCGCTTTTCTTTTTCGAAAGGCGAATTTTTTTGTTATACTAGCCTAAATGTAGAAAGCTAAGGAGAATTAGAACATCTATGAAATTAGTATCTTGGAATGTTAATGGATTACGAGCATGCGTGAAAAAAGGCTTTTTAGAATATTTTCATAGCGTGGATGCAGATATTTTTTGCGTTCAGGAGACAAAATTGCAGGAAGGCCAAATTGAGCTATCACTAGATGGGTATCATCAATATTGGAATTATGCTATGAAAAAGGGCTATTCAGGGACAGCAGTATTTACGAAAATAAAACCGCTTAACGTTACATATGGTTTAGATGAGGAGTCATCTGATGAGAGAGAACCGGAAGGAAGAATAGTATCCTTAGAGTTTGACTCATTCTTCTTAATCAATGTTTACACGCCAAATTCACAAAGGGATTTGGCTAGACTACCATTTCGACTGGATTGGGAAGACAGATTTTTTTCATATGTTAAGAAATTGGATGCCAAGAAGCCAGTCATCGTTTGTGGAGATCTGAATGTTGCACACCATGAAATAGATTTAAAAAACCCGAAATCCAATCGCGGTAATTCTGGTTTTACCGAGGAAGAAAGAGGGAAAATGACTAGAATGCTTCAGTTCGGTTTTACCGACAGCTTCCGCTATTTTTACAGTGATGCTAAGGATAAATTTACATGGTGGTCCTATATGAATAAGGTAAGGGAGCGGAACATAGGGTGGCGAATTGATTATTTTATTGTGTCAAATCGCATGCAAAATAGTTTAATCTCAGCAGATATTCATGGGCATGTAATGGGAAGTGATCACTGCCCTGTTATACTAGAGCTGAATAGAGAAAAGGTAGGGGAGTAACCTATGAAAATATTTTGGAACGATACTATTGTTGATAAAAATGACGTGAAGGTTGATTTTGAAGACAGAGGCTATCAATTTGGAGATGGCGTATATGAGGTTGTAAATATTTATGATGGTATTCCATTTACGTTTACCGAGCATTTAGAAAGACTTTACCGTAGCGCACATGAAGTCGGAATGAAAATACCCTTCACCCAAAAAGAACTAAAACAGCACCTAACCAATCTCATCCAAGCAAATGACATGAAAAAAGGCGGGCTATATTTACAGATTACTAGAGGGGTGGCACCTAGAACACATCACTATGATGAAACCTTAAAACCCATCCTTATTGCCTATCCATTGCCTTTTACAGATGTCCTGCCGACACAGAAAAGTGGGGTAAAGGCCATTACTGGCGAAGACTTGCGTTGGCTTCGTTGTGATATTAAGAGCTTAAACCTTCTCTATAATGTGATGATGAAACAAAAGGCATCCCAAGCAGGGGTAACTGAAACTATTTTAATCAGAGAAGATACAGTAACAGAAGGAACATTATCTAATATTTTCATCGTGAAAGCTAATGTGGTAAAAACGCATCCTGCAAACAACAAAATTTTAAATGGAATCACAAGGACGAAGCTACTACAAATTATGGATGAACATGGGTGGAAATATGAGACTACCCCTTTCTCTAGTGCAGAACTGCTTCAAGCAGATGAAGTGTTTTTAACCTCCACCACAAGTGAGGTTATGCCTATCATTCAAGTGGATGATACCGTATACCATAATGGTAAACCTGGACCGATTACGTTAAAATTGCAACAAGCTTTTCGAGAAGCTGTAAAAATAGAGGTACAAACGACAGAAAAAGCTTAGAGGATGCTCTAAGCTTTTTGCATTTTACTTTTTATTTGCGATGGCGGAAATCCCATATGCTTTTTGAACATTCGATTAAAATAAGATTGATCACAGTACCCTAAATACTCTGATACTTCTTTTATTGACATATTCGTTGCTTTGATCAAATGTGAAGCTGAATTTATTCGCAGCTGATGAAGATATTGGATAGGAGTAATATCTAACACTTCCTTAAATATGACCGTTACATAATTAGGTGTGACATCAACTATATCAGCTAATTCCTCTATGGTAATGTTTCTTCGATAGTTCGCTAAAACAAACTCCTGAAGCTCTCTAACAGTCGATTCTTTTACAGGAGATGTCTGCCATTCTGCTTTTTCTTGCGAAATTAAAAGAAGAAGCTCTGAAAGGATATTTTCAGAGATTTCTTGAAATAGGATTCTCCCACCTAGCCACTGTTCATATAAAAAAGCAAGTCGTTGTTCATAATATCCTGATTTTCTTGGCTTATAGAAAAATAGTTCTTCATCAGAAAACGGTTGTTCCATTTTTTCAAAAACAACCGCATATTTTTTGTGAGAAACATGTTCATCATTAGACCACTCTCGCTCAAAGCTTGCAGGGATATATAGCAAATCTCCCTTTTCGAGTCGCACTATCTCACTTCCGATTTTATAGTTTACTACTCCTTCTGTTACAAAAACGAGGGTGTCTAATCCCTTCGCTTTTTCTACGCTCCAAGAAGGGGCGATATCGTAAAAAACGCCATGAATCGCACACAAGAGCCCCACTCCCATTTACTGGTTTATAAAAGAAATAAATCGATAAATCATCCAAATAGTATCGTTTTGTCTATTTTCTTTTTATTCGTTATTATATATGATTAACTATAGTTTTTGAAATATTTTTTACTAGGTTTATTTTAATAAAATGTACAATTTCTAAAAGAGGAAGGAGAACCGTCCATGCCTACTAACCATTATGAAACACTCCCTACAAAAATAAAAACGTTTTTCGACCGTCAATACTTTGACGCTTATGCTCTGTATGAAGCTTCCAGAAACCCAAGAACAGGGTTGTATGCAGATGGATATATGACACTAGGGGAAAACCCAGATTATCGGAGCTCTATCGCTGCAACAGGTGTGGGATTGATTAGTTTAGCCATCGCTGATGAAGAGGGGTGGGATGAACAAGCTTCAGAAAAAGCCCTCATCACATTAAAAGGTGTGTCAGGTGAAATAGAAGGGTGTCATGTAGCAAAGGATGAGGAGACTGGATTTTTCGCTCACTTCGTTGACATGGAATCTGGCGAGAATCTACACTCTGAATACTCTACGATTGATACTACTTTATTAATTACAGGTGCATTGTTTGCTGGCAAGCAATTCCAAGATAAAGAACCACGCATTTTAGAAATGGCGGAAAAGCTTCTTTATTCTATTGATTGGAGTATTGTGGTTGCAGATAAGGATAAGGGTGTTATCAACATGATTTCAAAGGATGGAAAAGGAATTGCCCCTCTTCCAGCATTTAATGAATATGTGATGGTGTCGTATTTAGCACTACTTGGGAAACCTGAAGACCAATCTATCCAAGACCTGTGGCATAACAATTTCGCAGAAGACAAGATCGATCAATTGTCTCAGGAGGATTTTAGAGGCCTCGCAGTTCTAAATGATCATCCGGGAGCATTCCTGTCTTCCTTTGTCCATCAATTTCCTTATTATTTGGTCCCAGAATATGCCGATAGCAAAACATATCATCACTATTTCAACAATGCGTGTTTAGCTGACAGATTAAAGTGGAAAGAGCTAGACGATGTACCATCTTATATTTGGGGTTATGGGGCAGGTCCCAATGACGGATTAGTGGATATGTATCATGCTGATAAAATAAACAATGCACCGCATAACATTGCTTCTTCTTATATTATTGGAGGTTATCTTCCTGTGTATCCAGCAGGGATTTATGATTTGTATGCACAATATTCCATACACATTCCGTATGATGTATATGAAAACCCTCAAGATAAAGAAGATGAGCAAAAGTTTAGAGCAGCTTATAAATATGGACTTCATCGTTTATCCTGGTGGCATTTAGAGCAACCTAATCGCTGGTATCCAACTAAAGTAACGCTCATTGACTGGAGTAGTATGTTATATGGATTAGCAGCTTTCAAACATGGCATGTCATTTTTCAGCAATCGTTTACCTCGAGTAGAAACAGTTATTACTAAGTAATATTATGTAACAGCAGCAGTATTTACTGTTGCTGTTTTTTCGTCCACTAGACAAAAGAAGCGGGACATGATATTTTTGGTAACACAGGATATACATAGAGGGGGTATTGTAATGAACGCATTTTTACACACAATGGAAAAATACGCAGACCTCGCTGTAAAGGTAGGGGTAAATATTCAAGAAGGTCAAACATTAATTGTAAACGCTGACATAGCGACTGCACCATTCGTTAGATTAGTGACAAAAAAGGCCTATGAAGCAGGAGCAAAGCTTGTCCAAATTGAGTGGACAGATGAAGAAGTCACAAGGATCCGCTATGATTACGCACCAGATCAATCATTTGGTTATTTTCCTGCATGGAAAGCGGAAATGCTAGAGAAAGCATACTCTGAAGGTGCTGCCATGCTTGCTATCACCTCGGTGAATCCAGACCTTTTAAAAGGAGTCGACGCGGAGAAGATTGCTTCCTTGCAAAAAGCTGCTGGTGAGGCTACCAAAGGGTACCGGAAAATGGTCATGGCCGATAAAATCAGTTGGTCGATAATTGCCGTACCATCCAAAGGCTGGTCGGAAAAAGTATTTCCAGATCTTCCTGAAAAAGAACAAGAAGAAAAGCTTTGGGAAGCCATTTTCCATGCTACTAGAGCTAATCTTGATGACCCAGTGCAAGCATGGATCAATCATAAAACTAAATTAAATGAAAAAGTAGAGTTTCTAAACGAAAAGAAATTCAAAGCACTTCACTACCGAGCTGAAGGCACCGATTTAACCATTGAGCTTCCTGAAAAACATTTGTGGATTGGACCAGAAAGCATCAATGAGGATGGAGTATCCTTTATCGCAAATATGCCAACAGAAGAAGTCTTTACCACTCCTTTGAAAACTGGCGTCAATGGAACGGTGAGAAGCTCTAAGCCTCTAAACTATGGTGGTAATCTAATTGAAGACTTTGCACTTACATTTGAAAACGGCCGCATTGTTTCCTACGAAGCAGCAGAAGGTAATGAAACGCTTGCAAAATTAATAGAAACAGATGAAGGGTCGCATTACTTAGGAGAAGTAGCATTAGTTCCACATGACTCACCAATTTCCAATACCAATCTAATTTTTTATAATACCTTATTTGATGAAAATGCTTCCCATCATTTAGCAATTGGGAACGCCTACTCCTTTGCTCTAGAGGGTGGCAAGAAGATGTCTGATGAAGAACTAGAAGCTTGTGGAGCAAATTCTAGCATTACTCACGTAGATTTTATGATTGGTACTAGTGATATGGATATTGATGGGATTACGAGCACTGGTGAAAAAATACCCTTGTTTAAAAAGGGGAACTGGGCATAGAACCAATGTTTTAGTCCCCTATGTCACTACTGCCTATACGAAGGACATGTATCACGCATAGATTGTATTGTAATCTATGTTAGGGAGGTTTTCTCATGTCTGGTGGTAATTATGGTGGAGGCTTTGCGCTCATAGTGGTTCTCTTTATTATCTTAATAATTGCGGGTGCAGGTTTTGTAAAATAATAATGATAAGCAGGGAAGAAGAGGCTGGAGTTGATATCCAGCCTTTTTCTATTAAGCTCTTTTCTAAAAAGTTGTTTCTTTTTCAAAGATATTGGTGAACTAAAGAGCCACGAAAAGAAAACGGCAGTAACTGTCAATTAGTGGAGCTGATCTTAAAAAAGCGATGATGGTTGCGAAGACAGCCTAGTATAAGCAAAAAATTATATTTCCGTAATGTTTCGTGTTACGATATTTTTTACAAATAATAACGTTGGGTTGGGGATAGATATGAAGGATTCAATGATAAAGTTTTTGGACGAGCAACAACAGAGTTTCTATGATATCAGTACATACATTGGGGAAAATCCAGAATTGGGCCATGAAGAATTTAAATCATCTAAAATCTTGGCAGAAAATCTAGCACAACATGGGTTTCAAGTAGAGACGGGAGTTTGTGGCTTAGAAACTGCTTTTGAAGCAACTTACGATAGCGGAGTACCAGGCCCAATAATTGGATTTATGTGTGAATATGATGCATTACCTGAAATCGGTCATGCTTGCGGACATAATTTAATAGGTACGATGGGGATAGCCGCAGGAATCGCAACTAGTAAGGTGCTAAAAGAAACTGGAGGCAAGGTTATTGTCTTTGGAACTCCAGCAGAAGAAACAAAGGGTGGAAAAGTGACCATGGCAGAACAAGGCTTGTTTGACCAACTTGATGCAGCCATGATGGTTCATCCCCTTCATTCGTATGTAAAGAGTGGAACTTCCCTTGCAATGGATGCCATACAGTTTGAATTCTTCGGTAGACCTGCCCATGCTGCTGCAAGTCCTGAACAAGGAATAAATGCACTTGATGCTGTCATTCAAACCTTCAATGGAATCAATGCCATTAGACAGCATGTAACATCTGATACAAGAATTCATGGTATTATTCCTGAAGGTGGGAAAGCTGCAAATGTCGTCCCAGAGTATGCCGTTGCACAGTTTTATGTTCGTGCAAAGACTAGAGGCTATGTAAATGACCTGGTGAAAAAGGTCGTTGCCATTGCAGAAGGTGCCGCCATGATGACTGGCGCGAGAATGGAAATGTCTCATTATGAGCTTTCTTATGACAATATGGTCACAAACGAAGGACTATCAGATGTTTTTACTCAACAATTGGAAGCGCTTGGAGTAGATTCATCAGAAATTATGGATAATAGAGATGGCTCAGGATCCTTAGATATGGGAAATGTTAGTCTCGTTTGTCCAGCCATTCATCCTTATATAAAAATTTGTAATGAATTGTATAGCTGCCATACGACAGAATTTCGAGATGCTGCGTTGAGCGAACAGGGGAAAGAAGCCATGATGCTTGGGGCAAAAGCTATGGCGCTTACTGCATACGAATTACTAACAAACCCAGACGTTTTAGAAAAAATAAAGAATGAATTTGCAAAATCAAAAAAGTAACCCAAAAAGAAGGGAGTTTTACCATTGCAAAATAACAATATTCCCTTATCTGTATTAGATTTGGCTCCCATAACAGAAGGAAGTGATGCAAGCTCGGCCTTTACAAACAGCGTGGAGCTTGCTCAGCATACGGAAAACCTCGGATTCACAAGGTATTGGTTAGCAGAACATCATAATATGCAGGGAATTGCAAGCTCAGCAACTGCTGTTATCATCGGTCACATAGCAGGAGCTACCAAAACAATTCGCGTAGGATCAGGTGGGATTATGCTTCCTAACCATGCTCCACTTGTAATTGCAGAACAGTTTGGCACACTTGAATCTCTTTATCCAGGGCGAATTGATTTAGGGCTTGGACGAGCACCAGGCAGTGATCAGCTAACTGCCGCTGCGCTGCGACGTGAGCGAAAAAGTGGAGGAGAGGATTTTCCAAACCAATTGGCAGAATTAATGGCCTATTTTAAACCAGACACCACAGCCAAAGTCCGTGCAGTACCAGGCGAAGGACTCCATATTCCTATCTGGCTTCTTGGGTCTAGTGGCTTTAGTGCAAAATTGTCCGCAGAGCTTGGACTTCCTTTCGCTTTTGCCAGTCATTTTTCACCAGACTATACATTACCAGCATTAGAATATTATAAAACAAACTTCAAACCTTCTAAATCACTTTCTAAGCCTTATGCCGTGATTGGGGTTAATGTTATCGCAGCTCAAACCGATGAAGAAGCAGAATATCTTGCCACCTCTATCAAGATACAGTTTCTTAATTTAATTCGAGGAAAACCTGGTAAATTACAGGCACCGGTGGAAAACATGGATTCTTTATGGAGTCCCTATGAAAAGCAGATAGTCGATCAACAATTAAAATATACAGTCATTGGCAGCCAAGAGACGGTGAAGCAAAAATTATCCGCAATTCTAGAAGAAACTGAAGCAGATGAAATCATTGTGAATACCCACGTTTTTGATCAAAAAGCTAGACTCCAGTCCTACAGTATTTTGGCAGACACGTGGTTTTAATTCCCGTCCCAACTATGGGATGGGTTTTTTTATTCATAAATCTCTTGTCTAAAAGATTGTTGCTATTCACTAGAAAAATTCGGCATTAGGACTTTTTCCAGTGATGCAACCAATAAAATTGCCATTTTTCAATGAATAGAACACGGCAGCAACGCTCATTGCTTGCATCATATCTATACGCAGTAGCCACAAAGTTTGCGAAACAACCATTAATAAAGGGGAACCACTAACCTTTGCAAATCATCTGATTGATAGAAGCATTTTCCTTTTCCACCTCTGGAAATTCATGTATGCTTAAATTAACAATGATTTAGGGATGGGGGTCCTTTATGAAAAGACTATTATTTATCTTTACTGCTCTAGCAATTCTATCAGGCTGTCAAAAAGAACCTGTTAATCCTTACGATGTCCTAAACAAATACATAACATCATGGACGGAAAAAGATTATGAAAAGATGCATCAAGAATTTTTGCAACCTTCTGATAAAGAACAAGTGTCACTAAAACTTTTTAAAGAGAAGCATCTTGAGGTTTATGATTTCTTTCAAATGGAGAACTTAACAATCGAAATACTAGATAAAGAAATATTATGGGAGGAAAAAGAATCGGTGACGATTCCAGCTAAAATTTCCTATGATACTTTTGCAAGAAAAGTAGACTATGAGGTTGAATTTGTCCTAGCAAAAACAATAGATGAGGAAGAAAATGAACACTGGCATCTCGATTGGGATCCTACCTTTATTTTTCCCGATTATGCACTAACAGATACATTTAAAGTCGCCTATTCACCTGCCCCTAGAGGGGAGATATTTGATAAAGAAGGCCGGTTGCTTGCAGGGGATGAAGAACTAATCCTACTTGGAATTATTCCGGGAAAGTTTGACGCAGAAACAGACCTCACACGACTTGCCGAACATATTAATCTGACAGAAGAGGATATCACCAAGCTATATACAGTAAGCTGGGCTCAACCAGATCAATTAATGGTTATTAAAAAATTTCGAGAAGAGCAAAGAGAGCATGTTCTCGAAATTATCGACTTTGAAAAAGGAATTTGGAATAACAGAGAAGTACAACGGGTATACCCATATGCTGAAGCTACAGCTCATTTAGTTGGTTATATCGATGAGGTTACGGCACAAGACTTGGAAGAAAATGATGAGTATGAAGCTGGTGACAGGGTAGGAAAAGCAGGAATGGAGGCCCTTTATGAAGAACAACTAAAAGGAACAGAAGGAATGCTTGTGACTCAAGTGAAAGAGGACGGAACGGAAAAAACAGTTGCCAGAACAGAGCCTGTCAGGGGAGAGGACATTACGCTCACGATAGATGCCGAGATTCAAGCTAAGTTATATGAGACGATTAAAGATGAAACAGGCCAGGCCACGGTGTATGAACCAAGCACTGGAAAAGTACTAAGTCTTGTAAGTGTCCCTGCATATGATCCCAATAGTGTCACAATAGGTCCACGTAATAATGCAACACTGAATACTTTCCGTTATACCTATTCTCCAGGATCTACAATGAAACTCTTAACAGCCATTATAGGACTAGAAAGCGGAAAGCTAGATCCAAATCATCAATATGATATACCAAAGAAACAATGGAATATCGGAGGCAGCAACGTTACAAGAGTGTATGAAGATGATAAAAAGGTTGATTTGCGAAGTGGGTTGAACAATTCAGATAATATCTATTTTGCAATGGCAGGGGTGGAAATTGGTGCAGAAACTTTTGAAGAGGGTTTGAGAAAACTCGGGGTTGGGGAAGAACTTCCTTTTGCATATCCAATAGAAAGCAATTCACAAATCTCTAACTCAGGCAAATTTAACAGTAATGTCATGTTGGCACATACCGCATATGGACAAGGTGAATTTTTGATAAGTCTTGTTCATCTGGCAAGTATTTATGGGGGTATAGTGAATGACGGGACCATGATGAAGCCGTTATTATTGAAAGAAGAGGAGTCAAGCGTATGGAAGGAAATCGCTTCATCCGATACAGCAGCTTTACTTAAAGGACTTTTACGGCAAACGGTTACAGAAGGAAAGTCGAGCGTTGCTAATCTACCTGGCAGAGAAATTGCAGGTAAAACCGGAACGGCTGAAATAGATAAAACAAAAGGTATGGAAAACGGCCTTTGGATTTCTTACGATCAAAAGAATCCAACACTCTTAACCGCCATGCTAATAGAGGATGTGCTTGAAAAAGGCGGAAGCAAACACACAATAGAGCTGACAAACAAATTTTATGGTGCACTATCAAATTAACTCAGGTGGGTGTTAAGGATGAATCAGTCACAAAATCCGCTAATATTAAGCAATTATGAGATTGTAAAAAAGGTGATTAATGATTGGGATCCCATGGACCTTCTTGCATTAGGCGGTGCTGAGGATGAATATTCCCTCGAAATCAAGAAGATTTATAAAGCCTTACGATATTGTGATGAATTGGAGAATTTAGCGGTACAAATAAAAAAGGTCATGGATGCTTCCTATTCCACTGACCTTGCTCCTATTGTGTGTTTGCAAGTGGCAGATATCATTTGGGAAGAATTACGGTAACTATCTACAACAAGCCTATTTTTCGAGTAGGGGTTGGGTTTTGGAATAGATACCATTACTAATAAAGCAGGGATAATTCACATAGGAATTATCCCTGCTTTATGTGTTGGTATAACAATGTTTTCAATCAATTATGTGGCAATTAACACTGCAAACAGCATTTCCATTAGCAAGCGTAAATTATTTATTGCACAGCAAAAAATGAGGTGCTATATAGGGGGTTACATGACTTGTCAAATCGCAAGTGTTCCTGCCAACTTATGTGATATAATTGAAAATAATGGATATTTCATTAAGGGCCGGATTGTAGAACTAGCAACACATAATATTTGTTTTTAAGGAGGGAGTCATTAATGCCATATTTTGAAAGGGTTAAATGGTTGTCAAAAATTTTATTTGGTATAAGTGGTATGTTTATTTTTCTTATCATCATCAGCTAAATGAACCACCCATACGAAGATAATAACGCTAATTTATATCGATTGGTGTTCATAATTTTTTCAATATTCAGCCTAATGCTTGCTATTATACTAAAATATATTATTAAGGATGCTAAGGAGTATATTGATAGGGCTATAAATTTTAGAAGCAAAAAAAATCATTCAAACTAATGAAAATTTTCACTAGAATTGCCGTTAATTGGGAGCAATTGCAGCAAAGCGGGTCGCTTCTTACTTAAGAATGGGGCAGGATTTTGGAAGAAAAACATATTATAAATGAGGTGATTTATAATGCAAATGCCAGTACATATTGTGGCTGCGGGGGGCTTTGTTGAAAATGGTAAAGGTGAAATATTATTAGTTAAAACCCGTAGAGATGGTCACTGGGTATTTCCAGGAGGTCAAGTGGAGGTAGGTGAAAATTTAATAGATGGGGTAATAAGAGAAGTTAAAGAAGAAAGCGGGATTGATGTTAAAGTATCTCATTTGGTAGGGGTTTTCTCTAATACGGGCACATATGAAGGACATAGCGGGGTAAAGATAGTACCTACAAAAGTGATGTTTGATTTTGTATGTGAACCTATAGGTGGGGAATTGACAACATCTGATGAAACAGCAGAAAGTCGCTGGGTTAGTAAAGAGCAAGTCCTTAATATGGTCTCAGCTCCTGCACTGCGTACACGCTATCAATCATATTTAGACTTTAACGGAAGTGTCCATTATATGGACTATAAAACTAAGCCAGAGTTTGAATTGAAATTTAAGAGAAATATATAAGAAAATTGAGCTAAATGATTACATTATTTATACTCCAGTATGCAACAAACTGGAGCGTTTGTTGCAAAACGGCTCACTCCTTACATAAGTATTGGAAGGTTGTTTAAAATAGGCGGGAGGGGAAATAGGTGAAAATAAACTCATATCTTATTCAATTAGCAGTTACTATAATAGCTATTTTTGGAGGAACTTTTACTATTCGTTATTTCAGAACTGGTGAACTTCTATTAGACCAAATTATTGGTGCTTCAGTTGGTGTAATACTCCTAATTACATCATGGATATGGAGAAAAATGAACAGATAGAGATACTAAACAAACTGGAGCAAGTATCTATATTTGCTTCTTAATTGGTTTAGGGATAGGTTTATTCTTTCTAATGTTTGGTGGATTGTTCTTATATTTAATAAGAAAGATGATCCAAAATCTTTAAGGCTAATTTCTCTTTTATCTTTTGAAGGTGGAGCAATACTGTTAGGTTTCTTTATTATTCTTATGACTATCCTTCCCTATCTTGGGAACTGGAACGCGCGAAAGTGATTTTTTCAATTAAATAGGAGCAATTGTAGCATAGTAGATTGCTCCTGAGGAAGGGGGATTATGATAGGAATGAAAGGTCAGCACGTTTTAATTACAGAGCGAGCTTATATTCACTAAGGTAAGCTTCTTTTTTTATGGAAAATTTTTCTTGAGTAAATGCCTAATATTTGAAATAATTGGCATTAAGGAGTAGGGACGAACAATTAAATTTGTAAAAAGGGGAATGATTGATGAATAAACAAGCAATGTTATTTTTTATTTTAGGGATTATTATTTTAGTAATTAGTTCTCCTCTTGGGTACAGCCTAGTTAAAATCGTGTATCGAAACCAGAATTTAACTGGAGAATTTGTACCTCTTCTAAATGGATTTATACATTCATTAATGTTAATTGGTATTTTGGTGTTTAGTATTGGAGTAGTTACTATATTAAAAGAAAAAAATTAATAGCATTACTATCTAAAGCAAAAGTTGAAGAATAGGCTGCCATTTCATTTAGATCTTATCTTGTATTAAACTAAAATAGAAGAAATAAAAATATTTAAATAGAAAATAAATCTAACATTTAACGGATAAATGGGGGGCTTTTTATGTTAAAGGCTAGTTGGAAGTACTTCCTTTATATCCTTGACCATAAGCTAAACGTGCTTATTGAATGCTGGAAAGAAGGATTATACATACAAGGCATTATTCATGATTGGTCAAAATTTTCACCAAAAGAATTTTTTCCGTATGCAAAGAAATTTTTTTATGATGGAGAAAAAAGTGCTGATGATGAATTGAAATGGAGATATGCCTGGCTGCACCATCAACATAAAAATAAGCATCATTGGGAATATTGGGTTGTTGATTCGAATAATAATCAGGCTTTGCCTATGCCCAGAAAATATCTCATCGAAATGGTATGTGATTGGCGTTCGTTTTCAAGGAAATGGGGAAGAAAAGTCAAAGATTCCACCTTAGATCTTACCAATAAGATTGTTTTACACCCTGATACGAAAAAAGAACTAGAGGGTATTACTAGAAATATAAGAGAAACTGGAAGCAAAAATATTTGCTAAATTGTCTATATGATTTTCCGTTATCGAGCGCAATCCTAGAATAAGAGACTTGCGCTCATTTAGCATTTTTATGGCCAGATTCTTGAATGACGGGCTGAAAGTATAAGATGGTAAAGCGGTTAGGCACCTTTATGCTTGTAAGAAAACGAAGACATTTTGATACTTCAGCATTTTCCTTTTTGGTGAATGGAGTATTTAAATCTGCAATAGGAACTGGAACGTACAAAAGGGGTTACTTCCATTTACTAGGAGTTTTAACGGAATAACAAGTTAAAAAATCGTAAAAACCCAGAGCCATTAAGTCTGGGTTTTTTGCTGTTAAATACAGTGTTTTTAGCACTGTTTTTCTTTTCTCTCCTTAAACGGAACAGGTTTTTTACGCTTTAGCTGCTTGCAATTGTAAAGAAATTTTGATTTGGTCTCCAACAAGTACGCCACCAGCTTCTAGCGGAGCATTCCAAGTGAGACCGTAATCACTACGTTTAATTTTTCCTTCTACTGAAAAACCTGCTTTCTCATTTCCCCAAGGGTCCTGACCAGACCCTTCAAACGTAACTGAAAAAGTCTCAGATTTTGTCGTTCCTCGCAGCGTTAAGTTACCTGTAACTTCATACTCGTTTTCATCTGCTTTTACAATGTTTGTCGCGACGAACGTCATTTTCGGATGATTATCTACATCAAAGAAATCCGCTGAACGAAGGTGAGCATCACGATCACTGCTTCGAGTATCAATACTTGCTACATCTATTACAAATTCAATCTCAGCATCTGTTAAATTTGTTGGATCTGCTACAACTTTTGCCTCATATTCCTGAAACCCACCCTTTACGGTAGCGAACATCATGTGTTTAACTGCGAAATCTACTGAACTATGAGATTTGTCAATATTCCAAACTGTTTTTGCCATTAACTATTCCTCCTCATTTACTTTTAATTAAATTATCTTTACTTCAAGATTTATAACTTCAAGATAAATTATATGTAGGAAACCATTAATTGTCAACAACTTTCGAAAAATATTATCATGTGCAAGTCCCTAATATTAAAATTGAATGTTTTTTCATTTTAAGTAATAAAGTATAGGGAGGAAATATGAGTGGGAAAGGAGTGTTCCGTTTGCCCTCATGGATAATACGTGGCAATAGAGTACAGATTACAACTGGAATAATAAAGATGCACCTAGAATTGTATGAACACCTCCATGTCACCCAATTAGAGATAGGAGATAAAATTTACTATGCTGATCAAGAAGGAATAGAATACATTTGCAAGCTAACTAGTAGCACTCACGAGGAATGTATCACGCTAACAATGGAAATTGTTGAATATGGCAAACTGCTAACCTTAAAGAATTTACGTAAAATATGGGGATTAAAAAATCTAGATTTATTCAGATTGGAAAACATTAAGGTTCAGCCCCTAACAATGGAAGAAGATCAACTTTTATACTCCTTTTGGAAAATTCCAGGCACATTAAAAGGAAGAGCAGCTTTTGAGGAATTAGATCAATATTTATTTTTATATAAAAGTCTTGCAGAGAATTGGATAGGGGATATTGAGGTTGAAGAAAAGAGGTACCACTATTTTCAAAGGTTTCGTATGATAGAAAGCTTGTCTTGCCTGGAGTGGAAAGACATTCAAGAACTAGGAGATCAGCTAAGTATCTTTCAATTTCCCTTGGCTAGGGAAAGAGCACTTGGACAAAAACGTGTACCACTTGAACAGTATCGAAAAAGCTTCCTTTATTTTGCGCTTGGGGAAGGATTGATGGAAGAGAGGATTCAAAATTTCTACGCGAGTCCAGATTATAAGCTAACAGGATTTGGCCAGCAAGCAGTTGGAGAGCTTTTGCATTACCTGTTTCCTCACTATTTTTGTCGGTTCTCTAAATTCGAATGTATCGCTGTGGAGGCTATTTACAAAGAAGCAGCAAGGATTAATTCCTTGTCATTAGGAACTAAGATTCAGCATTACCAACAGCTAATTCAAAAAAGTTTTCTTGCTGACAAATATATTGAAATTGTCGGGAGAAAAACAGAGCTCCCAATTTTTTATGAAATAAGCTGTTTTCTTTACTATTTCTACAAAGAACATGTGGAAACTAAGGATGAGAAGGTATTGCTCACCAGAAGTGAAGATGTTCAGTACTGGATGTGCGAGCTTCCTGATGGTAAATTTCATCTTGAAAACGGGTTATTAATTATGCAGCATGGAGAACTAGGGGACATAAGGACATATAAGAGCAAACAAGATTTATGGCAGGCCATGAGAGAACTAAATAATCAAAAGGATTCCTATCTACATGCATCAGCCTTATATCAATTTTGTCATAAAATGAAAGTTGGCGATTATGTATTCATTAGAAATGCAGAGGAAGAAATAATCGGACTAGGAAAGATTGCCTCTGAATACATGTTCCCGAAGTTCTCCAATGCTCCTTCCTACCGAAAAATGGAAGTATTAAAAACAGGGAGATGGAAGCTTAAAGGGAGGATATCGTATCAAAACAAGCTCTTAAATCTTACAAAATATGAAAGAACGTTGACCTATTTATTAGATTTCTTTATTGAGAAATAAAGGCACCCTTCTTTTGAATGGGTGCCTTTACTTTTTATTGTTATGTGGAAGCGATTTTCTTCTAACAAGAACTCCTGCCATGGTAATAAGACCTGTAAATAAAACTCCAGCTCCCCACAACATCAAGCTATAAGAAATTGTTGCAGTGTTTGGTGGGTTGTTTGCTGTTTTCTCATCTTACATTATTTAAACATAGTATCCTAAACTTGAGTACTCAAAGTATTCAATGTTTAGGATTTTTTTATTTACACTCTATGAATTATTTACTATCTATGGAAAATTTATTAAATAAAAGAGTGCGAGTACCAATAATTCTAACTTTTGCAATTGAAATTGTCACAATCATTCTCCTTTCTGTACTTATAGTTATTATTTTGCAAAAAAAAGATAGTTTATGCATCTTATCTGGAAAATTTCTCTTTTTTATTCTAAATAGAGAGGTGATTTCCAAATGTCCGACTTAGTTAAATTTATTGGAGCGAGAATAAGGAAAATTAGGAAATTAAGAGGTTTAACTCAAGAGATACTTGCAGAAAGAACAGGATTACAAGATTCATACATTGGTGGTATAGAGAGAGGAGCAAGAAATATATCCTTACAAACCCTTGAAAAACTAATTATTGGACTTGAAATTACTCCATTATTTTTTTTCAATTTAATGCTATGGATATTGAATCCGAAAAGAGAGGACATGTATGGCAGGTAAAATAATTATTGACACTAATGTATTTTTAGAGTTTTATAGGTCTAATCAAACATCTTTAACAAAGATAGAAGAATTGGTTCGTTATGCAGAACATCTAATTTTACCTAAACAGGTTTATTATGAATATAAAAGAAATAGGAATAAACAATTTAAAGCTATATCTGATGACTTTAGAAAATATAAGAAAGTGTTAAATCCCTACAACTCTCATTTTGTGGACTCTATTGAGGAATATAAGGAATTAATTAATCTAAAAAAGAAGTTGCAAGAAACCGTTGATAGATTAATCAGAAAAATTGATTCTATTAAATTTAATGAAGAGGATGATCCTATAAATAAAGTTATCAATAAGCTATATGCTACAGAAGTTGTAGAAAAGCTTGAAATTAATGGTGAGATAATAAAAAAAGCAAAAGATAGGCAATTAATAGGAAATCCTCCTGGAAGTAAAGATGCAGTAACAATAGGTGATGAAATAATATGGGAGTCAATACTTGCTAATATTTCAGATGACATTGTAATAGTTACTAATGATAAAAGCTTTTTAGATAACATAAATTTCTTATCCGAGGAAATTAGAGAGAAAGGATTCAATCTCTTAGGTATAACAACTTCAATCACAGAAGCAATCAGTAAAATAGGAGCAGAACCATCAAAAGAACTTGAAGAGTTAGAAAATGAAACGAAGGAATCTCATCGTTTTAGTAGTCATAATAGGAAAGACTTAGAAAAGGATAGCACATGTGGGTGTTTTTACTGTTTGAAAATATTTAACCCAAAAGAAATTGTTGAATGGTGGGATGATGATAACACAGCAGTTTGCCCTTATTGTGGAATTGATTCGATTATTGGGGAGAGTTCTGGATTTCCCATCACAGAACTGTTTCTAAAAAGTATGCATAAAGTGTGGTTTTAGTGTGAGAAATTTATTATTCACTAACGTATTCCTTCCTTCATTAACGTTATTCAGCAATCGGGCGCTATCCTGTAACAAGGATCAGCGCTCGTTTTAATGTTGACCAGGAGGAATATTGTATTGACGGTTTTTTTTAATTTTAAAATAATTGGAATTAAGCAAACGGGCAGAATTGTGAAACAAGCATAATCAATATTACATAAAGAAGAATTTTGGAGGTTGGTTATGTATAAATGGAAAACTCTAAGTTTAATATTGCTCTAGATTATATAATAAAAAAACTACTCATATACATAGACCACTAGAGATATACATTAATTCTCTATGTAAAGAAGGTATCATTATAGAAAAAGTGGTCGAACCTGTACCGAATGAGGAAGTTTCACCTTTTTTTCCAAAAAAAGAACAATACCCTATATTTTTAGCATTTAAAACTAAACTACCTTAGTTAATAATATTACTGCGTTCCCAGTGAGAAAGTTGAATGGGATCCAAAATGGAAACCATTTAATAACTGAACCGTCTTACTCTTAAAGATTTTCGCTATCGGGTTTTATAAAAACCAAACTTATATCTGCTAAGGAGAATCCAATTTTTCCAAAATGGATTCTTCTGATTTATCTTAAAATAAGGGATTACGAGATATTTTTGATCAAACTATATTTCAAAGCTACAGAGAGCACCCTATTAATTACTTAAACAACTTCCACAATCCTCTACCAGTTATCTGTCTCATCATTTCTCCTTTCAACTTGCCTTCCAATTTCATAATTTCCTTCTCTCTCTTGTCTATATCAAATTAATATCTATAAGAATTAGTTTTGTAAAGCCTTTTCATATTTCAGGAAAGTGATAGTAAAAATATAATATTTATCCAATAATTTAACCTACTAATTTCCCAAGTGGAAAATAAATGGATATGTGCAGTGCATGTAGAATTATTTATGATGAATAAAAAAGGAGGGTGCGTTTATATTAATGCTCAAAAGTGAAACAAGCATTGTAATTGGATTATAACAAAACTTAGGGGGAAACTGAATGTTTAAAAAAATTTCAATATTAATTGTAATATTACTTATGATAATAAGTACAAACTCTCCTATTACATCAGCAGCTAAAAACACAAACATAGATAAAAGTGAATTCACCGATAGGGAATTGGCTGTATTAGAAACTCTCCAAGGAAGAACAAATAGTATCACTGTTGACGATAAAGAGGATGTCAAAATTTTGGATAATAACTTTTTTACAGATACAGTAGATAGCTTTACTTTGAAAAATAAAAAAGTAAAAATGCGTGATATTAAACAAGAAAATGCAGCCCCAAAAAATCACTTACATGTTCAAGTATTTGAAAATATAAATAATACCGAAGTATTGAATACTGTAGTGAAAAAACTAAAGGAAATTAATGATTTTGAAATACAAGCTCCACCGGAATTAGTAGCAAATAATGTTGGTGAAGCATATTATAAGATCCCTTATACTATCATCATAAGTTCTCCGAAGTATACAGGTGTGTTTGACTTTGATAGATTCTACATTAACGATATTGATAAAATGTCAGAGGATGAAATAAAGGGGATTGTAGAATATAACACTATAAATAATCTTGATAAACCGATGGAGTTCTTTTTCTATGAACACGAATTTAAAAATAATTACTTAGAAATGGAACCAGGGGAGTTTAGCGTTGCTTGTATAGCGTGCGTTGGTGGATGGAATTTTATAAGCTCTAATAAAACAACAGCTTGGACTAATGTAGGAGAAGTAAATGCAATTAAGGGAGTAGATACGACTTTTACACTGAGTTCAAATAAAACTGCTAAAACTTCTGTTCAAGTTAAACTAGTAACACCTAATTTAACCCAAGAGGCAAGTGGTTCGTCATCTGTAACTCTAAGTGGTACCACAACATTCCCATTAGTTACTTCTACACTACTGACATCAAATGGAAAAATTGCTCAAACTCAAATTGAATACAGTAGAAGTATTTATAGAACAATTTCGGGTAATGAACACACAAAGGTAACCGCTCAAAACTTTGTTGGAGGTTCCAGATGGTCATCAAGTATCACTTGCTGTAATGGTGCTAGTTATAACTCTGTAGATGGACCAGAGTTTACTCCTGGTACTGGTTCATCACACGAGGAAACTCAGACAAGCTCCTATACATTCTCTCACGCTGTTGGGGTCACCGTATATGGTAATACTGTTAATCTAAATAACACTACAACGACAAGCACCGGTAATAAATGGAAATTTCTATTTAAATCAGGTTATGGATACCAGAAATATAAATTATACAATCAAGGAACTAGAAAAAACTTAACAGCAAGATAGAAACTTATGGAACGGAGAGGTTTAATTGCGAAGATATATAATTATCTTATTATCAGTCTTCTTACTACTATCTGCGTGTAAAGGTGTCGATTCAAAAACTAATGTACAGGTAACACAAGTGACAACTTTACAGGAAAACGGAAAATACTACGTAGTTCTTGGGGTTATTGTTCAAGAAAATAGTAACAAGGAAATTTATTATGAGTCTGTTAGTATAGAAGGAATTGAGGTCGATGAGCAGTTTTTAGCTAATGATGTTATGAATAATACACCTGATGTTTTTTTTAGCAATAAAATACCGTCTTCCACCCTTTTAGAAACAGATAAACTGTATAATATTGTATTGATTTCAGAAAATCCAAGCTTGATAGAATTTCAAAAGGCTTATATTAATTTTAATAATTATACCTTAGAGTATAATAGATAGTAATAAAACTATAGATTATTAACTTTCTTCTGTTTTATTAAATTTTTCAATTTAGATTTTTCAATTTAAAAAGCTAATACATGGACAATCTTTTGTCTGCGTACTAGCTTTTTCTATTGGTATCAAATTAAATATATTCTGCTAAAACCCCATTTTTCCAATGATGAATCGCATTTCACTTCTGTTCAAATACTTTGGCAGGATAGATTACTTTCGTTTCAATCTGCTCATGTCTAAGACTTCAACTAATGTCATAGATATCCGAACTGCTTTTATTAGAAATTATCGCAAATCATGGTATGGGGAGATCGGATTCTCCCTGTTTTTTTATATTTCCAATGGGTTCCGTTTTATGGCTGTTTTAATATAGGTAGAAAAATATGAATTTGAATAGGGTTTGCCTGTGTTGGTTGTATATAGGTGAGAATTATCAGTATCGCTAAGCAGATTGGGAATCCTTTAACTCTCATAAATTCCACAATCCTTACAAAGACCTTTGGTTTTATGACACAAATTCTATTTTTATTTCCTTTTCCCAACACTTCAACGTAATAGTCTCCTTTAGCATAATTCTTCATCACATCCTTTACTTTCAACCTGCAGAATTGTATATTTCGTATTCCTGTTGTTACAAGAAGATGAATAATACCGAATATAATAGGATTATTTTCTTCTTTTAAAACCCCAGGTATCTGTTAGTTAATTCCTCTCTTTTTACATTTGTAACTATAAACCCTGAAGCTACATCCTTCTCTATATACTGTGAGTTTGTATTCTTTGGATTTATTACATTCTGGTGATATCTATAAAGATATGTAGTCAAAGTAGATTAGTTGATCTTTTAATGTTTTTTTCAATTTACTATTGATAAGATCCTTTCTTTATCCTGGTTGCTTCCAGAAGGTGGCCTACCTTCCTTTACTTCATCTTTATCTTGAACAGGAGGCTCCTCTTCAACAGGTGGTTCTTCCTTAACTGGTGGCTCCTTTTTAGGAACGATTGAAGTTACTTCAATCGAGCTTAAAGCATAAGCACTAAAATCCTCACTGAAAATACCAAGAACAGTATAGACACCATTTTCCGAAACCTCAAAAGTTGATTTTGTAATAGTATGGACTCCGCTTGCGTTCATAAAATCTTCCGCTTTTCTCTCGCCAGGCATCCACAATAACTTCAAAGGAACTTCACCCTTTGTATCCACATGGATTGTTAAAGGTCCCTCTGTCTCATCCGTAGAATAACTTAATTCCAGTTCATAAATAGGAGGTGGCTCGGGTTGCGGTATAAAGGCTAGGAGTTCCTCTGTTGCTAGAGATGCTAGTACCACATGTCCTTTTTCTGTTGGATGCACATCATTTGGATATACATATTCAAGCTGCTTCCCATTAAACGCATGATAAGCGTCCAAAACGATGGTATTAGGGTAGAGAAGAGGAATTCCACCTAAACTTGTATTTACTGGCTTTAGAATTTCTTCTCCAAGAGCATGAAGTGTTTTAAAAGGTTCTGATTCTAAGTTTGGAAACGGATTGTACATATTGTATAAAAGGATGACAGCATCTTCATTTTGTGTGCTGATAGAAGCTAATATTTGTTGAAGATTTTCACCTGCTAGTTTTGACGCTACACCAACTTTTGCTTTAATTTTTTCGAAATCAACTGGATTTCCTTTTAAAAGTGCTTCTTGAATTGCTTTAATATCTACAGCTTGTAAGAGATCATTATTTCCTATGTTAATGGTAATGACATCTGCAACCTCAATAGCTTCCATAGTGGTAGAATCTGAGGTTATCTGTGTAAGTAAACCATCGCTCGTTAATCCTGGGACACTTACATTCTTTACAACAGCATTTCCTTCTAAAATAAGATTAGGAAACGCATACGACCGATCAGGAAGGCTTGTCCCATACGGAATGGAATCCCCCAAAGCTAGCACTTTGGGTTGGAACTCTGTTTCACTTTCTGCAAACACTGAGGTGGAGGCAAAGACGTTTAGAATGAGGATTACGGTAAAAATCATAGAAAAATGTTTCAGCTTCAACAAACTTATCCCCCTTGACTAGTTATGTATGCAAATGAAATTACATGAATCTTCCATAGTATATGCTCATTTACCGAAGCATTCAATATTTTTTAGGAAGGCTCTTTACTAAAAGCTCTTTTCAAAAAGATTGTTGCTTTTACCCAGGTAAAAGTCGGCTTTAAGACTTTTTCTAATCGTCAAGCTAAGAAAAATTGCCCCGTGTTAAAAACTCTTCTACGAAAATAGCAAGCTAGGAAAGAAGTCATATCTTCTAAAGAAATGACAAGATACTACTTTTTCCTCTAGATTTACACCTGCTCATAATAGCAGAAGGTATTTAGTATGAATTTTCAGAAATTAATATTGACAACGCTTTCACCTGCGAGTACGATTTTCTTGTATACATAGAAAAAGGGAGGAGTTAGGGTGAATTCTGTTTGGCTTGCTATAGTTGGAATTATCGTATTTGCTTTAGGTTATCGGTATTATTCAAAGTTTATCGCAGCGAAAATTTATCGCCTAGATCCTGATTATGTAACACCAGCTCATAAGTATAATGATGGAGTGGATTTTGTTCCTACGAAAAAAGTAGTTTTATGGGGACATCATTTTTCATCGGTTGCTGGGGCATCCCCAATTTTAGGACCCGCCATCGCATTGTATTGGGGATGGGGACCTGCGTTTTTGTGGGTAATTCTTGGAACGGTTTTTGCAGCGGGAGTGCATGATTTTGGAACTCTTGTCTTGTCTGTTCGCAATAAAGGGCAGTCAATTGGTACCATTACTGACCGTCTTATTGGTAAACGGGCAAAAATGCTTTTCTTGTTTATCATTTTAATCCTAGTGTTAATGGTTAATGCGGTATTTGCATGGGTTATTTCTAATCTATTTATTAAATTCCCTGCAGCAGTACTGCCAATTTTCATTGAAATTCCTATCGCTATATGGATTGGTTATGCTGTTTATAAACGAAAAATGAAAATGTTGGTTCCGTCTATTATTGCTCTTGCCATCATGTACGGGACGGCAGTTTTAACAAGTAAGGTTCCTGCCTTACAAATTGACCTTGTCAAATACTTTGGTGGTGCAGAAAACACCGTGCTTTTTGGACTTGATGGAGTATCCATGTCATTCTTTGTTTGGATTGTCATCTTGCTTGTTTATTGTTATTTCGCTTCCACCTTACCAGTATGGAAGCTATTGCAGCCTCGTGATTATATTAACTCTCATCAATTGGTAGTTGGTCTAATCATGCTGTACGCGGGCTTAATGATATTGCGCCCAGAATTGACAGCTCCCATGACAAATGAAGTAAGCGATGTTTCTTGGTTTCCGATACTTTTTATCACAATTGCTTGCGGGGCGATTTCTGGTTTTCATGGACTAGTTGCTTCTGGTACCACATCCAAGCAACTTAATAGAGAAACGGATGCACGATTTGTTGGATATTTAGGCTCAGTTGGTGAAGGTATTCTTGCACTGATTTCTATAATTGCGGTTGCTACCTTGTTTGCTAATGCTGGAGAATTCCGAGATGCCTATGCAAGTTTCGGAGCAGCGAGTGCTGGGGGCATGGGCAACTTTATTAACGGTGCTGCCCAACTTGCAACAGGTCTTGCTATTCCAGCTGATATTGCAAGAACTATTGTTACAGTTATCGTTGTTAGCTTTGCTGCAACAAGTTTGGATACGTCCTTACGTCTAATGCGCTACATTATTTCTGAAATTGGAAGTGAATATAACTTTAAGCCTTTAACGAATATGCATGTTGCCACTTCTATTGCGGTTGTTTCAAGTGCTGCATTAGTCTTAATTCCGAAGGGACCAAATGGTTTCGGTTCTGGAGGATATCTACTATGGCCATTGTTCGGTACTAGTAATCAACTCTTAGCAGGAGTTAGTTTATTATTAATTTCTGTATGGTTAAAGCAGCAGGGTAGAAACTTCTTCTTTACCTTTGTTCCGATGGTCTTTATTTTTGCCATGACTCTGTATGCGATGTTCACACAGGTAGTGTTTCAATGGTCTGGACTTGGGGATACGGATGCAAACATGCTTCTATTCATTCTAGGTGGAGTAATTTTGGTTTTTGCATTTTGGATTATTCTCGAGGCATTTAGAGTATTCGTCAAAACAGACAAAACTCCGCCAATGGATTCATCCATATAACAGAAAGGGATGATGACGACTCATCATCCCTTAATCTACTTAACGAGGTGAATAATGGATCTATTAGAGAAGCTCAAAAAAGTTGTAGCAATCTACGATGAAATACTGCAACAGCCCCATCGAACGGAAATAGCTAGAGAAATGAGAGAAGAAGAAGACCTCTTTACGCTTCTTTGTTTTTCAGAAATGCTTGGTCTTCCTAATCCGGCCTTTTATTACACACTTGAACTATATCCATTTATAATCGAACGTTTTCATGAATGGCATTTGCGAATGGGGATGGAGAAATCACCATTACATGGCATTAGATGCTGTTAACAGAAGGAGGTAAAACAATGAAGCTCTTATCACATAAAATTATGTTCGTTGGCGGCAAAGGAGGGGTTGGAAAATCAACGACCTCATCAGCACTAGCCCTTACGCTATCAGAAAACAAAAAAAGAACTCTGCTGATATCAACAGATCCTGCTCATAATATTGGAGATATTTTTCATGTGAAAACGAAGGAAGGTAAATTATCCATAAATCCTTATTTAGATCTTCTAGAAATCAACTCAGAAAAAGAATCAAAACGATACATTGAGGAAGTGAAAAACAACCTCAAAGGATTAGTCAGGGCAACGATGCTAGAGGAGGTTCACAGACAAATCGACCTTGCTAGTGCCACGCCAGGTGCGGATGAAGCTGCATTATTTGATAAAATAACATCCATTATCATTGAAGAAATGTACAACTATGATCACATCATTTTTGATACTGCTCCTACTGGACACACTTTACGCCTTCTAACTCTTCCTGAATTGATGAATGTTTGGATAAGTGGGCTTTTAGAAAAAAGAAGAAAAGTCCAGCAAAACTATAGTCAGTTATTACATGACGGTGAACCAGTTGAGGATCCAATTTTTGAGAAGTTACAAAATAGAAAGGCGAAATTTGTTAAGGTGCGGGATTATCTTTTGGACAGGACAGTAACAGGGTATTCCTTTGTTTTAAACGCAGAAAGATTACCCATTATTGAAACAGAAAATGCTGTGAAAATGCTACAAAAAAACGATATTAATGTGACAACTCTTTTTATTAATAAGGTAATACCTGACTATGCGGATGGCAGTTTTATGATGAAAAGGAGAGAAAATGAGCAGTCTTATTTAATAAAAATACATCAAACATTCACCAATCAGGAAATTATTAAGATGCCGTTATTTGAGCATGATATTTCTACACTGGAGCATTTAAGGAAATACGCTTCATTTCTGGTTACTAAAGAAAAGATAAAATAGAGTGGAACAGCTTCTAATTAGGATGATGTTTCCAACATCCTAAGTTTAGGAGTTTTTTCTATTTTGTTGGAAAACCTACCATTAAGAATTCGCCAACAGGAGTAACGATAATGAAAATGCTATGCCTTGATGGTGGTGGAATAAGGGGAGTTTTTTCCATTTCCATCCTTCTAGAAATCGAAAAGGAATTAAAGGTGCCAATTAATGATTTGGTTGATCTTGTGGCAGGTACTAGCACTGGTTCCATTATTGCTTCCTCCGTCGCTTTAGGAACACCCATGGAACATGTTCTAGCTGGTTACACGAAACATGGAAAGAAAATATTTACTCGTCAAGCTAAACTGGGATTGTTCAAAAGCATATATAGCGACAAACAATTAAGGAAATTTATTATGGAGGCATTTGGTAAAAAACGTCTTGCTGATATTACTAGTCCGCTACTTATCCCAGCAGTTGATCTTACACATGGCAGACCATTTGTACACAGATCTAATTATGGAAACAAGGCTGCAAAGGATCTGACCATCAAACTATGGGATGCGGTTCTTTCTTCCTGTTCTGCGCCAGTCTATTTTCCTCCAAACAACATCGGTAACGATTATTTAAGTATTGATGGTGGCTTATGGGCCAATAACCCTTCCATTGTTTGCATAACAGAAGGAATAGAATATTTTAGATTAGCATTATCAGATGTAAAGATCTTATCCCTTGGAACGGGCTTACAAAAGATTGATTTTTCGATTCAACAAAATAAGTACTGGGGGGTAAAACAATGGCTGCCATTTCATTTTCCTTCCCTAAAGGTAACGCCTAAATTACTGGATTTGGCACTACAGCTTTCCTCAGAATCCGTTACTTATCAATGTAGAAAACTTTTAGGAAATAACTATTTACGTTTAAACAAAGAACTTGGAGAAGAAGTGCCATTTGATGATATTCATTTTCTTCAAGAACTAATTGCATTAGGACAGCAAACGTATGATGAGAACAAAGCATCAATTTTATCTTTCTTTTCAACATAATTGTTTTTGAATGGTTGGAATAGGGTACGAAGTTAACAAGAAATTAGAAAGGGGTAGGAAGCGTGATAAACGAAAAAAAAATTACCTTGCATGAGTTTAATAATTTGACGAAGTCTTTAAGCTTTAACATGTACGACATTTGTTATACGAAAACAAGGGAAGAACGGGAAGCTTACATAGATTATATTGATGAACAATATAACGCAGAAAGGCTAACGAATATATTAAAAAATGTAGCGGATCTCATTGGGGCACATGTACTAAATGTGGCACAACAGGATTATGTTCCACAAGGAGCAAGCGTTACCGTCCTAGTATCCGAAGGGCCAGTGGTGGAAGTGCCAATGGAGTCTTACGAGGAATCACCAGGTCCACTGCCAGACTCCGTTGTCTGTCAGCTTGATAAAAGTCATATCACCGTACATACGTATCCTGAATATCACCCTGTAGAGGGCATAAGTACCTTTAGGGCCGATATCGATGTTTCCACTTGCGGAGAAATTTCACCATTGAAGGCGTTAAATTATTTGATTCATTCATTTGAGACGGATATTATGACAATGGATTACCGAGTAAGAGGATTTACACGAGATGTAAATGGGAATAAATTGTTTATTGATCATGACATTAACTCCATTCAGAATTATATTCCTGATGAAGTGAAAAGCCAATACGACATGATTGATGTGAATATTTATCAAGAAAATACCTTTCACACTAAGTGCCGGTTAAAAGAGTTTGATTTAAACAATTATTTATTTGGTTATACAAAAGATACATTGTCAACAGACGATAAATATGAAATTACCCAAAAATTAACCAATGAAATGGATGAAATTTTTTACGGGAAGAACATCAACTTTACAAACCAAAGCGATAAGTCAGATTAATGACTTATCGCTTTTTTCTGTCATGAAAAGAGAAAGTGCTGAATAACTCCTATTAAAAGAATTCTTTTAAAGGAGCTGGCCAACTTGGTAAATAAGAAAATGCCTACGGAGCCAAATCTAACGGATAGAGAAAAATTTTTTGTTTCCGCTGCTATTGGCATGATGATGCTATTAGCCATAACCTGCATGGCCATTTTGCTTTTGTTTGGTTTTGCAGGGCTTTTTCAACTGTTTAGTGTTCATTATGATACAAAACGTTCCTTGATTTACTATGTGATTTGTTTAATTCCCTTATCACTAGTGTTTGAGCTATTAACCATTATGATATTAATGCGGTTGTTTGGAAAGCTGAGATCACGCTTTAGTATGTTATTGGGCATTTATAGCGTTACGTTTGCGTTTATGTGGCTACCCATATACCTTGCTGATGAAATAGTAAGTGGTATTACTGTTCCGCTTTACACGGAACTGATTGCAGCATTCATACTGCTTGCAATAGATCATCTTATCAATCTCCATAAGAAAATGACATAACCTTATTGCGACCGATAATCATTATCAACTATAATAGCAATATCATTATTTTTTTCGTATTAAGGAGACTTCAAGATGACTATTCTTTATTCAAATATTCTAGAAGAAGGAGAAAGCGTAACTGTTTCTCCTTCTATCATTTATATTGCATCAAATAATGCATCCATTCACTTTCAACAAGATGCTACTAAATTACTGCAAGAAGGTACTCTTTTTAACCTTAAAGAAGAAGCAACCATCTCAGTTGCAACAGGGAGCTACATAAAATACTTCACCATAATATGCAATGAAAACTGGGATGAAACGATCTATTTTAATTTTATAGACCCCTTAAAAGCAGGTCCTGAACTTGAGTCCATGATGACCTTGCAAAGCAGTACTAAATTTTCTGACAGGTGTAAATTTCAGGTAAAAGTGTGGAGTTTTTTAGAAAAAGCTACAGACACCCAGCAAATAGACATGGACCATTCTATTACATATATCGAAAACCATATTCACGAAAGCCTGACTATTAAAGATCTTGCTGAGAAAGTAAACATGACAAGCACCTCCTATGCAAGGGCATTTAAAAAGAAAACCGGGAAGTCACCTAAAGATTATCTTGTAGAAAGAAAGATAAAAAAAGCGAAAGAGCTTATTGTGCAAAATAAGGGAATTGTGATGAAGGATGTTGCCAACATGATTGGTATACAGGATGAATTTTATTTCAGTAGATTATTCAAAAAAAAGGAAGGGGTAGCTCCCTCTATTTTTGTAAAGAGAATGGAAAATCGAATAGCACTAGTTAGCCAATTATTTCTTCAGGATCATTTGTTAGCTCTTGGTCTCCAACCCATAGTTGCTCCCATGTATCCGACATTTTACCCCACTACCAACGGCGTACCTTCATATTTAGAAAAACAATTGGAAGGCACTTTGCTAATAAATGCGGAAAAGAAAATAGATACAAAAAGAGTACTGAACCTGCAACCAGATAAAATTATCAAGACCCCACTTCATATGGCTGAAGAACAATCCTTTTCTTGGACACAAAGACAAAACGTTCATTGTATTGGTTTTCAGCCGAGCTGGAAGGATTATCTGAAAGAGGTAGCGGCTCTTGTAGGAAAGGAACAATCGCTGCAAGCTATATTTGATGAAATGAGCATGCTTGAAGAGAATGCCAAGAATATACTAAAACCATATGCTAATGATGGGAATTGGGCCGTATTATGGGTAAGAAACAAAGAAATCAGACTTTATGGGCAACAAAAACATGCATGTATGGAGCTTTTGTATGAAGGTCTTAATTTTATTCCTTGTCCTAACATCCCCCGTAGTGGCTATAAAAAAGTCTCCCTTGCGGAACTAAAGGAGTTAAATCCAGAAAATATATTATTTCTTTGGAGCACAAAAACAGAAGTAGACAGAATAGCTTCTGATAAGAAATGGAAAGAGCTCCAGGCTGTTCAACATAATAAAGTTTATCTTCCAGACAGTAAGGAATGGGATCCTTGGGGGCCAAAGGGTAGGAAGCACATGATTGAAGAATTAACAAATTATTTGTGTAACTTTCAATAAAAGGTAGAGATGTAGGTACATTTTCCCTTTTTGATAGAATGAAAGATTTGTCCATGCATAAAGTAGAATTTGTGCATGGAAGATGAATTTGATAATCATTATCATTGAGAATGAATTTCATTTGAAGTTCATTCTTTATTTTTTAATGAAATCAGAAAGGGTGGGATGATGACATATTCCGCTAAACAAATAGCCGAAAGAGCTTCTTTTCAAGCTTTTATGAATTGTTTTATAAGAGAGGTAGGAGATGCTAAATGGCTAAAACAAGAGGACATCATTGAATTAATTCCTCATCCTTACTTCATAACAAGCAATAAATTAATCCAAATACCGCTCTCTTCCCAAGGAATAACCCTATTATTAGAAGTAACCTATAAATCACTAGCAGGAAGACACATTTTTGGAAGAGTATTTAAGCTCTCTAAGCATAACGGCAGCTTTCATGAGGATGAAGCATTGCCAGTAATGATTACATGCATTCAAGAATTGCACATACAAGCTCGAGAGAAGGGATGTCAAACCCTTGCATCTCATTATGATGAGCTGATTCTAAGGTTAATAGATAGCTACCAAACGATGTGTACATACATAGAAAAAGGCATGGAAACTTGCACAACAAACCATGCTGAAACAAAGTCTTTTATCGAATTAGAGCAATCCTTAATGTTTGGTCATTGGTTACACCCAACACCAAAAAGCAGACAAGGAATGACACAATGGCAGCAACAAATGTATGCACCTGAATTGGAAGGGAAATTCCCCCTTCATTTCTTTGAAGTGGAAAAATCCTTAGTGAAGGAATATCATTCTACCGATTTCCGACCAACAACTATGATCGAGAATCTACTGAAAGATTACGGCTATGATTCTAGTGCCACCTCAAAAACATACTATCCTATGCATCCACTACAAGCACAATGGCTGATTCAACAACAGCATGTAAAGAAAGCGATGGATCAAGGGTTGATAAGGTATTTAGGTCCTATTGGGCCAGAATTTTCAGCAACATCCTCTATAAGAAGTGTCTACAACGAAAATGAAGCATGGATGTTTAAATTCTCGATACCAGTGAAAGTAACCAACTCACTAAGAGTCAATAAGGCACATGAGCTTTATGCAGGTGTTGTGATGGCAGATGTATTTAACAACCTACCATTTAAAGAGCAGCATCCCAATTTTCATATAATCAATGACCCAGCGAGCTTATCATTAGCTTTGCCGTGTAGTGAAGAAGAGAACGGGTTTGAAGTAATCATCCGTGAAAATCCATTTCCAAAGGGAAAAAATAAGGGACTCATTTCTGTGGCAGCACTTATTCAGGATCCTTTGCCAGGACAACATTCCATTCTAAAACAATTAATCAATAAACAGGCCAAAACAGAAGGGAAAAGCAACGAAGAAGTTGCTTGGAAATGGTTTGAACAATACTGGGATAAAGCAATACTGCCTATGTTTTGTCTATATGAGCAGTATGGGATAGCACTAGAAGCACATCAACAAAACAGTTTACTTGATGTTTCAAACATCTATCCACAAGATTATTACTTCCGTGACAATCAAGGCTATTATTTGTCCAATAACTACAAAAAAGCATTGGTAAAAATCACACCTGCATTAGCAAATAGAGCGGAACTATTTTATGAAGAAAAATTGATTCATGACCGATTTGCCTATTACCTATTCATAAATCATGTATTTTCGATTGTTCATCGATTTGGAGCAGATCAAATTCTAGAAGAAGAACATCTATTATTCTGGCTGCAGGAAAAGCTTCATGTTCTTTCTAAGAATTTTTCAAAAGGTGGAAAAGGCTTCGTTGATTACCTTCTCCATACACCTACTATTGCATGTAAGGCCAATCTTCTTACTTCCTTTCATGATGTGGATGAGCTGTTGGCAGAGATGGAACAAGCTGTTTATACTTCCATACCAAATCCTTTTTGTACTGCTAATCTTTCTAGTGATAAGGAGTCCATCTATGCAACAGCTTTCTCAGTCTAAATCAGAGCTTAGAGTATGGAAACAATTACTAGAGGCGATAGTTTTTGAAAATCTATTACCTGTAAGTTTCCTATCAGATGAAAAAGAAACCAATATCCATATTAGTGGGCAAAATGTAGACTATATTTGTCGTGGAGAATGGTCTAGCTTTAGCAGATTTCGAATTTTTCCTGAAACTATTGTCCAAACAGATAAACAGGGGAACAGATTGCCTCTATCCTTATTTAGGCTAACAGAGGGGCTTGTTCCGTCCCATGCTGAACAATCACGGCTTTTAGAAGAATTACAACAAACCATTCTGTTATGTGAATGGAATGAAAAACACCTTTCCTTCGATGACAGAAGAAAGCTTCCTTTAGAAGAGCTTGATGCAGCTGTTGTGGAAGGACACCCTTATCACCCATGCTTTAAAGCTAGAACTGGATTTTCCGTAAAGGACCACCAAGAATTTGGTCCTGAAAACGGTAAATCATTTCAGCTATTTTGGGTGGCTGTGAAAAGAAAGCATGTCCGGCTTGCGTTACCTTGTGAAGAAAAACGCTTTTATGAAAAAGAATTAGGTGAGAAAACGTTCTCTTTTTTACTAGATAGCTTACATAAAAGAAACCTTTCTTTAAAAGACTACTGCCTACTTCCGGTACATCCATGGCAATGGAAGCAAAAGCTTTCATATGAAGCTGATACGAACGATATCATCCCTATTGGTTCTGCAGGAGATTATTACCACGCTTCACAGTCAGTAAGAAGTCTATGGAATAAGTCAAATAAGGAAAAGGCAACAATCAAACTACCATTAAACATGGTCAACACATCATCTTTACGAACATTGGAACCTCATTCCATCTGTACTGCACCAACTATTTCATCGTGGCTTGAAAAGATTATTCAATCTGATGCCTACCTTAAAAAAAACGTATCTATTCTGAAGGAATATGCAGGTATCGTCGCATTTGAAAAAAACGATTCTTTATGTGGGCATGTAGCGGCTATTTGGAGAGAATCAGGTACTAGTAAGCTTGCTCATGAGGAAGAGGCAGCACCATTCAACGCCTTAACCTTATACGAAAAGGACCATTCATTACTTATTGCACCTTGGATTGAAACATACGGATTAGAAAAGTGGGTAGAACAACTAATTCAAGTAACCATTGTTCCAGTTTGGCATCTCTTTGTGGCACACGGCCTTGCCGTTGAAGCGCACGCACAAAACATGATACTTGTTCACCGAAACGGGTGGCCTAAGAGAGTGATGCTTCGTGACTTTCATGAGAGTCTGGAATATTCGGTTGATTTTCTAAAGGAAAAGGCATTGCACCAAGATATTTCTGCTCTACATCCTGATTACCAACATGCACCGAATGATCAGTACTACTGGATGTCTTCTGTGGAAGGGTTGAGAGAATTAGTCATGGATACGTTATTTGTCTTCCATTTGAGTGATCTTTCCTATGTCTTAGAAAAAGAATTTCATTTTTCAGAAGACAAATTTTGGCGTTTGATACAAGTAGCATTAGAAAACCATACGTTCCATTCATCTGAGCTAAAGAAAAGAGCCAAAGAAATAAAATATACCGATGAAAATATCAAAACAGAGTCTCTATTTACAAGAAAGATATCAACCAAAAAAGCAGAGTTTCACCATATTGTTAAAAACAGTCTAGCAAGGAGTGGTAAGTAAATGTTTTATATCAATGATACAACTTATACAGAAAATGATCTAAAATCTCTATATCAAAGCTTTGAAAGAATGCCCCTCCTTCAGAACCCAAGCAGTAAAAGGGTTGCATACTGCACAACTAGTTTGATTGAGGGATTGGCACTTTGTTTATACATGAAGGAAAAAGGCGGCTCAGTTGTGCCAATTCATCCCGCAACACCAAGAGAGGCTGCTATTCAAATTGCGCACCGTTCAAAGAGTCACCTTCTTCTATTTGGAGATATAAATACTCCAATATTAATGATAAACGACCACTTAGAAAAAACAGGTGTACTTGTACAAATGAGTTCTGGTACAACTGGTGAGCCCAAATGCATAGAGAGAACTTGGGAAGAAATTGAGGTAGAAATAGAGCATTACAACAAGCTTTTACCTGTAGAAGCAGATACAATCCCTTTCATTGCTTGCCCGATTACCCATTCTTATGGGTTGATTAGTGGCGTTTTGTCTGCTTTTCAACGTGGAGTACAACCAAGAATTCTTGCTAGTACCAATCCGAAATATGTGCTGAAAATGCTAAGCGAAAAAACCAGGTATCTATTCTATGCATCACCAGCCTTGTTACAAACGCTGCTTCAATTTCTCCCAGATGGTAAAGCACTTCATTATGTGATGACTTCAGGAACACTAATGTCCTCCAATTGGTTAGAGACATTACAGAGTAAATCTGAAAAAGTACTCCAGCAATATGGTTGCTCTGAAGCAGGATGTGTTGCCATAAATGGAAATACTGCGTTTTCAAACGAAATGGGAATACCTCTTACACATTTATCAGTGAAAGCTGGTGATCGCTTGGAAAATCCCGAGGAGATAGTCATCCAACAAGGGAAAAAAACAATTCATACGAAAGATTTAGGCTACTTTTCTAAAGATGGGAAATTATGTCTCCTAGGACGCATGGATGACATGATTAATGTAGCTGGACTAAATGTATACCCTCAAGAGGTGGAAGAGATTGTTGCACGTTTACCCGAAATAAAAGAAGTTATTGCTTATAAAAAAGCGGATCAATTTGCAGGGGAACGAGTGTGTATTCAATATGTTGCTGATTCTTTTATCGAGCCCAACGCCATTAGAGAATGGTGTCACAAACATCTTGCACCGCACCAAATCCCAGTTGATTATATTCAAGTAAAAGAAATCCCAAAGCTCCCAAACGGCAAAGTAAGCAGAAAACGAATGGTGGAAGGGAGAGAAACAGCTCGTTTATGAAAAGAGAAAAGATTAGCAACGGCGTATATGACATTCTTAAAAATAAGTTAAACCTATCTACTATAGAGAATTACCATGAGGATGCAAGATTGAATGAAGATTTGTATTTGGATTCTGTTATGATCTTACAATTAATCCTCCACCTTGAATTGGATCTAGGCATAAGTATCCCAGATGATATGCTCGTTCCAAAGGATTTTCATACAGTTGGAACGCTCCTGGACTTTTTAGAGAGAAGGGATAAGGAGGAGAGGCTGGGATGATTAAGGTACATTGCTTTGTCAGTTGTGTATGTGAAGTTATTAAAAAAAATGAGAACGTCGATCATCGCCCCTTTTACTTTGGGGTTTGGGATTCTGACTTCGACGTGACAGAAAACGGATTTTTAACCTATCACTCCCAACATATTAATCACGATTTTTTTAAAAACTGGTATGAGCTTCTGTACGGGATTAAAATAACGAAATGGTACTGTGAAGAACGCTCAAAACAGGAAAATATCAACGCGATGTTAACACTACTGGAAACGAAGCCAAAGCATCGGCATATTATGGTCATGCTTGATTTATCCAAGCTTCCGGAGAGGGAGAACAAGTTTCATCAATCACCTTTTCCTCACTATGTGATGTTGGAAACAACAGAGAATGAAGAAGAATGGTTTATGTTTGATCCAGATTTCAGATGGGAAGGAAAGTTGTCAAAAGAAAAAATCTTAGAGGCGATAGCAGAACCTTCTGTAGAAGGTGGTTTCTATTTTGACGCTGATGAGATTAACCCAACAAACCCTCTTACTGTTGAGGCGTATTTTCGAACCTGCATGAAGCTCGATAAAAATCCAATGACAGATGCTATAAGGAATATTGTTGATATGTATAGTCATGGGGAGAAATCTGATAGTCGAGAGGATTTGGCAAATGCGCTAAAACAAATACCAGTACTCGCCATCAGGAAATACGCTTACGAGCATGCCTTTGCCTTCTTTTGGCATGAACTATCCCTTTCAGAGGAATGGTTTGAGAGCTGGTGTGATGAAATAGAAAAACTTGTTAAAGGCTATACCACCATCCAATATCGCGCAATGAAATATGCCTTAACAGGGGATTCGGATGTATTAGATGACCTTCATTCTATCCTAGCAGCACAAAATATACTCGAATTTTCGATCAAACAACATTTATTGCAAGTCTTTGAGAAATGGACAATTACCCATTCTGTTAAACAATTGGCTTAAGTAGGAGGAGAAACTATGAGTTTATCAATTTGTACCATCTCATTTCGGCATCATCTTCAGTCGATTGATCAGATAGCTAAATGGGCACAATTCCTGCCAATCGATGGAATAGAACTTTGGGGAGTTCACGCAAAAAATTTAAAATCTAGCGCTTCTTATAACAAAGAGTGGCTTCAAGAATATGACCTACATGTAAGCATGATTAGCGATTACCTTCCATTACATTTATCCGCTCCAGAGCTAATAAAAGTAACAAGAGAACTTAGCCAACTTGCTAATCGCTGGGGAACGAAAAAAATTAGAACCTTTGCTGGACAAAAAGGAAGCGCGGAAACGAATGAAAATGAAAGAGCGCAGTTAGTAGAAAAGCTCCACATAATATGTAAACAATTAGCAGAGGAAGGGCAGTTGCTATTACTAGAAACGCATCCTCAAACGTTGACTGATAATGTAGAATCAACCTTGCGTTTGCTAGAAGAGGTCGATCATCCTGCTTTAAAAGTCAATTTTGATGTGTTACATATTTGGGAATCAGGTGCAGATCCAATAGAAGCCTTCCACACGTTACAGCCGTGGATCCATCATTTTCACTTTAAAAACATCTCTTCAAAAGAGAAGCTCACCGTCTTCAATCCTGCCAATGTATATGCTGCAGCAGGCTCAAGAGACGGGATGGTCCCTCTTTTTGAAGGATTAATAGATTTTGAGGCGTTTATCGATTATGTTAGCTCCCATACGAACATTGATGCTTCTCTTGAATGGTTTGGGGGTAGTGTGCAATCTATCCTGGCAGAGGATGCCTACAAAATAGCTCAGTTGCACAAAGGTATTCAAAAGAAGGTAATTTAAGGTTGTAAAGAAACATTTTTCTTTTTGTAAAATAGCTTTAATCTTTTCTTCAAACCTCCTTAACAAAAGCTTGCTAGTTTAAAAGAGTAGTAAAAATGTTAAGGAGGAGCTTTTATGTATAAAAAAGCGGCAAGTGTTGCAATCGCAGCAGGACTACTATTTTCTGGTTTTCAAGTGAGCTTTGGAGATAATTATGCAGATGCACAAAAACCAAGTGAAAGTGAACACGAAAAACAGGGGAAAGTAAAAAATGTTATCTATATGATACCTGATGGTTATAATGCCGGTTATGCAACAAACTATCGTTGGTATAAGGGAGCAGACTCCTCCTTTGATCCTTATGTTAAAGGGCTGATTAAAACACACTCAGCAGATACAGAAGTAACCGATTCAGCGGCCGCGGGAACAGCAATGGCAACAGGACACAAAACGAATAATGGGATGGTAGGTGTTACTCCAGATGGAGAAGAAGTTGACTCCATTTTAGATGCTGCGGAGGATGCAAAAAAATCTACCGGTCTTGTTGCTACTTCTACTATTACACACGCAACACCAGCTGTGTTTGGTGCCAGTGTAGAAAAACGTTCTGACGAAGCGGCAATCGCCCCACAATTTTTAGACAATGAGGTAGATGTTTTGTTTGGTGGCGGTCGTGATTATTTTACAGATAGTAAAAATGGTGGCAAGCAGAAAGAAAACTTAATCGAGAAAGCAGAAAAGCAAGGATACCACTATGTTTCTAATAAAGAGGAACTAGAAAATGCCAAAGGGAAAAAGCTGCTAGGATTATTTGCAGATGATGCGATGGCTCCTGAAATGCACAGAGATGAAACGGAAGAGCCGAGCCTTGCAGAAATGACAAATACAGCAATTTCTACTCTCAATAAAAACAAGAAAGGTTTCTTTTTGATGGTAGAAGGATCACAAATTGATTGGGCTGGACATGCGCAAGACCCGGCATGGGCGATGAGCGATACAGAAGCTTTTGATCAAGCCGTGGAAGCAGCTTTAGAATTTGCGAAGAAAGACGGAAATACCCTTGTAGTTGTTGCAGGTGACCATGAAACAGGTGGAATGTCTGTTGGTGCTAATGGGGAATATGATTTGAAAATGGACATTGTAAAAGGTGTAACTGCAACAGGGGACAAAATGGCAAGTGAACTGAATGAAGATAAGAGTAACGTTGGTGAGGTAGTGCAAAAATATACCTCTTTAGAGCTTACAGATAAAGAAATAGAGAAAATTAAAACAGCAGAAAAACCTGCAATTGCAATCAATAATGTCATTAGTGACCGTGCACTAATTGGTTGGACAAGCACAGCACATACAGGAACAGATCTTCCTGTATACGCATACGGTCCACAATCTGAAAAATTTTCTGGTCTGCTGGATAACACAGACCTACCAAAAATCATGGCAAAAGCAATGAAACTAAAATTCCAGTAATAAATTTATTGCCAAAAGCTCTTCCAAACTATTGGAAGAGCTTTTCGTTTTTTCAGCGATATTGAGCATTCCTTCTTCTTCATGTAAACTAGAAGAACTTATTAATGAATGAAATAGAGAAAGGTGAACAACCATGAAGAAAGTAGTCGTCATTGGTGCTGGCATCCTTGGAGCCTCCACCGCCTATCATTTAGCAAAACTCGGGGCAAAGGTTACGGTGGTGGACCGCATTGATAAAGGACAGGCTACCGATGCTGCAGCAGGTATAATCTGCCCTTGGATATCACAACGCCGAAATAAAGCATGGTACACACTAGTCAAAAATGGGGCTAGCTATTATCCAAAGCTTATCCAACAGCTGTTAGAGGATGGTCAAGCAGAGACTGGCTATAACAAGGTTGGGGCTATCAGCCTACATACTGATCCTGACAAACTAGAGAAAATGAAAGAGCGAGCGTTAAAGAGAAGAGCAGACGCACCAGAAATTGGAGAGGTAACCATTCTAACCCCAGCGCAAACAAAGTCGTTGTATCCCGTCCTTTCCGATGAATACGGTTCTGTTTTTATTAGTGGCGGAGCAAAAGTAGACGGTCGAAAACTAAAACATGCACTCATACAAGCTGCTACAAAGCATAGCGTCACTTTTGTTAATGGAAATGCATCGCTTATCATGGAAAATAACATCTTAACTGGAGTAGCGGTAAACAAGGAGCAGATTGTTCAAGCAGATCAGGTAGTCGTTACTGCTGGTGCTTGGGCAAAAGAACTTTTTGAGCCAATTGGTGTAAATATGAAAGTGGTGCCTCAAAAAGCACAAATCGTTCATTTACAGCTAGAAAATAATCAAGAGACAAACCAATGGCCTGTTGTCATGCCGCCAAACAACCAATATATGCTTTCCTTTGAGGATGGACGAATAGTCGTTGGTGCAACTCATGAGGATGAAGCTGGTTTTGATTCAAGAGTTACCGCAGGTGCTGTGCATGAAATTTTAAACAAGGCCCTTGTAACTGCACCAGATTTAGCAGAGGCCACCCTGTTAGAAACAAGAGTGGGATTTCGACCATTTACCCCCAACTTCTTACCTATAATAGGCAAGCTACCAAACTTTGAAGGTATTTTCCTTGCAAATGGATTAGGTGCATCAGGTTTAACTAGCGGACCATACTTAGGAGCAGAGCTTGCTAAACTAGTGGTAACTGGGGAAACAGAGCTTGAGTTAAGTCAATATGATGTAAGTGGGGCAATAGATTAACAAATCGCAACGATCTTTTTTTCGAGATCGTTGTATTTTTTTTAAAAAAACAGTCGGAATTTGCCATTTTAATGATAAAATAATCGATATGACAACATTTGGAATAGTAGATTATTAGGGGGAAAAACATGAATAGTCGTTTAAGTCAGCCAAAAACATTTGGAGAAATTCTCGATCAAACATTTCGTATTTGTAAGCAGAAATTTGGCACGTTCTTTCTTATTCTTTTAGGGTTAGTTGGTCCTGTCTACCTTTTAGATGCACTTATTCAACTTTGGGCAGGAAAAGGCTTTATCCGTGATTTAAGTGGAGAGGGAAGCTGGCTTGATCAAATGGCAAACAGCTTTGATGTTAATGCCCAGGCAAATACTACCCTTGGGCAAGATGCTGCATCTAGTCTAACATCTCTCATTCTTCTTTTTGTATATCCAGTAGCATATGGAGCGATTCTATTCGGTGTTCATCAATTAAAATCAAACGATGAACTTTCCGCAATGGATTTGGTGAAAAAAACATTTGGACGATTCTTTCCGATAATTGGATCCACTTTATTATTTTATGTGATAGCTTTTGGTATGTTTGTAGCAGCCATTCTCATAATCGTATTTTCAACTATATCTTTTTTCGTAGGAGACTTTTTGATCGGGATGATTTTTATAATAGCTTTTAGCATTGCTATATTATTAGTTATCTCCTACTTTTTAACAAGATGGAGCTTCTTTTTTGGCTCTTCTTTATTAGATAAATCCTCTCCTGGTCTTGGGAGAAGCTGGCATTTGACGAGAGGTCAATCCTTTAAAATGATGGGACTTTACTTTATCTTTTTCCTGATAACTACTGCCATTTCATTGGCAATTGAAGCTACCTTTTCCATGTTTCTAGGTTTTAGTGTCTTGCTAGTGCTAATCATTGGCTTAACAAAATTATTTACCACGCTGATTTTTGCAGTCGGATACTCCGTTATGTACTTAGATTTAAAGGTTCGTCATGATGCAGATGATTTGAAAGAAATGATTGATGACTATCACACGAACTAACAAAGGGTGATTAATGTTGTTTAAGGAAGAGACAGCACGGCAGAAATTAGCGGACATACTAAGCAAGAAAGAATATCAAGTCTATAATGAAGACAATCGAAATGCTCTCCAAAGGCTTTGGGATGACATAAAGAGCTGGCTGGCAGAATGGCTGGAGCGCCTCTTTCCTTCTATAGAAAATGCAAGTAGTTCTGCAGGCAATGTTATGTTTATCCTAGTTGCTATGGTGGTTTTTGCGCTGGCAGTTATTCTCATTATTACTATTTCCAGGATTCGTATAAATAGGAGAGTAAAGTCCAACCAACCTTTTACCTCAGAGGATGAATGGTCATGGACGTATAGGAAGCACATGGAAAAAGCAGAAGACTTGGAAAATCAACAAGAGTATACCCTTGCTACTCGTCACCTGTTTCTTGCCATGCTTCTTTACTGCCATGAACAAGAATGGCTCGAGGCTAAAATTTGGAAAACAAACTGGGAATATTACGATGAGTTAAAGGCAAATAAAAAGGACTTTGCAGCATCATTTTATCATCTAGCCCAGGTTTTTGACCGAGCAACCTATGGTAAACAAAGCATCCTAAAGGAAGAGTACCTCCCATATCGAGATAGATTAATAGCTTTCATCAATACAAATAACCCTCAAGAAAGAAGTGTATAGGAGAGGAGGCCATCATTTGCAGCCACTACAGAAAACGAAAAAAAACTTAGTGGTCATTGGAGCGTTACTTCTAATATTTTTTATAGGCTATTACTTTTCTCAGCCTGAAAGAACCCAGGAGTATGCCTCTTTTGATTCTGAGTCTCCTTCTCCAACTGGGCTAAAAGCATTTTATACATATTTGAAAGAAGAAAATGTTCCTGTATCCAGATGGAAGCAAAGCCCAGATCTATTGCCTTCAGGAGATGAGCGAAAACTATTACTACTGGTAGAGCCATTTTTTATTCCAGATAGTGATATGATGAAGGATTATCTTGCATTTATAGAAAAAGGCAATACCATTGTTTTATTAAAAAGTAATCCAAAGGGATTTTTTGATATTCAAACTGATTTTGTAGATCCTTATGCAGCTGATGGAGTTGTTGAAAATAAGTTAGGGAAGAATTATTTTGCAGAATTAGAAACGAATATCCGTCTTGAAGGCAACGTGAAATATGAAACCCTTCTTTCCGACAGTCTCGGGGATATCGCTATAAAAAGAAGTATTGGTACTGGAACGCTTATCGTCGCGACAGCACCTAAGTGGTTAACCAATCAAAACATCCTGTCCTTGGATCATTTATCATTAATACTTTCCTTACTAAATGAGGATGGTGTGACTTATTCAGCAATATTACTAGACGAGTATAATCATGGAAACTCAGAATCTAGTATGCTTACTATTTATCCTAACTGGTTTTTGTTTTTGCTTGTTCAAGGAGCCCTTGCAGTTATTCTTATTCTTTGGATGCATGGAAAACGCTTTGGACCTGTGTTAATAGCACGGGAAGAGATGGTCCGATATAATGATGAGAGCATTCGATCTCTTGCAGCATGGCATCTTCGCGGGAAAACTTACAGAGAGTCCCTTTGTGCCCAAGCAGATTTTTTGAAATATCTCTTACAGGAAAAGTGGGGGATTCCATACAGTAAGGAATGGAAGGACATGACAGCAACTCTTCAGCAAAAATGGAAACGTAAGAATTCTAATCAGATTGAAACGTTTACGAAAACACTTTCATCAGTATTGCAAAATGAAAAAATGACAAAGCAAGAATATTTGCTTTGGTCACAAGAATTAGATAGCTTACGAAAAGAGGTGGAAGAAGAATGAAGCCCGAATTGGCAACTCTTCTTGAAAAATATGAACAAAGAATCCTAGGTCAAAATAAAAATATAAGACTATTACTTGCGGCTGTTCTCTCTGGAGGACATGTGTTACTTGAAGGTGTGCCCGGTACAGGAAAAACCCAAATGGTCAGAACGTTAGCAACACTCTTAGGGGGTACCTTTCATCGTATTCAATTTACCCCGGACCTTCTTCCGAGTGATATAACGGGAAGCTCCATCTACAACATGAAAGAAGGGACATTTGAAACGCTCAAAGGACCAGTCTTTACGAACATCCTGTTAGCAGACGAAATAAACCGGACACCAGCCAAAACACAGGCAGCATTACTTGAAGCAATGGAGGAAAAACAGGTCACCATCCAAGGAGAAACTTATCCTTTAGATGAGGTGTTTTTTGTAGTTGCTACCCAAAATCCTATAGAGTTTGAAGGTACATATCCTCTACCCGAAGCACAGCAGGATCGTTTTCTATTCAAACTACACATTGAATTTCCTAACCTAGAAGAAGAAACAGCTGTTTTAAAACAAGTGATTGAAAATAAATACACTCATACTAATGTTCAGCCAGTGTTGGACTTGAACGCTTTCCTTGCAATCAGAAAAGAAATCCAACAAATTACCTTAAGTGAAAGTGTCCTTGCCTATATCATGCAAATCGTTCGTAAAACGAGAGAATCAGATTCCATCCAATTCGGAGCAAGTACACGAGCTGGAATTTCTATTGCTAAAGCTGCTCAAGCTTGGGCATATCTGAATGAAAGAAATTACGTCACACCAGATGACATCAAAATGGTGACAAAACCAGCACTTCGTCATCGCATTCAATTATCTCCACATACAGAATTGGAGGGAGCGACTGTTGAACAAATCGTGGAAGAACTTATTGGAGCGGTTCCTGTTCCTAGATAAAGGGGTTGTTCCTACCTGGAGATTGATTTTTGCCTTTATCCTTCTCTCTGTTTTTCTTATTTTAGTAGGAAATCACCTTACATGGGCTACTATTATCGTGATGAATGTCCTTTTTCTCTTGTTAAGTATATTAGATTTATGGCTTTCCCCACGAAAAAAGGACGTTACCATCACAAGAACAATTCCAACTGAAATGGAACGCGGCATTGATTATTCCGTGACTATCCATGTGGCAAACCCTTCCCCCTACGATATGGTTGTAGAGGTGAAGGATGGCATTCCACAAAGCTTTCATCGTCCTTTTCCATTAAAAGCAGTGGTACCAAAAGAAAGCGAAAAAGTATTTACGTACCAAACAAAGGCACCCATACGTGGACACTATTTTATCGAAAAACTATTCGTTCGTTATTCTAGTAAACTTGGACTTTGGCAAAAACAAATGGCCTGTCAACTAAAAGAGCAAATAAAAGTTATCCCTGATATGACACAATCAAAGAACTATCTAGCAAATGCTCAAAAATACCTTTTGCATGAAGGTGTTCAAATTAAAAAACAAATACAAGGGGTAGGGGAATTTGCTAAAATCCGTTCCTATGTAGTAGGTGATGATCCCAGAAAAATAAATTGGCGACAAACGGCAAAATTAAGAGAAGTGATGACAAATGAATACGAACCTGAGCACGGAAAATATGTCACCATTTTAATTGATTGCGGAAGAATGATGGGGGCGGAATTAAAAAACGGAAATCGTTTGGAAAAATCCTTAGAAGCAGCCTTAACCGTTGCAACCGCTGCCCTGCACAAAGGTGACTATGTCGCAGTGCTTGCCTTTTCCAAAAAAGTAAAGGTATTTATTCCGCCTGCTAAAGGAATGGCCCATTTACAAACCATCCTACAAGCCATCTATTCATTAGAAGTAGACGCCTCAGAGTCCAATTACGCAGAAGCCTTTCAATATCTGCAGCTTGTTCAAAAAAAGCGAAGTCTCCTCCTTTTATTTAGTGATGTGACCTCCTTTTTACACGAAGAAAATGCATTAATCTATCTGAAAAGAATCAGACAAAGGCATCTATTTTTGCTGATTGGGATAGAGGATGAGGCCTTATTAAAAATCGCTAGAGAAGATTCTTCTGATGTTGAAAAAGCAATGGGGAAAAGTGTGGCCCAACAACAACTTGTATTTAAAAAACGCCAAAAACATCGTTGGGAAAAACAAGGCCTCCTAATGGTGGAGGCCCGTGAAGAGCAGCTAGCAACAGCTGCTGTATCCTATTATATTGACACCATCAATAAAGGATTACTGTAGCTGCACTTTACGCAACCGAAGCTTTCCTATCGTCACATACATCACTAGGCCGACTACCGTTAAAATTGCCACGAGGTATTTTGCTTCAAGTGAGATATTGGCAGGAGTGATAAAGCCTTCAATAGCTCCTGCCATAATAAACAAAGGAATCGTCCCAAGGAGCAGGAGAACCGATCGCTTTGCATTCACTTTTAATTGGTAGCCCCTAGTAAAATCACCAGGCACAAAAAGCTTATACCCCATTAGAAGCCCGGCACCACCGGCAATAAATATCGCCGTTAGCTCAATCATTCCATGAGGGACAATATAAGCCCAAAACTCATAGGTCATTCCATAATGCCAAAAAAGAGCAGCAATCGCACCAACAATGATGCCATTGTAAATTAAGATGTACACCGTTAAAAGCCCAAAAGTAATACCACCGGCAAATGCAAGAATCGCAACTTGTATATTATTAGTCGTTATACTAGCAGACATTAAAGGTGCGTCAACTTGACCATCATTCATACCAAGCTTCTCGGGATCAATACTTTGAGCCATCTCCGTAGGAAGGATCGAATAAATATAAAGCGGATCATTCAAAACGGCAAAAAAACTACCTAGTCCCCCGATGGTAAATAACAGCATTGCAACGAGTACAAATTTCCATTGCTCTGCCAACAGTTCAATAAAACGAAACCGAAAGAAATTCCCAGCCTGCTTCCAACTCGTCACTTGATCCTTATACAATAAATTATGAGCTTTAGCGACCAGCTCATTCAAATAAGGAGTTACTTCTTCCTCAGGGAAAAAAGTCTGAGCATACGAGAGATTTTGAGCCGCTTTTTGATAAAGAAGATGAAACCGTGCGATAGTCGCACCCGTAATATTCTTTTTCTTATGTAACTTGGTTATGATTGTTTCGAGCTCTTTCCATTGATCACGGTGCTGTTTTATAAATTGTTTTACTTTCATTTAACCTTACACCTCGTGTTTGAAATTCACTATATTCTATTATTATAGTAATACGAGAGAAAAATAGATACACTCACAGTAAAATTTATCCATGAAAAGAGGGAATCATCTTGCACGCAGAACATGTGGATATAAAAACACCAGAATACGTATCCTTAAAATATCAAACCGCAGCCCTTGGAAGTAGGTCTGCAGCTTTTCTAATAGATAGTGTTATCCTTATGTTATTTAACATTGCAGTCATTATAGGTCTCCTAATCTTTTTAAATGCTACCTTTCTGGATTTGTTCTATATAGACGTGCCATCCTACATAATTGCTGGTGCCAGCATCCTCTTGTTTGTCATTAATTGGAGCTACTTCTTTTTATTTGAATACTTCACTGGCGGGAGAACATTAGGCAAAAAATTTATTGGAATAAGAGTGATTCAAGACAATGGCCACAGCATCACGTTGTTATCCAGCCTCATTCGCAACCTCTTGCGCATTATCGACATGCTACCAATCAATTACCTTGTAGGCATGACCATGATCTTTTTCCATTCCAAACACAAACGCCTTGGCGATTTAGTAGCAGGTACCATCGTCGTACATGAGAGAGGAAAAAAGAAGAAAAAGAAATCCTCTCTTGATCGCAATTTGGAGGAAAGAGGGATTACAGGAAGCTCCCCAATCGTCGATGAATGGGCATTGCGTCAGCTTACCGCAAAAGACTGGAAACTCTTAAAAACCTATGCTTCTCGTATAAGCAGCCTCGCTTCAGACGACCGTTCTGTTCTGTCCCGCAAAGTCGCCGACATTCTCTTTCCAAAAGTAGGACTTCATGCACCAGACAAATCCTACGAGGAATTGGAAGTTATGCTATTAAGGCTATATGTATTGCTTAAGGAAGAGTGGGAGTACGAGTTGTAGAATATATCGTTAAAACTCAGGGCAGCAAGCTGCTTTGAGTTTTTTTTATTTTAATAGCTGGGGGATGTGTAGAGTTACTGGGTTTGGTGTTAAATGTAGAAGGGGGAGAGCAATCAAAAAAATGGAATTGTTTTGGGTAATTAAGGAGTGTCTTTTTACCAAGAAGGAGTTCGGATAATGGATAAATATGGAAAACACTCTTAGAAGTGTGAGCGATGGAGACTTTTAGGTAATCATCTGGTTTCACAATGGATTTTCGGTGTGCCTATCGCCTAGAAGAAGCTTTGGAGATGGATAATTATGGGGTGGGGATGGAGGCAAAGGGCGGGGGGGATTGGGTAATTATGGTATTCGCTCGTAAATTTGATTTTTCGCTCGTAAAACAAAAATTTCGCTCGTAAATTAAAATTTTCGCTCGCAAATATTTAAAATCGCTCTTAAAACCTCGTTTTCGCTCGTATTTTTGTATTTTCGCTCTTAAGGCATTTTTACCTTAAAAGTATAAGACTTTTTTCTCTGATTTTAGTATACTAGTACCAACTCAACTCAAAGGAGGCCTAAATTTGATAATTAAAGCTAGAGAAGTACCTCGAAATCTCCTCATTTTAATGGCTATAGAACGCCGTCTACCTCAACATCATCCACAAATGCCAAAAGTGAAAGAGTTAATAGCTAAAAATATGAAAGGGTTTAGAGGAGAACAATCAATAGAGTACCCGTTAAGTATTCTTCCTGAAAAAGAGTTTTTCATACTCCACCATCTATGGCTCCATGTTCAAGAAAGTAGTTTCCAAATAGACACTCTTATTATCTCTCCGAAATTCATCATGCTATTAGAAGTCAAAAATATGGGTGGCACCATTTATTTTGATAGGAAATTTAACCAAATGATACAAACCTATCAAGGAAACAAGATTACCTACCAATGCCCCATCATTCAAGTGAACAATCAAAAAAGACTTTTTGCCAAATGGCTTGAACAGAATAATTTCACTAATTCGTCATTGTGTTCTAACGTTGTCATTAGTAATCCTTCTACATTAATTCAAGTTGATCCCTCAGACAGGACAACCTTCCAGCACGTTATCCAAGGACATTTTATCCCCACAAAGGTAGAACAGCAGTCCAGCGTCTTCAACAAAGTTATCTTTTCAACTAAAGACATAAAACGATTATTTAAGGTTCTACTAAAGCAACATAAGGAGAATATCAAATCAAAATCACTCTTAACCACGCTTGACATTAGAAATGATGAGCTTCAATCAGGAGTGCAATGCGAATCCTGCTTAGCTTTTAAAATGATGAGGTTACATTCCATATGGTTTTGCAATGATTGTCAACATCGTTCTAAAACCGCGCACATCCCAGCTTTAATAGATTTTTGTTTGTTACATGGAGAGGAGATATCTAACAAACAAGCAAGAGACTATCTTCAAATCTATTCGAAGCACACGATAAAAAGAATTCTCCAGTCTCTAAACCTACCAACAACAGGTACCCACAAATCCACCCAATACCACCTAACCCCATTACTCCAAAACACCACCATTTGACATCCCCTACTAGCCACGATATAATTATCTCGAATTCAAGATAATTACCCAAAACCATGGGAGGTACGAAGATGAAAAATGGATTAAAAGGAATTCACCACGTAACTGCCATCACGAGCAGTGCAGAAAAAAACTATGAATTTTTCACATATGTATTAGGGATGAGGCTTGTAAAGAAGACCGTGAATCAGGACGATATCCAAACCTATCATTTGTTCTTTGCTGATGACGCTGGAAGTCCTGGGACGGATATGACATTCTTTGATTTTCCTGGTATTCAAAAGGGAACTCATGGAACAAACGAAATTTATCGGACAGGATTTCGTGTTCCAACAGACGCAGCTTTGGACTATTGGGTGAAGAGATTCGACCGACTCCAGATAAAGCATGAGGGTATTGAAAATCAGTTTGGTACCAATGTTATTAACTTTGTAGATTTTGACGATCAGCAATATCAGCTTGTGTCAGACGAAAACAACCAGGGAGTAATGCCGGGCACACCTTGGCAAAAGGGGCCGATTCCACTGGAATACGCGATTACCGGTCTTGGGCCGCTTCACATTCGAGTTGCTAATTTTGATTTTTTCAAAGAAGTTCTTGAAAAAGTACTTCTTTTTAAAGAAATCAATCAAGTTGAAAACACACACCTTTTCGAAGTGGGAGAGGGTGGGAACGGGGCACAGATAATTGTCGAGCACGATAGCACTTCACCGCAGGCACAGCAAGGATACGGCACCGTACATCATGCGGCGTTTCGCGTGGACAATCGCCAGGTTATTGAAGAGTGGGATGAAAGATTAAAAAACTTTGGCTTTCATACTTCTGGGCATGTGGACCGTTATTTCTTTGAATCACTCTATGCAAGAGTAGCACCACAAATTCTGTTTGAATTTGCAACGGATGGCCCTGGGTTTATGGGGGATGAGCCTTATGAGACCTTGGGGGAAAAGCTGTCACTTCCGCCATTTTTAGAACCGAAAAGAGAACAAATTGAAAAATTGGTACGACCTATAGATACCGTTCGAAGCGATAAGGAATTTACCAAAGAGTAAGTAAAAAAGAACCGCAGCGCAAAGCTTCGGTTCTTTTTCATGGCTGTTTTCGTAAATTTTGTTGCTATTCCATTTATCAACATTGCTGCATTGCTCTTTTCTTAGAGGAAGGTTTAAACATGTGGCAATTTTTCGAATGGAAAAAGCAACAATCTTTTAGAAAATAGTCTGTTCATAAAGGGGGATTAGTCGTCTAGGTTGTCTAAGCGGCGTTTAAAATAGCGAATCATGCGGATTGCTTTTCTGGCTCCACGTTCTAATTGATCTTCGGTCTCTTCTACGATGTTTTCTCCCAATCTAGTGACAAATTTATAATAACGTAACATGCTGCTGTCACCCCCTTTACTCTATCATATGTAGATAGATTAAATCGGACAGGGTGTTTTACCTGTTTTCTAGTATTTTTTTTAATAGAGTTACTAGAGAGCTTAAGATTGCTTGTCAGCTAGTTTCTGAAGCTCGTGTTGAACGTGTTGATCATCTATTCTCTGAAAAAGGGGGGAGACATTTGTCAGCTTCAAATCCGTCATTTCCTGTACTCCCCATTTTACAGGAGTAATTCCAACCATCTGAAACACCTTTTCGCTACTGAAAGGAAGAAAAGGGGTGAGGAGGGTTGCGATGTTAACAATGATAAACGAGCATTCCCATAAGGTTTGTTGACAAAACGCATCATTTTCTTTAATTTGCTTCCATGGTTCTTTTGTGTCAAAAAATTTATTGGCTTTCCGAATGTAGTAAAATATTTTTTCTAAAGCCAGCTTAAACTGAGCGTTTTCTATAAGGATACCAACGTCAAAGAATAATGCTGTTATTTCAGATTCAAGGTCTACGCTAGGTTTCTTTACCTTTAAGTGTCCATCATAAGATTTCTCAATAAACTTAAAAGTTCGGTTTACAAAATTACCATATGCTCCAAGTAGTTCACTGTTATGACTGTATATAAATTCTCTCCAGGAAAAATCCGCATCTTTTTTTTCAGGGGCGTTGATGGTTAAAAAGTAGCGGAGAGAGTCAGGATCATACACTTCAAGAAATTCTGGAATCCAAACAGCCCAATTGTTGCTTGTGGAGACTTTTTTCTTTTCAAGGGTAATGTATTCATTTGAAACTATATGTGCAGGAGCAGTATGCTGTTGGCTTGCATGAAGAATTGCTGGCCAAATGATAGTATGAAAGGGGATATTATCTTTTCCATGAACATAATAAGAAACCGTCTCCTCGTTCCAAAAGGCATCAAACTTTTCATTCATTTTCGCAGCTGAAAGGTAACCGATTACCGCTTCCACCCAAACATAAATTTTTTTATCCTCAAAGCCTTTGACAGGTACTTGGACCCCAATTGGCAAATCTCTGGTGACCGCACGATCATGAAGTCGCTCTTTTAGATATCTTTTTGTTAGAGAGAGCGCATTTTCTCGCCAGCTACCATTTTTTTGTGCTTTTTCGACTAAAGTTTCCACATGTTGTTGAAATTGAGAAAGTGCAAAATACAAATGTTTAGTCATTTTGACAGCAGGACGCTCTCCACACAAACTGCAGCAGCGATTTTCTAAATCAAGCGGATCTAATATAGTGGAACAATTGTCGCATTGATCACCACGGGCACTAGATTTACATACTGGGCAAATTCCTACAACAAAACGATCTGGAAGGAATTGTTGACAACCTACACAAAAAATTTGTTCCACTTCTTTAGGATAAAGATATCCTGCATCGTAAAGATCTATGATGGTTTTTTGGACTACCTCATGATGCTGGTGAGAATCAGTCCGAGAATATACGTCATAGCTAAATCCTAGCTTATTGAAGCATTCTAAAAACTCTTGATGATAGCGATTAGCAATGCTGCTGGCCTTTACTCCTTCTTTTCTCGCTTTGACAGCTATGGGTGTTCCATTACAATCGCTCCCTGAAACGTAAAGAACGTTTTCTCCTTTTTGACGATAGTACCTTGCTAGAATATCTCCTGGTAAAAGACTGGCAATATGACCTATATGCAAGGACCCATTGGCATAAACCCATGCACCACCAATAAAAATATTCATCTTTATCCCCCCTTAAAATAAAAAAAACCGCCCTTAACAAAATCGTTAAGGACGGGGTATATATCCACGCGGTACCACCTTATTTTACAAATGACTCACATCATTTGTCTCAGCAAGTACGGAGCAGGTTTAGCTCGATACTGTGACATTTATAACGAGTGCCTAATCTCGCTACGGCTTACTTAGGTTCAGCCGTAAAGCTCGGAGGTCATGTTCAAATGAATGTTTTTGCTTCTTTTCAGCTGCCGAAGCTCTCTGTCAAAAAACAGGGTCATTTTACTTTATCTCGTCATCGCAATATTCTTAAAATTATTTGTATTATATGATGCAGCGAAAGAATTGTCAATATTACCAAAAAAAGAGGAAAATAGCCAGGATTGTCGAATGGTAAAAGGTCATCATTATTATTTTAAACAGGAGGACAAAAATTGAATCCGTTATTAAGAAGAGCAATTTCTACCTTATTTTTCCCCTTAACAGTAGCCACTTATATTGTTTCAAAAAAAGAGCTTAGACATCTTCAGCCTCGAGGGAAGTTAATTAAAATAGATGGTCGACAAATACATGCACATGTCACAGGTGATGGAGGTCCAACTATTATATTGGAAGCGGGAATGGGGGGCACTCATCTTGATTGGTCTTTCATTCAAGATGGTATTTCTAAGAAAAATACGGTTCTTTCATATGATCGTGCTGGTTATGGTTGGAGTGAGGAATCAGCGAGAGACTTAACAGTACAACAGCACGTTAACACTTTAAGAATGTTACTTCAAGAACTAAGGTTAAAGCCTCCATTTGTTTTGGTAGGCCATTCCTATGGTGGACTAATGATGAGAGAGTTTGCTGCAACTTATCCTCAGGATGTCGCTTCATTAATTCTAATAGATGCTGTCCATGAAGATTGGTATGACACAGAACAGATGACCATAGCAAGAAAAACTGCCATTCAAAAAATACAACGAGTTCATAAGGCAGGGTATTATTTTGCAGACCTTGGGGTACCGCGTTTATTCAAACTACATGTAGGATCAAAGCATTTACCTAAAGAGATATTGAAGGAAACAAAAGCTCTTGGGTTTCAAGCAAAATCCTATCGAACCATCTATTCTGAGCTGTCACATGCAGAAAAAAGTGTGAAAGAACTCCAGAAATGTCCACAAATACCAGAACAGATTCCCATTACTGTTTTAAGTGCTGGAAAGCAAACGGATGTATGGAAGCAACAGCAGCAAAAACTAGCGGCACTCCATAAAAATACGGAGCATTTTACAGTAGAAGATAGCTTTCACGCAATACCTATACATAAACCTGATGCGGTTATTCATACAATTAACACAGCAGTAAATTTGTTTAGAGACCAGAATAAAGGAGCTGTATAATGGTTGAAAATAGTTATTTTGTCGGGTGGGGGACTTTAGCGCTTATTAATGCGGGTCTTGCTCAAGGTAAAAATCGTAGTGGACTAAATTGGTTCTTGCTTTCTATTTTTCTTGGACCGGTAGCAACGTTTATTTTGCTTTTGGTAGAAAAAAGATAATGAAAAAAGGCATGATTCCGTCCAATCATGCCCTCTTTAAGAAATCATCCCAGTAAAACAACCTTTAACACCACACCATAGACAATCGCTAACAAAAAAGAGGTCAGTGTGCCGAGCAGAAAGTATTCTGCCCAATCACGGTCATCCATTTGCTTAAAGCGGGTTAGCGATTTAGCAGCAACGATGAATCCAACGGCTGAAAAAGACCCCATTAATATTAATGCTACTACAAGCAAACGTTCTAGGTAGCCAATTACTTTTCCTCTTGATAGATCCTGATGCTTCATCACCATGTATGTATATTCTTCTGACATGTTTTTCTCGCTAGTTGCACTTACTGCCAAATCACGCAAGGTATATTTCCCCTCAAACAAGGATAGGTGCCGGGTCAGCGTGCCCAGCATGATTTTAATTAAATGCCCCGTTACGGAGGTGCACAGAATAAACATAATGCACAAAAATAGTAAGCTATTTACTAACCCATGGTCGGGTTGTACGCCTTCTATTAGTTTCAGCGAAAGGAGGATGTAGTGAAAAATATCACCCAAATCTACTTTTATGAAAAGATAGCAGACTACCAAAATACTAATAATATGTAAGAGCTGATCTCCAACAAAAAGACTAAGATTATAGCTATTTTGTCGTTGAGTAGTCACTGATTTTTCTTGCAGTTTAATTTTAATGCCATCCACCACACCATGTAGAGTTACGATGACAAGAGTGGGGAGGAGTACCTGTGTCAAAAACTCTGTGCCTTGAACAAAGTACAAAACAGTCAGCGCAAGGAAGATAGTGATGGTATGGTGAACCAAATGTCGTAGTAGGTATTTCTTTTTATCACTTACCATGGTTTCTGTTTGTAAATAAAAGTCAGCAATCAAGTGAGCTAATACAAGCAATAAGATGGTCATCGTTAACTCCTTTCTTCAACACTGTTATAGAAGCTTGTCCATTTCAGCTTTGAGATTATTTTTTATTGTCATCTCTATTTCCCTTACTATGTGTTGAGGTTGATTGCCACACTTAACGACTTCGAGTTCATTTAATGTTTTTTGAATGGTTGCCATCGTTTTTAATATTATCTCACAATTGCCTTTTTTATAGTGACTGGAAATAGTAGAAGGCGACTTTTTGACTATGCTCGCAATTGCTTTTTGCTCACCTAAAATGCTATATAACATGGATATTACCCTTTGAACAGATGTCTGTTCACTCATTAGCTTATGCTGGTATTGCAAAAGAAGATTCGTCATATCACAAGCAGAAGCAAGCGAACCCTTTGTTTCATATTCGAATAACATACCTGTTCGCTGAGAGCTGTTTTTAATTGCTTCATTCGCTTTTCGAGCATGTCGCATCATTGGATGATTCCAGGTGTCTAGGTCGATCTTTGTCAAATCTTCATCTACATTCCCAAAGGTAATCCCGAAATAGGGAGGCTGATCTTGATGCTTCCATATTTGGGTAATATAGAAGGCCACTGTATACGCAGTAGCATAATGGTCGAATATCGCTACAATTTCATCGCCTAGTCGGTGTTTGACAAGGGAATGGGGAAGACCTGTCGACCATTTTGATATTTTTTTTTCAATTTCTTTTAAATAGGAGGTAATTTCCTCCCAATTTTTTGTAGAATTTGTCACGTCCATCATGAAAATAGATACTGGTTTACTCATCATTACACCTTCTCAATAGAATAAGTTAACTTTCCTCATCATAGCTCAATTCGATTATTTAATCAACATATGTTATTTTCGATAGTTTAGTCGAATTATAGATAAATAGACTATCCAGTCAATTCTATGAGATTACTAGGCAAGATGGTTTACATTTATTGCTTATGAGGCTAAAATTACAACTATTCACGAATAATTCCGATAAAATCAATAAGAGAAGGTGTGATTAAACATGACACAACCATCTATGACGGAAACTAGTTATCAATCAAGAGCAACAACGGTAGTATCCACCTTAAATCCAATTCAAAAACCTTTCCTAACATTAGGGGTGATCGCAAGTGTTATTTTATTTATTGCTATCATCACAAAAACGGATATGGTGCAAGGCGTGTTATTTATAATAGGCCTTGGACTCGGCGTGACCTTGCTTCATGCCCGGTTCGGTTTTACCTCTGCATTTAGAAGGTTAATGTCGGTGGGGAACGTGCAAGGCTTGCAGGCCCATATGCTAATGCTTGCCGTTGCAACAACCTTGTTTGCCATCATATTAAGCACCGGCTTTAGTTTTACAGGTACGGCACCTGCAGGCTATGTATCTCCTGTTGGCGTGAGTGTTTTAGTTGGTGCGTTCATGTTTGGAATAGGGATGCAGCTTGGTAGTGGTTGCGCATCAGGCACCTTATATTCCGTAGGGGGTGGGTCCTCCTCTATGATTCTTACCTTACTCTCCTTTATCGTGGGTTCTGTTATTGGAGCGTATCATTTTACATTTTGGATGGAGGAGACACCAGCTTTGCCGCCGATCTCCTTAGCGGAATCTACAGGCTTTGGCTATTTCGGGGGCTGGATCATTCAAATGGCATTGTTTGCGGGGATATATTGGGTAACTGTAAAAATAGCAAAACATAAAAATCCACCACAGATGAAACCGCTCGCGACTACAAACGGGTGGAAAAAGATTATCAGAGGTTCATGGCCGCTGTTTACTGCAGCTATCATCCTGGCACTTCTTAATGCACTTACATTAGCGGTACGCGGCAACCCGTGGGGCATTACTTCCGCCTTTGCATTATGGGGAGGAAAAGCCTTGATGCTTGTAGGTATTGATGTTTCAAGCTGGGGTTACTTTTCAGGAAAAAACGGAATGGCACTGACTCAAACAGTGCTGGCTGATTCCACAAGTGTCATGAACTTTGGCATTATTTTAGGTGCTTTTATTGCGGCAGCTGCCCAAGGAACATTCAAACCAAAACGCATAAAACCAGGCATTGCCGGTGCATCCATTATCGGAGGTCTCTTGATGGGGTACGGGGCCCGCCTTGCGTTTGGATGCAATATTGGCGCATATTTTGGCGGAATTGCCTCCTTTAGCCTACATGGTTGGGTGTGGATGGTAATGGCGATGCTTGGAACATTGCTAGCATTATTCATCCGACCGCTCTTCGGCTTGAAGAATCCAAAACCTACTGATTCTGTCTGCTAACAATAATATATTTTTAAAGAATACGACTCTTTGCTAATAGAGGGTCGTATTTTTTTGTGAAAAGAAAGCAGATGGAGAAGTACGGGAAATAATTCAACAGCATTATTATTCTGATATAAGTGAATTTTTTATCATTATATAGAAATAACTATTTCACAAAAATGCCTTGTTAAATTATTTCCCGAAGCCAATTATATTTGTCGCAATTTATAGAAAATATGTTCATGTTGTTATAAAATAGGGGATAAATCTTGGAGGAATAAACAGAATGACTTTTAGAAAAAAACCAATAAAACTGCAAACAAAAATAATTGTACTCATCCTGTCATTGATTATTCCCATTGTTTTTTTGATAAGTGGTGTATTTTTTTATTTAGAAAAGAACGAAATCAAAGAAAACACCGGCAATAGAGCTCTGCAATTTGCGAAAACAATTTCCTATATGCCTGAGGTGATTGAGGCTTTAGAGACAAATAAACCAAATGATGTATTGCAGACATTAATGGTTAAAATCCAGCACGACATACAAGCAGAGTTTGTCGTGATTGGAAATACGGAAGGAGTTCGTTATGCCCATCCTGATCCAGCAAAAATAGGCCTTAAAATGGTAGGTGGGGACAATACTGGTGCGCTTAAGGAAGGAAGAGCTTATGTTTCCGAAGCAAGAGGGTCTTTAGGTGAGTCTATACGTGGGAAAGCACCGATTTTTAATGAAGATGGGACAATTATTGGCGTTGTTTCCGTCGGGTTTCTTACGGAGAAAGTCGCTAAACGAACAGAAGAAAAGCTAAGGAATATATTGGCGTTAGCATTACTAGCATCTACTATTGGAATTTTTGGTGGTGTTTTATTGGCAAGAAACGTGAGAAAGGATATTCATGGCTTAGAACCACATGAAATTGCCTCATTATTCCGAGAGCGAAATGCTATTTTACACTCTGTAAAAGAAGGAATTATTGCTATTGATGCAGATGGATATATTACGATGGTTAACCCTTCCGCTCTAGAAGTGCTCCAATTAGAGAAAAACTCCATCTTACATAAACACATATCAGAAGTTATGCCAACTAGTGATATCCTTGAGGTAGTAGAATCTGGGGAACCTCAGGAAAATAAAGAAATTACACTATTAAATAAACCGGTTATTGTAAATCGCATTCCTATAAAAGAAAAAGAAAAGGTTGTTGGTGTGGTTTCGAGTTTCCGTGACAAAACGGAGATGAACAAACTGCTGCACACTCTAATTGAAGTGAGAAAATATACGGATGAGCTACGGGCGCAAACACATGAGTTCACAAATAAATTATATGTGATTTCAGGTATGCTTGAATTAGGAAAATACCAAGAGGTTCAGGAATGGGTTCAGGAAGAATATCAGGTGCATCAAGAGCAAAATCATATTCTGTTTGAACAAATAGAAGATGAAAAATTGCAAGCAATTCTTCTTGGTAAGCTTGCTGTGGCTTCGGAGAAAAAGGTACAACTACGATTAGATGAAGGAAGTTCTATACGAGTAATTCCCGATCGTATTCCATTAGCAAGCTTAGTGAGCATTATTGGAAATCTTTTAGATAATGCGATAGAAGCAACGGAAGGAAAAAAGGATGGGGAGGTGTCCTTTTTTGCCATTGATTTCGGCAAAGAATTAATCTTTGAAATTAGTGATAACGGTTCGGGTTTTCCAAACAACATTTTAGATAACATGTTCAATAAAGGCTTTACCACGAAAGATGGCACGGAAAAAAGGGGATTTGGACTTGCAGTAGTTAGAGATGAAGTGGAAAGGCTTGGAGGTACACTTGAGGTACAACGAACATCTGACGACAAATCCATCTTTAGTGTTTATCTTCCAAAAAGCTAGAATGGGGTGGGAGAATTGATTCAACTTTTAATTGCTGAAGATGATTTTCGTGTGGCAAATATCCACGAACAGTTTATCGAAAAAATGGAGGGCGTTATTGTTTCTGGGAAAGCAATGACTGCAAGAGAAACATTAGAAATATTAAAGGAAAAAGAAATTGACTTGATTCTATTAGATAATTATATGCCAGATGAAACAGGAGTTGATATCCTTCCTTTCATTCGGACCTCCTTTCCAAAGGTGGATATTATTATGGTCACTGCTGCTAATGATCGAAAGGTAGTAGAGCACTCGTTAAAGTTTGGTATTGTCGATTATCTAATCAAGCCCGTTACCTTTACCCGTTTTGAAAAAGCGATAAAAAAGTATATTGCTAGAAATACCTTTATATCAGATAATGAAATCTATGACCAAGTCTTAATAGATACATATCTCCATGCCGAATCCGACAATTCAAGTAAGCGTGCATTACCAAAAGGAATCGATGCCTTTACTCTGGAAAAGGTCCAAGAATTGCTAGCATTTCATGCAGAAATCGGCTGTACCGCTGAACAACTCGGGGAAATGATGGGGGCATCGCGTACAACTGCAAGAAGATACCTTGAGTATTTAATATCGATAACAGGAGCAAAAGCAGAGCTTGAATACGGATTAGTCGGAAGGCCCGAAAGAAAGTACTACCTGAAAGAAACATCCCTTTAATCAATCTTAGCGAAATGAGGCTAAAAAATGAGAAATAAACTCAATTTACAAATGGCCACACCAGTTTTAAGGATTTTTGATTTAGAAAAAGCAAAGGAGTTTTATTGCGAGTTTCTAGGGTTTGACATAAAATGGGAGCATCGGTTTGAAGCAAACTTTCCAATATATATGGAAATAGCAAGAGAGAACTGCATCATTCATTTAAGTGAGCATCATGGAGACGGTGTGCCCGGTACACTAATAAGAATTGAAACGGAAGAGATTAATCAACTTTATCAATCTCTCATAGATAAGAACTATAAATATGCCAAACCAGGAATTGAGGAAACGCCTTGGAATATGAAAGAGGTCAGAGTTGGCGACCCTTTTGGAAATAGAATTGTCTTTTTTGAAAGAGGCTAAAGAGAGCACAGTTTAGAAGTGCTCTCTTTTTTATTCGTCCTTCACCACAATTCCAAACAACTCTATTAAAGAAATGGCTTGCTGTGGAGATACAAGGGCACCTCTTAAGTCACTTTCCTTCAGATGAATAGTATCAAATTGGCATCTGCTGAGGTCTATGTTTTTTAAGGAAGTGTCCGAGAATTGTACTTGGTCAATGTTGGAGCTTCCAAATTGCACATTGCTCAGGGTAGAAGCAATAAAATTCGCTTCTTTTAATACGCAGTTATCAAAATGAACATCTCGTAGATCTGTGAGACTAAATAATGAAAAAGGAGCTAGACAATTTATAAATTGCACATCACGCATTTCAGTTTCATCAAAATCCACACCAAGTAATTTACATTCTCTAAACTCCACACGATTCAAACGTGAGCCGTTTAACTTTAGATTGGACAAATCACATTTCTCAAAGATGACATCATTTAATGTGGAGAATGACAAAAGAGATTCCTCTAACGTGGTATTTTTAAAATAAACTTCATTAAAACGGGCATTCTTGGCTTCTACAGTACCTGTAAAAGAATCGAGTAACCCTTCCTCTATGTAAGAATCACCAACAATATCACTAATTGACATGCTCTCCAAAAATTCAGGGAGCATTGGCTGTTGAATATTCTTTTCTTTTCTTTTCATGTACACACGCCTCCTCATGTTCTCAAGCTTACCATAACCCCAATTTAAGCTGTGAACAAAATGAACAAAATGCCCACAAATTCTTTTATAGCCTTTATTTTGTAAACGGTTACATTATTGTTAATTTTCTTTACAATGACCCCTAAGTACATATTTTAAAGTAAAGGGGAGCTAAAGATGAAGGGAAAGAAAAAAGTAGGAATGGTAGTATTGAGCTTCATACTTGGATTAACAGCTGCATGTTCGAGCTCTAGTGGAGGAATTAACGCAGATGGAACATGGGAGCCGAAAAAGCCAATTGAAATGGTGGCACCAGCTGGAGCAGGTGGGGGATGGGATACTACAGCAAGAATGGTTTCTCAAACCTTTGAACAAGAAAATCTGATTGATAAACGGATGCCTGTTGTGAATAAGCCTGGAGGCGGTGGGGCCGTTGCCTGGTCTTCCATCACGAAAAAGGAGGGAGATCCTTATCATCTGTTTGTCTCCTCTCCACCACTACTTTTAGTTCCATTAAACGGACAGTCTGAAAACACCTTTGAAGATTTCACACCGATTGCTAATGTTATCGCTGATTATGGTGCATTTGCCGTAAGAGCCGATGCAAAGTGGAACAACCTGAATGAACTATTTGATGATATGAAAAATGATCCAGGCAGTATTACAGTGATCGGAGTATCATCTCCTGGAAGCATGGACCATATTCAATTTGTAAAAATCGCCAAGGCAGCTGGTGTAGATATTACAAAAATTAAATATGTTTCAGAACAAGATGGAGGTACACTGACAGCCCTCCTAAATGGCAGTGTTGACGTTTATTCAGCAGGAACAGCTGAAACGGTGGAGCAGGTAAAAGCCGGAAAAATCAAGGTGCTGGGTATTACCGCAGAAGAAAGATTAAAAGGGGAAGTGCTTGAAGATTTTCCAACGGCAAAAGAACAAGGAATAAATGAAACATTTGTAAACTGGCGAGGCTTTTTTGGGCCACCTAATATGGACCAGGCTGCTGTTGATTATTATGTGGAAAAATTCTCAGCACTTAACAAATCTAAAGCATGGGATGACATCCGAAAAAAATATGGTTGGAATGAACTGTTCATGACTGGCGAGGAATATAAGGATTTCTTAAAAAAAGAAAACGAAGAAATGCAGAAGCTACTTGATGAATTAGGACTTGGTGAACAATAATACCAAAAATTAAGGGAGCCAGGCGAAAAATAAAGGCCCGGCTCCTTCACGTTAGGTGGGAGAAGATTGTTATTCTTAAAGCCAATAAACAGAAAGCTCGGATTCATTCTTGCTGCTATAGCCAGTTTGTATTTATTTTTCAGCTACAAAATTCCTAGCTATCCTTATGCAACAGTGGATGCCGATGTTGTGCCTAAAGGGTTAGGCTACTTACTGTTATTTCTTTCTATTCTTTTGTTTTTACAAAGAACCGTGGAATCAGAGCAGGAGAAACAAAAAAGAGATATCCCTAAAAAAGAATTAGGTGTTTTACTTGCAGTTGCTGGTTTTATCCTAATTTATATCTCTTTATTTGAAATCGTAGGCTTTGTAATCATGACCACGTTATTTATTTTTTGCTGTTCATCTTTTCTTGGGTTTAGAAAATATATCACAAGCTTAATTGTTGCTATCGTTTTTTCCCTACTAATATATTTTTTGTTTAACTACTTACTTTTAATTCATTTACCAGCAGGAATACTACCATTTTAGGAGGTGAGCATGATGGGTTCGATGGAAGGAATATTATCTGGCTTTGGGGTAGCGTTTAGCATAGAAGGAATCCTATTTGTGTTTTTAGGCGTGTTTATCGGCACATTCATCGGAATGATGCCGGGTCTCGGACCAATAAGTGCCATAGCCATTATGATTCCTGTCACATACAGCATGGATCCTGCACTAGCATTAGTGATGATGGCAGGCGTATACTACGGAGCTGTTTTTGGCGGTTCCTCCTCATCCATTCTATTAAATGCACCAGGAATTTCAGGTACAGTTGCCACCGCATTTGATGGGTATCCAATGGCTCAGCAAGGGAAGGCAGGCAAGGCACTGGCTATTGCCGCTATCGCTTCCTTTACAGGGGGAACCGTCAGCGTTATTCTTTTGATGCTATTTACACCGTTGCTTGCTTCTGTTGCGGTTGTTTTTGGTCCAGCAGAGTATTTTGCTTTAATGTTAATGGGATTAACGGCCATTTCAAGCCTTTCAGATGGCTCTACCATCAAGGCGATGATCTCAGCAGTGCTTGGGTTTATGGCGGTCACCATTGGTATTGACGCCCAAACAGGAACACAACGGTTTACATTCGGAAATATCAATCTTTTGGAAGGAATAGATTTTCTTGTCATTGCCTTAGGATTATTTGCATTAGCAGAGGTTTGCATGTTGATTTTCAATAGAAAGGATAATTCCGGTGGGATGAGTGGAAATATCGGCAGTTTAAGACTATCTAAAGAGGATTTCCATGAAATGAAAGGACCTGTAACGAGGCAGTCCTTTCTTGGATTTATTCTAGGGGTTCTCCCCGGTGCTGGGGCAACAATCGCGTCCTTTATTGCTTACGTCACGGAAAAGAAAATAGCAAAAAATCCTGATGAATTTGGAAAAGGCTCAATTAAAGGTCTTGCAGCTCCGGAAACAGCAAATAATGCGGCAACTGGAGGAGCTTTTGTTCCACTACTTAGCTTGGGTATTCCAGGGTCAGGCACGACCGCAGTCTTGCTTGGTGCATTCCTTGTGTTAGGGGTCCAACCAGGTCCTTTACTAGTACAAGATAACCCTGAAGTGTTTTGGGGAATCATTGCAAGTATGTATGTTGGTAATATATTTCTATTAATATTAAATTTACCACTTATTCCATATATCGCGAAAGTTCTAAAGGTTCCTAGACCACTACTTATCTCACTTGTCATTATGTTTAGTTTAATAGGAGTTTATGCCATTAGCTTTAACACCTTTGATTTATATATTCTCCTCTTATTTGGAGTAGCAGGTTTTTTGATGAGGATCTTTTCCTTTCCAGCAGCACCGTTTATTCTTGCATTTATTCTAGGTGGCATGATGGAACAGGCAATGAGACAATCGCTTACCATTTCAAATGGTAACTGGCTAGTATTTGTGCAACGTCCTATCGCAGCCACTTTAATTGCCATTGCAATTATTTCATTAATTATTCCTTTGATAAAAAGAAAAACCACTGTTGGACCAAAAAACAACAACATAAATGTATAAAATAGTAAATTAATACAAAAAAATGAAACCCTCTCCCTCTTTGTTCGTAATAGTATCAAAGGGGGAATACAGGATGATCAGAGAAAAAAAGCATAATTTTATTGGACTTGCCATTGCCATATTGATAATTGCGCCGATAATTGTTTGGGTGGTACCTTTTATTGTTCAAGGGATTTTATATGATGATGCCAATGTATGGGTATTGAAAACGCCGAAAAATGTCTATATCTTATACACGATTGGTTGTGTGCTTCTTCTATTTGCGTCTATATTTTCTTATCTGTATTACCATAAAAAAGTACTTTTCATGTCTTTAGGTATTGTGTTGGCACTTGGGATTATGGCGTTTGCCTCCATGAGTTATGTTTTAGTTGGGGAAGAGGGGGTTGCTTGGAGAACATCTGGCTTATCACAAGAAAAAAAATATGGCTGGCAGGATGTAGAAAAAGTCTATTTGACCATTGATAATGAAGAGGATCAAGATTATTTCGAATTTCATTTTAAAGATGGAGAAACCACCTCGATAAAGCGACCAGCTAGTGTCGAAGACTTCAACTCCAACCTCTTACAACTAAAGAAAATTTATGGCTTTCCATATACTAGAAAAGATTTATAAAAAAACTCCTGATATGTCGGAAGCATGATTCAAAAAAAGTTACAAATGGGTGATTGGAGCAAAAGGCGGAGACTATTTTCGCAAATGAAGCGATTAACAGGAGAACCCAGCAAGGCAATAGCCCGAGGATGCTCCTGCATCGCCCCTGGGATGTGGAACCATTTTGCGGAGATTACCAGTGGCCTCCCAGCCGTTCCAAAAAAAGCTGTCTAAAAGTCAACGTTTTCTGACTTTCAGACAGCTTTTATTTTGTTTATTTATACTTTTCTTTCCCCATAGCTCCCCAAAGGAATAATACTGTAATTCCAGCAACAACGATGAGGGGGGATGCATACATGATTAAAAAATGCTCCATAATTTTGCCTCCTTATTTTTTTCCTTGCACGTATTTGTTATCAAACAAGAACAAACGCATTAACAGATACAACGATGGAATAAGTAGGAAAAGTCCCGCAATGAATGCCGTAATTAAAGCAATTGCCATCGATTCGTTCGTAAATCCATCATAAATTGTTAAGTAAGGATATAACAGGTAAGGCATGTGAGAAGCTCCATACCCGTAAAATGCTGTTGCAAATTGCAGCATCACGAGTATAAATGCTATGCCAAGATTTCTCTTTTTCCACATCAGATAAACGGCGCCAAGGAAAAAGAGAAAGGAGAGACTGAACAACCAGGAGTGGCCTAGCATACGTTCAAAGTGAATAGCATTATGGTCACTGACTGCGAAAAATACTAATACACTTGCAAGAATAGTTGGCAAACTCCAGTTCAAAGCATATTTTCTAAGTACTTCAAAGGCTTTTTCATCACGAGCAACATTTGCATAAAAAGCTAGGAAAAATGCTGAGATGTAAAGCACACTAACAATGGCTAATAGAACAACTGCCCATGAGTAAAAGCTGGTAAACAATGCGTGATAGTCAAGCCACACAGAGTCCTCGTATTTATAGATGTAGCCACCCTCTGAAATAGTCAAAACAACAGACAAAGAAGCTGGTATTAAAAGACCAGTTGCGCCGTATAACGCTTGGTAAGCAAGACTTCCTTTTTCACCGTAATGATGAAACGCGTAATAAGAACCACGTATGGCGAGTAAAACGATTGCAATGCTTCCAGGAACAAGTAGTGTTGTTCCATAGTAATAGGCAGTAGAAGGGAAGAACCCAACTATCCCAATAAAGAAAAACACTAAGAACACGTTCGTGACCTCCCAAACTGGGGAAAGGTAACGAACGATAATTTTGTCAATAAGATGATCCTTTTTTGTCAATCTCGAATAAAAACTAAAAAACCCGGCGCCAAAGTCGATGGAAGCGACAATCAAATAACCATATAGAAATGTCCAAAGCACCGTGATTCCAATTACTTCATAGCTCATTTGTTATCCTCCTCATTCCATCCCTCTATCTTGGAGCTCTTTCTCCACCGGGTTATTTTTGAACATTTTTCGTAAAACAGTGGTACATGTAGAGAGAAGTACTAGATAGAGTAGCACAAACAAGACGATCATTAAATCCACATGATCTGATGTGGTCGCACCTTGTTCTACTGTCATATAACCCACGAGTAACCATGGCTGTCTCCCTAATTCTGCAAAGAACCAACCCATCTCAATGGCAAGGAGAGAGAGGGGACCACCTGCTAAAATTGCCCAAAGCAATGGTTTGTTCCATTGATTCCATTTCCGTACTTTAGCAATCAGCACATAAAGAATAGAAATGAACGCCAGAAACATCCCGATTCCCACCATAAGGTCAAAGAAATAATGAACAACTAGTGGTGGTAATTCTTCTTCTGGGAATTCCTCCAGTCCAATAACCTCTGCACCTGGATCACCGTGTGCAAGTATACTTAATGCATATGGTATCTCTAAAGCATATTTCACTCTATTTTCTTCATCTAGAATTCCACCTACAATCAATGGAGCTTCTGTTGTCGTTTCAAAATGCCATTCTGCTGCTGCTAGCTTTTCTGGCTGATACTCAGCTAGGTATTTACCGGAGAAATCTCCAATAATAGCGGTTGATATCGCAAAAATTGCTGCTGCAGTCATGGTAAGATGCAGTGCCTTTTTATGATACACATGGTCTTTCCCTCTTAAAATCGCAAATGCGGCAATGGCTGCTAGCACAAAAGCAGACGTTAAGTAAGCAGAAGAAAGAACATGTGCTACTTTTGTTGGTGTAGCAGGATTAAACATTGCCTCTAAAGGGCGAATATTTGTCAAAACACCATTTTCTATATCAAAGCCTCGAGGAGCATTCATAAATCCGTTTACCGTGGTGATGAAAAAGCCTGATGCAGTAGCTCCAAGCGCTACTGGAATCAACAAGAGAAAATGATAGATTTTCTTTTTAAAACGATCCCATGTATAAAGATAGATTCCAAGAAAAATAGCTTCAAAGAAAAATGCAAATGTCTCCATAAATAGAGGTAAACTAATGACATGGCCTGCAAGCTGCATAAAATTTGGCCAAAGTAAGCTTAGCTGAAGACCAATGGCTGTACCAGTCACTACCCCAATAGCCACTGTAATAACAAAACCCCTTGCCCACCTTCTTGCAAGCAAACGATAGTGCTCATCCTTACGTTTAATCCCCATCCATTCGGCTAAGGCAATCATAAGAGGCACACCAACACCGATAGTTGCAAAAATTACATGTACTGCCAACGTTATTCCGGTAAGAATTCTGCTGTACAACACCGGATCATATTCAAACATCCATCTTCACTCCTTTGTGTAGCTCAATCGAAACTCTGTGTTCCATTACATTATACAATAGTTTGCTCAGTATTTCACAATATTAAGTCTGCGCTGACTCTTATTACTAGTATATTCCCTATTATTTAAAAGAAAAACAGGGAAGCGGCAGTTGTTTTTGACATCTTTATGGCGAAGATGGGGCTAAATTGTGACGGAGAAGGTGTAGTAGAAAATTATACATAAAATTAGCTATTTTACTAGAAAAATGTACAAAAATGTGGAATAAGGTGGTAAAATATTCTTATAATTCACACAAAAGGGGGTTTATCGATGCGTATTGTAAATAACCATTTTCATAGCCTTGCAAGAAAAAAAACACCTCTCCATTACAGCCTCGATTACGGAATTCTTTGCACCGACGAACTCACTGCACACAAGGATGAAAATCAAAAAATTCGAACTGCCAGAAATATAAAATCTCCTCTAGAAGAACTACTATATAATTTATATGACTTAACTGTTGCTCAGAATAAAATTCAGGCAAGAGACAAATTTAATTACCTTCATGATGAGTTTGAATTAAGCGAAGATAAAATAACACACGAAGAGCTACTTCTTTATCTGATTGTAAAACTAAAATATTATTTAATGATTCAAGATAAGAAGCTTTATAAGCCTATTTTTAATCAAATTAATATGTTACCCACGAGCTTAAACCCCACCTTAGAATATATTCATTACAAAACTTTAGGTATTTATTATTATCGTACAGACAATTTTCTTCAATCAACGCTCGCTCTTAGTAATGCAATGACATTGTCTGATGCTCTTCCAATGCTTGCAGATGATGATCGAGCGGAGTTGTTTTATCAAGTTGCATTAACAAAGATTAAAACAAATGAAGTATTTGAATCCATTTATTACGCTGAGAAAGCCTTGACCATCTATCAAAGTAATTACAATCAAACCCGCTCCGCTGAATGTCACATCATTTTAGGAATTAACAACAATTTTTGCAAGCGCTATAAAATGGCAGAAAAACATTTCCTGTCCGCAAAAAATATTGGAGAGACCATCAAGGACAACTATTTGGAATCAATGGCATTAAATAACCTCGGCTCTATTAAATCTCGTTTGCAACAATCTGAAGAAGCTATTCACTATTATTTAGAGTCTCTCAAACTTAAGAATCAGGATAGTAGAAGTGTCTATTCTATTCTAGGTCTTGTTTTTGAATATATTAACCTAAACCAATTTGAATTTTCCAGAGAATGGGCAGAGCAGGGATTGCTATTAGCAAAACGCGACAACAACCAAGAGCATATCATTCATTTCACCACCCATATCTATAAAATTGATAAAAATCCGGAAATAGAATCTTATATTAAGGATCAAGTGTTACCTTATTTTGAGAAAGCAGGAAACAAACGATTTAATGTCAAATATACGGAAATGCTCGCAAAATATTATTATGACAATTGCCAGTACAAGCTTGCAAGTGAGTATTATCAAGAAAGCTTAGAAAGCTTGAAAGAAAAATTATCTTAACTTCCTACCAAAACCCGCTAAGAATAAGCGGGTTTGTTTCTTTTGAATATCCAAAACCTGCTTCTTTCATGCTCAAAGTGATAATACAATAGAGAATAGCAAAGTATTTTGTAAAACTAATCCGAAGGGGGAAGGAGTATGAGGTACTTAAAGCTAACGATTTTCATTTGCTTAATTTTATCCTTATTTGGGTGTGCATTATTTGAAAAAGGAGAAGCAGTGGAAGACCCCACTCCAGTAGAAAATGGACACACTGATGAAGAGGAAGAACAAGAGGAAATAAAAGCAGATGAATTTGCCTTATCTGTTGCTACCTTACTCAGAGATAAAGATTTCTCCACATTAAGTGAGGTGGTCCATCCAGTGAAAGGAGTCCGATTTACTCCTTATGCATATATCAGGGAAGAATCTGACCAAACTTTTACTGGGGAGCAAATAAAAACAATTTGGCAAGATCAGACGGTCTATACGTGGGGAGAGTTTGATGGGTCAGGAGATCCGATTAATCTTACCTTTCAAGATTATTATGAGAAGTTTGTTTATGATGTAGATTTTGCTCAACCAGAGGAGGTATCGACCAACAAGCGCATAGGGCAAGGAAATAGCTTGGATAATGCACAAGAATTCTACCCTGATGCTATTGTGATTGAGTTTCATTTTTCAGGAATTGATCCAAAATATGAAGGATTGGATTGGAGAAGCCTTCGTGTTGTCGTGGAGCAGTTGGATGGCAAGTGGTATGTGGTTGGTATTATCCATGATCAATGGACAATTTAAATTGGTTAATATGATAAAATGACCTTAAGAGAATTTTTGAAGAGAATGAGGGCTTTTACATGAAAAAAAGATTTACCATTTTCCAAAAGGGGTCAGGTATTTCTCCTTATATATGGAGTGTTTTCAGCATCCTCCCCTTTTATTTTATTTTTCAATCATCATCTACTCCAGAAATCATTGTTGGGATTATTTTAACGATTATTTTCTTTCTTACATACCGTTTAGCATTTCTTTCTAAAAAATGGCCGGTGTATTTATGGACATGCATTCTAATTGCCATATCCATCACCATGACGATTTTGTTTCATTTCATCTATTTTGCTTTTTATATTGCATTTTACAATGGCAAAATACGAAATAAAATTGCCTTTATCGTGCTTTACATTATTCATTTAATCGCAACAACTGTGGCAATTAACATCAACTTTATTATAAGAGACGAGTTATTTTTAACTCAAATACCGTTTGTCGTGATTATATGGATTGCTGTCATCCTGCTTCCGTTTAACCTTTATAATAAACGAAAACAAGATCAACTGGAGGCACAACTCGATGTGGCAAATAAGCGAATATCAGAACTAATCATTCAGGAGGAACGACAAAGAATTGCAAGAGACCTTCATGATACACTCGGCCAAAAGCTTTCTTTAATTGGATTAAAAAGTGATTTAGCAAAGAAGATTATCCTACAAAATCCGGAACAAGCAAAATTAGAGCTAAACGACGTGCAACAAACCGCAAGAACTGCATTAAAAGAAGTTCGCCAGATGGTCTCACAAATGCGCGGGATCCGGTTAAAGGAAGAAATCATCCGTGTGAGACAGCTTCTTGATGCTGCGGAGATTAAAATGGAAATAATTGAGGACCTGCCTTTAAAAAAGAATTCCTTGTTTCTAGAAAATATATTGAGTATGTGCTTAAAAGAAGCGGTAACCAATGTGGTAAAACATAGTAAAGCTACAGTTTGCATGATAACCATTAAACAGGTAGGAAATGAGATACTCCTGTCTGTAGAAGATAATGGCATAGGGAAAGCAAAAGGAATAGATACCTTTAAGGGCAGTGGTATATTAGGAATGAAGGAAAGATTAGAGTTTGTCAATGGTACGCTTGACATTCAACACGAAAAAGGAACAAAGCTTTTGATAAAGGTGCCTAATATGGTCAATCAAGGGGAAAAGGAGGAGCCAATATGATTCGAATCGTGATCGCGGAAGACCAACGAATGATGTTAGGGGCTCTTGGTTCATTACTGGAATTAGAGGAAGACATGAAGGTGGTTGGAATGGCAGGTAACGGGAACGAAGCAGTGACATTATATCACCAGCATAAACCGGATGTGTGCATCATGGATATTGAAATGCCAGATAAAACAGGACTAGAAGCAGCAGAAGAGTTGAAAGGGTCCGGTTGTAAGGTTATTATTCTGACAACCTTTGCACGAAGTGGGTATTTTCAACGTGCCATTAAAGCAGGAGTGAGTGGATATTTACTAAAGGATAGCCCAAGTGAAGAATTAGCAAACTCGATTCGGAATGTGGTTTCAGGTAGAAAGGTCTATGCACCTGAACTGATAGATGATTTCTACGGAGAGGAAAACCCGTTAACTGAAAGAGAAAGAGCGGTGCTTGAGCTTGTTGCTGACGGCAAAAACACACAAGAAATTGCCGATGAGCTACAACTGAAATATGGGACAGTCAGAAATTATATTTCCACCATTCTTGATAAACTGGAAGTGAAAAACAGAATTGAAGCCATCACCCAATCCAAAGAAAAGGGATGGTTTAAGTAATTTTTGAAAATCGGTACGTGTAGAGCGTATCGGTTTTTATTTTTGTTCAAAGAAAAATGTGATATAGTAATTGAAGCTTATAAACGGAAGAAAGAAGTGATAGAAGTTGACTGATTTTTTATCATTGGGTATTAGTAAAGAATTAAACCATACACTAAAATCCTTTGGAATTTCTGCTCCAACAGAAATACAAACAAATGCAATTCCCCTCATTCTAGAAGGCAAGGATGTTATTGGCCAAGCGGAAACTGGTACTGGTAAAACCTTTGCTTTCATCCTACCTATTTTAGATAAGGTAGATACAAGGGTACCAGACACCCAAGCCCTAATCCTTACACCAACGAGAGAACTTGCTCATCAGATTGCAAAAGAGCTAAAAAAAGCGAAGGAAAATAAACCTGGAATTAATGTTTTAGCCATTTATGGAGGACAGGACGTTCATTCTCAGTTAAAAAAATTACAAGGTGAACAGCATGTTATTGTAGCAACTCCAGGAAGGCTACTTGATCATGTACGAAGAGGAACAGTAGATTTATCAACGGTTTCTATGTTCGTTATTGACGAAGCAGATCAAATGCTGTTAATGGGCTTCCTTCCTGATGTGGACGATATAACTGCAGAGATGTTTCCCTCCCGTCAAACCATGCTTTTCTCGGCCACGATACCGGAGGAAATTCATTCTTTAGCCAAAAAATACATGAATTCCCCTCAATATATTCGAACAGCTAAGAAAAAAGAGAGGGAAACAACTGTTTCGCATTACGCTGTTGAAACAACAGATAGGCGGAAGGAACGAACGATGCTACATCTGACTGAGACCCATCAGCCATACCTTGCGATCATTTTTTGCCGAACAAAAGCGCGTGTGCAAAAGCTTACAGAGGTGTTAAAACAAAATGGGGTTAATTGTGAAGCGTTACACGGAGATATCCCCCAAAGCAAAAGAAATCGTGCCATGAAAGCTTTTAGAGAAGCGAAAATTCAATATTTAGTCGCAACAGATGTAGCCGCAAGGGGAATTGATGTCGAGGGTGTTACCCATGTCTTTAACTACGATATCCCAGAAAATCTCGAAACGTTTATTCACCGTACCGGACGTACTGGAAGAGCAAACGGGATAGGAGAGACTTATACACTTTTCACTCCTAGAGATATGGATAGTCTCACTCAATTAGAAAAAGGAACCGGTCATTCCATTGAAAGAATGATCTTTAAAGGAATAAGCATTCCTGATCGTGAAGACTATGAAGAAGAACGAAAGAAGAACATTTTGAAGGCAAGAAAAGAGAAGCAAAGAAAAGAAAATGGTGCAAAGAAAGAGCCAAATAACAAGCGTAACAAAATCAATTATAAATGAGGGATAAAAATTGATAATAAAAGGGCATGAAGCAGAAAAATTAAAAGACCCGACTGGCATTTTGGAAGGAGAACGCTACGAATTTTTTCTCGAGCTTGAAATTCCAGAAGACGATGAACTTTACACAGAAAACGGTGTTTATTTACGCCTTATCTTAGCAGTTGCAGGAGAAAACGTGAAAATAGCCTCTTATCAATTCTATGAAGACGTAACAAACAAGCCTCTTGATTTTGAATTAGAGGAAGAGGAAGAAGAGCAGATTAGATCATATTGCAATCAGCATTTGCATGAGGTTATATAACATCTCTTTCTTCTACTTGCATTTTATTTAAATGTCTTGTACGATGTTAAAACAAGCTGCGATGTTTGTAACGATAACAAAGTTTTAACCTTTATACTTAAACAGGGAGTTTTATATAAAAGCAGGAATGTCATGCCTCCATCGTTAGAGGACGACAGGAATGTTTTTGCGAACACCCACTTTCAGGAGTGGTGGTTTAAAACTTTCTTATATGACGTTACGGCAATTGCGGCTTGTAACTTTTAAAAACACACGAAGAAACGAGCTCTCTTATGATAAGGGAGCTCGTTTTTTTAGCTTCTAAAGCTCTGGAAACTTATTTGACCACGGTTTAGCTCGTTCTAATTGGGCTGCAAGTCGGAAGAGAGTAGCTTCGTCTCCATACTTGGCAAAAAACTGTGAACCGATCGGTAGATTCTCTTTATTCCAATATAGTGGTACGGACATTGCTGGAATACCAGTTGCATTTGCTAAAGGAGTATAAGGAACCCATTCATTAACTAGCCTTGTGTATTCAGCAAGATCTCCTTTATAAACCAAATCTCCAATTTTTACAGGTGGGGCAGATAGGGTTGGGGTTAAAAATACATCATAATCTTGGAAAAACATGGCCATTTTCGCGGCTAGCTGCTGCATATAAGCAACAGCAGATAGGGTTTGAACCCCTGTAAAGGTTTCTCCAATCTTTGCAATTTCCCATGTAAGTTGTTCCACATCATTTTCTAACACTTCTCTACCAACAAGCTTTGGCAGGGATATCAGTCCCATCGACACCATTTGATACCAAAGAACGGTAAATTGATTAGTGAATTCCTCCACGTTGATTTCAGGGGTCGCCAATTCCACGTGGTGACCTAAGGATTCACAAAGTCTTGCAGTTTGTTCCACTGCTTCTACACAATCAGGATGAATAGGATTGCCATCAAAGGTTGTAGTGAGGAGAGCAATTCGTAATTTCTTTGGTTCCAGTAGCACTTCTTCTGCATAGCTTCTAATTGGCAGCGGGGCAAGATAAGGGTCCCCTAGTCCGCTTCCGTATGTATTATCTAATAAAGCGGCACTGTCCCGCACAGTTCTGGATACACAATGACTCACTCCAAGGCCTAGGACATCAGGGTTTTTAGGATTTCTTCCTCTACTAGTCTTCATTCCAAATATCCCACAGCAGGAGGCAGGGATACGGATTGATCCGCCACCATCTGAAGCATGTGCTAATGGAACCATTCCTGAGGCAACCGCTGCAGCAGCGCCTCCACTAGAGCCTCCCGCTGTATATTCTAAATTCCAAGGGTTTCTCGTCGCTCCAAATAGTTCAGGCTCTGTGATTGGTTGAATTCCAAATTCACAAGTGTTCGTCTTCCCAATGGTGATAAAACCGGCTCGATGAATTCTATTTGCTAATTCTGAATCGGCAGAGCAATGAAACTCTCGAAGGAATCTCGAGCCTCCTGTATATCTAGCACCTTCAACAAACTCTAAATCTTTCATCAAAAACGGCACACCAGAAAAAGGTCCTTCATGGGGCAAAGCAGCCTTTAACCGTGCCTGCTCATACATAGGTGTGACTACAGCATTAACTTTTGAATTAACTTTATCTATTCTGTTAATCACTGCTTCTAGCAGCTCAGGTGCGGTAATTTCCTTGTCTTTCACCATTTGCGCCATTGCTGTTGCATCCAAATTTAATAATTCCATCAAAACCATCCCCCCAGTTCTATAATAAGATTAGCATACTGTGGTAAGATATAGTCATTGTTCATATAGAAAGGAGCATGTGAAATGGAAAAAGTTGAGGTTGGCGACATCTTCATTGTGACAGATGAAAACGATGAGGAGCAGGAGCTAGAAGTATTAGGCACGATGGATGTTGAGGGTGATACCTACGTAGCTGTGGGATTTGTTGAAGAAATTGAAAAGCAAACCACAGGAGATGTGGACATTTTCTTCTTAAAAGTCGAAGAAGATGGAGAGCTTTCTGAAATTGAAACAGATGAAGAGTTTGAACGAGTATCTGCTGCCTTTGAAGGCGAAGTAGATAAAGAGCAATAAACAAAAGAGGTTGTCCTTAAAATTAGGACAGCCTCTTTTGTTTTTTTTAAGCATGTACGCTCGTTAAGCCCATATGATTTATGGAAGACTGTTTTTCTTCGACACATCTATGAAAGGAGCGAAAAGGGTTGGATACTTTGTTCATTGTCCTTAATATTGTTTTATTACTTTTACTTATGCTTGGGCTCCACACCATGAAAAAGAAAGGGGTATCATTCTCAAAGCGGGTCTTCTCGGCCCTAGGGATTGGAATTGTTTTCGGTCTTGGTCTTCAGTACGCATATGGGACTGGGTCAGAGGTACTCAGCGGATCAATAGACTGGTTCAATCTTGTTGGAAGCGGGTATGTGCGATTCTTACAAATGATTGTGATACCGCTCGTGTTTATCAGTATCATTGCAGCCTTTACAAGATTAACGATAAAAAATAATATTGGTAAAATTAGTACGTTCATTATTGGTATTCTAATTGGGACGACTGCAATCGCTGCAGCCGTCGGAATTGGCACCACCCTCGTATTTGATTTAGAAGCCATTCAAATTGAACAAGGTGAAGCAGAGACTGCAAGAGGACAACAAATGGAGCAGCGAGCGGCAGACTTGTCTTCTAAAACCTTCCCACAACAGATGCTCGACTTCATTCCATCCAATGTTTTCTTAGACTTTACAGGAGCGCGCTCCACCTCCGTTATCGCAGTGGTTATTTTTGCAGCATTTATTGGGTTTGCTTATCTAGGTGTGAGAAGAAAGACGCCGGAGCATGCAGATTCCTTCGCACGGCTCGTAGACACCTTTTACTCGATAATCATGCGTGTAGTGACACTCATACTTCGATTAACTCCTTATGGTATTTTAGCAATCATGACAAAGGTAACCTCAACAAGTGATTATGGGGCCATTGCAAAGCTTGGAGAATTTGTTGCTGCGTCCTATGTGGCACTAGGCATTGTCTTCATCATCCACTTAGGCTTACTTGCCTTATCAGGCTTGAATCCACTAACCTATGTAAAAAAAGCAATTCCTGTTCTAACGTTTGCTTTTACTTCCAGAACAAGTGCAGGTGCCTTGCCGCTGAATATTAAAACACAAACTAAACGATTTGGGGTACCCGATGGAATTGCGAACTTCTCAGGATCCTTTGGTTTGTCCATTGGCCAAAACGGATGTGCTGGGGTATACCCGGCCATGCTAGCTGTAATGATTGCACCAACTGTAGGCATTAATCCACTTGATCCATCCTTTTTGTTTATGCTAATAGTGGTAATTGCCATTAGTTCCTTTGGTGTCGCTGGGGTTGGTGGGGGAGCTACCTTTGCCGCAATTCTTGTTCTAGCAGCAATGGATCTACCGATTGCACTAGCCGGTTTGTTAATTTCCGTGGAACCATTAATTGATATGGGCCGCACAGCTGTGAATGTAAGTGGAAGCATGACAGCAGGGGTTCTTACAAGTAAAGTCACCAAGGAATTAGATACTTCCGTATATAATGAGACAGATTTAAGGGAAATGGAAATGGATGTGTAAGACTAGCAATCATTTTTGCTCACGAGTGTAACAGCTCGTGAGTTTTTTTGTTTTCAACTTGATTAGTAATTATTTTTACTCCAAAGAGTAATTTATTATTGCTTTTTAATATAAATTGTATTACTCTTTGGAGTAAGGGGGTGTGAAAATATTGGAAAATATCCGATTAAATGTAGCGCTTTTACGAAGGAAAGTACCTAACCTTACTAGTGCAGCAAAGTCCGTAGGTTTAAGACCAGCAACAGTATCAAATCTGTGTACAGGGAAGATTCCAGTGGGAAGAGCAGAAGTAAAAACCATCATAGCATTAGCTGAGTTAGCAGAGTGTAGTTTAGATGAGCTTATTATTAGAGGGGAGAAGGTTGAGATGATGGAAACGAAGATTAAAGTGATTGATTTATTGGCACCGCTTACAAAAGGAGGAATCAATGGCTTGGTAGCTCGTCCAGGTATGGGTCAGCTAGTAGTGCTTGCTGAATTATTCTTCCGAATGAAACGTGACGGGATCATCACTATACTTCTTTCACCAGAAGGAAATCATCCAGAAGTGCAGGAAATTCTTGGAGAAGTTGATTTCGTAGGAAAAAGTCCTGATGAGATTTATGAAAAAATTATGGGTGCTGGTGCAAATAAAGAATTTGTCGTCGCATCGGACCGTAGTCATGTTGCAAATGGAAACATTCAAGAGCTACATGAAAAGCTTGAGCGCGCAGGTGTTGATACAGTTACCACTTTCCTGCTTGACTTGAGTGGAAATGTGGTCGATGAGAGTTTGCCATTTGGGCCCCTTGAAACGGTTTGGGAATTTGATGCCGACCTTGCCGCACGATTTAAGTATCCAGCAATAAATCCTGTGCATTCCACTTCTTCTGTATTAGAAGGTGCCCACTTAGATCAGCATCACTTAATTATTCAACAAAAAGCACAAAAGCTGCTCCGGCGCTACCGGGAACTTCGCTCGCTAGTACAAGTAAGGGGCATGGATAAACTTCCAGAAACGGAACGGTATACCTTTAACCGAGGAGAGCGTCTTGAGGCATATTTAACGCAGCCCTTCTTTGTTGCAGAGTCATTCACGGGAATAAAAGGGGAGGATGTCAGCCTGCAAACTACATTAGAGGACGTTCGTAAGATTCTTGATGGTGCTTATGACTCTGTTGAGGTAGAAAAATTAAATTATATTGGTTCTGCTAAGTAAGTTTTGGCAGTTTGAGCCTCAACATGTGTTGATTGTTGGGGCTTATTTCATGTATTTTGGGGAGCAAGTTGCTTGAAGGGATAAATGGAAATTTATTTTGTCCGCTATTGTACATAATTTGTCCAACTTTTCATTAATTGAGCGACTTTTTCAATAATTAAGCCACTTTTCGATTTTTTAAGCCATTTGAGGCAATATAAATGCCATTCGACACCGACCGACAATATTCGCCCCTGGACAAGTCAACTTCCCTCAACATCATTCTCTACTCCCTTCAAAATCCACCTCCTAAAAACAAACTATTGCCACTCCCCACCCATTTTTGCTATAGTAATATGTTGTAACTTACCATTAAGTACAACAAAATATGTCTACCCTGCAAGTAGATAAGACGAAAAGGTGATAGAAATGAGTCAAGAATACAAAATTTTACTGTACTATAAATATGTTGATATAGAAAATCCAGAAGAGGTCACACAAGAGCACAAAGATATGTGTGACAGTCTAGGATTAAAAGGAAGAGTACTAATTGCCAAAGAAGGAATCAATGGTACTGTTTCCGGAACAGAAGAACAAACCAATGCGTATATCGACTATATGGAAAAGCATCCGCTATTTTCAGATATAACCTACAAAGTGGATGATGCAACAGAGCATGTTTTCCCAAGAATGCGAGTTCGATATCGTCCAGAGCTTGTAACATTAAGACTAGAAAATGACATCGATCCACGCGTAACAACTGGTCAACACTTAAATCCGAAGGAATGGTTAGAAGCACTACAAAGTGAAGACACCGTGGTCATTGATGCTCGCAACGATTATGAGTATGATCTTGGACATTTTCGTGGCGCGATTAAACCAGACATTAACACCTTTAAAGAACTACCTCAATGGATTAAGGATAACAAGACACAATTTGAAGGCAAGAAAATCCTTACCTACTGTACAGGCGGAGTACGCTGTGAAAAATTCTCCGGCTGGCTTGTAGAAGAAGGCTTCCATGATGTAGCTCAGCTTGACGGCGGTATTGTCACTTATGGGAAAGACCCTGAGGTGCAAGGCGAGCTTTGGGACGGCCAATGCTATGTATTCGATGAGCGTATTAGTGTTCCGATTAACCAGAAAGAAACAGTCGTTGTCGGGAAAGACTATTTTTCCGGTGAACCTTGCGAGCGTTATGTAAACTGTGCAAACCCTGAATGTAATAAAAAAATCTTAACCTCTGAAGAGAACGAACATAAATACATGCGCAGCTGTTCTCATGAATGCCGTGTGCACCCACGAAACAGATACATTGCTCAGCATGAACTAACAGAGGAAGAAGTAAAAGAACGTATGGAAGCCATTAAAGGCGAAGTGACTATATAATACTTTTTAAGATAGCCCGTTTCTGCAAAAAATTGCGAAACGGGTTTTTTATGTAAAAAATGAAATACTATCAAGATAGAACGTTTTATTTTTCATAAGGAAGGTTAATGGATACTAAGTTATATTAAGAGAGGAGAGAGAAATCATGGACTATCGAGTGGAAAAGGATACCATGGGGGAAGTGAAGGTACCAAAGGACAAGAGGTGGGGGGCTCAGACGCAAAGGAGTTTAGAAAATTTCGCGATTGGGTCAGAAGAAATGCCGATAATCATTATTCATGCCTTTGCGGTGCTAAAAAAAGCAGCGGCAATTGTTAATGAAAAGCTTGGCAGATTGCCTACTATTAAAGCCCTTGCCATCTCTAAAGCGGCAGATGAAATCACGAATGGTCGTTGGGATGATCAATTTCCTTTATCGGTCTGGCAAACGGGAAGCGGCACGCAAACCAATATGAACGTAAATGAAGTAATAGCCAATAGAGGAAATGAATTATTAAAAGAAATGGACGAAGATGTACATATTCATCCTAATGATGACGTTAACATGTCACAAAGCTCCAACGATACCTTTCCAACCGCTCTTCATATGGCTGGTGTTGCAGCAGTGAAGGAGGTTTTACTCCCGAAGATTGCTACATTCAAAGCAACACTTCTCCAAAAATCAATGGCCTATCAAGAGGTCGTGAAAATTGGCAGAACACATTTACAAGATGCTACGCCGCTCACACTTGGACAGGAAATTAGTGGGTGGCACCATATGATCGTCAAATGTGAAAAGATGTTGAAGGATAGTTTGCCACTTATGAAAGAATTAGCCATCGGTGGAACAGCAGTAGGGACAGGAATAAATGCTCACCCAGACTTCGGGAAAATGGTAGCAGAAGAAATAAGCAAAGCTACTGGTGAAACGTTTACTTCTGCAGAAAATAAGTTTCATGCGCTGACAAGTCATGATCAAATCGTTCATGTGCATGGAGTGTTAAAAGCGCTCGCTGCTGATTTAATGAAAATTGCCAATGATATCAGATGGTTAGCCAGTGGTCCTAGAAGCGGAATTGGAGAAATAAAAATTCCTGAAAATGAACCAGGCAGTTCGATCATGCCGGGGAAAGTAAACCCCACCCAAAGTGAAGCGTTAACGATGGTGGCCACGCAAATAATGGGAAATGATGTTACGATTGGAATAGCAGCAAGCCAAGGGAATTTTGAGTTGAATGTTTTCAAGCCAGTAATCATTTATAATTTCCTGCAATCTGTAGAACTTTTAGCTGATGCCATGCACTGTTTTCATGATAAATGCCTAATCGGTTTAGAGCCTAATGAAGAAAAAATAGCACTTAACCTCCAAAACTCGCTTATGCTTGTAACAGCCTTAAATCCACATATTGGTTATGAAAATGCTGCAAGGATTGCGAAGCTTGCACACCAAGAAGGAACCACTTTGAAGGAAGCTGCATTAAAATTAAAACTTTTAACAGAAGAAGAGTTTGAGCTGTGGGTAGACCCAGCTAAAATGATAAATAAATCTTAAGTGCTAATAGCCTGTACATGGTACCTATGTGCAGGCTTTCTTACTTAAAAAGCCATGATTACTAGGACAATATATCCAATTAACACGAAGTGCCCTCATAAATATCTGAAATTTTCGAATACTGTGATATAAATTGAATGGGTATTCATTCATTTCATAGGAGGGTGATCATGAATATTTTCCAGCTGCTAGCAGCGGAGTTTTCGAAGTTATTTGCAAACAAAGCGATTTTAGCATCCATTGTAGGAGCTTTACTCGTTCCTGTTGTTTACGGAGGCATACTTTTATCAGCAACTTGGGGGCCTTATGATAATCTTTCCAATCTCCCAGTTGCAGTTGTAAATGAAGACGTTGGTGCAACTTCAGATGACAGGCCTATCCATGTTGGAAATGATTTAGTAGAAAACTTAACAGAAGGAAAAAGCCTTGGATGGGACGTTACCTCATCCACAGAAGCAATGAAAGGTTTACAAACAAACGATTATTATATGGTCATTGTTATCCCCAAGGATTTTTCACAGCGAGTTACTTCGGTCATGGATGACAATCCTCAAAAGCCAAAGCTTGAATATATCCAAAATGAAGGATTGAACTTTTTAGCTTCTCAAGTAACGAAAAGTGCAACAGAAAAAATAAGAGAACAGTTAGCAAACACCATTACAGAGCAGTATACTGCTACTGCTTTAAATGGGATGGGAGAAATGGCAAATGGCTTTCAAAAAGCTGCCGATGGATCCCAGCAACTGTCAGATGGGAGTACTAAGTTAAAGGATGGTACTTCTCAGCTTCATCAATCTGTATCAGAAAAATCTGGCGACATCACAAAGCTAGCTAATGGGGCAAAGGAGTTAAAAGGCGGGACAGGACAACTTGCCTCCACGCTAAGCGCTAAGCAATCAGACATTACGAAACTAGCTAATGGGACACAGAAATTAAAGGATGGCACTGCTACTTTATTAAAGCGCTTACAACAAAAAGAAGGGGACATCGCAAGACTATCTGATGGATCTAAGGAACTTCACGAAGGAACGGTTCGTTTACAGGATGGGACAGGGCAGCTCTTAGATGGCCTTCAACAGGCGGAGGCCGGGGGAGCAAACTTAAAGAATGGCCTTGTAAATGAACTAGCTCCCGGTGGAAAAAAAGTAGCCGATGGGGTTGGGGCCATTGAAAACGGGGCTTCTGAACTATACGCAGGCTCTAAAGAGCTAGTACAAGGTCTAGAAGATTATAAAAAAGCAAACCCTACCGTAAATGTTGGACCATACTACCAACAAATTATTGACGGTGCTAAGAAGATTTCCAACGGGTTAGAAAAACTGTCCTCTAAATCTGGGCAGCTTAAAACTGGGGCGGATAAAATTGCTGGTGGTCTCTCTAAAGCAGGAACAGGCTCCGCCAATCTTCACAGTGGTCTTCAAAAACTACTTGCAGGGCAACAACAAGTTCACACTGGAGCCGGTAAACTAGAAGATGGAGCTGGACAGCTTAGTGCTGGAAATGCGGAAGTGAATAAAGGATGGCAAGAATTAATCAAGGGGGTAACGGCACTTGATAATGGAGCAGGTCAAATAAGAGATGGTAACGAAGCTGTGGACACCGGATGGCAGGCGCTAACAACAGGTGCAAAGAAAATTGATAACGGCATGCTTAAGGTTAGTAATGGAACATCAAGTGTTGAAGAAGGCTGGGGCACATTAGAGGAGGGAACAGGAAAATTAAATGATGGTGCAGGAAAGCTCAATGATGGAACAAGCCAACTTGCAAATGGGCTAAAAGATGGTGCGGACAAAAGTGCTGGTATTTCCTCAAACGATGAAAATGTGCAGATGTTCTCCTCTCCTGTTGAGCTAGCTGGAGAAACCGTTAATAATTATGAGCACTACCGAGACTCTACAGCTCCTTATATCCTAAGTCTTGGTTTGTTTGTTGGAATTCTTATTATGTCGATGTTTATATCCTTTAAAAAGCCTGAGGAGATTAGCGGTTTTTCCTGGTTCACCGTGAAATTTTTGCATTTAGCCACATTGGCTATTGCTCAGGCTTTGTTATTAATAATGGTTGTTTTCTTTCTATTAAATCTACACATTAGCAATCCATTAGGGTTTATCATTTTCACTTTGTTTACAAGTGTCGTTTTTGCATCTATTGTTTTATTCTTATCCGCATTTGCTGGGAATGTAGGAAGACTTGTGGCACTCGTGTTTGTGGTACTTCAGCTTTCCATAACCGGGGCAAACCTGCCAATTGAAATGCTTCCTCCTGAATATCGAAGCTTGAGCGCGTTTCTGCCATTCACCTATTCTATTGCTGGATTTAAATCCGTCATCACACTCGGGGATTGGTCAGGAGCAATGAAGAATATAAGTGTCTTGTTTATTTTCCTAGTAGTTTTTTCAGGACTATCATTACTGGTATTTATCATTAAAAATAGAAAACGGAAGCATCAGCAAGAAGATGTTTCGACATATGCCTAAGTGCTCACGAAAAAAAGACAGCTGAACGTTTTTAGTCAGCTGTCTTTTTGATGGTCATTTTTGTTCAAGCTCGGTTTCACTGGCTTTTTCAATTTTATCGATAAACATTTGAAACACTTTCCGCTTTTCATCGAGCTCTTTAATGTAGTTTTTCAGCTCATTAAACTTTTCTTCATAGGGCTGATGATAAGAAGTTTTAAGCGTATCAATTATTTCGTCATTAATGGTAGATTGCATTACTTGTTTGGTGATGCTGAATTTAATAGAATACAGCTTAAGATCACTTTTTACTTTTTCATATTCATCGTCAATTTCTTTTTTCTGTTTTAACATATCCTCTTTCCATTCTAACAATGAATCCTTTACATATGTTTGCATCAAGACCCTCCTAAAATCATACTTATAGCTGATTATGTACTTTGATAATAATATTAAGTAAAGATAAGCAAATTGTGGGGGTATGTTTCTTTACAGTTTTTTTACGATACCCGTATCTTTTTATAACACCTTATTCGTTTAGTAAATAGAGTGGAGTAAAGGAGTGAAAATCACCATGCATTTTCTAGAAAAAAGCAAGGAAAGCGCGGAAAATAACTTTTCAATCACATACCAACAGTTGCTTCGGTACTGTCAATACCTAACAAAAAACGAATGGGACGGGAATGACCTTGCTCAGGAAACCATCACAAAAGCAATGCAAGCTTATAAAAATCCTGTTGTTCTTCACCGTACACTGCTTCAAAAGGTGGCCTATCACCAATGGATTGATATTGTACGAAAACGACAACGAGAAGTTATCACAGACAAAATGGAGGAGAAAGATTATACTTCGTTGGAACAATCAGTTGCTACGGATATACTTTTAGAGCACTTCACTCCAAAGCAGGCTGTCGTCTTTTTTCTAAAAGAAGCATTCAGATTTCAGACTTCTGAAATTGCTGAAGTTCTTCATACAACAGAAGGATCCGTTAAATCCACGTTGCATCGTGCCCGCAAGCGCCTCGAAAAAAAAGAGGGGGAAGACAATGCGTTTGTGCAATCCTTTTGGACAGAAGAAGAACGGACAGCATTAACTGTTCTTTTTCAAGAAAGCCTAAGGGAGGAAGATCCATCTATCTTATTGGAAGCTTTGCCAACTATATTCATGACGAAAAAATCCATTCCAACCACTCCTGCTCACACTCCAACAAATATCTATGCATGTGCTGCATAGGGAAGGAGGGTTTTTAGATGAACACCATACCATATGTAATTGAGCATTCCAACCGAGGAGAGAGGTCCTATGATATATACTCTCGGTTATTAAAAGACCGAATCATTATGATAGGATCAGAAATAAATGATAATCTGGCAAATTCCGTTGTTGCACAGCTTCTGTTTTTAGCAGCGGATGACCCGGAGAAGGATATTTCCATTTATATTAACAGTCCAGGGGGCTCCACCACTGCTGGCTTTGCCATACTTGATACTATGCACTATATCAAACCAGATGTCCGAACGATTTGTATTGGAATGGCTGCCTCTTTTGGTGCGATGCTTTTAATGGCAGGTACGAAGGGGAAGCGGCTAGCACTACCCAACAGCGAAATTATGATCCATCAGCCACTCGGTGGGGCAAGAGGTCAGGCAACTGAAATTGAAATATCCGCTCGGCGCATACTGAAGTTGAAAGAGGAGCTTCATCGGATGATTGCAGACTATACAGGGCAATCAATTGAAAAAATTGAACGGGATACAGACAGAGATAATTTTATGACCGCAGAGGAAGCAAAAAATTATGGAATTATCGATGAGGTCATAAAAAAAGGATAATAAAAAACAGGCACCCAAAAACCAATTGGTGTGCCTGTTTATTGTTTTTTACCGATAATGCCATAAAAGAAAATGTTCGTTATATCTTCTGTGAGGGGAAGCACCTTTGTGTAAACATCCTCACGTTGCATATAGTCCTTCAGCATTTGTACATAAAGTAGAATAGCTTCCTGTGAAAGGTTAGGATCCACATACCCTTGCTGTTTTCCTTCCTCAAAAAGCTTCGAGAAATATGGCAATGCCTTTTCTACATAAATTTTTTCGAGGATGTTTCCTTCATCGGCGTATTCCTTCATAAGAAAATAATAAAACTCTTGGTGAATTTGCTTTGATATTTCCTTTTTGTTGAAAATGATTTGCTTTATCTTCTCTGGAAATGGCAGATCACTATATACGAGCTTCTCAAAATCCTCTGAGGCCTTGGTGATGTAGTATTCAAAAACATCCTTAGACAATTTATGCTTGCTTTCAAAATAATTATATATAGTCACTTGAGAAACATTCGCTTTTTCGGCAATTTCTGCAATCGAGACCTTTTGAATACCATACTCCATAAAGAGAGCCAGTCCCGCTTCTAGAATACTTTGCTTTTTTAGCTCTTTACGTCGTTGAAAACCGTCCAATTTGTTCACCTCCTTTTCATTTTATTAAAAATTATGTAATAAAACAAATGAAATATTTCATAAACTCTTGTCAAAGGATCGATTTATTTATATTATGAACTATAAGAGTTAAAATATTTCATAATTAAACTCTTACCAAATGGGGGAGGGTCTCACATGTCCATTTTAGAAACAACAAATCTGAAAAAAGTTTTTGGTAAATTCACCGCGCTTGATGGAGTTGACATGAAAGTGGCGGAGGGTGAAGTTTATGGGTTTATTGGACCAAATGGTGCAGGAAAATCAACAACCATTCGAATTTTATTAGGTATTTTAAAGGCGTCTGAAGGAAATGCGACCATTTTTGGTCAGGACGTGTGGAAAAGCGCAGTGGAAATTCATACAAGGGTAGCCTATGTACCAGGAGACGTGACCCTTTGGCCGAACTTAACGGGTGGCGAGGTCATTGATCTTTTTATGAAACTTCGAGGACGTGTGAACAAGCAAAAACGAGAAGAGCTTATTGAAAAATTTAACCTCGATCCAACTAAGAAATGCCGTACCTACTCTAAAGGAAACCGGCAAAAGGTTGCGCTTGTGGCAGCATTTGCTTCTGATGCGGACCTTTATATTCTTGATGAACCAACCTCTGGACTAGATCCTTTAATGGAGAAGGTCTTTCAAGATTACGTACTTGATGCAAAGTACAATGGAGGAAGTGTCCTCCTGTCCAGTCACATCCTCTCGGAAGTAGAGCAACTTTGTGACAGAGTGGGAATCATTAGAGAGGGCAAAATCATTGAAACAGGTACCCTGCAAGAGCTCCGTCATTTGACAAGAACCAATCTTCTAGTGGAAACAAAAACACCGCTTCCTGACTTAACATCTTTTAATGGAATTCATGAAATAAAACAACAAGACACTGCCTTATCCATACAGGTGGACTCAGAAGCGTTAGAAAGTGTCATGAAACATATTTCTCAGTACGGAATTACAAAACTAGAAAGCTCTCCACCAACTTTAGAAGATCTATTTATGCGCCATTATGCAGGAACAGAAATTATTCATTCAAGGGGAGAAGGTTGATGAGCAACGAACGCTATAATCAGACCAAAAACCTTCTTACTTTTATTCTAAAACGTGATCGAGTACGGCTTATAATATGGATTGTCTCTATCACCTTCATGACGATGCTAACAGCCTCCTCCTTAGTGGGATTATATACAAACGAGCAAGAACGGCAAGCGATGGCAGAAACGATGAAAAATCCAGCTATGACTGCCATGGTCGGAAAAGGATATGGACTGGACAATTATACCGAGGGACCAATGATGGCGCATCAGATGCTTTTATTTACTGCCATTGTCGTGGCTATCATGAATATCCTGCTAGTAAGTCGTCTTACCCGGAATGATGAAGAGGAGGGAAGAGTCGAATTACTACGGTCGCTTCCTGTCGGCAGATTAGCAAATGTAACAGCTGTTCTCCTATATGTTATTATTCTAAACACATTATTAATGCTCGCAAATGGTCTAGGGCTATATGTTATGGGAATTGAAACCATCGACTTGCAAGGCTCTCTCCTTTATGGGGCTGGACTAGGGGTAACAGGCGTCATGTTTGCCGCTCTTACCTTATTGTTTGCACAGCTCTCGGAAAGCTCTAGAAGCACGATCGGATTTTCTTTTAGTGTGTTGGGTATCGCTTATCTCATTCGGGCAGTGGGAGATGTTAGTAACGAAACATTATCGTGGTTTTCTCCTCTTGGATGGATACTGGCAACGGAGACTTATGTCAACAACTATTGGTGGCCGTTACTTATTGCGCTCATTTTCTCTTCTGTCATCACGCTAATTAGTTTATATTTAAATGCAATTAGAGACCTTGGATCAGGATTTTTACCTGCGAAAAAAGGGAAAAGGTTTGCCTCAAAGGCTCTCACATCGCCTTTTGGATTAGCATTTAGACTCCAAAGAACAGGCATCATCTCATGGGCAATTGGGATGTTTATTTTAGGAGTATCGTATGGGTCTGTCCTTGGTGACTTAGAATCCTTCTTCTCTAGTAGTGAAATGATGATGGAGATGTTGCCTCCCATTGAAGGAGTCTCGTTAACAGAACAATTCATGACCATGCTTATGGCGATAATTTCTATGATTTGTACCATACCACCCCTCATGTTCTTGTTAAAGCTAAAAGGGGAAGAAAAAAAGAATCGTACAGAGCATCTTTTAGCGAGAGCGGTTTCTCGTTTCAATCAATTAGGCAGCTATTTAGCTTTATCCTTAATTTTAGGATTTGTAATGCTCTCTCTTTCACTCATAGGATTGTGGGTCGCAGCGGATGCGGTAATGATCGATCCAATCTCCTTACTTGCATTTCTCAAAGCAGGCCTTGTTTATCTACCGGCAATTTGGGTGATGACTTCCATTGGAGTGTTAACGATTGGATGGAAACCTGGCCTTACAGGAATAACATGGGCGTACCTCGGATATTCGTTTTTTGTTGTCTATCTTGGCAACATGTTGAAATTTCCGGAGTGGATGGGAAATCTCTCCCCATACGGACATATCCCTAATATCCCTGTTGACGAGCTTCAATGGCAAAATCTGCTCATTCTAAGCATCATTTCTCTTATGCTAATGACGATCGGTTTTATCGGGTATCATAGAAGAGATATATCAGGTTAAATATTGTACCGTTCATCACATAGTGGTGAACGGTTTTTTTGCATAAAAACTCATGAATCGCAAATGCTACGAAAAAAGGAGTGAGAGCAACTTGAAACACTTTTTACCGGTTGTGATAAAATTCATTGTTAGTTTTTTAGTGTTGGGCTTTTTCTTGTTTCAATATATAGAAATTTCGTTTTTGGACATTGTCCTAGCAACCACCTTACTTGTATTGTTTTCTTATCTTATTGGGGACAATTTGGTATTACCAAAAACGAACTACACCATTGCAGCCGTTTTCGATTTTGTACTAACATTAGGCACCATCGCTTCTATGGTTTATGTTCTAACAAACCTAAGACAAGGAATTCTTCTAACGTCTTTATTTGCAGCAGCTGTGTTAACAGGATTTGAAATCGTCTTTCACATTTATTTGGTAAAAAGTGTATTTCCTGACAGAGAACCAAAGAGAGAAAAACCGAAATCTTTTCGATCCAACGAACTTCAAACAGAGTTCTCCGAAGAGCTGGATTTACCCACAAAAAACAAGAAGGAAGACTAAACCCAGCAGCCTTGCTGGGTTTTTCTTATGATATACTGTTGCTATCTAAGGAAAGAAGGTAGTGTATTAATGTCTAAATCAAAAAACGTGGAATATTGGGTTGAAAAGCTTGAATTAGCTCCTCATCCAGAAGGTGGCTTCTACAAGCAAACTTTTGCTTCACAGGAGGCTGTTACCGATCGCGAACTTAGTGTAGCTTTTCATAACACGAGGAAGCTATACACTAGTATTTATTTCTTGCTCACCGATAAAAATGTATCTCATTTTCACCGCTTAAAATCTGACGAGCTTTGGTATTTTCATGCAGGGGAATCCTTGACTGTACATGTGATAACGGAGGATGGTGAGTATCACCAGCTTAAGCTAGGTCTAAACATAGAGAATGGGGAACGACCACAAGTGGTAGTTCCTAAAAATTCGATTTTCGGCTCCTCGGTAGATCAGCCAGATAGTTACGCACTTGTAGGTTGCATGGTCTCGCCAGGCTTTGATTTTGAAGATTTTGAGATGTTTACACAACAGGAGTTGTTAAATCGATATCCAAAGCATGAGGAAATTATTCAAAAGCTAGCTTATAAGGAATTGCCATAAAAACAACCATGAGGCTGGGACAAAAGTGTCTTAGCCTAAGTAAAAACCGAACTGATTGGAGTATTTGATCAAATCAGTTCGGTTTTTTATGCTTTTACTTCTTAGATGACACCAGCGGTTGATTGGAGTGCAAGACGTAGACTCCTGCTTAAAGAAGTGGCCAAAGTGAGACCCCGCAGGCGAAGCTGAGGAGGCTCACGGGTCACCCGCGGAAAGCGAAGTCTTGCACGGAAATCAATATTGGTATTTAATGCCGTCTTTTTGTTTGTGTTTTTAAGTTTTGTCCCAGCCTCATTTTTTAGTTTTATGCTATTTTTTACACATAAGAACACTTGTTCTCTACTTGTTGTTACATAAAAAATCCCTCATACCCCTAAGAAGGATTTAACCTAAATAATCTAGAATTAATATGTATTTGTATAATCGTTATTCTTTTACGAGTTGGATGATGAAAGAATGTTGGCTATTATTTGCGAGACTTTAAAAGAATCACCATAATTGATTTAAATACAATGGCAATTCCTACATACATAAGTAAGGAAAAGAAGGAATTCCATTGCAAATATTGATAAATATTTAACCAACGGTAGACATTTTCAACCACAAACGCTAGGAAAGCACCTGTAATCACATTAGCAATCAAAAATGATTTCCAGGTTGAGAAATATTGATAAAGCAACATATATAAAACAGGTAGTATGACATAAGTGGATGATGTAAAAAATGGGGGGATTAATGGTATTAAACTTGTTGGATATGCGGTTAAACAATATTGAATTAAGATAGTATCTAGCAACGAGGACAATAACACCACTAGGCCACCAACTGTTAATATTTCAAACAGCCGTGTTCTATCTAATAATTTTATTGCAACAAAGATAAATACAATATTTAAAACTAGTATCAACCACCATGCGAATGAAAACAAATCATTGCTTATCCAATAAGAAAAATAATGATCTCGAAACGTTTCTTTCATGCTTAATATTTCGTTCCAAGAACGATTTTGACCATCCATATTTCAGCTCTCCAATTCATGAATACTTGGTATAAATTAGCTTGTTCTTATGAACAGAAAATATTCAGTTTTTTCATTAGAAGCAAAAACAAAAAGGAGGAGCTTTTGATTGGAAAAGCCAAAAGAAGAATTTATAGGTGGAAATAACATTGCCCTAAAAATTCCAAAATTCAAGTACAACGAAACGGTGGATTTTTATAAGCATGTGCTAAAGCTACCATATTTGGGTTTCATGTCTGAATCTCATGCTTTTCAATTTGGAAATGTGACACTGTGGTTGGATTGTATGGAAAATTATGCTCAACAAGATGTATGGTTAGAGATTCAAACGGATAATTTGAATACAGCAGCAGCATATTTTGATGAACATAACATTAATAGAAGAGACGAAGTGGAGATACACGAGAATTCACAGGGTTACTGGATTTCCGATCCCTGTGGAACCATTCTCAGAGTTAATCGACGAAAACAAGATTAAAACAGTCTTAATAGTTTTCTTAACAAAATGCCATCAATAATATATGACATTAAAAATCAGCCTTTATGATGGTTTCTAATGCTTTTTTTAGTCCGTCTTTTTCGTTATCTGATAAGCTTTGCAGAACCTTATTATTCATGTTACTTGTTGCAGTTTCAATCCTTTCTCTAAGTTCATATGATTTTGGAGTAGCAGTTACTAATACATTTCTACGATTGTTTAGATCTATCGAGCGTTCTATCAGATTTGCTTTTTGCATTTTATCTAAAATCCCCGAAATAGTAGGGGCTTCCAAATAAACCATCGCTCCAATTTGTTTAGGGGATAATTGTCCTTCTTTCCATAAACAATTCAACACTCCGTATTGAGCGGGGGTTACACCGTGTTCTTCTAATAGCTTGCTAAAATATTTGAAGACTTTATTCTGACTTACACTGAGTAAGAAATTCATACAATCTTTTAATTCCATATTATCTCCTCCAATTGACAATTACTATAATAGCATGTTAATTTTTGTTGTGAAATACTTTTGGTACAAAAATATTTTGTAACAAAGTAAAGGAGTGGATGGTAGTTTTGGATAGCTTCAAGGCGGTTGTAGTAAAAGAAAACGAGAATCAAGTAAATTATGGTGTAGAGAATGTTAATCTAAATAGCCTATCTGATGGTGAGGTTTTGATCAAAGTCGAATATTCTTCCATCAATTACAAGGATATGTTGGCTGTACAAACAAAAGGTGGCGTTATAAGAAATTATCCAATGATTCCTGGCATTGATTTAAGTGGTACAATTGTTCAGTCATCTGATAACCGTTACTCTAAAGGACAAAAAGTGGTCGTTACAGGTTTTGAAATGGGGATGAGTCATACTGGAGGATTTGCAGAATATGCCAGAGTTCCTTCTGATTGGATTGTTCCTTTACCAGACAACTTAACGCTAAGAGATGCAATGGTTTTTGGAACAGCAGGATTTACAGCAGCACTCTCCATCATGGCACTAGAAAAGAACGGTATGGATAAAAAAAATAACCCAAGAATTTTAGTCACAGGTTCAACTGGCGGAGTCGGAAGTATCGCACTCCAAATTCTTTCTAAAATTGGCTACAAAAATCTCTCTGCATTAATTCGAAAAGAACATCAAGAAGAAGTAGCAAAGTCACTTGGAGCAACAGATGTCGTTTTTGCAAGTGAATTAGAAGAGCAAAAAAAGCCACTTGCTAAACAAAAGTATGATTTTGTGTTAGATACTGTCGGAGGAGAGGTCGCTTCAAAATTGATTCCGTATATTGCTTATGACGGAAGTATGAGTATGTGTGGAAATGCTGGCGGCATTAAATTAACGTCTACTGTGTTACCGTTTATTCTTAGAGGTATTAACCTTTTAGGAATTGATTCAGTAAACATGCCCATAGATAATCGAGGTTTTATATGGGAAAAAATAGCTAAAGAATGGAACATTTCAGAGACTTCTTTAGTAAGTGAAATTACACTAAATGAGTTACCTGATACCATAGAAGCAATAAAAAATGGGCAGCATTTAGGAAGGACCATTATTAAGATTTAACGTGCCAGAAACTGACATGAAATGGATGAAAAATATTGCTCATTTATTCCTATTTATAGAAAAAGCCCCTTTAAATGGGGCTTTTTCTTAATTTATCTTCCTCTGCGCTCTTCAGATGGCTCTTCGTCCAAATCCGGCTCTTCTTCATCCATGTTGAACGGAGTATCGCGCTCACCAGGTTGTTTCACATCTCTTGGGTCCGTGTCGATATCTAGACCTCTGTTCATGTCACGATCAAGATCACGGTCATAGCGGACAGGGCGATAGTTTACATCCTCTGGTCCATTATCAGCATCGTTTGTTCCCATATTACATGCAGTAAGTACACTTAATGAGAAAAGAACAGACGCTAGTAAAAGCATTGATTTCTTCATTTTTATGAATCCTCCTTGTTGTTTGAAAGTGAAATCAACTTTAATATTTGCTAACCAAAAATTTTTACTCTACTTGAAAAAAAAATCTCCTTACAAAGATACCTAAATGTACTATTTTGAGAAGGCTTATTTCCGACTTAAAGCTAACACGCTTCGTAGTCACCTATGAGTTCTTTAAGTTGATAGTTATGGTGCTTGTCTCCTTTAAGCACTTATTGAATGGGCTGAGGTACTTTAGATGAACTCTTTCCTAGCTTCTGCAAACCAAGTAAGTCAATGAGGCTGAATCCAGCTTTTGAGAAGATGGGTAGAAACACAAAAAGTATCGTATCTGTTACTTGGCCAAAGAGATGAACACCAGAAGGGCCGAGAATCCAAAATGTAGGGTATCCAAACCAAAGAATGGTTAGGTATCCGGCCACAATGAGAAAGAAGCGATATAACTTAGAGCTTTGAGCCATAGCCTTTCGTCTAAGGGGCCACCAGATGATATACATAATAAACATTAGGCCAACCCATCCTAATCCATACCAAAAATACCTTAACGGAGTGGGAGATAAGTCTGCAATTAGACCAGTCAAAATCATAAATACATCAGCAGCGATTAGCCCTCCGATTAACACCTTATCTTTTGGCATATAGTGCATAGCGGTAAAAGCTAGCGCTACAAGTAAAAGCGGTGTCGTCACTAACCAGTCCAAATATCGTGCATAATAGGTTACTTTGTCTCCGATGGTGACATGTCCTTGCCCCAATGCCATGGCAGAATATGCCGTTCCAGACCACGCGACAATAATGAAAGCAATTAAATATTCTGCTCTTGGCAACTTTTTTTGTTTTAACCCCATTACTGCAAAAATGACTGCAGCTATATACATGACAGCCACATAAAACCATAAAAGATTAACCTCAATTGGATACATCTCAGTGTACAAATGATTCAACTCGCTTTATCAGTATTTTATATGTGGTTATTCTTTCCTCGAATGTAGTCTTTATTCTTTTTGAATTCCTAAAAAACAACTACTGAATAAAGAAAGGCTATTCAGAAAATGGCGCTTTCCACTCATAAAGGCAGCAGCTTAAGAAAAAATCCTTGAATTGATTATCCAATTTAATTAGTTTAGCTCACAAAATAATTCACTATATTCAATGGAGTGAAAATAAAGATTTTGATGAGGGTAGTCGCGTTTATTATTGCAAATGTGATGTTACGGTGATAAATGGGGGAAGAACGAAATAGTAGGGGGTGTAAAGAGAAAATAGCAGGAAAGGAAAATGTGTTTTACCTGCCTGCTATTTTCTCTATTTTGTAGGTGATTTTAAATTACCACTGTTCTGGATATTAACCTGAATCGTTAAGTCCACCGTTAAATCAGGATAAAATTCTTTACGCCAATCTTTAAGTTCTTCTCGAGAAAGATCGTTTCGAAAGTACTGACCAATTCCTAAAATATCTGACTGGCTTGTCTGTGCACTTGTAAACATTCGCTCAAATCTACCCTCAAGCAACTGAATCAATTCTTTTTTTAATAATTCTGTGCTAGGATTGCCACGCGTCTCTAAAATCATCACATTAAAGGTAAGTGTGGTAAATAATAATGGCTTACGATTAGTGAAATCACTATTATGATGTAACTTTTGACTTAGAATTAGAACACTCGCGTCATCTAATACTTCAATTTGCCCTTGAGTTTTTTCACCGTTGAAGGCATTGTAAAGTAGAGTTTCATCTGAATTTATCTCTCCCACCATTTTCCCATTTTTAATAACCGCAGAACCTAATTGTTTAAACAAAGTAGTTTCACCAAGTGTCATGATAGGTACAGCTACATCTAAAGTATAGGAGTGGATACTTCTGTATACCTCCCACACTCTGGTTAACGCAATATGAGGATCCCAACCCGCATTCTTTTCAAAATAATCTAATAAGGCTATAGCCATTGATCCTTCTTGCTGATCTAATTTGGAAAAAAAATGATCAATGTCCTTATCACATATAACTAATGATGCTTTTGAAGCAACTTCTCTTGACCTCAAAAAACCAGAAATAAGATCCTTTAACCCTTCTTCAGCTAGTTCTCTATCTACTACAATAACCTTCACATGAAGTAAATCTAAATCACTTTCCATATCGGAACTAATGGAATCAATAATTTCATTGAGGGTTCGTCCTGTTCCTGAAACCACTTTAGTCTGAATGGTTCCATTCTCGGGCGTGGGAATTTGGAGAAAGACCTTGTACTTCTCCTCTTCCTTAGATATTCCTAATACAATTGGCATAACACGGTGATCAATATCCTTGTTATCCCAACATCCACTTAGTGTACTCAGCATTAAAAAAAGGATGATGATTAGATGTCGTTTATACATTCTGTCGATAGCCTCCAATTTTCGATAACAAGCCCAACGTTATAATGGACAGGGGAACTGTAAAGATGACATAGAGCCTGAGAGGGGTACTCCATATAAAGAGGGACTCAATCACGTCCCAACTTGGAATATATAAGCAGATACTATATACAAGGAGAGAAAGAAAGAGAACTACATAATTTGGTTTTATAAAAGGAAGATAGTGATGAACTATTCTCATCGTCTTCCAAAGAATTAATGAAATGAATAACATAATGAAAGTTATTAAGGTAAGTATAAAAAACATTGTTACCCTGTCGAACATTAACCAGTCAATTTTTATCGAATCCAATGTCATGACAAAAGGAAATATGAACGTTTCAGTAGTAGCTTGGCCATATGTAAGGATGGGTACATAAACGGAAAGTATAAAACAAGGTATAATCACCACTAATGAAATAAGAATTTTCCTTCGTTGAAAGGTAAGTGTTGGTTGAATAAAACCAAAAAACAAAAAGCCCCCCCCAATGGTTAAGAAGGTTTTATAAAAGGATGAGTCTGTTAAAAAGGAGAAGTCATTATTCCATAATGGAAAAAGATAATGCAAATCAATGTTCTGCAAAGAAACCATTAAAATAAAGAGAATGAGAGGGAATAGCAATATCGAAAACACAAATCCTGTTCGGAAAATTGTATCAATCCCAAGCATCGCCAAATAACATGATATAGAAATCATTAACGCCATTACAGCCCAAAGAGGGGTTTTAGATAGAAAGACAATATTAATGATTTCAGCAAATGCCCTCACTAGGATTATTTTAGACATCAAAAAATAAAGCACAATAGGAATTAAAAAAAGAAAGGATACTATTTTTCCTTTTTGGGAGTAAATAGAAATAATATCTCTATTTGGAAAGTAACTAAGTCCCTTTATGTATATATACACCAGTGTAAAATGTGTGATAATCCCCACCAAGATAGGAATCCAATGTGATTGATCTGTACTTGCGATAATATCAGCAGGATACATAAAAAATATCAAACCCATATGAACGAGAAAGTACATAACGATGACTTGCCTATTTTTATCCACTTCTACTATCCCCCTTTGAAAGTTGAAAATTTATATACGGAATTCCAAATGTTTTTATACTTGCCAGGTAAGAACAAATTAAAAACAAACCAACAAGGATTCCGAGAACACCGTAGAATGCCGCCAGGATCAAAACCAGGTATTTAAGAAGACGGATAGAAAGTATATTTTGAAATCCAATGATGGTGGAGTTCGCAATGGTGGTCGCAGCAAGTATAATAATAATTAAATTGCTGACTAACTTAGCTTCTACAGCCGCTTGTCCAAGTATGATACCTCCAACCATCGTTATCGTAGGTCCGATGCTTTTAGGCAGTCTCACACTTGCTTCCACTATCAATTCTAAAATAATCAGCATGATAATCATTTCTACTATGGAGGGGTAGGGTACTCCTTCACGGCTTTGTGCAATGGATAATACTAATTCGATTCGCAACACTTCAGGATTAACTGCCACTAAAGCTACGTATAATCCTGGAACGATAAGAGTCATAAGTATCCCAACTATACGTATAAATCTTATTGTCAACATGATGGGAACGGAGAAATTACGATCACTTTCAAGAATAAACATGTCCCAAATACTACTTGGCAGTACAATGGCAAATGGTAGCCTGTCTACCAGAAGTAAAACCTTCCCTCTCTTTAATGAATGAGATGCCTCCTGAGGTAGCTCTGTCGTATTTATTTGAGCTACTACACTCCATGTTTTAAGATTTAGTAATTTGATGATATCTTGTATAGTTTGAATGTCCCTATCCTTATTAATATCTAGTTTCTTCATCAAGGTCGTAATAAGATTGGGATCCACATGCTGATCAACATACACCAAAGATAATCCTTTTCGATTTGATCCAAATGAGTAGTTTTTTACATGTAGACCCTCCGATTTCACATGCTTTCTTATTAAGCCGATATTTGTATTGAGATCTTCGATAAAAGAACTGAGAGATCCTTGGATAATACTTTCGTTGATAGGCTGGTCAATAGAGCGATTGAGTGTGAAGGAATATGGCTCAACACTTATGACGAAATGTTCATTTTCAATGGCTAGGATTAATTTACCTTCAAGGATTAATTGAATAACATCTTTTCGCTCGCTTTTCTTTTCTCCTAAACTAATCAATTTTTCAGGAAAGTCCTCGAGGTGATCAGCATATGATCTAATGCCATCCAATGTTTTAGGTAAGTCTATAAGGCTTTTAAGTCCTATGAGAATAACAGGGAAATGGTTGAACATGTATGTTTCCATAAAAAAATCATCATTTTCCCCTAAAGTATCCTTAACCTCTCTTAATAAAGAATTCATGGATGTGAAGTCCTTTCAATTTCTGGTCTATGATATTTTTATTATTCCTTATCTATTTATTTATATGTGAGGGTTCCATGTATGAACAAGGGAGAGTTGGCTCTTTTTGCAAAAGGCGCTAGACACAGGTGAGGTTCCATTTGCGATTACATATTTAGGTCTATTTCTTTGTAAAAAGCGATAAAATCGAGGAGGGGGGATTTTCATGCTTGAAAAATTTGTAGATCCACTTCCGATTATGAAAACCATTCAACCAATATGTATACTAAACGATGTACCCTACTATGAGGTGAGTATGGTTCAATCGCTGAAAAAGCTTCACAGAGATTTACCTCCTACGAAAATATGGGGGTACAATGGGGAGTTTCCTGGACCAACCTTCAGGGTTTGGAAAAATCGACCGATCCATGTATTGTGGAAAAATGAACTGCCGCTTAAACACTTTCTGCCGATAGATACTACCATTCATGGAGCAGAAAAAAATAAACCGGAAGTCCGGACGGTAGTCCATCTTCACGGTGGTGTAACTCCTGATACAAGTGATGGCTATCCGGAGGCCTGGTTTACTCGAGGATTCAAACAAGTTGGATCGCACTTTACTAATCAGCTATATACCTATCCAAATATCCAGGATGCAACAGCCTTATGGTACCATGACCATGCAATGGGCATTACCCGCTTAAATATTTATGCTGGTCTTGTTGGTTTATATTTAATATATGATGAAGAAGAACAACGGCTGAATCTACCAAAACAGCCTTACGAGATTCCTTTGCTTATCCTAGATCGATCTTTTCAAGCAGATGGCGCTCTCTATTATCCTGCACAACCAGATCCGCCTAACCCTGACGTGAATCCTTCCATTTTACCGGATTTCTTTGGTGACACCATTTTGGTAAACGGAAAGATATGGCCTTATCTCGACGTGGAGCCACGGCTTTATCGGTTTCGTATCCTGAACGGCTCTAATTCTCGTTTTTATCGACTATCTTTTTCAAACGGAATGCCATTCATTCAGATTGGTTCCGATCAGGGACTATTGGCGAATCCTGTAGAAGTTCCTTCATTACTTTTGGCCCCAGCGGAGAGAGCGGATGTCCTAGTGGATTTTTCGTCTTCCAGTGGAGAGTTAATTACGATAAGGAACGATGCCGAGTCACCTTTTCCTCAAGGTGAAAAACCAAATCCAGAAACGACCGGATCTATCATGCAAATTCGTGTAATTAAAAAGTTGAAAGACCAAGATGTTGGCGGCTTGCCTTTTAATTTAAAATATATTCCAAAATTAAAAGAAAGTCCTAATAAGAAAATCAGAAATTTATTACTTTCTACGAGAAAGGATCAGTACGGGCGCTCTATTCACTTGTTAGACGATCGCCTATGGATAGATCCTGTGACGGAAACCCCGACTTTATGGAGTACTGAGATTTGGAGTTTTATTAATGTAACTAATGCTACGCACCCTATTCACTTACACTTGGTACGTTTTCAAATTCTCGATCGGCAGCCCTTTGATGGAGAATTGTATGAAAAAGAAAAGAAAATTGTTCCTACTGGACCGCGACAAGCCCCAGATTTAAATGAACAAGGATGGAAAGATACAGTACGGGCAAATCCTAAAGAAATAACCCGCATCATTGTCCCATTTGGTCCATTCAGCGGGTTGTACGTATGGCACTGTCATATACTGGAGCACGAAGACTATGAAATGATGCGTCCTTATTTTGTTTTGCCTTGATAGTAGAAGGGTTAAAAAAATTAAAAATAATACGTAAGAACAGATGCCGTTCC